>CANOUP010000038.1 GCA_947570625.1 uncultured Clostridia bacterium | reverse complement strand
GTGTGCTGTTTTGCCGTGCGAGATGAGCAAACGCATACGTCCCGCGTTTGCGGTGCCCGAGGCGGCGGGCATTCCTTACCGCCGCCGAGAAGGTCGTTGCCGATTTTAAGTTAAAAAGCGCGTTTTCATAATGAAAACGCGCTTTTCTGATACAGCGGAAATACAGCTATTGACTAATGCGGGTAATTGTGATAAAATTCAAGGAAAGGCGGCCGTCAGATGTATGCATATCATACGCGCTTGGACAATGTTAAAAGAGTCGTGCTGTTGTACCCCTTTTATGAAAAGTTACAGGGGATTGAAAATTTGGGTTATTTCGTCAAAGAGAAGAATATTGAAATAAGAATAGTGTTTTTCGATTTGTTAAAATATATCCGAACCAAAAATTTCGATGAGTGCGTTATCGGGGTCGGCGATAGCGGAAAGCTTTTACCGTTAAAGCAAAAATAATATATATCGGGTTGTTATGAAGAATTATAAAGTATTCGGCGCGTTCAGGACAAATTCCGCGGGCGTGTGGTATTTCGCTCCGCAGACGGGCGTATTCAAAGAGGGCAAGCCCTGCAAAGGGTTCGGCGCGGTCAAGTACCGCGAAGGTTCCGTGTATACGGGCGATTTGTATTACGACGGCAAAAATTTCAACAAGCTTGGCTTCGGCAGGCAGGACTTTTCGCGTTCGGAAATAGGCTGTCTTATAGAGGGGATAAACGAAAGAAAGTATTTGTTCGAGGGCAGGTACGATTACCGTAAAACGGACTGGATTTACGGCAACGGCGTGCTGTATTATACCGATGCGGAAGGTAAGCCTTCGCATTTCAAAAAGGGCTTTTTCAGCGGGCTTATAAAAATCAAAGACTACGAGGGGGAGTTCGATTACGGCGCGTTAATCGACGGCTATACACCCGATATGGAATTCGATTACGACGAAGACGCGGAGAGGATTAAGCGGCGTTTTATGAGCGTGAGAACAAGCGCGGAGGGGCAGGGCGTTAAAGCTCTGTTTGTCGGCGATTCCTATTTCGAACTATTCGACAGCCCCGAGTTCGCGGGCAAAAACCTGTTCGGACGGCTGTTCGGCGAAGGCTGTATAAACGCGGGCGTGGGCGGTTCGCGGTTTTCGGACTGGCTGGGCTGGACGGATATTTTCGGCCATATTCCCGCGCCCGAAAAAATATTCGTAAACCTCGGCTTTAACGACTTGCACAGCGGTTATTCCGTAAAAACCGTATATTCGAATTTCCGTAAGTTTATCAAAGTGCTGCGCGGGTACTATCCCGAAGCGGAAATTTATCTCTCCGCCGTCGTCCGTTCCCCCTTATTCGGTGAAAGCGCGGACAGGGAAAACGAATACAACGCGCTGATAAAGGATAACGCGCGCAAATTGCAGGTGACTGTATTCGACTGGAACGGGCTGATTGAACCGACGTACGAATACTTCCACCCCGACGGAGTGCACCCTAACGAAAAGGGATACGGAATATTTTTCGGGGAGCTTAATAAATTATTGAAATAAAAAACACCCCTGCGGAGCGTACGCTCCGCAGGGGCTTTTTAATTTGTTTTATTCTTCGGTTTTTTCTTCGCGCGTTTCGGGGGAAACGAGCTTGGGCATTTTAAGCCCCGCCATAGAATACAAGTCGTCGAGAGGGGGAAGCGATTTCATCATACCCGACAGGAAGTTTGCGGTTGCAGTTTTGCCGTCCGCGCCCTGTCCGTTGTCCCAGACGGTGACTTTGTCGATTTTCAGATTCTTGACGGCTTCTACCTGCGTCGCAACAAGTTCTTCCAGCTTGTCGGCTATCATAAGGCGTACGGCCTCGTCGGCGGTACCTGCGGCATTGACAAGCTTTTCCATACCTTCCGCCTGCTTGGAGAGCGTTTCGAACACGCCGCGCGCTTCGGCTTCCATTTTTGCGAATATCGCGTCCGCTTCGCCGCGCGCCCTGCGCCTGATATTTTCGGCTTCTGCGTCCGCTTCGATTTCGATTTTTCTCTTTTCGATTTCGGAAGATACGATAACGTCGGCTTCCTTGGTCGCCTTTTCACGCGAAGCACGCGCAATTTCGGCTTCCTTTTCGGCGGCGTAACTTTCTTCCTTTGCTTTCGCCGCCTGAACGTTTTCCGCGGCGACGGCAAGTTTCATAGCCTCGGCTTCTCTCTGGCGGAGCAGAGCTTTGGACTGGGCGATGTCGGCTTTCGCCTTGTTTTCGCCCTCGATTGCCTTGCTTTCCGCGTCCGCAACGTTTATACGCTGTTGCATCTGCGCGTTGGCTTCGCCGATTGCGCCCTTTCTGTTTTCTTCCGCGACGGAAATTTTAGCGTCGTTAATCGCCTTTGCCGCGGCTTCTTTACCGAGCGCGATTATGTATCCGCTTTCGTCCGAAATGTCGGTTACGTTAACGTTGATAAGCCTTAAACCCAGCTTTTTGAGTTCGCCTTCGACGTTTCTCGAAATAGCTTCGAGGAATTTATCGCGGTCGGTGTTGATTTCTTCTATGTCCATTGTCGCAATGACAAGACGGAGCTGACCGAAAATAATGTCTTTTGCCAAATCGGAAATGTCTTTAAGCTGTAAGCCCAAAAGTCTTTCCGCCGCGTTCTGCATAATGGCGGGGTCGGTGGAAATGCCGACAGTGAAGATTGAGGGAACGTCGATACGTATGTTCTGCTTTGACAGCGCGCTCTTCAAGTCGACCGAAATGGAGAGGGGCGTTAAATCGAGAAATGTATACGACTGTATAAAGGGCCAAATAAATGCCGCGCCGCCGTGGATACATTTCGCGCTGCGGTACGTTCCGTCCTTGTTGGGCGAAATTTTACCGTAGATGACCATAATTTTGTCCGACGGACATTTCTTGTATCTGACAAGCGTTACCAGCAGTAACATAGCCAGTACCAAAACAACCACAACGACGAGAATTACAGCAATAGTTCCCGCATTGCCTGTAAGTAAATTTTTCATATTATCTCCTTATTTTATCATTAGTTATTATATGCGGATTATTCTGCCTGTTTGTCAATCCGTCTGACGACCGTGCATTCGTTTTCGGTATCGACGATTTCGACTGTTTCGTCGACGGCGAGTTTTTCACTGCAATCGGTGATGGCGTCAAGCTCCATAAATTTGCCCTGTGCGTTCAAAGTAATTTTACCGCGCCCGCTTCTTTCGGGCGGTACGGATACGTAAACGGTGGCGCGTTTGCCAACGAGTTTTTCTGTTTCGACCGCGCCGTTGCACTGTAATTTGAGCATGGCGCGTATTGTTAAAACGACGACCGCCATAGCGCAGGCGCCAGATATAACGGCGATTATAACCGAAAGCCATTGCAGGTTATCGCCCGCAAGCGCGCAGGTTAAAAGTCCCGCCCAGCTTCCCACGGCGAAAAACGCAGTAATGCTTTTTACCGTGAATATGGAAACGCCCGAATCGCTGTCGACGTCGATATCTCCGTCGCCGTCAATGTCGATGTCGCCGCCAAACGACGAAAAGCACATTAAAACTATCTGCACAATCAGAAATACGGTTGAAATTATTCCCAGCCAGAAATATATCTGTTCCATGACCGACAGTCCTAAAAACCATTCTTTCATTTTATTCCTCCTTGTAAAGCCTTACGATTAATATATAAACATTATACGCTCACAGTAAACATATAATCGATATATTTTTATCGATTGAGTACTTACACAAATATTATACAATAACCGAAGGTGATAGTCAATAAGGGCGGAGTGAAATATATTGCCAAAATTGCTTAACATTGTTGACAACATAAGCTATAAATAGTATACTAAAATGTGTAATATTATAATTTCAGGAGATTACTATGGCAAAATTACTGTCGGCAAAGGAAGCCAAGCTTCAAAAAAAGCTTATTCCGCTGAATATTTTCGTATTCATACTGTCGCTCGTTTCTGCGTTTTCGCTATTTTTTGCCCCTCTGGTAAAAGTCGATATCGGTAAAATACTTTCGAGCCCGGGGCTTGAACAGACCGTTGAAAAGGCGCTTGACGAAACAATCGGCAACAGTATTCAGGGTTCTTCCCAGGAAGGAATAAACTACGCGCCCGTTATAACTTCGGTAGTGGGCAACGTTCTCGGCAACGTAAACGGCACTTTAAATATTACTGCGTACGAAGCGAGCAGGATTGCCGTTTCCAAAGAAGACAACAAAGCCGAAGCCGTAATGAATAAAATTTTCTTCGGCGAGAAAGGAATAGTTACCGAACTCGTAGACAGCCTTATCAGGGGGCTTTTCGACATATTCGAAACGCCCGAAGGCAAGACGCTTGTGGAAGAAACTGTCGTTTCGGCAATCACGTCTTCCGTTGTAAGCAATCTTCCCGCGGAGGCGGCGGATAAGCTTACCGAAGAAAAGGTAAACGAGCTTACGCAGACCTTCCGCAAACTCGACGACGTTAAAAACGAGGCCGAGGCGGAAGAGGTAGTAAACGAATTCGTAAACACCCTCGGCGACGCGCTTCCCGACGAAATAGACGAAAGCGGAAAAGAAGAAATAAAAGATTACATAATGGATATGTACAGCGACACGGTAAACGCGGTCGACGGCAAGGAAGGCGAAGAATTTTCGCTGGAAGCCATGATTTGCGTCGCCGTATCGAATAACGTCAACCTCGGCGGTTTCAATATCAACGACGTGCTGAGCGGGTTGCTCGGCGGCAACGGGGAAGAAAACGGGGAAGAAAACGGCGGTTCCGACGGTGAAAGCTTTGAGGACGCAAGTACGGTTAAGGCTTTGGCGGAGGGCGAAGTTCCGCCCGAAAACGACGGTTCGGGAAACGGCGAAGGCGAAGTCCCGCCCGAAGAGGAAAAAATTATCTGCACCAACTATACCGAATTGCTGGCGGAAATGGGCTTCAATAAGGAAGAGGCTGACACGCTTTCCAAAGACATACAGACAGCCGTGGAAGATAAAGTCAAAACCATGCTTGGCGATTCTGCGCAGTATTTCTCGTATTACGGTTATATGTTCTACGGCATGCTTGCGTTTATCGTGCCCTGGCTTCTGCTTGCGCTTTTCTCGTTCATACATATATTTACAAAGAACAAGCGGTTCACTATGTGGTACGTCAAGCTTTACAGCTTTATCCCCGGTCTGATTTCGCTTGCGCTGTTTGCGGGAAGGCTGGTGCTAAGCAAGAATTTCATACCCGCCCTTAAAGCCTTGATTGACGAGGAAACGCGCCCCATAGCGGAAGCGTTGGTAAACGGTGTTTCTTCGTTTACCTGGATAAGCGGGGCCTGCTATATCGTGCTGTGGCTTGTGTCGATATGCTGGGCGTTCCCTATCAAGCATAAGATAAGGAAAGAGCGCAAAGCCTGCAAACTGGCGAAAAAGAACGGAACGTACGATTTCAACGGTTACAAAGAAGAAATGGGCTACGGCGTAACCGACGAGGAAAACTACGATTACGGCGCGGACGATTACACAGACGGTTATTCGGACGGTTATGCCGATACGGATTACGACGATTACTCGGACGACGGGTTTGACGACGGCGGTTCGGATTACGATTACGCATATTACGACGACGATTTATAAACTTAATAACCTTAAAAACAGCCTTTCCGCGAAAGCGGGAAGGCTGTTTAAACATAGAG
>CANOUP010000037.1 GCA_947570625.1 uncultured Clostridia bacterium | reverse complement strand
CCGAAAGCGGTGCGTTCGAGCAAATCATTGTTTATAAGTTTGACCGTTTCGCCCGCAACCGCGTTGACAGCATTATGTATAAAGCGCAGTTGAAGAAGCGGTACGGAATAAGAGTTGTTTCGGCAACCGAACCCGTGAGCGACGACGAGGGCGGCGAGTTCTACGAAATGTTTTTGGAGTGGAACGACGAAAAGTATTCGCAACGCCTTTCCAAGCGCGTACACGACGGACTTGACACAAGCGTTAAGAACGGCACTTATTGCGGCGGCACTCTCATTTACGGGTACAAACTTATTGACACCGACAAGCGCGGCAACAAGGGCATTATACACCGCGTAGCCATAGACGAAGAAAAAGCCGAAATCGTCCGTTTCATTTTCACGGAATACGCGCACGGAACGCCGAAAAAGGAAATCGCGGACGAGTTGAACAAGCGGCATATACTTTACAAGGGCAAGCCCTTTACATACCGCACGTTTGAAAACTGGTTACGAAACCGCAAATATACGGGCGACTGTATGCACGGAAAGAGAGTTTGCACTAATACATACCCCGCCATCATAGATAAAGCCACCTTTGCGGCGGTGCAAAAGCGGCTTGAAAAGAACAAGATTTTAGCGGGTGCAAATTCGGCGGTTGAGCCGTATATACTCACGGGGAAAGCCTTTTGCGGCTACTGCGGCGACAGTATGACGGCGGGCGGCGGTACGAGCCACACGGGAGCAAAGCACTATTATTACGTTTGCCACAGCAAGCGGAAAGGCGGTTGCCGTAAATCGAGCGAGAACAAAAACAACCTTGAATTTACGGTTGCGAACGCCGTTTACGACTTTTTGAGCAGACGGGAAAACGCCGAACTTGTCGCGCAAGACACGATAAACTATTACGAAAAGCGCACGGGCGAGGACAGTTTGCGGAGCATAGAGGCGCGAATACGCCACGCACAAGACGAGGCGGAACAGCTTACAAACGCTTTTATTTTGGCGCGGAACGATATGCTACGGGCGAACATAGAAAAGAAAATGCAAGAGATTGAAATACTTATAAAAGACTTGTCGGCAAGCAAGGCGCAAATCGAGCTTGAACGGGGCAAGAAAATCACGAAAGAGAAAATCATTGACTTTATCGCCGAAATGCTGAAAGGCGACCCCGCAGACAAAGAATACCAAAAGACACTCATTGACAATCTTGTTTACAAAGTGTTTGTTTACGACGACCACATTATAACATACCTGACTTTCGGCAACGAAAAGGACATTAAAGAAATAAGCCTTGCCGATAACGACAAGGCTATTGACGAATTAAAGGTTCAACCTTTATCGTCTTTGGTGCACCTTCAGGGACTCGAACCCTGGGCCCACTGATTAAGAGTCAGTTGCTCTACCAACTGAGCTAAAGGTGCTTATATTATAGCGGTTGCCCGCTTTTTTTATTAAGTACGCCGCCCGACGGGCGACGTGGTGATCCATCCGAGATTCGAACCCGGGACACCGTGATTAAAAGTCACGTGCTCTGCCAACTGAGCTAATGGACCGTATGGCTGGGGTGGCAGGATTTGAACCTACGAATGCGGGAATCAAAATCCCGTGCCTTACCGCTTGGCGACACCCCAATATAAACAGAAATATGGGGCGGGCGACAAGTTTCGAACTTGCTACCTCCAGAGCCACAATCTGGCGCTCTACCGATTGAGCTACGCCCGCCATATTCTTGGTGCGCCCGGAGAGACTCGAACCCCCGACACACGGCTTAGAAGGCCGTTGCTCTATCCTGCTGAGCTACGGGCGCGTAAGCATTTTTTTTGTTGCGCGCTTAAACCTTAAAAAGCGTTGGAGCGGGTGATGGGAATCGGACCCACGCAACCAGCTTGGAAGGCTAGTGTTCTACCATTGAACTACACCCGCATTGTTTACGAGCTTTCCGCACAACTCAATGCTAAAAGATTATATCAAATACAAATTTTGCTGTCAACTTATTTTTTATTCTATTCGGCATAATTTTCAAATAAAAAATGTTGAATTATTTTTTTTGATAATGTGCGAGAATTATATAAAACTGTATTGGATAAAGAACCTAACAACGCTTATGCTTTATGGGGTATGTTTTTATGCAGTTTTAATGTTTTGCGCGAACGCCGTCTTTATGACAATAGACAAATACAGATTTTTATAATCGTAGGGGGGTACAGGTAAAATAAAGCCCCGCGCACATCTGTGCGCGGGGCTTTTAATTTTTACTCTTTTTGTTCGGCTTTTTCTTCTTTCTTTTCTTTTGACTTTTTGTTTTTGTCGGCGGTGCCGAGATAGGCAAGATATCCCACTGCCGCAAGCACCAGTATTACTACCGCAAGCACAATAAGTACCGTCTTGGTGTTGCCGGCTTCGCTGTAATCGGGGTCTTCGACTTCTTCGGGCGGTTTGTTGTCCTCGATTATATACTCCGTCAAAAAGCCGTCTGCGACAAATCCCGTCCTTATGCTTCCGTCTGCCGAACGGTACTGCACTTCGTAAAACGCAGAGCCGAGCACTCCTTCGGCGGAAAGTTTGCGCGTTATCGTAACTATCGTTCCCGACGCGTTGGAAACGGCGGATGTTCCTATTATTACGTAAGGGGAGGCGTATATCCTGTTGCCGGTCACTGTCGCGGTGTCGAATTCCGCCTCTGTAAAGCAGTTGACCGAAGTTTCGGCGGTTGCGGATTTCAACAAAATATAACTTTCGTCGCCTATCGCAACGATTGCCGAGTTGCCCGAGTATGCAAGCAAAAGCGCGCAGGTTTCTTCCTTGACCTTGACCGTCTTGTCCGCGTCAAAATATTCTTCATCGAGAGAAGTCAAATCTACGGACGTCATAAAGGCGTCTTTCTTTATATTTACGAAAGTGACTGCCGAGTAATTTTTAAGCCTGTCCGCGGAACCGCCCACGTATATTTCCGACGTCGCCGAATAATCGGCATAGTACAAATCGAGTTTTTTCGCCGTACTGCCGTCAAGCGCGTAAACGAAATTTTCGCTCTGGACGTAAACTTTGCCGTCGAACTTTTTAAGGTTGGAGTATTCGCCTTCGACGGTGAATACTTCGTCGCCCGACCAGTCGGCCACTTTCAGCGTCTTGTCTATAAGCTTATAGTTGTATTTGCCCGCGTCGGCAAAGTCGGAGGACTCCGCCATAACGTGTTCGGACTGCGCTTTGTCGGGAAGGGAGTAAACTTTTTCGCCGTCCGCGCAGTAAAAAACGCCGTCTGCGCAATCCAGTGCGGTTATGCCGTTTTCGAACAGGTATTCGGTACGGTCGCCGTTATCGAAAACAAAAACCTTGTTTTTTTCGGCAAACGCGTAAGCTTCTCCGCCGACGGCGTAATCGGTAAGCGCGTCGAACGTAAAATACTTTATAAAGTCGCCGTCCTCGGGATAAAGAGTTTCGTTCTCTTCGGCAAGCGCGGTCACCCCGCCGTATGCCGTTACGGCGCATATTAACGATGTAAGAGCAATAAGAAAACGTTTCACGATAAAATTATACCACACCTTGTTTTTATTGTAAACTGTTTTTTTATATTTTCGTTTGTGACGGAAATCACATAAAATTATCCGGAAAAATTTTTATTTTATTTTTAATTTGTACCGAATTTGTCATATTAACGTGTTTATAATACAAACGTAAAACAAACAAACGTTTTTAATCCGTAGACTTATGCAGGAACCCGATGAAGATTAAATTTTTACTGCGGTTTTATTTTGCCGTTGATAAAGTGGAAGAGCACATAGACAGGCTCGTTATCAAATATGCGTACGACCCGTCGGCGGAAGCTTTGCCGACGGCGGAGAAAATTGCCGTACTTATAGAGCAAAAACAGCTTTTGGGGAGGCTTTGGGCATACCTCGATAATATCATGACGGGGCTTTCCGTAACGGAGCGCAACATTCTGGAATATTACGGATTTCTGCGTTCGGGGCTCAAAGCGTTGGGCGCGGAGGAAGTTAAAGCCGTGCGGCGCGTTGTTATGAAATTCATAAGGCATGCGCGGAGAACGGACTGCTTTAAAAGAGAGATAAGCCTGCTTAAAACCTATGCCTGTCTTACTTGTCGGGGCGGAAGTAGCGGGCGCGCCGGCTTGTAATATACACGCCGACGAGAGCGCCTGCCGCGACGCAGGCAATGACGACCGCTATAATTATCTTTTCGGTTGACGGAGAGCCGTCGGGAGCGGAAGGGGGCGGGCCGTCGACGTTCTGAGAGGGAATTTCGTTTAACGGATAGCCGTCGTTTGCGCCCGACGTGTAGTAAAAATTGCCGTTGTAGCGCACGTACGAATAGGCAAATCCGCCCGAATAGTAAGTGCCGTAAAACGCGGAGTTTACGGTCAGCTCGTTTTCCGCGGGCAAAGAATTGCCGTAACTGTCCGTCCTGAAAGTCAAAGGCACCGTATAGAAAAGGAATTTGTTTTCGGGCGGTTCGTCGACGGGCGTAAGGTTCTCCGACTTGCAGTAACCGTATAAAGGTTCGTAAAGGTTGTTGGCGTCGCCGTACCTGACGTAATACCATTCGCCGTCCGCGGAAATGATTTCCACGCAATATGTATACGGTATCGCGAACAGCGCGGTCGAGTTTTTGTCCTTGCAGAAATATATGTCGCGCGCGTCCGCCCTCGCATACGAGGAGTCTGCCCGCGCGTGTACGGGAGCCCGCAGAGGTATGAAGAATATAAGCAATGCCGAAAGACAGCATATTATGGATTTTACGGCTTTCATACCCGTACATTATAAAACGTTCGTGCTTGAAAAATTATTGTTATTTTGTCATAAAAGGTCTTATGAAGAAGGAAGAAATTTTAAAGCGCCTTGCCGAAGTTGAAAACGAGCTTAAAAAAAGGCGAAGGGACGGCGAAAACTTAGCCTCCTACAACAGCGGAAAAAAGAAGCACAAAAAGCAGATTGCTTTTCACAAATGCAAAAAACGCAACCGCTGGGTATTCGGCGGAAACCGTTCGGGCAAAACTGAGTGCGGTGCGGTTGAGTGCATATGGATACTGAGGGGAATACATCCTTACCGCAAAAATATAAAGGACGCTTTCGGGTGGGCGGTGTCGTTGTCTGCGCAGGTTCAGCGCGACGTAGCGCAGGCGAAGATATTGAAGTATCTGCCGAAGAGCTGGATTGCGGATATAACTATGCTTTCGGGCAGGAAGGACAATCCCGCTTCGGGCGTAATCGACCAGATAAAGATAAAGAACGTGTTCGGCGGGGTTTCCACGCTGGGCTTTAAAAGCTGCGACCAGGGACGGGAAAAATTTCAGGGTTCTTCGCTTAATTTCGTGTGGTTCGACGAGGAGCCTCCGCAGGACATATACGACGAATGTCTTATGCGCGTGATGGACAGGCGGGGGGATATTTTCGGAACGATGACCCCGTTAAAGGGCAAGACCTTCGTGTATACGGAAATTTACCTGAACAGGCGCAACAACCCCGAAATATGGCACGAGTGCATGACGTGGGAGGATAATCCCTATCTCCCGAAAAAGGAGGCAAAACTTTTGGAGGGTGCGCTTTGCTCGGGGAGCCTTGACGCGAGGAAGTACGGAAAGTTTTCGGACGGCGCGGGGCTTGTATATCCCGAGTTCGACGAGAGCGTGCACGTGGTCGAACCGGTTGTACGAGCCATAAAAGTCTAACCCTAAATACGGCTAAAATAGGGCAAAAA
>CANOUP010000036.1 GCA_947570625.1 uncultured Clostridia bacterium | reverse complement strand
CCACCGTCCTCAGTATTAAAACCTTAATTAAAAAGTTTAATAATAACAATCCAAGAAACATCAATATATCTTTTGTATCTTTAAGGAAGAACCGAGTATTCACTGAAATTTATAATGATAAGTCGGATATAGGTCTTACTGAAAAAGTTGCAAAGCATTTTGGTTCAGATGCTAACCTAACAATTAATCTGAAAAAAGAATACACAAGTTGGGTAAAAAGTGTGAAAGAAATATAAAGCTAACTACTTTATATTTTTTTGAAATCGACAAGCCACTTGTGTACGGTATTAGCTATGTGGATTTGTTTTGATTTACTACTACCTATCTCACTCCCTTATTTTGGGAGGATACATAAATGAAAGGGCAGAACATTTTATACACTGTTAAGGAAGTTGCAGAGCTCTTAAAGACGAATGTAGATTATGTTCACAAATTAAGGAAAAGCGGTTTACTACCCTTCCTTAAAATTGGGCAGTATAAAGTTCGTGCTGAAAGCCTCTACACTTTCCTTGAACAATATGAAGGAAAAGACTTATATAGAACAGGTTTGTAGAAAGATTAGCAAGCAACTCGGAAAGAATATAACCTTCCACTGCTTACGACACTCCAACACAACTACTTTGTATGAGAACGGCGTTCCAGTTAAAGCTATTCAGCAGAGGCTCGGACATAAAAGTCCTGAAACAACTATGAAGACTTATGCTCACAACACTCAAAAAATGACGGACATCGCCGTCAGCACAATAGATGATTGTTTGATACACAGTCTGAATAGTTGTGGACAAAATGTGGACACATTGTTAAACTAAACACAATATATAGTGTTTTAAGTACCAAAACAGCCAATATATAGTATAATTTAAGTACTTTTCGCATATACTGTTATATTTATATATTTGGATTCTTCTAAATATGCATAAATTTTATCAATAATTTCTTTATCTTGTACAAGCAATCCCACTTTTACTTCCTGAACCTTGAACTGTCCGTTATCGTAACCTATGACCACTTCGCAATCGCTGTCCGTTCCGAACTTTGCTTTGATTATTTTTTCAAGCTGTTCGCTTTGGTTGTCAGAGTATACTTTACTTATATATACATAGTCGAAAATAGGCTCCTCTATGTCCGCGTCGGTTATTTTGAAAATACCGGAAACAGGCTGTATCAAAACAAAAATGCATACCATGCGCATTATAAAAACTATGGTTTTATTGAGTTTGCCGTCGGGAACGATAAGCGAAACTATTACCGATAAAAATATAACGCCTACGGCTGTGAGTAAATATTCTTTCATATAAAGCTGTTTGCCGAATTGATAATTAACATTATTACAAGCGCGTACATAAAAGCTACGGTCAAAAGTCCGGCAATAAAATATTCAACGTCCTTCGAAAGATCTGATATTAGTGAAAATAGAGTGCTGTCTCCTATCGGCTGGATGATTGCGCCGACAAGCTTCAATATCAGCGAAAAGGCCGCAAGCGATATAATCGGCTGGATAAGCTCGAAAAGCAATAAAATTATTCCGCATAAGCCGACGGAACTTTTTATAAGCAGTCCCGCCGAAGTAAGCATATCGAACCCGCTGGATAGAAAGTTTCCTACAATTGGCACCGAATTACTTACCACGTACTTTGTCGCCTTAAAAATTATTCCGTCAAACAGCGACGATGCCGAGCTCTGCATTGTAATGAAGATACTGAACACGGTTACCGTAATGCCTATTACCCACTTCATAATGCTTTTAATAAAAGCCGTAACGCCGTTAAAAGACATTTGGGGATTAAGCTTTGACATAAAGTTTAAAACGATTACGGCAATCGCGGCGGGAAAAATGAAAGCGCTTACTATCTCTACTGCTCCGCTTGACAGAAATATTGCGGACGGCTGATAAATCGCCGCAGTGCTTGTCCCGCCCGTAAGCACCGTTAACGTTGCAAGTATCGGCGTTATGATTTCTATCTGCTTTTTAACCGTGTTTATGCAGGAAATACATTCCGACACTATGCCCGTCAACATAGAAGCCATTATAAGGATTATAAGCGAATAACACGCAAGATGGATAATCTTTGAAGTAGATTTGCCGATTAAACTTCCTTCCGCAGAACTTATAACCGAACACAGTAATGCAACTGCCGTTATTTCGGCAAATGCGGGAATTAAAGCAATAACGTTTTTGAATACCACCGAAAACAGTTCGCCTATGTAACTGCCGTAATTTGTGTTCAGATTACCGTTTATCAGATATTTGATTATTTCGTCGGCGGTTTTACCGAATTTGTTTAGATAGCTGTCCGAATTCTCGTCAAGATACTTTTGCAGTTCCGATAAATCTAAATCTTCAAGCAGTTCGGATATATTCCCTTCAAGTTCTTCCTTTCCGTTTTCTTCGGCATAACTTATAATTTTGAAAGCGCCGAAAACCGCAAATACGGCAATGAGAAGGATAAAAATTATTTTCAGTTTTTTTTTCATACAAGATTTATCAGTGAAACTATTATTTTATACGTGCCGTTAAGAATGGGTACAGATACGACAAATATTATTATCTTGCCGCAAAGAATAAGCTTGTCCGCCACGCCATCGAACCCCAGCTCTTTGACGGAACCTGCGGTCAACTCGATAAGAAATCCAATGCCTATTATTTTAAAAATAATCTTAACGATCTCGTTATCTATTCCCGTCCCCTGCGTAAAAGATTTTATAAATTCGACGCTTTCCGTAAGATAGTCGAAAGCATACAAAAACATAATTATTCCGCCCGCAGTAACGCACAGCGGAACAAGTTCCGATTTATTGTTTTTAAGAATAAAAGCGCCGATTGCGGTTATTACGGCAATACAGCAAAGACGTACTATCAGCATCAGAATATATCGAAGAGCTGTCTTATCTGCGTAAACAAATCGGCAATCATTGAAATAACGACAGTAAGAACGATTATCAGTCCTACAAGACTTACCAAAGTCGCGATATCGTCTCTGTCAGATTTTTTAAGAACCTGACAAATTATCGTTACGATTATACCGACAGCGGCTATTTTAAAAATTATACTTATATCCATTTACGCCAGCAAAACAGCTATGGTAACCCCTATTAAAAAGAATATTTTCACATAAAGCGAACTATACCTTTTATAGTCGGCAAAGCTTTCTTCCTTATATTTTTTTAAAATTGATTTTCTTTCGGTCAGGTAATCGACCTGAGACAATGCGTCCGTCATTCCGAGATTTTCCGTATAATCTCTTAAAAAGTCGCCGTCCGAACCGCTAAGCGTCAACGAGCCGTCGAGAATATTTCCCACATACTTAAACGGCGTGGCGATTTTGCTTATCGAAGATTTATTAAATTTAAGATTTAAGATAAGCTGTTCGTTAAATTCGTAAAGTTCGGAATATATCTGCATCCTTTTCTTTTTATTTGCAGAAAGAAATATTCCCAGTAGCGTCGTCAGAATAACAACGACTATAAGTATTAAAATCTTTATCATAGATTAAAGGACGGTCGCCTACCCCTGTCAGTTCGACATAATACTCAAACGGCATTTTTTTCAAAATTTCACGGTTGCACACGTGTGACGACGCTATAACGCAGATACCGCAGTTTACCGCATACTCCATTGCCTTAATATCGTCTTCCCCGTAAAGCTCGTCGGTTAAAATTATATGCGGTTTCATTGCCCTGATAGCGCTGGGTATCGCACTCTTTTTATTATGGCAACGCACTACGTCTACACGGTCGCCGAGATTATACCCTTTGCAGTTGCCGTCCAAAGCTGAAATTTCGTTTCTTTCGTCAAAAATCAAAATATTGTATTTTCGGGTGTTCCCTGCTAACCGCGCCAAATCCCTAAGCATAGTTGTCTTGCCAAATCCCGGTTTGGAATACAGCAAAGTACTATGCAAACCGTCATAAAGCACGTTTTTATACACAAATTCTCCACAACCGATTATGTTATGGGGTATTCTGATATTCAGCGAGGTTATATTTTTTATTGCCTGAACTTTTTCTCCGCACGTTACGTATTCGCCCGATAATCCGATTCGCACTCCGTTTTCCACAGTAATAAACCCGCTCTTCATTTGCTCGACGTAAGCGTATAGGCTTCCTTCGGTTGCGCTGGAAATAATCGGTTCTATTGAATCAACTGTAATCAAACCAGTGTTTGCGTCGGTAACTCCAAAGGCATTTATATATCTGTATTTTCCTTTGTATTCAATAATTACGGGTTGTCCCAATCTTATGCGTATCTCTGAAATGTAATTTTCATTGAGATTAGCCAGCGCTTCTTTAATGTTTTTCGGCAGAAAGGACAAACTCATACTTTAATTTATTTTTAAAAATCAAAAAAAAGAACGCGGCTTGAACGTTCTTTAAAATAAATTTAAAATTATTCTCTCAATTATGCCCATTTTTTACAACAAAATTTTACAAAGTATGCTATAATTCGCGTATGCGTAAACTTTTTATCATAATTCAATTTGTATTTATTTCTACTCTCCTCCTCGTAAGCGGTTGTTCGGGCTGTAAAAAAAGTCCGCCAACGGTATTAACGGTAAATTTTATCGTCGACGGGGAATTTCTGTGTTCGGAAAACGTTAATTTCGGTAAAACTGTAAAGGCTCCCGATATAGAAGAAAAAGAAGGCTTTATTTTCAAATGCTGGTATACTTCGGATGCCTATATCGAAAAATATGATTTTAATAGCGCTGTCCACGAGGATACTACTCTCTACGGTTACTGGACTGAAACGGAAAACGAAACTTTTAACGTGAGTTTTTATGATAACGGGGAAATTATCCGTACCGATAAAGTTCTGAAAGGCAGTTGCGCAGAAAATTATATTCCCGAAAAAGACGGTTATAAATTTACAAACTGGCTTAACGGCGGACAAGTCTACGATTTCAGTACTCCCGTTAACGTAGATATAACTCTTAATGCGCAATGGGAAGCAATTAAGTACAAAATAACGTTCACGTCAGATGGGAATACTGTTGCCGAAGAATATTTTACGGTAGACAATAAAATCGTATCTGTTCCCGAAATTCCTCAAAAAGAGCATTATGTGGCAAAATGGACAAAATTCGAATACGAACTTAAAGATATAGAAGTTCCCGCCATATATACACCGATTAGTTATTCCGCAGTCTTTTATGCGGATGACGAAGTATTACTCGAACTTACATATACGGTGGAAGACAGTATAGAAATCCCCGAAGTACCCGAAAAAAGAGGTTATAGCGGTGATTGGGAGGGATTGCCACTCGCAGGCGGAGACGTTTCGGTTACGGCTGTTTATACCCCTATCGACTACACAATCTTTTATAAAGTTAACGGCGCTTTAATTGAAACTCAGACTTATAATATCGAAAACAAAGATATTACTCCTCCCGCCGTTCCGCCTATTGCAGGCTATTCAGGCGAATGGGAAGAATTTGAACTTGACATAGGCGATGTTACGGTAAACGCTAAGTACACAATTAAAACTCTTTACGCTTATTTCCGCGCTGACGGAAACGTTATCTCGACGCGCGAATTTACAATCGAAAATACGGAAATCACGGATATTCCGCAAGTTCCGAATAAAGAGGGTTTCAACGGCAAGTGGAGTGAATTTGCACTCGGCAATGAAGACATAACGGTTGACGCCGAATACACTCCCATTCTTTACACTGCTTCTTTCTTTGCTGACGGCGAGCTGATTGCCGAAATTAAATTTACCGTAAACGATACCGAACTCAACGAACCGCAAATAAAAAATAAACCGGGGTATTCTGCTGACTGGGAGCCTTACACGATAACAGCAAGCGATATTATGGTTAATGCCGTGTACACGTTGGAAACATACTATGCTTCTTTTATTTATAAGGACGGTTCAACAGTTAAAGTGCCTTATACGATTAACGATGAATATATTGAAGAGCCAGCCCTTCCTGTCGATGAAAATTTTGTCGTCAAGTGGGAAAATTATTCGTTGCCGTACCGTGATTTTGAAATTAATATAATATATATCGAGCGCATAACCTCAGTAACGTCAGGCAATCTGCAATTTGAACTATTGGCTGACGACACTTATTGTCTGGCAAAATATCTTGACGGCGGCGCTTCTGTAAGCGAAATAGAGATTCCCTCGTTAATAAATAATTTACCTGTTACCGTAATTAAACGAGAGCTGTTCGCTTTCCGGGAAAATCTTAAAAAGATAATAATACCCGATTCTGTCGTTGAAATTGAAGAATATGCGTTTGCCTACACTTCTATTAACAGTATCGTTCTTCCTTTGAATCTGAAAGAAATTAAAAACATATTTGTCGGTTGTAAGTTATTAGAAAGCGTTACGATAGGAAGCGGTACCGAAGTAATCGGAGAAAATGCATTTGCAAATTGTTCGGCATTAAAAAATCTTATTATTCCTAAAAGTGTAAAATGTATAAAGGCAGGCGCATTTTTAGGCTGTACGTCTTTACAAAGCGTCGTATTTGAAGATTGCAGTAACTGGTCTGTTTATAATAATGAAAACGACTCTTCGGGCTACGAAATTGATAGTTCAAAGCTTTCCGAACCAGAAATCGCGTCGCAATATCTTACAGATGAAAAATACTACTTAAATAAATTTTGGAAAAAGAATTGAAAATAGCGGTACGGAGATTTTTCCGTACCGCTATTTTTATGCCTTTGTTCCAGCTTGTTGAATATGCACCCCCATTAATCTTTAATATTTACCTTTCTACTATAAAGCGGTTGGAACGCACAAAAAATCGGGGTTTTGGAGCTATACTAAAAAAGTAGACAGAAAAAAGAGAAGAGTGATACAATAAAATAAACACAAACGGAGAAAAACAAATGTCCACAAGCAGCTCAATTGGAAGAGGAGAACTTAATATTAAAAAAAGCGATTGCAATCTTCACTC
>CANOUP010000035.1 GCA_947570625.1 uncultured Clostridia bacterium | reverse complement strand
AAGCGATAAAAAAATGGGCTTGTCTTAATCTGACAAGTCCATTGTAGAACAACAATTTTTGAAAATTTTTCAAAAATTGTTTACGTTTCACAGACAATTCTGTTTACCGTTGCGTTTAAAAAGCCCGCAGGATACAACTTTTATCTTGCGGGCTTCTCTTCGGTTTTCCCTTATGACACATGTTCAGTTGCTCCTGCGGGGCCCGTTGCACCCGTCGGTCCTGTCGGACCCGCTTCGCCGTCTGCGCCTGTCGGACCCGTTGCTCCCGTAGGACCCGTTATTCCGTCTGCGCCCGTCGCGCCCGTTGCTCCCGTAGGACCTGTTATTCCGTCTGCGCCCGTCGCGCCCGTTGCTCCCGTAGGACCTGTTATTCCGTCTGCGCCCGTCGCGCCCGTTGCTCCCGTAGGACCCGTTATTCCCGTCGCTCCGTTTGCACCTGTCGCGCCCATCGGACCCGTCGGGCCTGTCGGACCCGTTACTCCGTCTGCGCCCGTTGCTCCCGTAGGACCTGCGGGACCTGCCGCGCCTGCGGGACCGGTCGGACCTCTGTAACCGCGGGGACCCGTGACGCCGTCTGCGCCAGTTGCTCCGGTCGCGCCCGTAGGACCTGCCGCGCCGTCAAAACCGCGGGGACCCGTAGGTCCCGTCGGACCCGTGGGACCCGTTATTCCCGTTACGGTATAAACCGTTCTTACGGGGAACGGACCGCTCCCCCCGCAACCGCAGTCATGGCATGAAAAAAATACGGTTGTTGAATTTTCAATCATTTTACTTACCTCTTATTCCGAGATTTTCGAAATATTTTCTGTTATTTAAAAAATTTGTATTATATGGTTTGAGCTTGCCCGCCGCCTCGTTACAGGCGTCGGCTTTGACCTTGTTGCCCAGTCTGTCGTATACGACGCAAAGCTGCATATAAGGTATGAATCCGCCGTAATCGCGGTTGACGAACACGCCCGAATTTTCCTTATCCGCGCCTATTGCCGAGTTGTACCAGAATTCCGCGCCCGCGAGGTTATTCTCTTTAAGAAAATAGTCGCCCATTATACAGCACGCACGGCTTGAAGGAGGAGCTATCGTAAACCCGCGCAAAAGCGCGCCGTAAGCTTTTTTCGAATCGCCGAGCGCGGTGTACGCGTCGAACAGATTAAGACAGGCTTCCGCTTTGTTTACCTCCCAGCCGTCGCCGTCGAGAAAGTCGGTCAGTACGGCAATGCTTTCGAGATACATCTTATTGAAAAAAAGTTCTCTTCCGTAATAAAATTTCTGGCGCGCGTCGAGTTTCGCGCCCGACGCAATCAGTTTTTGAATAATTTTCAGGTTGCGCATGGGCTCGTTTTCTTTTAATTTTTTGTGATAAATTACCGCGTCGGAATAGAGTATTCTTCCGCGCGGGGTTACGGCTTCGTGAACGGCGCCTGAAAATTTAAAGTTCATGCTACGCCTGAAAATACGTTCCCTGTTATACACAAAAGTCGGCACGTCGCCGTCGAAAGACGCGGCGTAAGGCAGTACCGCCATATCGTAGGACGAAAACGAGTTTTTAATCCTGTTTATCTTTTCGCAGTTTTCGTCGGTAATTACGTCGTCAGCATCAAGCCACATTACAAGCTCGCACTCCGCCTTGGAAAACGCGTAATTGCGCGCGGCGGAAAAATCGTCGCACCACTTGAAAAAGTACACTTTATCGGTGAACTTTTTAGCCATTGCAACGGTATTGTCCGCAGAACCGGTATCTACAATTACTATTTCGTCGGCGAACTTGCTTGCGCAGTTCAGACATCTGACTATAACTTCCTGTTCGTCTTTTACAATAAGGCACACGCTTAACGTCATTTCAACACCATATACAGTATTACATTATATGCGCCCGAGCGTAAAAAAGATATATCAGGATAAACTTTCGGCTCCCGGTAAAAGCCCTATTTTCATACCCTCTTTAAAACGTGCTTTTTGTGTTTCGAAATTAATACCCCATTCAGGTTGATAGACTCCAAATTGCCCCGCTTTGCAAAATAAATATCATCGATTATCGAATACTTCGACATAGAAATTATTTTTTGAAATGTAAAATTACAACAAACACCCCCTTCCGCAAGTTTGCGGAAGGGGGTGTTTTATTTTTTTCATTATTTACTTTTTAGCCGACTTGAACGCAAACTCGCCGTCTTTAACGTTTACCGTTACGGTTTCGCCGGGGAGTACGTGCCCCGCGAGAATTTCGTCGGAAAGTCTGTCCTCGATACGCTTCTGCACCACCCTTTTCAAAGGACGCGCGCCGTACATATCGTTGTAGCCCTCTTCGACGAGCTTTTCCATAGCCTGTTCGGAAATTTCCAGCTTAATGTTTCTTTGCAGCAATCGCTTTGAAAGTTCTTCGGTAATTTTACGGCATATCTGCGCGCCCTCTTCCCTCGTCAGCTTGCGGAAGATTATTATATCGTCGAGCCTGTTGAGAAACTCGGGCTTGAACTGCTCGCGCAGGGCTTCGTTTATATTGTCCTTCATATTGTCGTAACCGTCGTCGTCCGACGATGTGAAACCGAAGTTGGACATTTTCTTTATCTGGCTTGCGCCGACGTTGGAAGTCATTATTATAATAGTGTTTTTGAAATTGATTACACGCCCCTTACTGTCCGTAAGCCTGCCGTCGTCGAGTATTTGCAAAAGCACGTTGAATACGTCGGGGTGGGCTTTTTCCACTTCGTCGAACAGTACTACGCTGTAAGGCTTTCTCCTCACCTTTTCGGTAAGCTGTCCGCCCGCGTTGTCGTCGTAGCCTATATATCCGGGAGGCGCGCCGATAAGTTTGGATACCGAGTGCTTTTCCATATACTCGGACATATCCAGCCTTATCATCAGTTTTTCGTCGCCGAACATACTCTCGGCAAGCGCCTTGGCAAGGTCGGTTTTACCCACGCCCGTGGGACCGACGAAAATAAACGAACCTATCGGCTTGTTGGGCTCGGCAAGTCCCGCGCGAGCGCGCCTTATCGCCCTCGAAACCGCGCTTACGGCTTCATCCTGTCCTATGATGCGTTTGTGAAGGTTTTCTTCGAGATGAAGAAGTTTTTCGCTCTCCTGTTCGGTAAGCTTGACCACGGGCACACCCGTCCAACCGCTGACTATTTCGGCGATTTCGTCGCTTCCTATCTCGGGCGAAACGCTGTGCTTCTGCCCCTTCCATTCCGATTCGAGCTTCTTTATCCTTTCATGGAGGTTGTTTATTTCCTCGACGTACTTCTGCGCCTGCGTGTAGTTTTCGCCCTTCGCCGCCTTGTTCTTTTCAAGGTTGAGTCTTTTTATTTTCTCTTCCAGCTCTTTTACTTCTTCGGGGCTGTTAAGGCTGTTCAGACGCGCGCGCGAAGCCGCTTCGTCTATTAAATCGATAGCCTTGTCGGGAAGATACCTGTCGGAAATATATCTGTCGGAAAGCGTCGCCGCCGCTATAATCGCTTCGTCGGTAATTACCACTTTGTGGTGCGCCTCGTATTTGTCCCTCAGTCCGCGTAGTATGGAAACAGTGTCCTCAACGGTCGGTTCGTCAACCTGTACGGGGGTAAAACGGCGTTCGAGCGCGGCGTCCTTTTCGATATATTTTCTGTATTCTTCCAGAGTGGTCGCGCCTATTGTCTGCAATTCCCCGCGGGCGAGCATAGGCTTTAAAATGTTGGCGGCGTCCATATTTCCGTCGGAGGTCGCCCCCGCGCCCACTATGCCGTGTATCTCGTCAATGAAAAGTATAACGTTTCCGTTATTCTTAATGGTATTGATTGCGTTTTTAAGCCTTTCCTCGAAATCTCCGCGGTACTTCGCACCCGCAACCATGCCCGCGAGGTCGAGCGAAAACACAGTCTTGTTTTTGAGAAGGTCGGGCACTTCGTTCTTGACAATCGCCTGCGCGAGTCCTTCGACCACCGCGCTCTTGCCGACGCCCGGTTCGCCTATAAGCACGGGATTGTTTTTCGTCCTTCTCGAAAGCACCTGTATGATTTTGTCAATCTCTTTCTTCCTGCCGATGACGGGGTCGATTTTGCCCTCGCGCGCCTTTAACGTGAGGTCGGTTCCGTATTGAAGTATCGATTTGTCGAGAGAGGACTCTGTCTTGTTCTTGCGCTCGGTCTTTTCGCTCTGCTTGGATGCGCCGACATTAAAGAACGCTTTGCCGAGAGCGAAGAAAGGGTCGTCCTCCTCATCCTCTTCAAGCTCTGCGGGGCCGTTGTTTATCACGAGTTCGAGCTTGCTTGCAAGCTTGGGTATATTCACGCCGATGGCGCGGAATATGCGCATTGCAAGACACTCGCTCGACGACATTACGGCAAGGAGCATATGCTCGGTGCCCGCAAGCGAATCCTCGCCGTTCAAGTCAATCGACAGTTCCAGCGCGCGCTCTATCATATGCTTCGTGCGGGGGGTATACCCTTTGATATTGGCACGCTTGTCTATCGAGCGGGCGAAATATTCGCGGTACAAATCCTCCCTAACCTCGCAAGAGTTCAAAACTTTATAAGCCGTGCAGTCGGGGCAGTTGAGCATTGCGAAAACTATATGCTCGCTTCCTATATAACTGCTTCCGTAAACCTGCGCCGCCTCTTCGGCGACGGATATTACCTGTTGAAGATTATCCGAAAATCTGTTGTTGTATTCCATAAGTTTACACCTCTTATATTACTTATTTTTTATATAACCGTTTAACCCGTCATTTTTTTAAACGCTTTCGCACAGTATTGCGCCCTGTATACGTCGCGCTCGGTCGCGGTAAGCCGTTGTTCCGCCGAAGCGGTAATGTTTGCGGGACTGAGCTTTACCGCAAGCTCGTCTATTGCGGAAACGTCGCGTATATCGATATAGCCCAGACACGCGCCGAGCTTTACCCTCGACGACAGAGTCACGAATTCGCGCGCCGATATTTTCGCGCAATTGGTCAGCACGCCGTAAGCGCGCATACACTCGTCGCGTATGTCGAGCGCGGAAGCGCCTGTTTTCAGGCTTTCCCTTTCAATCTCTTCCAAACGGCATATCTTTTCGACGACGTCGCCGACTTCGGTAAGGATTTCTTCCTCCGTAACGCCCAGAGTCACCTCGTTGCTTATCTGGTACATATAGCCCTCCGCTTCGCTTCCTTCGCCGTAAACACCGCGCGCCGTCAGCCCCAGACTGGAAATGTTGCGGAGAACCCTCGCAAGCTTGCCGTTCACGGTGATTGCGGGGAGAAAGAGCATAACCGAAGCCCTGAGCCCCGTTCCCAGATTTGTGGGACAGGCAGTCAGAAAACCGAACCTGTCGTCGTAAGCAAAGTTCATAGACCCCGCAATGCACGAATCGATTTCAGACATCGTGTCGTAAGCCAGCTTCAAATCGAGCCCCTTTACTATGCACTGTTCGCGCAGATGGTCCTCTTCGTTTATCATTACCGAAACGTTCTCTTCGCCGTTTATTAGCACTGCCGAACGTCCTTTGTTTTCGATAAGTTTGGGGCTTATAAGGTGGTTTTCCATCATGCAGACCGCCTGTTCGTCGGTAAGCTTATCTATATAATAAAGCCTGAACTCGTCCAGACGCGACAGCCCCGACGACACGAGTCTTATAATTTCTTTCGCCTGAGTTTCGCTTTTAAGGCGCGACGGGAAGGGATAACCTTCAAGGTTTCTCGCAAGCCTTACGCGCGTCGAAACTACCGTTCCTTCGGCTATTCTATCCATTTCCGCCTCCGCCGAGAGTTTTCTTTATGCCTGCAATCTGCCTGTTCAGCGCGTCCGCTTCGCCGAAACGCTTGTCGCGCAAAGCCTGTTCCAGCCTGCCCTGCAAATTTTTCAGCTTGACGTTCAAAAGAAGGTCGTCCTGCTTGCCCCCGCGCTTGCCTATGTGTTCGGTCTTTCCCTGTATTTTCAAAACAGAAGGGATAAGTTCGTCCTTGAACATATCGTAACACGAAGCACAGCCCAAAAGCCCGGTGCGCTCGTAATCGGCGTATGTAGTGCCGCACACCGCGCAGGATTTGACGCGGCGCTTAGGCATATCGAAAAACGAAAATACGTCTTTCAGCTTCTCGTCAGCCTCGCCGCATATTTTAAGATAACATTCCGAGCAAAGGCGGAACTCGGACTTTTTTCCGTTTATGTTTTCCGTATAACTGACGGTGACGGGATTTTTTTTACAGTATTGACAAAGCATATAATCCAACCTTTGCTGTTTCCTTACTTTTATTATAATACTTTTTGCACTGCGGTAAACATTTTTTAACGGCAGGCTTTAAATTTTTTAATTTTTTTTGTTACAGGTTATTGAATTAATTCGCGCCGTGTGTTATAATGACGGAAGTAATTAATTCGGAGGAATACGTAATGCATTATTCAAAAGACATTGAAAATATGATTTGCGTAGCCAAGGGCGTGTCGGGAAAGTTCGAACACGGTCCCGCTCCCATTCCCGAAGAGGGCTTGTGGGTTAAGGCTAAGGAAATCAAAGACATCAAGGGTCTTACACACGGCATAGGCTGGTGCGCACCCCAACAGGGCGCGTGTAAGCTTACACTCAACGTTAAAGACGGCATAATCCAGGAGTGCCTTGTAGAAACAATCGGCTGTTCGGGTATGACGCACTCTGCCGCGATGGCGGCGGAAATTCTGCCCCACAAAACCATTCTCGAAGCGCTTAACACCGACCTCGTCTGCGACGCCATCAACACGGCAATGCGCGAGCTGTTCTTGCAGATAGTTTACGGCAGAACGCAGTCGGCTTTCTCGGAGGACGGACTTCCCATCGGCGCGGGACTCGAAGATTTGGGCAAAGGTCTGCGCTCGCAGGTAGGTACTATGTACGGCACCGCGCTCAAAGGCGTAAGATACCTCGAAATGGCAGAAGGCTACGTTACCGAACTCGCACTCGACAAGAACAACGAGGTTTGCGGTTATAAATTCGTTTCGCTCGGCAAGATGACCGATTTCATCAAGAAAGGTCTTTCCCCCAACGAAGCGTATGAAAAGTCGGTCGGAACTTACGGCAGATACTCGAAAGAGTCCGGCGCCGTAAAACATATCGACCCCAGAACGGACAAGGAGGTTGACTGAGATGGCGCTTTTCGAAAGTTATGAAAGGAGAGAACAGAAAATTCTCGGCGTACTTAAAGAGTACGGAATAAAGAGCATTGAAGAATGCAAGGAAATTACTCTTAAAAAGGGTATCGACGTAGACAAAATCGTCCGCGGAACCCAGCCTATCTGCTTTGAAAACGCAGTATGGGCTTACACCGTAGGCGCGGCTATCGCTATCAAGAAAGGCTGTGTAAAAGCGGCGGACGCGGCGGCGGCTATCGGTATCGGACTTCAAAGTTTCTGTATCCCCGGTTCGGTTGCGGAAAACAGAAAAGTCGGTCTTGGACACGGCAACCTCGGCGCGATGCTTCTTTCCGAAGAAACGGATTGCTTCTGCTTCCTTGCGGGACACGAATCTTTCGCCGCGGCGGAAGGCGCGATTAAGATTGCCGAAAACGCAAACAAAGTGCGCGTAAAGCCTTTGAGAGTTATATTGAACGGATTAGGCAAAGACGCCGCTTACATCATTTCGAGAATAAACGGCTTCACCTACTGCAAGACGGAGTTCGACCCCTACACCGAAACGGTTAAGGTAACCGACAGCGTTGCTTTTTCCGACGGCGCGAGAGCCAAAGTAAAGTGCTACGGCGCGGACAACGTTCCCGAAGGCGTAGCTATAATGAAGCTCGAACACGTTTCCGTTTCCATAACGGGCAACTCCACCAATCCCACCCGCTTCCAGCACCCCGTTGCAGGCACTTATAAAAAATGGTGTGTTGAAAACGGCAAAAATTATTTCTCGGTTGCTTCCGGCGGCGGTACGGGAAGAACGCTTCACCCCGACAATATGGCGGCCGGTCCCTCTTCTTACGGTATGACGGACACTATGGGCCGTATGCATTCCGACGCGCAGTTCGCAGGCTCCTCCTCCGTTCCCGCGCACGTCGAAATGATGGGTCTTATCGGCATGGGCAACAATCCTATGGTTGGCGCAACGGTCGCAGTCGCGGTTGCTGTTCAGGAAGGTATGACGAAGTAATTTTACAAAATATAGTATAAAAAATAGAGTTCTCATACAAGATATGGGAACTCTTTTTTTGTGATTTGAAAACCTTCGGGTTGTTTTTGCTCCGTTACCGTATCCCCAAGCTTCGCCACTCGCATCGCCCGCAAAAGCTATCCCGTCTGAACTGCGGACGGGGATATTCGTTACGTCCGTTTCTCATTTAGTCAATCCCTCGAAAATTTCATTTTCTTTATTAATATAATAAGTTTGAGTATATAAGATAGGCGCGTCCGTTCTACTTTCATCTGTTGAATATGAGACAATCACCGCATATTTATCACCGAAATCTTCCACATAAAATACTTTGCCATTGATTTTTTCTTTAATTCTGTTATAAGTTACGCCAATAACCGAAATTTGCTCGCCTACAACGGGAACTACTTTAACGTTACTATCGCCTTTTACAAAAACATATTTTGTTGAACTGTTGCTAACAAATTCATCCGCTATGTTTGTGGTTAATCCCGTAAATCCGTTGGATACAGCTTTTTTCATATCAGTTAAGGTATCGTAAGTCCAATACCAACCGACTATTCCCCTGTCACGCATAACCTCATTCATTTCCGACGTAACGCCGTTAAAAGAGGTAGAAGTTCCCGTATTGAAATACCTGAAATTAAGTATAGCGTCTTCCATTTCATCTTCAAAAACAGAAGAAAGATTTGCTGTGGGAATTTCGGGAAGATAATGCGACATCGCTTCTAAAATCTTTGAGTGATACGTAATAACTACGACTTGTCTTTGCATTTTATGCTTTTCCAAAGCCGTTTTCAGGGCATTGACGATTTCGACTTTTTCAGACTTAACCTCAAATAATAAAACGGTATCCGTTCCTTTCATCTCCCCGAAAACATCGTCGAGCGACGGAATCGGTTCGTAAGGTTCAAACAAATCGAGATTAAATTTTTGCAACGCTTCAAGGGTATAATTTTCTATGACGCCCTCGCCGTCCGATGTTCTGTCTATCGTATAATCGTGCATAATTGCAATACGGTTATCGGTGGTTAAGTAACCGTCTAATTCAAGATGCGTAGCTCCGGCCGCAATCGAAGCTTTAACGCCGCTAACGGAATTTTCGTTATATGAATTGGGCAAGCCGCGGTGCGCGACGACGAAAGGCATTCTCGTGGAAGAAAAATCGTCATATTCTCCGAGTGCTTTTGTAACGCTTTCGTAATCTTCGGAAACTATCCCGTAAGCTCCGCTGTTGATTGAATTATACAAATTAAGTTTTTGCGAATTTTCGGGGCGTGCCCATACCGTTCTGAACCGCGCTTGCAGATAGAATACGTTCTCTTTTGTAGCAATGCTCTGCGGAATCACCGCAACCGAAGCAAGGTTTGCATTAGTAATACGGACTGCGTCGTAAATATCTTCGAGTTCGTGAAACTCCACGATGCCGCCGATTTTGGGGCATTTCTCGCGCACGGCTTTTACATAAGACGGATTATCCGACATCACCGCCGCGTCAAGCAAATCGTAACGCTCGGTGAATAATTTTATCGCTCTTTGCGCGTCCGCTTCGCACGACACATAAATTATGGGGATTATTTTTCCTTTTAACGTGTTGTTGTAAAGCTCTGAAAATGAGCAGAGCCTTTCACCCTTTGCGCCCGTCACGTTGAATTTATCGTTTAACCGCAATATAACGCTTGCGGGCTTTGTATCGCTTTCCGTCAACTTAACGTAAGCATCTTTTGCCGTAAGGTCGCATACGACGGTGGGAGGATTGACGAGCCCGCTTTCAACCTGAGCCGTCTGCACGAGCGAATTGTCAAAAACCTGTACGCCGTCCCACTCGTCCTTTTCACTGCACGCCGACAAAGAAAACGGTGCAATTAACGCAAAAATAACAGCTAAAAAATTACTTGCTTTTTTCATATGTTTACCGTCAATTCCTCAAACAGCCGGTTTGTTCTTTCAAGCATATCGGGAAAATCGGATAGTTTCATTTTACCCTCTTTCTCTCTGAACTCCGCCATAAACTGCAAGGTTGCAAACCTGCGCATCCAATCCAATTCACCGTTAATATGGAAGATACCGCCGAACACCTCGTTGAAAGCCTTTGCCGCCACAGGGTTTGCGAACACTTCGTTCACCATACTTTCGGGTGTGAACGGGGGAGCGTTCAAATCCTCCCATTTCCTTTCAAATTCATATTTGCCGCCTTTAACCGTTATGAGCTGTTCATTCGGCAGAACTATTTCCGCTTCAACGCCGTCGGGGATCTCTGCAAAGAACGTAATTTTTCCGTTTTTCTGCTTATAGCCTGATACTATCTTTCCGCTTGCGCTGTCGTATTCTGCTCTTATCTCCGCAAGCCCTTTGCAGGGGTTGGGCGCAAATTTAACCTTTTTATATCCCGCTTCAACAGGTTGTAACCCTGCTATGCGCTTTACTACGAATTCCATTA
Source organism: uncultured Clostridia bacterium (assembly GCA_947570625.1). GTDB lineage: Bacteria > Bacillota > Clostridia > Christensenellales > Borkfalkiaceae > Coproplasma. Next base: position 375 of record CANOUP010000035.1, on the reverse strand, counting down.
CGCTGCCGTATGCGTAGTGGTTATAACTGTTCATTCCGTCGGGATTGGGCGTACCGTCGGGCATAAGGGAGTTCCATCTCTCCCAAACCGTAGTCGCGCCCATATCCACCTCGTACAGCCAGCCGGGAAATCCGTTATTCATTAAAACCTTTTGCGCCGTTGCCATATAACCGTTGTCCGCGAGGGCGTATAATAGATAGGTTGTGCCCATAAAGCCCGTGCAAAGAGTGTAATTATGCACCTTTACGTTTTCATTTAACATCTCCGCAACTTTTGCGCGATGCTGTTCGGGAATAATACCGAAGTGCAACGCCAAAACCTGCGCCGTTACCGTATCGAAGCAAAGTCTGCCGCCAGCGGTGAAGTATTCTTCTC
>CANOUP010000034.1 GCA_947570625.1 uncultured Clostridia bacterium | reverse complement strand
CGATGTACCTTGATTCCCTGCTGTTGCTTTCTTGTTAACCGCTTTAATCACATTTACGCGCAGCATACTTGCTGAATATATCGTTTCAAGCGCTCTCGGTCTTGACGTAACTTTACGCCAGTCGAATGAACCTTACCGCATACCGTATAACGACAACGTAATCGAAGTCAAATCGTCCGCGTACATTCAGTCATTGCAAAGCGACGTTCTTTCGTCTCCCATTTTCGGTATCGCGCCCACCTATGCCTTTGACGAAAACGAAATCGTGAAGCGCGAACGCAAATCGCAAATATACGTCTTCTGCCTGCTCGATTGCCTTAACCGTGAAATGATTGAACCCCTGCATCTTGAACAATGGAAATTCTATATTCTTCCCACTTCCGTACTGAATGAGCAATGCGGCGAACAGAAAACCCTCACGCTCAACGCCTTGAAAGCACTCAACCCGACAGAAGCGACATACGAAACGCTGAAAAGCGTGATAGATAATTATGCAGAAAGAATCTAAACTTAACAAGAAGGCTGCCCTTTATGTCCGCGTATCTACCAATATGCAAATTGACAAGGACAGCCTTCCTTTACAAAAAAGCGACCTTGCCAACTATGCGAAATATGCGCTCGATATTTCCGAATACGAAATCTTTGAAGACGCAGGCTATTCCGCAAAAAATACAGACAGACCGCGCTATCAACAGATGATGGCGAGATTGCGAACCGGCGAATTTTCTCATCTCATAGTGTGGAAGATTGACCGCATTTCCCGTAATCTGCTTGACTTCGCCGCTATGTATGAAGAATTAAAACGTCTCGGTGTAGTGTTCGTCAGCAAGAACGAGCAATTTGACACGTCAACCGCGATAGGCGAGGCGATGCTCAAAATCATTCTGATTTTTGCGGAACTCGAACGTAAAATGACTTCGGAGCGTGTTACCGCTGTAATGGTATCACGCGCAAATAACGGTCAATGGAACGGCGGGCGCATACCCTTCGGCTACGCCTACGACAAAGTTACTAAAATCTTTTCAATCAACGAAAAAGAAGCCGCAACTGTTCGTGCCATCTATGACAAGTATGAAGAAACTCATTCCCTTCTGCAGACGTGCAAGTTTCTAAACGAAAACGGGCTTTCGACTCGCAGCGGAATAGCGTGGAATCCAACGACGGCAAGAACAATGCTCTCCAATCCGTTCTACATAGGAAACTATCTATACAATAAGCACGATTTAAGCAAAACAAACTATCGTCTAAAAACTAACCGCCGCCCCGAATCGGAGTGGATTCTGGTTGAAGACCATCACGTTCCTATCGTTGACCGCGAACGCTGGGAATCTGTAAACGACCAACTAAAAGCAAATCGCCGTAGCAACAAGGACGGCCCACGCACATACACGAGAGTGAACACTCATATCTTCGCAGGTATTCTTTTCTGTGGTAAGTGTGGCTCGCAGATGTGTGCCACGATTGACAGGGAGCGCGATAACGGCTATCGTCCGTCTATTTACCTATGCTCACGCCACCGCCGCTTTAATGATTGCCCCAACAAATACATTTCTGACATCGCGGTAGGACCGTTCATACTAAACTACGTGGCAAACATCATAAAAGCGCAAAACAATTTCGGCGCAACAACAAGCCTTGAAACTTTCGAGAAAAAACTTCTTCGTGGCGATGTGTTCTCTGGCGTGAAAGGCATAGACAAAGCTGGCCTGCAGGAAATGTATGATATGCTCCGCGCCGGCAAATTCGGCACAGATATATACGAACCTAAAAACGTAACTATTGACGACACCGCCATAAATGAGCGCGATCTATTGCTTACAGAGAAACGAAAAAAAGAACGTGCGCTTGCACGTCTCAAAACTTTGTATCTGTACAGCGAAAGCGATATGCCCGAAACAGAATATTTTATCGAACGCAAAACCATTACTGACGAACTTGAACAAATAGACGCTCGGCTTGAAGAGATAGAAAAAAACGCTTCCGCTTCGTTCTCGATCTCCGATGAGGACTTTATAGCAAAAGCGTCTTACTTCATAATGAGCCAACAACTACTTACAAAACGGTATGTGAACTTCAATACAATGATACGAAAAATCGACACGAAAATCATCAAGGATTTCGTCAATTCGGTCATAAAAAAGATTGTAATTCTGGATGGCAAAATTCTTTCGATACGTTTCAAAAACGGCATAGAACACAATTTTTTGTATAAATAGTCGTTTTATCAAAACACTACATACTGCGTAAAAAGACCGCAAGATTAGTCTTTATCTACTATATCTTGCGGTTTATCTTTATCATCATCGCTCCTGCCTACAATAAACATCGCGTCGCCGAAAGAGAAAAATCTGTACCTCTCCCTAACCGCCGTTTCATAAATCGAAAGTATTTTTTCCCTGCCGGTCATTGCTGACACAAGCATTATTAAAGTACTTTCGGGGAGGTGGAAGTTGGTAATCAGCGCGTCGACGCATTTAAACTTATAGGGAGGATAAATGAAAATTTCGGTATTCCCCTTGCAGGGCTGTATCATACCGTTTTCGTCCGCCGCGCTTTCGAGCGTCCGCACCGAGGTCGTTCCGACGGCTATCACCCTCCTGCCCTCGCGCTTGGCGCGGTTTATTATTTCGGCGGCGGAAGCGTCTACCTCGTAATATTCGGAATGCATTTTATGGTCGGTGATTACTTCTTCTTTGACGGGGCGGAAAGTTCCCAGCCCGACGTGAAGAAGGACTTCGGCAATTTCCACACCCTTATCGCGCAGTGCGTCCAAAAGCTCGGGTGTGAAGTGAAGCCCCGCCGTAGGCGCGGCGGCCGAACCGTCCGTCTTGGCGTACACGGTCTGGTAGCGCCCCCTGTCTTGAAGCTTTTGCTTTATGTACGGGGGCAGGGGCATATTGCCGACGCGTTCGATAATTTCTTCGAAAACCCCTTTGTATTCAAATCTTACGATGCGCTCGCCCGAAGGGGTTATATCCTCTACGGTGAGAGAAAGTTCGTCCGAAACGGACAGCTTTTTGCCCGCGGTGCACTTTCTGCCCGGTCTGACAAGCACTTCCCACCTGTCCTTTTCAAGCCTTTTTAATAGCAGGACTTCGACCGCTCCCCCGTTTGCGGTATGCGCGTACAGTCGGGCGGGAAGCACCCTCGTCTTATTGACGACAAGGACGTCGCCCTTTTTTAAGTAGCCGGCAACGTCTTTGAAAATTTTATGTTCAATCTTGTCCGAAGCCCTGTCGTAAACCAAAAGCCTTGACGAATCGCGCGGTTCCGCAGGGGTCTGCGCGATTAGCTCCTCGGGCAGGTCATAATAAAAATCGCTTTTTAAATATTTCATAAGTTCACAAAATCCCCGCACGGCCGCGCGCCGGATTAATCTTTGTCAAACAGACTTAGCTGTGCTTTTTGCTTTTCGCTCATTCTAAGCCCAAGGTGTTCGTATCCGCCCCGAAGTATCATTCTTCCGCGCGGGGTCCTTGCAATGAAGCCGAGCTGTAAAAGATAGGGTTCGTACACGTCCTCGATAGTGCCCGCGTCCTCGTTTATGGTCGCGGCGAGCGTTTCCAGCCCCACGGGCTTGCCGTCGAACTTTTCAGCCATAGCACGCAGAAGCCCCCTGTCTATTTCGTCCAGCCCGAGCTCGTCGATTTCCATTTTTCCGAGCGCGAACTTGGCGTCGCTTACGGTTACGGAAGAATTGCCGTTGACGGTGGAAAAATCGCGCACGCGCTTTAAAAGGCGGTTTGCTATTCTCGGTGTTCCGCGCGAACGGCGGGCAATTTCCTCCGCCGCGCCCTCTTCCGAGGATATGCCGAGAGTCGAAGCGCTGCGCAGGACTATGTGTTTGAGCTCGTCGGGGGTGTACATTTCAAGACGGCAGATAATGCCGAACCTGTCGCGCAGGGGATTTGCTATCATGCCGGCGCGCGTGGTCGCGCCTATCAGAGTAAACTTTTTGAGCGAGAAACGTATATTCCTCGCGCTGGGTCCTTTGCCGACTATTATGTCGAGCGCATAATCTTCCATGGCGGAATACAGAATTTCTTCCACGCTGTGGTTAAGGCGGTGAATTTCGTCGATGAAAAGCACGTCGCCCTCGTTCAGGTTTGTGAGTATAGCCGCCAAGTCCCCGCCCCGCTCGATAGCGGGCGCGGAAGTCATTTTAAGCTGACCGCCCATTTCGTTGGCGATTATGTGGGCAAGCGTAGTCTTGCCCAGTCCGGGCGCGCCGTATAAAAGAACGTGCTCCAAGACCTCGCCCCTCTGTTTCGAGGCGTTCATATAAACCTTTAAATTTTCCTTTACTTTGCTCTGACCGACGTACGCTTCCAGAGTTTTGGGGCGCAGGACGTTTTCTTCAACGTCGTATTCGCCCTTCGTGCTCTTTACCAGTCTGTCGTCTTCGCCGTATTCGTCGAGTTCGCCGTCATCGTAAAACATAACTTATCCTTGTGCGCTTAAATGTTTTTCAGCGCCGACATTATAATATCTTCAACAGAAACCGCTCCGCCCGCTCTCGCGCGCGAAATCGCCTTTTCGCTTTCGGCGCGGGTGAAGCCCAGCGTCATAAGCGCAACAACTGCGTCCTCGTCACCCTGCGAAGGGGGAGGCAAGCTTACTCCGCCCGCGGAACTGCCCGAAGCTCCCGAAACGACCTTTTCGCGAAGTTCGAGTATTATCCTTTCCGCCGTCTTTTTACCCAGCCCCTTTATCGACGAAAGACGCTTTACGTCGGAAGAGGCGATAGCCGCCGCAAGGTCGCCCATATTCATACCCGACAGTACGGTTATGCCCATTTTGGGACCCACGCCCGAAACGGAAATGAGCTTTAAAAACATATTCTTTTCTTCGGGAGAGGAAAAGCCGTACAGCGCGACGCCGTTTTCGTTGGCGTTTAGGTAGGTGTACACCTCGCCTTCCTTACCGACCGAAAGCTTTGAAAACGCCGAGTACGAACAGGTTATCTCGAAACCTATTCCGCCGTCTGTGACGATAAGCGCGTTCTCGGACGTCAAGTTTAAAATTTTACCCTTTACAAATCCTATCATAATTATCCTTTTAACGTATTCCGAACAGTTTGCCGAAACGCGAGGTATGCGCGTGACATAGCGCAACCGCCAAAGCGTCGGCTGCGTCGTCGGGGCGGGGTATTCTGTCAAGGCGCAAAAGCGACGTAACCACGCGTTGCATCTGTATTTTATCCGCCTTGCCGTAACCCGTAAGCGACTGCTTTATCTGGTTTGGCGTATACTCGTAAAGTTTTCCGCAGTACTTGACGCAGGTAAGAAGCATTACCCCCCTTGCGTGCGCAACGGGAATACCCGTCGTAATGTTCTTTGAAAAAAACAGCTCCTCGACCGCAATCTCTTCGGGCTTGTACTTATCGAGTATTCTGTTTATTCCCTCTTCGAGCATTGCAAGGCGGACGGGCAGGCTCTCGTCCTTGGGGGTGAGAACCACGCCGAAGTCTACCGCGTTCACGCTGTCGTTTTTTTGTTTTTCAATTACCCCGTAGCCCATCGTAGCGAGCCCCGGGTCTAAACCGAGTATAATCATATCATTAACGAAATTGTGCCGCTATTGTGCAAGTGTACCGAAAGCAAAACTTTCACTGATTATATTTTAAAATAATTTTGCGTTTATGTCAACTTAAAGCGGTGCGCAATTATTTTTGCGCACCGCTTTAATATTCGTCGGTTTTTCCAAGTAAATAGTCGCACGTGCAGACTCGCAATGGTCGACGGGGTTTTTGAAGTATATTTCAAGAAATAACAAAACGGCGCGCAAAGCAATTGCGCGCCGTTTTAATTTGCACCGTTACATAGCGGGACCCGTTGCCGAAGGCGTATAAACCCTTGACGCAAGCTCCTGGTTGAGGGCGTAAAGCCCCTTCGCGTCATGACCGAACATTTTGTATTTCTTTATCATATCTTCCGCGTTCTTCTCTTCCTCGCCCTGCTCTTTGATAAACCAGTCCAAAAACTGCATGGTCTTGAAATCTTTCTGCGCGAACGCTTCCGCGTAGATTGCGTTGATAAGCGAAGTAACGTACTGTTCGTGTTCGTAACCCGCTTCGAGGGGGTCGTTCATTTCCTTGAACTTTTTGTCGGGTTGCGCGATTGCGCCGAACGTCACGCGCACGCCGTTGTCTATGAGATACCTGCGCATCATCATTGCGTGGTCACGCTCTTCCTGCGCCTGAACTTCGTACCAGTGCGCAAACCCGTCCAGCCCTTCGTCCGCATAGAAATTTGCGAAATCGAGATAGAGATAGCCCGAGTAAAGTTCTTTATTGACCTGTTCGTTGATAAGTTTTGCGATTTTTTCGTTTAACATAAATTTGTCCTCCGTTTATTTATAGCTTTCCGCCAGCGCCTTGAAGGCGGGAAGCGCTCTTTTTATTGTCTGCGTGGAAACGCAGTACGATACCCGCACGTACCCCGCACAGCCGAAGTCCGTGCCGTCGACCACAAGCAATTCGTACTCTTTCGCGCGCTCGGCAAAGCTGTGCGAACAGCCCCCGGGCGCTTTTACGAACATATAAAACGCGCCGTCGGGCTTTACCGCTTCGTAGCCGTATTCGGTAAGCGCGGAATACAGCATATCCCTGTTGCGTTTGTAAACAGATATATCCGAAGTTTTATCGTACACTCTTTCTATAAGTTTCTGGAACAGCGCGGGCGCGCATACGAAACCCAGCGCCCTGCCCGCTCCGCATATCCCCGCATACACGTCCTTGTACTCCGGCATAGCGTTATTTACCGCAACGTATCCTATCCTTTCGCCGGGGAGAGAAAGACTTTTGCTGTACGAGTAACAGACGATACTGCGCGCGTAATAGTTCATTATAAAAGGTACTTTCACGCCGTCGTACACAAGCTCGCGGTAGGGCTCGTCCGCAATAACGTAAACGGGATTGCCCGTCTTTGCACAGTGTTTTTCGAGAATACCGGCAAGCTTTTCTATCGTGTTCTCGGTGTAAACCGCACCGCTGGGGTTGTTGGGCGAATTGACTATAACGGCTTTTGTACGCGGAGAAAGCGCCTCTTCCAGCTTTTTGAAATCTATCTGGAAAGTTTTGTCCTCGCAGTCGGCGGTCCTGAACACCGCGCCCGCATGTTCGGCGAAAATTTTGTACTCGGGAAAATACGGCGCGAACGCGATTACCTCGTCGCCCCCGTTCACAAGCGCGTTGAGCGTTACGGTAAGCGAACCCGACGCTCCGCAGGTCATATATATGCAGTCGGGGGAAAGCGAGGTTGAAAACCTTGCGTTGGTGTAATCGGCGACGGCTTTTCTCACGCCGACGCCTCCCTGCGCGGAAGTATAGCCGTGAAGTTCGACGGGGTCGGTTTCTCTGAGAATTTCCGAAAGCGCCCCGTTAATTTCCGGCGGGGCGGGAACGCTGGGGTTGCCGATTGAAAAATCGAAAACGTTCTCCGCGCCTATTTCGGCTTTGCGCCGTTTGCCGTATTCGAAAAGTTCTCTTATAGTCGAACGGGTTTTACCTAAGTTAACGTTTGTTTGGTTAAGCATATCTATCCTCTTTTACGATTATATCACAATCCCGCCGATTTTGCAAGACAAAAAAACCGTCCCCGCGCTTTTTCGCGCAGGGACTTTAATTATTTTTCAACCCGTTAAGTCCTTTCTGAACAGCTCCATAACTTTATTTTCTATCCTCGACACCTGAACCTGCGACACGCCCAGCATATTCGCGACTTCGCTCTGCGTCATATCGCGGTAATAGCGTAGCATTATAACCTTTCTGTCGCGCTCGGGCAAGCCGTCTATCGCCGTCTTTAATTGCAGGTTTTCGATAATGTCCTCCTGCTTGTCGTCGACGGGAAGCTTGTCCAAAAGCTCGCGCGACTGCTCGTCCTTGTACTCTCCGCGGTTGTAGATCGAAACGGGCATATGCGTAGAGCCCATCGTGAACACTACCTCGCTTTCCGGCATTCCGAACTCTTCGGCAATAATCTTGATTGCGGGCTGTTTGCCGTGGCTTGACGAGTATTCCTCGATAAACGCGTTGATGCGCTTTGCCTGACTTTTTATCTGGCGGGAAACTTTAATACTTCCGTCGTCGCGCATAAAGCGTTTGATTTCGCCCGCTATCATAGGCACGGCGTAGGTGGAAAAGCGCACGCCGAAGCTTTCGTCAAAGCCGTTTATCGCCTTCAAAAGCCCCATGCCCGCAAGTTGGTAAAGGTCGTCGTATTCGACGCCCTTGCCCAGATACCGCCTTACAATACTCTTTATAAGGCTGTTGTTTTCAACCAGCAGTCTTTCTTTCGCCTCCGCGTCGCCGATTTTTGCCTTTCGTATCAGTAAGTTCGTCTCTTCGACGTCAAGCATTCTCCACTTCCGCTTCAAAACTTTTCGACATATACACTACCGTGCCTTCGCCCTGTATGGAATTTACCTTGAACTCGTCCATAAAAGTCTGCATAATGGTAAATCCCATACCCGAGCGTTCGTCGGAAGGAAGCGTTGTATAAAAGGGCTGGACGGCTTTTTGAATATCGGGTATGCCCTTGCCCGTATCGCTTACCTTTATATGTAGTTTGTTGTCCTCAATCTCGCATTCGACGGTGACAAGCCCGAGATTGCCTCTGTACGCGTGCACGGTACAGTTTGTAACGGCTTCGGATACCGCCGTCTTTACGTCGGACAGAGCCGAAAGCGTGGGATTGAGTTCAAGGCAGAACGCCGCGACTGCGTCGCGGGCGAATGCCTGGTTGATGGGAAGTGAATAGAATTGAAGTTTAAGATAATTTTTTGTCATACCTTAGCGCACCTTTTATTCTGCCTTGGGAATCAGCGAATATATTCCGCTCAGATTGAGTATTTTGTCAGCGGCGAAGTTGGGTTTTTCCACAAACAGAGGAAGCGACAGTCTGGAAGCTTTTTTGTATCTGCCTATCAGAAAGCCTATCCCCGTAGAGTCCATAAACTCTATTTCGGAAAGGTTGATTATTACCCTTTTCGCATTTATGTTTTCTTCTATCAGCTTATCGCATTTTGCGCGGGCGTCCTGCGCGGAACACTCGTCCATTTCGCCGGAGAGATTTATGTACAGTATCTTCTCCCGCATATATCCCGTTACAGTCATATCTATGCTCCGTGGTTTTTATTGAATATTACTATATCGCGCGGGGTTGATTTTAAATGAAATTGTCGGAATTTGTATCCTTTTGTAAAAAGCAAAGGCGCACGGTTACCGTAACCTCTATATTCAAACGGTTGAGTTATTTCATTTTTCCTATTATAATGATTGTACGATAAACAATAAGTTAGCGGAGAAATAGTTTTATGAATATTTACCAGAATTGCCCGATAATGGAGAACGACAAGTATGTTTTGCGTCTCATAAGTTACTGCGATTTGGGCGATTTGCTTAAAGTGTACAGCGACATTAAATCAGTACCTTTGTTCAATAGTGATAATTGTCACGGTGATGATTTTTATTATAATACGAAAGAACGTATGGAACAAGCGTTGAACTTTTGGAAAGAAGCGTATATAAACGGTTGGTTTGTTAGGTTTGCTATAATTGATAAAAAAACAAACGAAGTTATAGGTACGATAGAAGAGTTCCGTCGCAATGAAAAGGACTTTTTTACTAACTGTGGTCTACTTAGACTCGACTTGCGTAGCGATTACGAAAAGTCGACTGAAATAGAAAGCATAATGTCAATAATAGCACGCCCGTCTTTTGATTTGTTTGGGTGTGCAATAGTCGCAACAAAGGCAATCCCAACTGCTACGGAGCGCATTAAGGCATTGATTAAATTGGGCTTTACAAAATCGGAAGAACCGCTTGTCGGACACGACGGAACTAAATACTACGACTATTATGTGTTAAATTGAAATGCCTTTATAAAATAAATTTATATTTATCTTACTCAATTATAGCAAAAGGTCTCTCGAACACTTATCGAGAGACCTTTTGATTGTCTGTTTTTAATTCCCTATGGGAAGTGCGCTTTATCCGTGCGCCTTTGCTTTGATATCTGTTTACTTTTTGTTCTTTATAAAAGGTTTTATTATCTTATTGATTGCGCCGACTTTGTCGTTGTCGCGGAAGTATTTGGACAGGTTGGTGTTTATCGCCTGCTTGGTCTTGAACTGTCCGATTATGCGTACGGTTGCTTCGGTTTCGTCGTCTTTCAGCTTCAACTGCGAAGCCTTCAATGCTTTCGTAAGGGCGCTGTTGTTTTCCTCCGCCTCGTGCTTTTGAGTCTTGCCCGAAAGGTTGGTGAACACGCCTATTTCAAGCCCCTTTTCCTCGCGCCAGAAGTTGGCAATATGCGAAAAACCGTTGTCTTTTGAAATTATGCAGTACTGCGCGTGCGTCTTTTCGTTGGCGCGTATAAGATAGCCCAGGTAAGTCACAAGCTGGAAATCAAGCGCGTTTTTCGTGCCGACGGAAACGTTTTTATACTCGATACGCGCCTTTGCGGACATAAGCTCCGCATGCGCCTCGAATGTGAGAAGGTTGGCGTTTTTGCTGTAAAAGATTATAACGGTATCCTCCTCCGTCAGTTTGTCAACGCCCTTGACGCTGTTTACGTTTTCGTAATCTATAAGATAAATCATATTTTCCCCTTCAAAATTTTATTTGCAGATGCTTTTTTCAGCAGTCGAGAAATTCGACCGCGCCAGTATCGGTATGGTATACAGCGCCCGCCACCGACGTTTCGGGATAATCGCAAAGCTCGCGCCTTATCTCGTTTACGTTTGCCGTGACGTTAAGACGGCAGGCTTTGTAATCGTCGCGTTCACTGCCTATCGCCTGCCTGATTTTATCGGTAATCATTTTAACGCGTCTGCCCGCGCCTCCGCCGACAGCCGAGTTTACGGCTCCGCAACGGGTATGCCCCATTACGACGACGAGCGGGGTATTAAGGTGCGCGACGGCGTACTCGACGCTTCCGAGCACGGACGCGTCAGCCGAATTGCCCGCTACGCGGACGGTAAACAGCTCGCCTATGCCCGCGAAAAAAATATCTTCGGGAATTACCCGCGAATCGGAGCACGTAATAATTACAGCGTAGGGCTTCTGACCGTTATTGTAAGTATCCAGCCTTATCTGCGGTGAAATATCCCCGCCGTTTCTCTCGGCGTTTATATATTTTAAGTTGCCCTCTTTTAAGGCGTCCAGCGCGGTTTCCCGCGAATAAAAATTTTTACCGTCCATAATTAAATAGTTTCTTTGCGTCACGCCCGAAATCAAAAAAATCATACGCTTAATATTTTTATAAATTTCAACTTTGCATTATCGATTATATCATAAACAAAGGACTTTTTCAAGCGTATGACAGCTTAAAAAGACTTTTAGCTCTTGACGCGTGTCCACGCCGCGCACACCGCCTCTCCTCCCGCCACGAAAAAAGCACCCCAAAGGGTGCTGATTTCATGGCGGGAGGAGGTGTGTATTGCCGTTTCCCATAAACGGGAACTCTCTGCAAACCTTCGCTACGCTCAGTCGATCTGTGGTTCGAAATCCTAAACGCCGTCCATACAGCAATAGTGCAGTGACTTTTGTCACTGCACTATTGCTGGTGGGAGGAGGTGGATTCGAACCACCGAAGTCGGAGACGTCAGATTTACAGTC
>CANOUP010000033.1 GCA_947570625.1 uncultured Clostridia bacterium | reverse complement strand
AACCATAAAAAAAATAGGTCTGTAACCATGTTACAAACCTACTTTACCATTACAAAAATGTTTCCTGTAAAAACAATATACCGCCCCGCTGTATGCGGGGCGGTATAAGCATTGCCGTTTTTGTAGATTATTCCGCTTTGACGGCGCCGGTAGGGCAAACGTCCTCGCACGCTCCGCAATCGATGCAGACGTCGGGATTTACGACGTATTTGTCTGCGCCTTCGGATATAGCTTCAACAGGGCAAGTGCCTGCGCACGCACCGCAGCTTACGCATTCTTCCGTAATTTTGTGTGACATTTCGGGTTCCTCCAAATTTTAATAACTATTTTGCACGGCGGTTTCGCGCCGTAAGTTGATTATATCACAATATTTTAAGGCTGTAAAGAGAAAATAAAAAATTATCCCGAATTTTTCGGCGCCCCGAAATCAGTCGGTAAGCTCGTGCATATCCCCGGAACTTTCTTCGTCCTTTTCCTCGGTTTTCGGCACGCGCTTGAACTTAATCTGTTCGACGGGATAGTCGTGGTAGGAAACTATATCCTTCTTCTTGTCCTCTATTTTGACGCGCACCTGCATTTTCAGCATATTTACGTTTACTACTATTCCCTTCCCGTCGGGGGAGGAAACGAGCTCGCCTATCTTGGGCATTGCTTTGCCCGCCTCGTTATAGTAATCGTTTTCGTAAGAAAGACAGCACATCAGTCTTCCGCACATTCCCGATATCTTGCTGGGGTTAAGCGAAAGCCCCTGTGTTTTAGCCATCTTTATGGTTACCTTTTTAAGCTCGGGCATGCACGTCGAACAACAGCATTCCCTTCCGCACGCGCCCAGCCCGCCTATCATCTTTATCTCGTCGCGTATACCTATCTGCCTGAGCTCGATACGGGTTTTGAACACGGACGACATTTCTTTAACCAGCTCGCGGAAATCCACGCGGGCGGGGGCGGTATAATAAAAGACCACTTTCGAACCGTCGAACGCGAACTCGCAGTCGACGAGCTTCATATTTAATTTATACTTTTCTATAAGCTCTTCGGTTATGCGCAGGCTTTCGGGCTTGCGCTCCTCGTTCCTTTTTACGTTTTCCTTGTCGCGCGCCGTCGCAACCCTCACGATGGGTTTCAAAGGCGGAATTATCTGTTCCTCCGCGACCTCGGCAAGGGGCGTCTTGACTATCGCGTATTCCAGTCCGCGGGCTGTGTCCACTATTACGCCCGTATCCTTTTCGTACTTGTCCTTGCCCGGGGCGAAGTAATACACCTTACCGCCGTTTTTGAAAACTACTCCTGTAACTTTAACCATTTATCATTCTCCTCGATTATCCGAAGCATCAAATCGTATAACAGACCCTGAAAAAACGCGTTGAACTTCAAATCGGCACACGCCTTATCCGCTATTTCCTCCGCGTAAATGAGCGCGGGCGTCTGCCACAGACGGGCTATTTTTCCGTATGTATTCCCGCGCACCCGCTCGGCAAGCGCCTCGCGGAACAGCAGTCTTATCTGCGCAAGCAGTTCCGCCTTGTGCTTTATATCTCCGTATCTGACCGCGATTTCGCCCGCCTCTCCCGCGCGGGTTACCGAGCAGATTTTAAGCGCGCCCTCGGCGACTTCTTCGAACCAACCGCCCGACGTCATATTTTCCGCAACGCCGAGTATCCCCCCGCAACTTTCCGAAGCCTGTTTATTTAGCGGGTTAGCTCCCCTTCTTTCGAGCGCGGCCAGTATCTCCGACGGCGCGAAGGGCGCAACCGTCAGGGTCTTGACCCTCGACTTAACGGTGCTTAAAACGGGCGCGGTCGTCGTCGCGCCGAGCATAAAATGTATCCCGCGGGGCGGTTCTTCCAGCGTCTTTAAAAGCTTGTTCTGGATAAGCGGGGAAGCTTCGTTGAAACCGCAGATTGCGTAAAGCTTTTTTTCGCGTTCGAGGGGTTGAAGCGCGCTGTCGGCGATAAGCGCGGAAATTCCGTCCGCCGTCGGCTTTTTATCCTCCTCGGGATAAATTGCGAAATCGGGGAAATTGCCGTTTAAAATGCGCCTTCCGTCAAGCGAGTCCGCGGACTCGCCGAAGAAGCGCAAAGCAAAAATTTTAAGCGCTTCGCGCAGTTTCTTCGCGTCGCCGAAATCGAGCATATACGCGTGCGAAAGCCTATTGTTTTGTACGTCGTTGGAAAACGTGCGGTACGCCGACGTCCCCTCTAAAAGCTTTTTCACTTAATCTATTATTCCCTTTTCTTTAAGAAGGGCGACTATGTTTTCCGCCGTTTCGAACTTGGTCCCCCCGCATTCGACGGCGCATATGCGCGGGGTAATGCCCGAAAGCCGTTTATAACCCGCATAAACACGCATATGAAATTCAAGCCCCTGTTTTTCCATTCTGTCGTTTTCGTCCGCGCCGTGCTTTCTGCCGAACGCCCTGTCGGGGGGTATATCCAGAAAAACGGTCAAATCGGGCGGGCAGATTTTAAGCGCCCTTTCGTTAACGGACGCGATATATTCCGTGCCCAATCCGCGCGCTTCGCCCTGATAGGCGAGCGACGAATCGATGAATCTGTCGCATATTACCAGCTTGCCCTCGTTAAGCGCGGGCAGTACGGTGTCCCTTATGTGCTGTATCCTCGAAGCCGCGTATAACAGCGCCTCGCACTCGTCGCACATTTCCATATTCCCGCCGTCGAGGATAATCTTGCGTATCTGTTCGGAAATAGCGCTTCCGCCCGGTTCGCGAGTAGTTATATAGGGTATGTTTTTGCTGTCAAGGTATTGGGAAAGCAGTCTTATCTGCGTGCTCTTGCCCGAGCCTTCGCACCCCTCGAACGTTATGAATTTACCTTTTACCATTTTTTGACCACGCAGATTTTTCCGTCTTTAAGCCCGAACGTATGCCCGTGCGAAAGCGCCTTTACGGCGGATAAGGTTATCATTTCCCCCGTCACCACAACGGGTATGCAGGGGGGCGAAATGCCCGCGTTTTTGGCGCACATTCTTCCCACCGCGTCGTCCAGCTCGACCCACTCGCAGTTCTTTCTGAGCGCGTACTGGAAGGAGTACGAACGGTCGCCCTCGGGTACGGAAGGTTTTTCCTTGTAGGTGTTTTTAAGCTTCCTGTTCTCGATAACGGACATTATCTTCTTTTTAAGCGCCGTCAAATCGGCGGGTTCCGTCATGGGCGAGAGATAGAAAAGAATATACCTTCCGTCCGAAAATTCGGCGTATACCCCCTTCTTTTCAAGCAGGCTTAAAACCTTGTCGGGCGAAATGCCGAGCGGTTTGAAGTCTATTAAAAGTTTTGTCCAATCCTGCGAAGGATATACCGTAAGGTCGGTTTCCGCCGACCTGAACTCTTCGGCCGCAGACATTGCGCGGGCGACGGTTTTGGGATTGTTGGCAAGATATTTGACGCCGAATTCGACCGACGCCATTATCGGATAGCTCGGCGAAGTTGTGCGGAAAAGGCTTAACGCTTCCTCCGCGTGCTCGACGAGTTCGAGGTTGTTGAGATTGATTATCGCGCCCTGCGTAAGCGTGGCAAGCGTCTTGTGCGCGCCGTCAACCCACATATCCGCGTACTGTCCCGCATAATTTTTCTTGTCGCCGAAAGCAAGGTGCGAACCGTGCGCGCCGTCGACAAGCAGTAAACGGTTGTATTTTTTGGTTATTTCGCGGTAGCGCGCAAGGGGCGCGACGTTGCCGTAATAGTCGGGAGAGGTTGCAAGCACTCCCGAAATGTTGGCGTCCGCGGACATCAGTTTTTCTATTATTTCGCCGTCGGAAGGCTGTAAGACACCGTCCTTTTCCTTGCCTTGGATTACAAGCGGTTCAAGCCCGAAAAGCTTGCACGCGTTCCACACGCTGCGGTGCGAGTTGCGGAAAACTATTATTTTGTTGCCCCGCTTTGACGCGCAGTATGCCATAGCGTATACCCCGCTCGACGAGCCGTCGGTGGTGATATAGCTTCTTTCCGCGCCGAGAATTTCGGCTATGTCGCGTTGCGCCGAGGCGATAACTCCGCCCGGCGAATCAAGGTTGTCGGAATACGAAAGCTCGGTAACGTCAATCTGGGCGTCGGGGAACTTCGCTTTGAAATCGCCGTGCGCCTTGTGACCGGGCATATGAAAACTTTTCTGTGTTTTCGCGTACTTTTTAAGGCGCGAATAAATCAGATAATCGTACATATCATCCTCTCACAAACACCGTGAGTTTTTTATTTTTTGGGTTTCATCGTGGGGAAGAGCAATACGTCGCGTATCGTCGGACTGTCCGTCAACAGCATGACGAGCCTGTCCACGCCGAAGCCCAGTCCGCCCGTGGGGGGAAGCCCGTATTCGAGCGCGGTTATGAAATCTTCGTCCACCTGCGCGTTACAGCCGGGTTCCTGCGCCTTTTTCTCTGCGACCTGTTTTACAAATCTCTGTTTCTGGTCGATGGGGTCGTTCAGCTCCGAGAAAGCGTTGCCGAACTCGTGCGCGCAGATGAAATATTCGAACCTCTGCGTGAACGCGGGGTCGTCCTCCTTGCGCTTTGCAAGCGGGGAATTTTCAACGGGATAATCGTAAATGAAGGTGGGCTGGATAAGCTTGTCCTCGCAGAACCGGTCGAAGAGCGCGATAAGCACGTGACCCTTTGTCGCGTTTTCCCCTTCCTTGACTTCCGCGCCCAGTTTCTTTGCGCAGGCGCGCGCGTCCGCGTCCGTCGCCCATTCGTCGTAATCGGCACCGCAGTACTTTTTAACCGCCTCTTTCATGGTCATTCTCGTCCAGGGTTCGCCCAGGCGCAGGGGGGTGCCCTGATAGGTTATATCGGTAGTACCGCACACGTTGCGCGCGATTGTCTTGTACATTTCTTCGACGAGGTCCATAAGCGAGAAATAGTCGCAGTACGCCTGATACAGCTCGACCGTAGTAAACTCGGGGTTATGGAAAGCGTCCATTCCCTCGTTGCGGAATATTCTGCCCACTTCGTACACGCGTTCGAGCCCGCCGACTATAAGTCTTTTAAGATACAGCTCTGTTTCTATGCGCAGATACATATCTATGTCCAGCGCATTGTGTTTGGTCTTGAACGGCCGCGCGGCCGCGCCTATTTCAAGCGTGGTTAAAACGGGGGTGTCCACTTCGAGGAAGCCCCTGCCGTCGAGGAAGGAACGTATTTCCCTGAAAATCAGCGAGCGGGTGACGAAAGCCTGCCTGACTTCGGGATTGACAATCAAATCCAAATCTCTTTGGCGGTATCTTATGTCCGCGTTCGTGAGCCCGTGCTGTTTTTCGGGCAGGGGGCGCAGACACTTGGTCAGCATTTCAATATGCGTGCAGTGCACGGAAATTTCGCCCGTCTGCGTCTTGAACACCCAGCCCCTGATACCGACTATGTCGCCGAGGTCGTAATCCTTTTTGAACGCGGAATAGTTTTCCTCGCCGACGTCGTCGCGGCGTACGTAAATCTGGATGAGTCCGTCGCGGTCGGATATATGCGAAAAGGAAGCCTTGCCCATTATACGGCGCGACATAAGTCTGCCCGCAAGGCTGACTTCCTTGCCCTCTAACTTGTCGAAATTGTTTTTGATTTCGGCACAGCCGTATTCGGCGTCGTACTTGACCTTAGCAAAGGGGTTGTTGCCTTCGGATACGAGTTTCTGCAATTTTTCGCGGCGGATTCTCGCCTGTTCGGCAAGCTCTTCTTCGGTGGGCTCCGCCGTCATTATTTCGTCCATAAGTTTACCTCTCGGGTTTAATTAAGATATTTTAAGAATTTTAAGGGTGTAACTGCTTCCGTCGGGGCAGGAAACCGTGACGGCGTCGCCCTTTCTCTTTCTCAAAAGCGCCTTGCCGACGGGGGAGTCGATGGAAATTCTGCCGCGCATAACGTCGACTTCGGTGACAGAAACTATCGTATAAACGGCTTCCTCTTCCATATCGCCGTCGTAAACGGTTACGGTGCTGTTTAAATGAACGTAGCTGTTGTCGGTGACTTCTTCGCGGATATCCGCGTTTTTAATCTTGTATTCCAGCTCGGCAATCTTGCCCTCGTTGGAACGCTGTTCCTCGCGCGCCGCGTCGTACTCCGCGTTTTCGGAAAGGTCGCCGTGACTGCGCGCTTCGGCTATTCTCTCGATTATTTCGGGGCGTTTAACCTTAACGAGATATTCGAGCTCTTCTTTAAGATGTTCGTAATTCTTTTGCGTCATAACAAACTGTTCTGCCATGTTATACCTCTTATCTGTATTTGATAAACAAACGTGGTCCGCTCAGGAACCACGCAAAAATGCTACTATATTATATATGCAAAAAATTTTTTTGTCAACAGTTTAGCCCGTTGCTCTCGATAAAGTCGGTAATCCTGTCAATCGCCGTCGTCAGCTTGTTCATGGACGTCGCGTACGAACACCTGACGTGCCCCGCGCCCGCCGACCCGAACGCGCCGCCCGGAACCACCGCCACCTTCTTGCTTTTTAAAAGTTCGTTGGCGAACCTTTCGCCGTCCATGCCCGTCGCCCCGACGGACGGGAACGCGTAGAACGCGCCTTTGGGTTTGAAGCATTTAAGCCCCAGCGAGTTGAAGGCGTTGACGAGAAACCCGCCCCGCCTGCAATAATCTTCGCGCATTTCCTCGACGGTAGAAAAGCCGTCGGCAAGCCCGTCTTTTAGCGCGCAGACCGCCGCGCGCTGTCCCGGCTGGGGCGCGCACAGCATGGTGTACTGGTGAATTCTGAACATCGCCGAATCTATTTCGGGGGGCGCGCATACGAAGCCCACGCGCCAGCCCGTCATTGCAAACGCCTTGGAAAAACCGTTGATAAGCACCGTTCGCCCCGCCATATCCCCTATCGAAGCTATCGAAGCGTGCCTGTGCGTATATGTGAGCTCGGCGTATATTTCGTCGGAAATGACTAAAAGGTCGTGCTTTTCTATGACCGGCGCAATGGCTTCGAGCTGAGCGCGCGTCATCACCGCGCCCGTGGGATTGTTGGGGTAAGGAAGTATAAGCGCCTTGGTCTTTTTAGTCACCGCCCTTTCGAGTATTTCGGGCGTGAGTATAAACTCGTTTTCCGCCGTACACTTTACGGGCACGGGGGTCCCGCCCGACAGCGTAACCGCGGGCGCGTAGGAAACGTAAGAAGGTTCGGGCACGAGAATTTCGTCGCCGATATCGCACACCGCGCGGAGCGCAAGGTCAATCGCCTCGCTCGCGCCCGCCGTGACTATTATGTGCTCGGGCGGGTAATGCACGCCGAACCTTTCGGCGAGATACCGCGATATGAGGGAGAGAAGTTCGGGAAGCCCGCGGTTGCCCGTGTACTGCGTTTCGCCCCTTTTTATGGAGCGGACGGCGGCGTCGCGAATGTTCCAAGGCGTGACGAAATCGGGTTCGCCGACGCCGAGGGAAACGGCGTCCTCCATACTGTTGACTATATCGAAAAATTTTCTTATACCGCTGGGTTTAAGCGAGCCCGCACGGCTGTTGACGAAGTTTTTCATAATTTTACGGTTGCACGGACAGGCGGTTGAGCCCGTCACCCCCGCCGTTCATGACCGCGCCTTCGACTTTGTATTTTTTGAGTATAAAGTGCGTCGCCGTGGAAATAACCGAATCGTAGGTTGAAATTTTTTCCGACACGAAGCGCGACACGCTCCTTAAAGACCTGCCCTGGACTATAACCGCAAGGTCGTAAGCCCCGCTCATGAGATAGAGGTTTTTGACCTCCGCATGGGAAGCTATTTCGCTTGCAATCTTGTCGAAGCCGTGCCCGCGCTGGGGGGTTACCTTGACTTCGATAAGCGCCTCGACCTGTTCGTCGTCAATGATGTCGGTATTGAGAAGGGCGGTGTACTTGACGATTACGCCCGAAGCTTCGAGCGCGTTAATCTTGTAAGAAGCCGTCCTTTCGTCCACCCCCAGCATTACGGCTATGCGCTTTGCGGTAAGGCGCGAATCTTCGCATAAAAGCGCAAGTATGTCTTTTTCGAGTCTATCCATTTCTTTACGACCTTTAAAAATATGTTTTGATTATTATACATTCCGAAAGCGGGTTTAGTCAAACAAATAACTTTACTTTAAGTTATATACATAGTATAATAAAGATATGTTTAAACTTTGGGCGAAAATAATAACCGACGGAAAAATAATAAGACAGATTACTTACGGGCGGGACGAAAAGTTCGAGTATTCGCAATTTTTCAGTTACCTGGCGGATATATGCGAGGCATTGGACATTTCCACCCCCGTACTTTTAAAAACGCATATATTCGGCTATGCCAAATTCGGCACCGTGCGCTTTATTCCGCGCGACTTTGCGGAACCCGTCGACTTTGACAAACTTGTAATAGAAAACATAACTTAGCACATACTTTTAATATGAAATTTACCTGCTATTTATGCGTTGCTTTGCTTGTTCTCCGCGGTATATGCGGGGGTGTACTGGCTTTTACGGGCTACGACCCCATGCTGTTTTTATGCGGATACAGCGAAACTGCTTACAAATGCCTGCTTGCCGTAACAGCCGTTTCGGCGCTGTTCACGGTATACGCTTTAATAGTTTTCAAACCCTTTAAAGGTCTTAAATAAATATGAGTACGGCGGGGAAGCCAAAAGACTTCCCCGCCGTTTTTATTATTCTTCGCAGGTAAACGCGACTATGATATTCAGGTTGTAATCGCCGAATTTTCTGCCGAACAGGTTTAGCCCGCGCGGTTGTCCGCGCGGGCTAAACCTTAATTGTTTTCTATTTTCACGCTCGCGCCCGTGGATGCGTCCTGATACATTACCCAGTATCCGCTTCCCGCGGGGAAGTAGGAAGCCAGCCCCGCAAGACTTTCGGGAGGGCGCGAGCTGTCCGCGGACGGTACCCCGTAGCATATGTAGGCGGGAAAGCCTTCGGCGTAAATGACGCCGAACACGTAAAACTTGCCTTCGCCGTAATCTATCCTCACCCAGCGCGACCCCTCTATCGCATCGACAAGCGCGCGCTCCTCGGGATATTTTGCGAATATGTTTTCTATTTCGTCCTTCATTCGCTCGTAGAAACCGCCCCGCGCGAGTCCGCCTGCGGTTTGCCCGAAAGCGCTTTCAGCCTTTTCATCTTTGCGTAGGCCGCGCCCGTCTTCTTCTTTCTGCGAATTTTCGCGTACAGCCCCACCGTCTTCATCAGTCTGCCCGTATTCATAATAATTCTCCTGCGCCAGCGCCTCGTCTTCGTATTTAACCGCTTCCGCCGTCTGCGGGACGGAAGGTCTGTCGGCGTTTATTTTTTCCTGTCTTTCTATTTCCTCCCGTATGCCCGTCACCGCATAGCGGAAATTTCCGCACACCGCCGTCGCGACGGGCAGAACTTCGCCGCGGACGAAACATATGAGCGAGGCAAAGCCCCTGCCCGTATCCACCTCCGAAACGCCTTCGTACGAAAGCCCGTCCAAAACCTGTATGTGCCTGCCGTCCGAAACCGCGACGGTAAATTTTCCCTCCGTGAGCGGGGCGAAGTTGATAAGCGAAACTTCGATTTTTAAAGAACTGCCGTACTTTTCGGCTTTCACAAGACCGCTCAGCTCTCCGCCGTCAGCCGAAAATCCGCTTTTGATTCCGCGTATGACCGCGATGTTTTTGGTATAACCCATTTGCCTTTCCTTGTATCGGTATCGTTTATTTTATTATACTAATATATATAGTGTAAAAAAAAGGCGAATTATGTAATAATAATTATATTTTTGCACTATATTTTCAAGCAAATATTTTATAAAAACCCGCGTGAAATGTTTGCATTTGAAAATTAAGTAAAGTATAATATATTAGAAAAAATATGTATTTTCGTATAGGAGTATTATATGGCATTGACGAAAAACAAAAAAGTCCTCGACTTTGTCGCGGAGAGGGCGGAACTTGCCCAGCCCGATAAAATCGTCTGGATTGACGGAAGCGAAAACCAGATTAAAGCTTTGAAAGAGGAAGCCGTAAAAAGCGGAGAGCTTATAAAGCTTAACGATATCCATTTGCAAGACTGCTATCTTCACCGCACCAAGGTCAACGACGTTGCGCGCGTTGAGGACAGAACCTTTATATGTACAAAAAACAAAGAGGACGCCGGTCCCATCAATTACTGGATGGACCCCAGACAGGCTTACGAGCTGACCAACGAAATCGCGCGCGGTTCGATGAAGGGCAGGACGATGTACGTCATCCCCTATTCGATGGGCGTTGTCGGAAGCGACTTTGCCAAAATAGGTATCGAACTTACCGACTCCATCTACGTTGTACTCAATATGAATATTATGACACGCGTAGGAAAGAACTGTCTTGACGCGCTCGGCAAAGACGGCGATTTCATCAAGGGTTTCCACGCTAAATGCGACGTCGACGCCGACAAGAGATACATTATGCACTTCCCCGAGGACAACACAATCGTGTCCGTAAACTCGGCTTACGGCGGAAACGTTCTGCTCGGCAAAAAGTGCTTCGCTTTGAGAATTGCTTCCTTCCTCGGCAAAAACGAGGGCTGGATGGCAGAGCATATGCTTATTCTCGGCGTAACCTATCCCAACGGCGAAACCAAGTACGTTGCGGCGGCTTTCCCCTCCGCGTGCGGAAAGACCAACCTCGCAATGCTTATACCCCCCAAACACTACCTCGACAAGGGCTATAAAATAGAGTGCGTCGGCGACGACATCGCCTGGATAAGAGTGGGCAAAGACGGAAGGCTTTGGGCCGTCAACCCCGAAAACGGCTTCTTCGGCGTAGCCCCCGGCACCAACGAACACAGCAACTACAACGCGCTTCAATCCACCAAGCGCGGAACGATATTCACTAACGTGGCGCTCAACACCGACGATATGACAGTCTGGTGGGAGGGACTGACGAAAGAGCTTCCCCAAAACTGCATAGACTGGACGGGCAAGCCCTGGAACCCTGCAAAGTACGACAAGAAAGACAAATCTACCTGCTCGGCTCACCCCAATTCGCGCTTTACCGCGCCCGCGACAAACTGCCCCTGCCTTTCGAGAAAGTTCGATTCAAAGGAAGGCGTGCCCCTTTCGGCTATCATATTCGGCGGAAGAAGAGCTTCCACCACTCCCCTCGTATATCAGGCGAGAGACTGGAACCACGGCGTATTCATCGGTTCGGCAATGTCGTCCGAAACGACTGCGGCGGCGACGGGCGCAACGGGCGTTCTCCGTCACGACCCCATGGCTATGAAGCCTTTCGCGGGCTATCATATGGGCGACTACTTTGCGCACTGGATTGAAATGGGCAAGAAAGTCGACCCCGAAAAGGCTCCTAAAATCTTTAACGTCAACTGGTTCAGACAGGACGATGAGGGCAACTTCGTATGGCCCGGCTTCGGCGACAATATGCGCGTGCTCGAATGGATTTTGAAGAGATGCGGAGATACTCCCGTCGACGCGGTTGAAACGCCTATCGGCTACGTTCCCAACGCTGAGGACATCGATATTTCCGAACTCGATTACAACATTTCCGACAAGAAGAAGTTCGACATAAAAGCGCTTAAAGAAATCCTTACCGTAGACAAAGAAAAATGGGCTAAGGAAGCAGAGGAAATCGAAGGCTATTACAACAACACCATTCAGTCGAGAGTTCCCCAAGAGCTTTGGGACTGCCTTGAAACCCTCAAAAAGAATTGTAAATAAGTTCATCCGTAAATTTTGCGCACCGCCATGCCCCTTCGGGGACACGGCGGTGTTTTTGTTGACTTTTTTCACAAATCTTGCTATATTTATATTATGGAAAGTATAGTCAATTCGGCGGAAAGCGAAACTACGGCTAAGCGCGTCGAGGACAGTTTAAGGAAAAAATTTCATAAATCGCTGTTTTCGCGGTTTGCGAAAGCCGTTGTCGAGTACGAACTTATACAGCCCGACGACAAAATCGCCGTGTGCATTTCGGGCGGGAAGGACAGTTTCGTTATGGCGAAGCTGTTTCAGGAATTGAAGCGCCACAACAAATTCCCCTTCGAGCTCGTCTTTCTCGTAATGGACCCCGGCTATTCGCCGGAGCACCTTGCTCTTATCGAAGCCAACGCGCGCGAGCTTGACATACCAGTCGAGGTGTTCGCCACGGACATATTCGAAAGCGTGTTCACGATAGAAAAATCGCCCTGCTACCTGTGCGCGAGAATGCGCAGGGGGCACCTCTACCACCGCGCCAAGGATTTGGGCTGTAACAAAATCGCGCTCGGTCACCATTACGACGACGTAATAGAAACCATAGTTATGGGTATGCTTTACGGCGGGCAGATGCAGACGATGATGCCCAAGGTAAGAAGCGCGAACTTCGAGGGGATGGAACTTATACGACCCATGTACCTCATACGCGAGCAGACAATAATACACTGGCGTGACTATAACGGGCTTAACTTTTTGAAATGCGCCTGCAAGTTTACCGAGAACAACGCTCACTGCAATTCGGAGCAGACTTCGAAGAGGCTAAAAGTTAAAAAGCTTATCGCAAAGCTCGAAGCCGAGGACGCGGGAATCGAGCAGAACATTTTCAGAAGCGTGGAAAACGTCAGCCTGAAAACTGTCATCGCATACAAAGACAAAAACGGAATAAAGCACCGCTTTACGGACGATTATTAGTATATAAATAAATTCAAGGAGAAAAAAATATGCCGAAAATTTGTAATACGTCAGATAAAAACAAGTTAAGACTTACAGCATTATGTTAGTTTGTCAAGCGTTTTTTAATATTTTTTATTATTTTTTATTACATCGTAT
>CANOUP010000032.1 GCA_947570625.1 uncultured Clostridia bacterium | reverse complement strand
GTAAAATGCGAAGACGCCGTGTCGGGAGAAGTAAGACTTCTTCCCGATGTAAAGGGATTATCTATAATAGAAACAGGACACAATATAAGAATAGTTTAAATACTTTGATTACGAGGCTGATAATGAATACCGAATTATTTTTAAGGGATTTGCAAAATCTTGACGTAAAAAACAAAGACGTTATAACGCTTTATAACGAAATTTCGGCGCTTGCAATGAAATATGCGGGCGACCCCGAACCCGCTGACGGCGGAAGGTCGGCGTGTTATCTTTCAATGGAATTTCTCGTGGGGAGAGGTTTCTTCAATAACCTGATGGAGCTCGGCGTTCTCGACGGCGTGCGCACGGTCTTAGCCCAAAAAGGAATAGACATAAACGTGTTCGAAGAGATTGAAGACGCGGCTCTCGGCAACGGCGGTCTGGGAAGATTGGCGGCTTGTTTTCTCGATTCCGCGGCGGGTATCGGCGTTCCTCTGTACGGTTACGGAATAAGGTACAAATACGGTCTTTTCAAGCAGGCAATCAACAACGGTTTCCAGGTTGAACTTCCCGACGACTGGCAACGCTTCGGCGACCCTTGGAGCGTTCGCCGTGAAAACGAGTCGAGGGAAATAGTTTTTGCCGATTTAAAGGTTAAAGCCGTTCCCTACGATATGCCCGTTTTCGGTAAAAGAATAAATAAGTTAAGACTGTATCAGGCGGAGGGAAGCGCCGAAGCGGAGAAAATAAGCGAGTATTTATATCCCGCGGACGACACCGAAGAGGGCAAGCTTCTCAGACTCAGGCAGGAATATTTCTTCTCGTCCGCAACCATAGCCGAACTTACGGAAAATTACCGTAAACTGCACGGAAGCGATTTTTCGGATTTCCATAAATATTACGTAATCCAGTTAAACGATACTCATCCCGTAATCGGCGTTGCCGAGTTTATAAGACTGCTTACAACCAAATACAATACGGATTTTTCTACTGCCGTAAGTATTGCAAAAAAGACTTTCGCATATACAAACCATACCGTTCTTCCCGAAGCGCTGGAATGCTGGCGTGAAGAGTTGGTAAAAAAGATTTTGCCCGAAATTGCCGGTATAATGGTCAAGTTGAGCGAATATGCGGTGAAAGAGCTGACCGCTCTGGGCTGTACCAAGGAAGAAATTTCGTCAACGGCAATTTATAAAAACGGTATATTTTATATGGCTAACCTGGCGGTATATATTGCGAAAGCCGTTAACGGAGTAGCCAAACTGCACACCGAAATTTTAAAAAGCGACCTCTTTGCCGTTGCGAACAGGATTTATCCCGAAAAATTACAGAATAAAACTAACGGCATAACGCACCGCCGTTGGCTCGAACTCTGCAACAGCGAACTTTCATCCCTTATAGATAAAGCAATCGGAAGGGAGTGGAGAAGAGATATTTCGGGTTTAAGTAAGCTTAACGGATGCGTTGACGCTGTCGTTAAAGATTTTATCGCCGTAAAGAGGCTTAAAAAACAACAGCTTTTAAAGTACATCGCAGAAAAAGAGGGCGTTGAAATATCGCCGGAATTCCTCGTGTTCGCACAGGTCAAACGTCTGCACGAGTACAAACGCCAGTTGATGACTGCGTTTGCCGTTCTCGAACTCTACGACGGGCTTAAAAGCGGGGCAATCGAAAATTTCTATCCATCGGTATTCATTTTCGGCGCGAAAAGCGCTCCCGGTTACAGGCGCGCAAAGGCTATAATCAAGTTTATAAACGACATAGCCGAAAAGATAAATTCGGATAGCAGGACAAACGACAGGTTGAAAGTAGTGTTTGTCAGCAATTATAACGTTTCCTACGCCGAAAAGATTGTTGCGGGAACCGACGTATCTTTGCAGGTATCTACCGCCGGATTAGAAGCAAGCGGTACCGGAAATATGAAGTTTATGATGAACGGCGCGGTTACCTGCGGTACTATGGACGGCGCTAATATCGAAATCGTGGAAATGGCGGGCAGGGAAAATAATTATATTTTCGGCGCGGAAGTCGACGAAATCGAAAGAGCGAAGAAGGCCGGTTACGAGCCGTTAAAGTTGCTTGAAAACCCCGTCGCGAAAAAGGCGGTTAAAACGCTTGTCGACGGAACTTTCTCCGACGGCGGTTCGGGAGATTTCCGTGAATTATACGAAAGCCTTACCGTCGGCACGGATTGGCACAAGCCCGACAACTATTTCGTACTGTATGATTTGCAAAGCTTCGTCGATACCATTCTCAAAATCAACGCGGACTATTCAGACAAGCAAAGCTTTGCCGTAAAACAACTTAAAAACGCCGCAAATTCTTCGTATTTTTCATCGGACAGAACCATTAAGGAATACGCGCGCGATATATGGGAAGTGTAAACAATATTAAAAAACCGACAGCGGGATTTAATCCCGCTGTTTTTTTTGCGTGTTATACGGACAAGCCGCACGGTCATATAAATATAGAGGTTTCAAAATTTTTTTAACCAATAAAAAAGGCGGGAACGGCAACGGACAGAATAACCGAAACGACAAAAAAACAAGCGCAAAACTTTCCCGTTTCACGGCGCATATGCGTAATCGGCGGCAAGCGTTTTGCGGTGACGCGACATTTCGAGGGCGGCAAAGATTTAAATACGATTATGACTGATATCGCCGTAAGCATGGCTGACAGAGAAATGCTTTTTTAACCTTTAAGGTAATTTAATGTCAAATAAAGAACAGTTAAATAAAATAGGGATATATATGCGCTTATCGCGCGACGACGACAAGTCGGGCGAATCGATGTCCATCGAAAACCAGCGTATAATCCTGCGCAGGTACGCAGGGGAGCACGGCGGAGAAATAGTGCAGGAATACGCAGACGACGGATATTCGGGAACGGATTTCGAGCGTCCGGCGGTTAAGCGAATGCTTCAGGACGCCCAATCGGGTAAAATAAATACTATAATCGTAAAAGATCTATCGCGTTTCGGGCGCAATTATATTCAGGTCGGTCAGTACATAGACTATATTTTTCCCGCATACGGAATACGTTTTATAGCATTGAACGACAACGTCGATACTGCGGACAGAACAAGCGCCGCAATGGATATGATGCCCATAATGAACGTGTTTAACGAATGGCACGCCTCGAACACAAGCAAAAAAATCAGGGCTGTGCTGGAAGCCAGCCAGCGTTCCGGCAAATACACAAACTGGACTTATCCTTACGGCTATAAAGCGGGAGAAAACGAAAAACGCTCCGCGGTAATCGACGAAGCGGCCGCGGAGGTGGTAAGGCGCATATATGATTTGCGTTTGCAGGGCAATTCCGCGCGCACCATTGCGATACTTCTTACCGACGAAGGCGTTCCGAATCCCGCAATGCACTATACAAAGCAGGACGGCAGTAAGCGTGACGGATATTGTTCGGCGCGCTGGTCTGCGAAAACGGTAAGGTGGATACTTTCCAACCCCACTTATCTCGGCAATACGGTACAGCATAAGACTACGAGAGTTTCATACAAAAACCATAAGGTGGTAAATTTACCGCAGAGCGACTGGATAATAAATGCGAACGCCCACAAGGCGATAATTTCAAAAGAAGTATGGGACAAGGTGCAGGCAACCTATAAAGGCGCGCGCGGGCGGTCGGACAAATCGGACAGGGTTCATGCCTTGTCGGGTCTGATGGTTTGCGGTGACTGCGGAAAAAAACTTAAATTCAAATCGGCAAAATCCGGTAACTGCTTTGTCTGCCGTACCTATTCCGATTTGGGCAAAAAGTATTGTTCCCCCCACCGTATAGCTGAAAATTTAATCGAAAGCGTCGTGCTGGACGATATCCGTTCATTGCTGAACGCGGTTGAAATAGACGAAGAAAAGGCAAAAGAACGTTTTTCGAGGGAGCGCGCAAAGCGTTGCGAGCAGAGCAGATACTCCGACGAAAAACAGTTGAAAGCAAATTTAAACAGGCTTGCGGAACTCGATAAATTTATACAAATTGCGTTCGAGGAAAGAGTGTCGGGTAAAATGCCGGAAAGCGTTTGCGTAAATCTTTGTCAAAAGTACCAGTCGGAAAAGGAGTCGTTACGGCAAATTACAGGCGTGATAGAAAAAAGGCTTGCCGAAACGGACAATACGGACGGAGATGCCGAGGAGTATGTTAAAAGGATAAAGCGTTACGCAAACGGAGAAAAGCTTACGCGTGAAATGTGCTTGCAGATTATCGACTTTATAACGGTGGGCGAAAAGAATGCGGAAAACGGAGAAAGGGAAGTAAACATCTACTATAAATTCCAAGGCGATTTTCGGCAATAAATAAATAATTCTCTTTTAAGCCATATTACTAAGGATACAACTTTTCAGTGTTGGTGTAAATTTACATTTTTTGAAAAAATTTTTAAAAAAGTATTGACATTATAAGAATTTTGTATTATAATTCAAGCACTTAACAAGTTAAGTAAAACGGTGTTAAGCAAATAATATGATGGAGGAATTTATGAAAAAGACTATTGTCGCCTGCTTTGCCGCGGGAGTTGCGCTAACTATGGCGGTCGGTTTGACCGCGTGCACGCCCAAAGAAGAAGGCACATATCATACCGTAACTTATGTAGACGGTAACAATGTTTTAAAGACCGAAAAGGTAAAGGACGGCGAAAAGGCGAACAAGTTCGTTCCCGAAAAAGACGGCGGTTACGAATTCGTTAACTGGTACGCTACGCCCAGCAAAAACCACAAGTTCGATTTCGATCAGGTTATCACGCAGGATACGACCGTTCACGCAGGCTTTACGCTCTTTAAAAACGACACCCGCGATTACTATGTAGTCGGTTCGGGTTCCAGCGAATTGCTTTTCATTTCCAACTGGGGCAAAGTTATTACCGATAACCATAAGCTTACCAAAGCCTCGACTACAAACGAATATACCATTACGATGGATTTGAAAAAGGGCGACCAGTTCCAGTTTGTAATAAATGCGGACTGGGCTAACAAGCGCGGTTTCGGGTATCTTGCTTCGCAAAATCTCGACAGTGGAGAAAAGGCGTTTGGCGGTGAGGGAAGCGTTTACGACGATTCGGCTAAGGGCAGCAACATCACCTGCGAATATTCGGGCAACTATACCTTCAAATTAAAGACCTATCCCAACGAGGACTATTACAATACTTCCGGCACCGGCTATACCGAAGACCGTAAAGAAATTTACAACATCGGTCTGTATGACACCATAGAGTGGGTAAGAAACGGCGACGTCATCAACGACAGCGTAACGATAACCGACTTCTATATCAAGGGCGCAAGCATAACAGGCTGGGATGATATGTACAGCCCTTACACCAAAATGGTAAACGGCGGAAATAAATATACAATGTCGATATACCTTAAACAGGGCGACAAATTTATGTTCACTTCCCGTCTTACCAAAATTTCCGACGAGGGCGAAGAAATATCCAAGGGTTCCTCATATATCAAAGCCGAAAACCTTACCGACGCAAGCAAAACGTTCGTAGAGGGAACGTCGGGAGATATGAAGGCGAAAGCGTCGGGAATTTATACCTTCACTTACGATAATTCGGCAAAGACTCTTGCCGTTACGTTTGACGCAGAAGGCGCGCTTACCGCATACGACTACTATCTCGACGGCAATTTCAACGGCGGTAATTACGGCGACTTCATCAAAAAGCCCGATGATTTCAAACTTGTTGAAAAGACCGCGGGTTCGGGCGTTTACGAAATAAGAGGAGTTACGCTCGACGCAGGCAAAGAGTTCCTTATCAGGTCCTTCAAGCCCGGCGACAAGCTTGACTATGCAAACAAGCAGATAGACTTCCAGTTCACGTATCTCGCGCCTAACCCCGCGTTCGAAATGGCGGCGAAGGATAACGAGAACATCAAGGTTAAAACGGCAGGAAAATACGACATTTCGCTGGACAGCTATTCGCGTATTATTACCATAGTCCCGCACAACGAAAACCCCGAAGATACGCTCGACATCTATATCAAGGGAAGCAATATCGGCACGCAGGTTGGCTGGGCGCATAACTTCGAAGTGCAGTACAGGTTCACTCTTTCCGCGGACAAAACGGCTTACGAGTACACCCTTACGATTACCGAAGGTAAACCTGTCGAGTTCGGTCTTGCAAAATATGCTAAGGGCGTGAATACAGGAGACGGAGGTTTTGTCGGAGCCGGCAACCTCGGTGCCGCGGGCAACGCCAACGCAGATTTCAGACCCGAATCGGGTAATAATCTCAAGTGCAATAAAGCAGGAACTTATAAAATCGTTTATACGATAGCAACGAATACGTTAGATATTTATAAAGTTTAAGCGACTGAATAAATTATCCCCGCCGCCTTTCGGCGGCGGGGATATATATTTTATACTGTCAGGTAGTGTTCTTCGTCTAAAACGTTAAGCCTGTCAATCGCCTTGAATATGCAGTCCATAATGACCTTTCCGCGGACAGGAATATGGCTGTCGTAAAAATAAAGGTTTAAACTCTTTACGGAATCGAGCATATTGAACAGCGTCTGCTGGCAGACCAGCACGTTCTTCTCTTTCAAAACTTCGGACAGCTCGCCCGCGGAAGATACGAAGATTACTTTTTTGAAAATTGCCGTAATTTTATCGCAAACGGCTTTGTTTAGCGGTTTTATATACGCAAAGGCAAACTCTTCGCCTTTAAACCGCGCTTCGGCTTCTTTCTTCATTTTATCGAAATTTACGGTAACCTGATAGAAAATAGGGTTGTTCACGAGTCCGTCTACCGCGATAACCGGTATATAGTTTTCGTCGGACAGCATATAAAATTCTTCGTTGGGCATATCGAAGCACAGGCATGCCGAAGCGGCTATCTGCACGGCGCGCTTGTCGGAAGAATAGCTTAACTGGTATCCGTATTCTTCGCAAATGGGGTTAAATATCCGCATAAAATGCAGAATTTCGTATTCCGTGAAAGTGCACGCGTTTTTCGAAGTGCGGATTACTATGCTGTGAAGCTGTTTAGTGTTAAGCCCCACCGCGTAGGGGTTGGGGGCGTAGTTTAATAAATTAATCGCCTGATATACCTTTTTCTTTGTGGCTTCGCTGATATGCTGGTTTTCTTTGCCGTTTATAACGTAAGAAACGGTTGCAATGGAAACCCCCGCAAGTTTGGCAACGTCGCGGTTTGTGGCTTTTTTCTGTTTTTCTTTGCCGTCTGCGCTTTGCGTGTCGACAGAATCAGGATTTTTCTGCATATTCAAATTTTACCAAACACAATAAATATTTGTCAAATAATTCTCGGAGGTGAATTTTTGTTTAACCATAAATCGATTTTGCACATACAGGACAGCCAGTACTGTTATGCGCTGAACGAAAACACTGTTAAAGTAACGCTTCGCACCGATTCGGACGATACGTTCGACGAAGTCAATTTAATTTACGGCAATAAATACGACTATTATCTGGTTCGGAAAAAAGCCGTTATGAAAAAGACGTTTACAGACGCTTTTTACGATTATTATACCGTAACTTTAAAGCTGGACGACGTAAGGTTCGTATACATTTTCGAGCTTGTCCATGACGGCAAACCGTATTATTTTTCCGAGGACGGCTTAAGCGAAACATACGATTTTGCTTTTGCGTACTACAACTCGTTCCAGCTTCCGTACATCAACCGTATAGACGTTATGCCGACGGTGGAGTGGATGAAAAACGCGGTGTTTTACGAAATTTTTGTCGACAGGTTCAACAGCGCGGATAAAAAGCCCGAAGGGTACGTAACGTTGAAGTGGGGGGATAAGCCCACGAACAAAAGCTTTGCGGGCGGCGACCTGAGGGGCATTATCAAAAAACTGGACTACCTTAAAAACCTAGGCGTCACCGCGCTGTATCTTACGCCTATATTCACTTCCGTATCCAACCATAAGTACGATATAAGCGACTATCTGAAAATAGACCCCGCTTTCGGAAACGAAGAAACCTTTAAAGAGCTGGTGGAAGAGGCGCATAAGCGCGGAATAAAAATCGTGCTGGACGCGGTTTTCAACCATTGCAGTGAAAATCTCGCGCAGTTTAAAGACGTGGTTGAAAAGGGCAGGGATTCGGAATATTACAACTGGTTCGTAATCCGCGGCGATGAGATTAAGGACGGCAACTACGAGTATTTCGGCGTTTGCAAGTATATGCCCAAGTTCAACACTTCCGATGAAAACGTGCAAAAGTTTTTAATCGGCATAGCGACGCACTGGATTAAAAATTACGGCATCGACGGCTGGCGTTTAGACGTTTCCGACGAAGTTTCGCACGATTTCTGGCGTCATTTCAGGGAAGAGGTAAAGCGGGTTAAAAAGGACTGCGTAATTCTCGGCGAAAACTGGCATGATTCTTACCCCTATTTAAAAGGCGACCAGTTCGACGGAATAATGAATTACGCGCTTACAAAGGCTTGCATGGACTATTTCGCAAACGGCTCGCTGGACGCCGAAGGCTTTGCAAAAAGGCTGTCGGGTCTGTACGTGCGCAATACGCGTCAGGTCAACTCGATGATGCTCAATCTTTTGGACAGCCACGATACGCACAGGTTTTACACGCTCGTCAATGAAAATAAGGATAAGCTTGCCTGCGCGCTTGCGGTTATTTACATGCATACGGGTTCTGCGCTCATTTATTACGGCACCGAGGTGCCTCTTGCGGGCGGGTACGACCCCGACTGTCGCAGAACAATGGACTGGACTATAGAAAAAAATCACGGCGTAATTTCTGAGCTTTGCAAAAAGCTTGCGTCGGTACGCAGTGACGAAATAATAGCGGAAGGGGACATTTCTTTCTGTTCGCACGACGGGCTGTTCGTGCTTGAAAGACGGTTTAACAACGACCGCTTGAAGCTTACGGTCAACGATACGGGCAAACCCGTAAAAGTTAACATTGAAGGCGAAGAGCTTGCGTCGCACAATTATTGCGGCGGAGTACTTGATAAATTTGCTTTCGTCATAGAAAAAATTCAAAAGGAGGATGTAGATGGGTAAGAATATAAGCGCGGTGATGGCGCACGTTGCCGTAATACTTGCCGTTCTTCTCGTTATAGGTATTTTGGGTAGCATAGCCTCGGCGCAAGCGGGAGGCGGCTCGGAAAAATTCACGGGAGAAATCGAGCGGGGCGCAACTATAAGAGTGCTTGAAAACGACACCGCCATAAAACAGGGCTATCTGTCTGAGCTTATTACGGCGTTCAATAAAAAGTACGAAGAGTACGGCGTCAAGGCGATAGATGCAAATATGGACCAGTATACAGACCTTGAAAACGACGGACCTTACGGATACGGTCCCGACGTTCTGTATCAGGCTAACGACAGAATAATGCGCTACCCCGAACACAAGCATATTTTACCGCTTCCCGCAGAAGAGTTCGACTGTTACGACAAGGTAAGCGAAAAGGGCTGGCAGGCGTATACGCAAAAAGTAGGCGGCGACGAATATATTTTCGGCGTGCCCGTAAACGTTCAGGGTCCGCTTTTGTATTACAGAAAGGATTTACTGCCCGAAAACTGGCAGACCGAGTGGGACGACGATAAAAACGGAATTCCCGACATTGTAGAGTACTGGACGGATATGTACCGCTATTCCAAACAGGTCAAACTTAGCGGAAACGGCAAAAAGTTCGGATATATGCGTTCGTTCTTAGAGCCGTATTTCTCGGTAGGTTATCTGTACAGTTACGGCGGTTACTCGTTCGGCGACGGCAACACCAATCCCGCAGACATAGGACACAGCGCGGGCAACGCCGAATACGGAGGCAGGGTAATAAGACAGCTCGCTTCCGTTATGGACGAGAGGTGCATAGACGACTCCGTCACCACGGGCGCGTACTCGGCTCTCGCTTCGGGCGAATTTTTCGCGACGATAACAACGCCCGACGTCTACACGATGTTTGTGGACGAGATGAAGGCGAAGGGTTATTCCGACGAGTTTATTGCCGAAAACCTTGTAACGACCTATATCCCCAAGCTTCCCGTAAGCGGGGATTTGGAGGACGAGAGCCAGGGCTTTATAGAGTGCAATATGATGGGAGGCGTGCAGGGGTACGCGATAAGCTCGTACACGACCTGCCCCAACGCGTCGCTTGCGTTCGTGAAGTTTGCAACTTCTTACGATATGATTAAGCGCCGTAACGAGCTTTTAGGCATAGTTCCCGCCCGTTCGGACGTAGCCGATAATCTGGGCGGACTCTCCGAGATAATAAACAACAACCTCGAAAGAGGAAACATAACCGTAATGCCTTCCATAAAGGAAAGCGCACAGCTGTGGACGCCCCTTCAAACACTGTTCCAGGACCTTGCAAAGGACGCGTTCAGAAAGTCTGCCGAAGTAAAATACGAAACTCTTGAAAGCATCAAGGAAGCGCTTAAAAAAGTAGACAAACAGATTTACGACGGTATATTTACTTTGCAGTAAGAGGAGGAAAAGATGGAAAAAGAAAAGAACAAACGCAGTTTTTTCACTTCGGTTAAAGAAAAAACAGTCTTATTCTTCAAAGACAAAAAGAAAAAGATTGTAAATTTCTTTAAAACCCTTCCCGCAAGAACAAAGGCGAAATTTGCGGGAGCAAAGGAAATTTTAACGCAGGGCAACGGCAAAGTATGCGCTTCGATGTGCGTAATGGGATTGGGACAGCTGATGTATAAGCAATGGGCTAAGGGTATTTTGTATCTCTTGGTTCAGGCGGCGTTTTTAGCCTATTTCGTTCTGAAAGGCGCGGGCGATTTTATCGGCTTTTTCACGCTCGGCGTAAAAGAGGGTAACGCCTGGTACGGCGAGCAGGGCGACAATTCCGTCATTATGCTTCTTATGGGCATACTGTCGGTAATCGCCATTATATTCTATGCGGTAATATATATCGCCAACGTAAAAGACGCTTACCGCATACAGTGCGCGGCGGACACTTTAAAGCCTACGCCTTCGTTTAAAAAAGAGCTTACATCGCTCCTTAACAAAAACTTTCACAAAACCGCGCTCGCATTGCCGATAGTAGGCGTCTGCGTATTCAGCATACTGCCCATTATCTTTATGATAGCGATTGCGTTTACCAACTACGGCGGAGAGGTGGTTCCGCCCGCGCTCATAGACTGGGTCGGTTTCGAAAACTTCGGTAAAATATTAACGCTCGGCCAGTTTGCGCCCACATTCTTCAAAATCTTCGGCTGGAATATTTTATGGGCTGTGCTTTCAACCTTTATAAACTATTTTGCGGGGCTGGGGCTTGCGCTTCTTCTCAGCAAAAAGTGCGTAAAGGGCAAAACGTTTTGGAGGCTGTTCCCCATACTCGCGTACGCCGTGCCCGGCTTCATAACGCTGATAGCGTTCAAATTTATGTTCTCGTACGGCGGACCCATTAACCAGATTATTACGGGCGCAGGCGGTACTGCGGTGGGCTTTTTGGATATTGACGCAAAGTGGACGGCAAGGCTTATAGGTCTTTCGGTCAACGCCTGGCTCAATATTCCCAGCGGAATGCTTCTTGCGACGGGCATTCTTTCAAACGTCAATTCGGACTTGTACGAAGCGGCGAGAGTAGACGGCGCAAGCTCGTGGAAGCAGTTTGTAAGAATAACTCTTCCGTACGTGCTGTTCGCTACGATGCCCGTGCTTATTTCTCAGTTTATAGCAAACTTCAACAATTTCGGCATCTTCTATTTCCTGCGCGGAGGGTTGTATATGGACGGTTACTTCCTCGCAAGCGATACCGATTTGCTTATTAACTGGCTTTACAATATGTCCATAGACAACAACTATTACTCGATAGGTGCGGCGATAAGCATTATAATATTTATAGTAACTTCTATAATTTCGCTTGCCGTTTACGTTATGTCGCCTTCGTACAAACAGGAGGAAACTTATCAATGACGAAAAGAAAATTCAAACCCCGCAAGCTGTTCAATATAGCCGTAACTTATTTAATCATACTTGCGGTATGCTTTGTTTTCCTGTTCCCCATATTATGGCTGGTTCTGGCTTCGTTTTCAAAAACGGGTTCGATATATTCGTTTAAGGGCTTTTTCCCTACCGAATACAGCTTTGACAGTTTTAAAAAGCTGTTTACCGATACCGAAATGTACAACTACCCGCGCTGGTTCGGCAATACGCTGTTTATAGCGCTTATGAGCAGTCTTTTAGGTACGACGCTGACCATACTGACAGCGTACTG
Source organism: uncultured Clostridia bacterium (assembly GCA_947570625.1). Taxonomy (GTDB): domain Bacteria; phylum Bacillota; class Clostridia; order Christensenellales; family Borkfalkiaceae; genus Coproplasma. Next base: position 2,579 of record CANOUP010000032.1, on the reverse strand, counting down.
TATGTCGCGTTTCAGGTTTAAAACAAGAAAAGCCATGATGAAGACCACGCTGGTTTTAGGTATGTTCCCCTCGTTTATGACGATGACCGCGGTATACATTTTAATGACGCAGTTCAACCTTATCAACCAGCAGTGGGGGCTTATACTCATATACTCGGCCGGCGCGCCGATGGGGTATCTCACGCAGAAGGGTTTCTTCGACACCATATCCGTTTCCATAGACGAGGCGGCGAGAATGGACGGAGCTTCCAACTTCAAAATTTTCTGGCGTATAACCCTTCCGCTTGCGGCGCCGATGATTGTGTATACCTTGCTTTCCTCGTTCGTATGGCCGTGGTCGGACTTCATTCTGCCCAAGCTTCTGCTTAAAAACAAGGACTTATACACCGTTGCGGTCGGCTTGATGTCGCTCGACAATACAGAGTTTTCGCGCTTCGCCGCAGGCTCGGTATTCATTGCGGTACCCATTGTCGTGTTCTATTTCGGACTGTCCAAATTCCTGATAAGCGGACTTTCCGCAGGTGCGGTAAAACAATAAAAGGAGAAAAAATATATGGCTGATTTAAGCTTGAAACATATTTATAAAGTATACCCCAACGGAACGAAAGCCGTAAACGACTTCAATATGCAGATTGCGGACAAAGAGTTTATAGTTTTCGTAGGACCTTCGGGTTGCGGTAAGTCGACAATGTTGCGTATGATTGCCGGGCTTGAAGAAATTTCCGCGGGAGAATTGAGAATAGGCGGAGCGGTAGTAAACGATATGGAACCCAAGGACAGGGATATCGCGATGGTTTTCCAGAATTACGCGCTCTATCCCCATATGACCATTTACAACAACATCGCTTTCGGACTGGAAATGCAGAAGGTGCCCGATATCAAACGCGATAAAAAGGGTAAACCCGTTTTAAACAAACACGGCAAAGAAATTAAAATTATGCGTCACTATACCAAGGATGAAATTTCGAAAAAGGTGCATGAGGCGGCGCAGATACTGGGAATTACCGACTATTTAAAGAAAAAGCCGAAAGAGATGTCGGGCGGACAGAGGCAGAGAGTCGCGCTGGGAAGAGCTATCGTGCGCGAACCCAAGGTTATGCTTTTGGACGAACCTCTATCCAACTTAGACGCAAAACTGCGTACGGCAATGCGAAGCGAAATCGTAAAACTGCACGACAAATTGCAGACGACGTTCATATACGTAACGCACGACCAGGTCGAAGCTATGACCATGGGCACGCAGATTGTCGTAATGAAAAACGGCTTTATACAGCAGATAGACACTCCCAAAAACCTTTATATATATCCCGCGAACAAATTCGTAGCAGGCTTTATAGGTACACCGCAGATGAACTTTTTCAACGGCACGCTTAAAAAGGACGGGGACAAAGTGCGCATAGCTTTCACAAATACTACGGCGGAAGCCGTCGTGCCTTACGAAACGCTTTCCAAGGTCACGCCCCAGTATCTCGACGGCGAAAAACCCGTCTGCATAGGTCTTAGGGCGGAGGATATTTCGCTCGACCCCGAAGCGGTTAAAAACAGTTCTACGGTCATCAAGATAAAAATTTCCGCTTCCGAAGAGCTGGGAACGGAAACGCTCGTTTACGGCGATATCAACCTCGATTACGACGGGTTCGAAGAATCGCCCACCCGCATAATCGTTAAGACCGCCGGCTTTAAAGATTACAAACAGGGCGAAGTGGTCGACGTCGCGCTCAATTTAAACGCCGTACACATTTTCGACGCAGAAACGGAGGAGAGCGTTCTTCCCAGAATACCCGAATACAATTATCTCGACTGCACGGTTAAGGCGGGCGCGCTCGAATTTGCGGGGCAAAAAATCGCTTTGCCTCCCGCGCTTTCATGCGAGGACGGCGCTTACGATTTGCTTCTTCCCTCCGACGCAATTTCGTTTAACGGCGGTATCCCCGCGGAGGTTTCGGAAACCGAGGATATTAACGGTAAAATTCTACTGACGCTTTCTGTCGGCGGTAAAAAGATTTACGCCGTAACCGACGACCCCTCGGCGCAGAAGTCTTTAAAAATTTCCCTGGATTTGAAGAAGATTATTTTAAGAAAAGACGGCAAAGACGTTATAACGCCTATGCCCCTTGTTAACAGCATTAACGGTTCGTTCGCAATGGAAAAGGCTGTTGAAGCGGACGAAAACGGCAAAAAGAAAAAGGTTGTAAAATATTCCGTCGTGATAGACAACGAAAAATTCCCCGCGCCTAAGGACGTCGCTTCGAAAATGTTTTCAGCTATGAGCGGAAGAAAGGTTTTCAATTCTACGTTCCGCTACGAGTTCACGCCTTACGATTTAGCCGTCGGCGGGGCGGGCATTGACGCGAAAGTTTTAGAAGTGTTGGACTACGGCGCAGAAAAGTTTATCAAATGTCTTTGCGCAGGAAACGAGGTGTACGTGAAAACCGAAGGCGACTGCGCTTTAAGCGAAGTCAAGCTCGTTCCCGCGCTGGAAAGGGTAAGCGTAGTCGAGTGCGAAAGGGATATAAGAATAGTTTAAAACCTAAGTCCCGATATTCCGATTTTTTCCCTTATGCAACATGACCCACAGG
>CANOUP010000031.1 GCA_947570625.1 uncultured Clostridia bacterium | reverse complement strand
CCTTTACATCGGGAAGAAGTCTTACTTCTCCCGACACGGCGTCTTCGCATTTTACATAGACAACGTTTTCGCCTATCTTGCAGACGGCAAATTTTTCCCTGCCGTAGTCGAGAACTCTTTCTACGTCGGCAGTAATTCCGCCTTCCTGCACAAAAGATAAGTTATATGCGTTGAATTCGTAGTTAAGCGTCTGGACGAACGCCTTTTTAACGCCGAGCGCCGTGATAAGCTTATTTGCAATTTCGTCGGGACAGGGCATTTTACAGCCTGCTATGTCGAGAAGGAATTTGATTACCTTTTTCTTTTTGAGCTTGCCGTTTTCCTCTACTTCTTCAACGACCTTTTCTTTTATAAGCTTGCCTTCCAAGCGCATTATTTGCGCCATACCCGAAACAACGGTTTCACCTTCGGATAAGAGAGAAATTTTCTTTAAGTCGACTGTAATTTTTGCTTTTCCGTTTTTAATCTCTTCGGGAACCAACGCAAACATAGTTCTGTTTCCGAGAACGAAAGACGCTACGTATCTGCCGTTTACATTCTCGCAAGACGTAACCTCGACTTCCGCGTCTGTACCGCCGAAAGATACGGCGTCCGTGGGAACAAGAAGTTCATACCTGCCGTCGGCGCACTCGATTGCGGGAGGCAATTTAACCGCCGAACCGAAGAAAGAAAGCTTTCCGCCCTTCACTTCACAGTCAAGATAATTGAATTCGGGTATTCTGGGAACAATGCTTACTTCCGTTTCCATATCGAAGAGATGCATCTTGCTTACATCGAGCGCAACCTCGATTACGTCGCCCGTTTTACATTCCGCCGTACCGTCCGAATCGATAATAATTCTTGTCGAGCTTTCGGTGTAGCCGTCGCCCTGCATATTCAAATCGGCGTAGATAAGCGTCTGATTGCCGAGTTCTTCCTTATGGGAAGCTCTTACTTTTATGACGGCGTCGCTGGACTTGACGACGTCGGGATTGACGGAAATATTTTCCGCGCGCAAGCCGATGTAAACTTTCGTGTTTCCGTTGAGATAGGAAGGCTTAGCCTTATAAAAATACGAATAAGGAACAACTATCTTTGCATCGGAGTACTCAAACTTAATTTCCACCTCTTCACCCTTTTTCAAAAGAGTACCCTCGAAGAAATTCATCTGCGGAGTTCCGATAAATCCCGCGACGAATTTATTGCCGGGATAATTATATAAGTTTTTCGGAGTGTCTATCTGCTGGACAAAGCCGTCTTTCATAACGACTATGCGGGTACCCATCGTCATTGCCTCGACCTGGTCGTGGGTGACGTAGATAAACGTTGTTTGAAGTTTTGCATGAAGCTTTGCGATTTCGCTGCGCATCTGCGTGCGGAGCTTTGCGTCGAGGTTGGAAAGGGGTTCGTCCAAAAGCATTACTTTGGGTTCGCGCACTATTGCACGCCCGAGCGATACGCGCTGACGCTGTCCGCCCGACATCTCCTTGGGCTTTTTGCCGAGATAATCGGTTATTCCGAGAATTTCGGCCGCTTCCACCACGCGTTTGTTGATTTCGTCCTTAGGAAGCTTTCTTAAACGCAAACCGAAAGCTATATTTTCAAAAACAGTCATATGCGGGTACAGGGCATAGTTCTGGAAAACCATTGCAATATCCCTGTCCTTGGGCTCCATATCGTTAACGACGTTTTCGCCGATAGTAAGTTCGCCCGCGCTTATATCTTCGAGCCCCGCTATCATTCTCAGCGTCGTCGATTTACCGCAACCCGAAGGTCCGACAAAGACGATAAATTCTTTATCCTCGATTTCCATATTGAAATCGTTTACGGCTTTCGTGCCGTTGGGATATACCTTATAAATGTGTTTAAGACTTAATCCTGCCATAATTTTCCCCTTTTTAAGTTAAAATAGCTATCGAATATTTGGGCATAGTCAACGTCGAACCGCTAAACTTTATACTGTCCGAAACGCATATACTCTGTGCAAGCGTTCCTTCAACGTCCTCAACCTTCTTGCTTACGTCTGAAAGATTGACTATTATTTTAAGCGTCTGGTCGATATTCAGAGCTTCGTTCTTATAGGTCTTGGTAAGATATAAAATGTTTGCGTCGGGCAGCACCGTTCTTTCCGCGCTTCCGCGCATAAGCGCAGGGAACGCGTTCCTTGCGTTGTTGCACAGCTTGTAATAGTTTAAAATCGAGTTGCTGTCCTTCAACTGCTCGGCAACGCCGTCGAAAATGTATTCCGAACTTGCTCCCGGGGGAAGCTGCGTCATACCCGTCCTGTCGTTATCCCATAACATGCCCACCCTTACGTCGGGGTCGCTTGTGGCATTCTTGGAAACCATACCTATTTCGTCGCCGTAATAGGTAAACGTACTGCCGCTGAACAAAGAAAGCAAACCGTAGGCAAACTTGATTTTATCCTCATCCCTTGCCATTCTGCCCGCTATTCTCCCCACGCCGTTATCGTGATTGGAAAGGAAAGGCGCAGGTATATAATCGCCCGATACTTCGGTTATTGCGGTCATACCCTTCCATACTTGAAGCGCAGACTTTGCGTTTACAGCTTTTGCTATGTCGCCGTTGCCTGCCGCAGGGAAATAGAAGAAGCTGTCTGCTCCGCTTTCATAAAACTGCTTGATTATAAGCTGTCCGTCCCACGCTTCTCCCACGATATACGCGTCGGGGTTGTATTTCACCGCGGTTTGCTTGATAAACTTGCAAAATTCTACGCTGAGCGACATTCCCGAAGAATAGTACAGACAACCGTCAAGACGGAAACCGTCTGTGCCCTTTTCAATCCAGAATTTGATAATGTTATCGATTTCTGCGCGGACCTTGGTATTTTCAAGATTCAAATCGGGCATTCCAGAATCGAACTGCCCCTCATACCATACTCCGCCGTTCTGGTGGTAATTAGGCTTCATAGATGTCGCAAAGTTGTACCAATCGGCGTACGTGCTTTCCGTGCCTAATCCCTTTTTGTAATTGAGCGCGCTTTTGAACCAGGGGTGCTGGGAAGAAGTGTGATTGACGACAAGGTCGATAATAACTTTAATGCCGAGTTCGTGCGCTTTTTCTATAAGATTTTCGTAATCTTCCAAAGTGCCGTACTTCTCGTTTACGGCATAATAGTCAGTAACGTCGTAGCCGTGATAACTGGGCGAGGGCATAATCGGCATAAGCCATATACCCGTATAACCCAAATCGCGGAGATAGTCAAGCTTTTGCGTTACGCCGTTAAGGTCGCCGTACCCGTCCCCGTCCGAATCGCAAAACGAATAGACGAAAATTTCATAGTAGTTATCGTAATTATCGTCGATTATATTCTCTTCGAGCAATTGGTTTTTAGGACCGCATGCCGAAAAGCACACCGCCGCGCAGACAAGCGTTACGCACGCCGTAAGCATACAGATAAACGATATAATTTTCTTTTTCATATGTTACCCCTTTACCGAACCGCCCGTTACGCCCTGTACATAGTATTTCTGCAACCAGAAGAAAAGCACGGTGATTGGTATGGAAATCAGCACGGAAGCCGCGCAGAAACGGGTGAAATATTGCTGAACCGTTTCGCGTTGAAGCATTTGCCTTAGTCCTACCGCAACGTTGAAATAATCGTAGTCGCCGTTTGCAATGAGAGATGCAAACATATACTCTCCCCACGGCGCCATAAACGAAGTTAAAACGGTATAAATTATTATCGGCTTTGCAAGCGGAAGAATAACCTTGAAAAACACCGTCTGACGGCTTGCGCCGTCAATTCTCGCCGCTTCGTCCAGCGATTTGGGAATTGTATCGAAAAATCCTTTACAGATATAGTAGCCCATGCAGGAGCTTGCAACATACACGAGTATTAGTCCGATAAGTCCTAAATTCTGCGTAAGTCCTATAAGCTTTAAAATGAAATATACCGCCGTCATAGACATAAAGCCGGGGAACATTCCGAGAATAAGCATCAGGTTCATTAAAGGCTTTCTTAATCTGAAACGAAGCCTTGACAGCGCATAACTGGTGACAAGAACAATAGTCGTCTGTATTACGGTAACCACTACCGAAATAATCAAGGTTATGCCGTACCATCTGGGGAAGTTGAAAGTCGCGGTGTCCGTAAACAGCTTTATATAGTTGTCAAACGTCCACTGTTTGGGCCAGAAGTAGAGCGTGGACGCGCCCGCCTCGCCTCTCAGCGACTGTAAAACCAAATAGAAAAACGGGAAAAGCCAGACAATGCTGATTACCGTGAGTATGATGTATATTACTGCGTTTGCGGTGCGTTCCGCACGTTTTTTACTTCGGAATTTCTTAGCCATTACATGAAATCCTCCTCGTTTTTAACTGCGCTGGAACGGTTATACACGAATAACGATACAACCGCCGTCAACACGAACATCAGTATGCTTATTACCGACGCAACGCCGTAAGCATTGTCGCGCGATATAAGCTTATACAGCCAGGTAATAAGAAGGTCGGTGTCGCCCGCGCTGGTGTCGTATCCGAACGGTAATGCAGGATTGCCCCCCGTCAAAAGGAATATAACGTTGAAGTTGTTCAAATTGCCTATAAACTGGGTTATAAGATAGGGCGCCGTTACGTGGAGCATATAAGGAAGCGTTATCTTGAAGAACGCCTTCACGGGTCCCGCGCCGTCCATTTTAGCCGACTCGTACAAGTCTTCGGGTATGTTCATCAAAATACCCGTGGAAATAAGCATCGTATACGGAATACCTACCCATATGTTTACTACGATTATAGTTACTTTGGCAAGCTTGCCGTCCGTCAAAAACGGTATCGCGTTATCGATAAGTCCCCACGATTTAAGCAGGTTGTTTATAACGCCGCTGTCTGCAAGCATCTGCGACATAAGCAATAGCGATACAAACTGAGGAACGGCTATTGTGAGAACAAGCACCGTACGCCAAAGTTTTTTAAGGCGGATAGACTTTTTGTTAATCATTATCGCGACGATAATTCCCAGTATATAGTTTGAGAAAGTCGCGAAAAACGCCCATACCACCGTCCACAAAAGTATCCTTCCGAACGTCAATCCGAAAGACACGCCGTTTGACAGACCTCCGCCCAGGACGGTGACAAAGTTTTCGAAACCAATCCAGGTGAACAGGTTCGAAGGCGGGGTATGCGCCTTGTCATAGTTGGTGAACGCAACGAAAATCATAAAGATTATCGGCAGAATGGTGAAAACGGTAAGTCCCAGCAAAGGCACGCCGAGCAGGGTTTTATGGTACTGTTCGTTCGTGAAAGAGCGCAAATCTTCCTTCGCCGTCGGAAGATGATGCCTTGCCTCTACTATCTGCTGCGCACTGTAAGCCGATTTAATGCTCTGATACCACGCGTAAAGAAAAGCGAGCATAAAAACTATCGTCAACAGACCGTACAGAAGAATTAAAAGACTGTTGTCGCCTGTTACAAGTTCCTTTATGCCTGTATCGGGATTTACGACCCAACCGCTTGTCTTTGTGCCCAGCGTATTGAAAAGAGCGAGATAGCGCCAACCGAACAGCGAAAGATAAAGGATAAATAAAACTTCGAACGCAAGGAGCAAAAGACCCCTCAGCCACTGTTTACGCGCCAGTTGCGAAAAGCCGAATATAACAAACGACGTTCTCGTTTTAGCGTCGCCGTTTTTCGCGGCGTAATAAATATTCAGTCCGATATTCTTAAAACCCAAGCCCGCTTTTTTGAACGCGGACGGGATTTTTATTTTGAAAAAATTTAAGAAAACAATTGGTATCGTCTTAAAAAATAAGGCAAATTTATAACAGAACTTCTGCCATGCCGTCATTTTCAGATAATCCAGTTCCGAAACAGGTTGAGCCATATATTTCCCCTTTATTTACCGCAACAGGGGCAAAGTAAACTTTGCCCCGCCGGTTATTATTTAATTTGTCGAATTACTCTTTGAACGCTTTTATGAAATCTGCCAAATTACTGTCCAAATTGTCCAGCGTTATAGTAGGCGTCTTACCGCATACGTTTCCGCCGAACGCTTTCATTGCATTCCAGTAGCTGTCGGGGAACACGCCCTGCGGAGTAGCATAGTCGCCCTGCTTGATAAGGGCCGAAAGCGCGACGCTTTCTCCGATTTTAGGAAGCTTGGCAACGTTTTTATTGGAAGGTCCCGTCTGTAACTTATCAAACCTAAGTTCCTGCATTGCTTCGCTGGTGAGGAACTCCGCAAGTCTGTGAGCTTCGGAAGCGTGCTTGGTGTGAGGGTTTACGCCGAAATGTTTGTAACCCATAAGCGAACCCATCTGATAATCTTCACCCGTTACTTCGCTGTGGAAAGTGGGCAGTTTGGTTGCCGCGTAGCCGTCGCCGAGCTTTTCCTGAATTATCGAAGCGTTCCAGGTGCCCGAAATGCACGCGCCGAACATCGTGTCCGTGCCGTCGCCCGTAAGATACTGCGCAACGGTGCTGTCGTCGCCGCTGATAAACCACTTATTGGAGTTAAGCCTTACCATTGCGTCGCCGCCTACTTTGGCAATAGAATGTTCCGTGCCGGGTACGTTCTGGTCGAAGTTAGTGCTCGCCGAAGAAACTACCGTGCCTTCGTATTCAACGTCGTAAGTTCCGCCTACGCATCCTTCCGCCGTGCCGAGGAAGAACGCGCCGACGTACCACGCCTCTGTCATATTGTAGATAAAGTATTTTCTGTTCTTCTTGCAGGCTTCGAGAATACCTTCAAGCGAACCTGCTTCCTCTTCGGTCATGATATTCTTGTTATAGTAGAGGAAATAACCGTTATCCGCCGCATACGGATAGCCGTAATAATCGCCGTTCAGCTCGGCTGAATTTACCGAAGCTTCCGTATTGGCTTCTTTAATCCTTGCAACGGCCGCTTCGGGAATAGGTTGAAGCGCCGTATAGTTAATTAGATTAATCAACTGGTCGTTAACGTAGCAGTATACATCCGCGCCGACCGTAGCGTCGACGCTGAGATTGGTAACGGCGTCCGCCGCGCTTGCAACGCCGACCTTAATGGGAATGGTCACATCGCTGTTCTGCTCTAAAAAGAGGTCAACCATCTGTTGGAGCGTAGCCTGTTCGTCCTGCGAACCCCAGACCGTGATGCCGTCGTTACTCGAACATGCAGTTAAGCCTACCGTTGTGCCCGCGGCGATTACTCCGCAAGCAAGTAATGAAACTATTCTTTTTTTTCTCATAAAATTCCTCCATCTAAGAAAAATAGTTTTATAAAAGAGTTAAACTCTTTTTGTCTTTATTGAAACGTTTTTGAGGTAATCGGATATTTCCGAAGTAAAATCCTCTTTTATAAACCGCCAGCTCCAATTGTTTTCCGATACCGTGGAGGGCAAATTCATACGCGACTCTTTGCCGAGCGCAAGCAAATCCCACAGCGGAATTATTACCGTGTTCGCCTTCGAAGCAAAAGCAAGATTTATCACGCTTCTGCAAATCGTTGCAGACGAAGTAAAATCCGCTTCCAAACCTAAAAGCTTGCTTTCCCTTTTTACGTCGGACTCGAAAATTTCCCGTTCCGCGTCGCCCAAATCGTCTATGTACTGCCTTAAAGGCATATTGTCGTGCGTGCCCGTATAGCTGACGAAATTTTCGGTGCAGTTGGAAGGCTTATGCTCGTTATTAGTATCGCCGTCAAACGCAAATTCTAAAACCTTCATCCCGGGATAGCCGACGTATTCCATAAGCCGGCGCACGTCTTCGTCTATAAATCCCAAATCTTCGGCAACGATGTTATAATGCCTTATGTCCTTGAACAGCTCTCTTTTAGGTCCGTCGACCCATACTCCGCCCCGCGCCGTCTTATCCGCAGGCGGAACTTCCCAGTATTTGTCGAAACCGCGGAAATGGTCTATTCTGAGAATATCGAACTGCTTAAAGCATCTGTCTATTCTTGCCAGCCACCATTTATAGCCGTCCTTTTGCATAGCCTGCCAATTATATATGGGATTGCCCCAAAGCTGACCGTCGGCGGTAAATCCGTCGGGCGGGCAACCCGCGACAGCCGTAAGGTTTTTGTCCTTATCCACTTTAAACAGCTTATCGCCGTACTTCCATACCTCCACGCTGTCATAAGCCACGTAAAGGGGAATGTCGCCCATTACGGCAACGCCACGCGCGTTTGCATAGCTTTTCAGCGCGTTCCACTGCTTCAAAAATTCAAACTGCGTGAATTGCCAGAAATTCACTTCCTCTTTATGCTCTTGCGCGAACTTTTTAACCGTGCTTTCGTCATATGTGCGGAAGGGCTCTTCCCATTCCGTCCAGGCGCGGTGTCCGAACTTGGTTTTAAGCGCCATAAAAACGGCGAAATCGAAGTATTCACCGTTTGCGGTAAATTCGTCGAACTCCTTTCCGCCGGCAAACGAAGAAAACGCCTTTTTCAAAAGAGCGATTTTATCGGTAAAAAGCGCCCCGTAATTGACCCTGCGTAAATTTACGGGAGCTTTAATTTCGCTTTTGGCGATTAAGCCCTCTTCCGCAAGTAAATTCAAATCGATAAAATAATAATTGAGTGCGTCCGACGAACAGGATTGATAGGGACTGTCGCCGTAGTTGGTGGGATTTAACGGCAGTACCTGCCAGATTTTACCGCCGGCTTCCGACAGATAATCTATAAAGTCGTATGTGCACCTGCCGAGAGTGCCTATCCCCTCATCCGAAGGCAATGAAGATACAGGCATTAACATACCGAAATTTCTGTTGTTACCCATTTTCCTTTTCAACCGCCCGATTTTAGCAGATTACGAAAATTTGCTAACTGTTTTCGAAAATATTATATCATAATTTTCGCGAAAGTCAATACCATTTAAGTAAATAAATTACAAAAATTGTAAAATTTATTTATTCACAACATTAATTTAGGTTTGACCTATCGTGCGTTTTGCTGTATAATTAGTTAACGGACGGAGGTAATACCATGACGATAAAAGAAATATCGGAGGCGTTGAACGTATCCATAAGCACCGTTTCGAAGGCGCTTAACGACGCTTCGGATATAGCGGACGAAACGAAGATACGCATCCGCGAATACGCCGCCAGCGTAGATTATAAAGTAAAGACGAGAAAACTGACGCAAAAACGCATATGCGCCATGTACGAGAGGGTCGACTACGATACGCGCAACAACGTGCTAAGCCACGTTATCGCCTCGTTTACAGATATAGCCATTGCCAACAACTATGAAGTTATGATCGATTACATAGTTTCCAAGCCGGACGACTTTGTCCTTAACGACTATCTCGTTCAGAACAACTTCTGCGCCGCTTTCATTGTAGGCATGAACTATAAAAGCCGTATCTATAAACAGATGAAAAACACTACCGTGCCCATCGTGCTTTTGGATAACAGAATTTGCGACGTACCCCTCGTTTCCTCCGTTTCCAGCGAGAACACGAGCGCTATTTTACAGACAATAAAATACCTGACGAAACTCGGGCATAAAAAGATAGGCTTTTTAATGGGCGAAAACACCTCGCAGGTTACGGCTGACAGGCTTGCGGGATACATTTTAGGACTTGCGCGGTACGGCATAGAGTATAACCACGACTATATCTACCACGGCGATTTTACAAAGGATTCGGGCATAGAGGCCGCGGCTTTCTTCACCGAAACGGACGTTACCGCCGTTATCTGCTGTTCGGATATTATGGCTATGGGGCTTATAGACGGTTTAAACGCTTGCGGGAAGGACGTTCCCAACGATATTTCGGTAGTGGGATTTGACGACTTGAATCTTTTAAAATTCACCTCGTACGAACTGACGACGATGAAACAGGACTTTAACCGTTTAGGCGAGGAAGCGTTCAGGCAAATACAGGATATGCTTGACGGCAGAATTTCACAGCAGGTTATGCTGGAATGTAAACTTATAGAAAGGAAAAGCGTAAAGGCGCTTGAATGATATAAATAAAAACACCGCCCCAAAGCGCGTTAAAGCGCCCGCGGACGGTTTTTTTATTGACGGCTTAAAATATATCGGCGCGGAGATTTCCGCGCCGATAAGTCTTTTATTATGCAGTTTTAAGCGTTGCCGTTACTTTAACTTCTGCATTGAGGTCAAGTTTGATAACATAAGTGCCCGTTTGCGTAATCATAACGTTTTCGTTACCAACTCCGTAATAGTCAGAATCTGCTATACCGCTTATTTCGGTACCATATCCGACTTTAAGCGCACAAACATTGTCTTTGAGCCAGGAATAAGTCGCACTGAGAGTTTTTGCGTCCACAACTTCAAATTCAACCTCGTAAACGCCGGCAACAGCTGTTGCCGTAAGGACGGGGTTTACACCGTCCTTAATTTTGAAATTGACGTCATTGCCTTCTTCGTCAACAAGCGTGCCTATAAGATAGTACTCATATTTCTGGAACGTAGCCGTATCCGTTTCGGTATTGTACTGGAATACATATTTACCGGGTTCAAGCTTGTAGTTATCAGGTTTGCTTGCGGGAAGATATTTATTGCCTGTGCCCAAAGAATTGAAGAGTTTAACTTCCGTTACGCCTTTCTGAGCGGTTAAATCAAGTGTACCCGTCCAGATTGTGCCGTCGGCGTTTGAGGTAAGAGGATAATCCTTGTATCCTTCATACGCTTCCCAGCCCCAGTTCTGCTCAGCGTCAGGGTCTGCGTACCAACCGCCGATGAAGTACAGCTCGTAAGCCAATTCGTTAATCGTAACGGTCTTTGTCGCCTGGTCGAAGGTTATTGCCCATTTGCCTTCGGGAAGAAGGTTAACTTCATACGTCTTGCCCGCAACGGTAACCTCGGCGGTATCGCGCTTTTCGTCAACGAACGTCATCTTTTCGTTTTCTTCGCCCGTGCCGTCGCCGTAGTTGAGAACGTACAGCGCGGAATGGGTTGCCACGCCTTCGTCGGCGTCGTTGCCCTCTGCGTCGAACATAAGGTCGTCTTCGGTAATTTCAACGATTAACGACCATACGCCGTTGCTGTTGTTCATTTTTACGGGCTGTAAAGAGTTGTAGTTGTTGATGTCGCCCATGATACCCATTTTGTAAGGAACTTTGAGCTTGTCGATAGACTGTACCAACTCGTACGAAAGCTTATACTTTTCTTTCATATCGCTGGCGGAAGGGTCGGTTACAAGGGTGAATTTGTAAATACCGTCATTGCCTTCGGTCAGAGTAATATTGCTGGAACTCGAACTGAAATCTCTGAATATGATTTCGCCGTCCGTCTTTGCAACATAATTATACGTGCTGTCCGCCTCTGCATTGGTAAAATAGTACGAAGTGATTTCTTCGGTCCAGGATTCGCCGTGAACGATTTTGAACTGGTCGCCCGCGTACATCTTCATTTCAAGCGTGAACACGTTTTTGTCGGTTACGGAAGCGTCCTTTACGAATTTTACCTTATCGGTTGCGCCTGCCGCAGTCTGGTCCCAGCCCTGGTTGTAAAGGTTGGCGTCGGGTCCGGCGCTCTGTCCGGCGCAGTGGTATACGTTCGTATCTTCCGTATAAGTACCGCCGACGGGGTCTTTATCCTTGTCCTTGTCTTTGTCGTCGCAAGCCGTAAATAAAGCGGCCGCTCCGAGCGTAAGCGCAACCGACATAGTCAGCGCAACTATCTTTTTTGCCTTCATTTTTTTCCTCCATAAAATGATTTTTTATTAAACATAACCTTACGGTTACAGTTTCGAATGATTAAGCAAGCTTGTAAACGTAACAGCTTACTGCGCTTACCGTCTGTTTGCTTCCGCCCTGAGCGGTGCCGAGTACGCTCGTTCCCGCTCGGGTACCGTCGATATACAAATTCCACGTTCCCGAGGGAAGAGTATATTCAACGTCCTTTTTGCCTGCATTATAGATTATAAGAAGTTTTTCGTTCGTTTCGGCATTTAGCATTGTGAATGCAACAAACGCCCCTTCCTTTTTAACAATCTCGCAAAGCGAACCTAACTTACGCGTATACGAAACAGTCTGCCGTAGAGTGGATTCTCTTGCGCGGAACGCCATAAGCCCCTTGTAATACTGCATCATTTTGTATTGTTCGCCCGTCTTTTTAAGCGCGTCCCAGTTAAGGTTGTTTACCGAATCGGGCGCGTTGTAGCTGTTTTCGTTATAAGTTCCGTCCTCGTTCTTCTTGGCGCGGAGCATTTCCTCGCCCGCCTGCATAAACGGAATTCCCAGCGAAGTCTGCACAATCGCGGCAGAGAGCCTGTTCATTGCAAGCCTTGACGAAAGAGTATCAGACTGTTCGCCGTAAACGTGGCATATTCTGTCCCAGAGAGTATTGTTGTCGTGCGCGGAAACGTAGTTAAGCACCTGCGTGGGGTTGCCCGCCATCCACGAGCCCTGGTAAGACGTGAACGTTCCGAAAGGAGCCGAGCCCGTTACGCCGAAAAGCACGTTTTCGATGTAGTCAGCCCTTGCGCCCGTCGCAAATCCCGTATCGTTTATATCGAATACAGAGCCCTTGATACCGTCGCGGATTACGTCGTTAAACATTGCAACGCCGTTTACTCCCTTAGTGGAAGTACCCTTGTTGAGGTTTTGAAGATTTTTAAGAACAGCCTGTTCGTCCTCGTTAAGCGCCGCCGTACCGCCCGTCCAGCCCTCGCCGTAAACAATCGCGCGGCTGTTTACGCCGTGAACGGCTTTTTCAACCTCCTGCATGGTGGTTAAATCGTGCACGCCCATAAGGTCGAACCTGAAACCGTCGAGATTGTATTCGCTCTGCCAGTATTTTACCGAATCGACAATGTACTTTCTTACCATCGCGCGGTCGGAAGCAGTTTCGTTACCGCAACCCGAACCGTTGGAGGGCGTGCCGTCGGCATTGTATCTGTAATAATAATAAGGAACTACTTTATTTAAGTTGGAGTCCGACGAAAAGGTGTGATTGTAAACTACGTCCATTATAACGCCTATTCCTGCGTTATGGAGAGCCTGCACCATCTGTTTATATTCGTTCACGCGGGTAAACCCGTTTGAAGGGTCGGTGGAATAACTTCCTTCGGGAACGTTGTAGTTGTCAGGGTCGTAGCCCCAGTTAAATTCGTCGTTACTGCTTTCGTCGACCGAGGCAAAGTCATACGAAGGAAGAAGGTGAACGTGGGTTATACCCAGCTCTTTAAGATAAGCAAGCCCGACGGGCACGCCGTCAGCGTTGGTAAGACCGTCGACGGTAAAGCCCAAATATTTGCCCCTGTACTCTGTTTTCAGCTTGCTGTCCGTAATTTTGTTTGAAAAATCGCGGATGTGTATTTCCCAAATCTGAGCGTCTGTATAGTTTACTACGTTTTCGTTTTTGAAAGGAGTACTGTCCCAGCCGTCGGGGTCGGTCGAGTCAAGGTCGATTATCATACCGCGCTTGCCGTTCAGTCCCGCGGAACGCGCATAAGGGTCTACCGCTTCCTGCGTACCCATAGACGTCGTTACGGAATACGTGTAATACATTCCGTTAAGGTTTTCTTTATGCGTATGAGTCCATACGCCTTTTTCGCCCTTGGTCATATTTATAACCTCGGGTTTGCCGAATACGCCGTCGTCGTACAAATTCAGTTTAACGTCCGAAG
Organism: uncultured Clostridia bacterium; assembly: GCA_947570625.1. GTDB lineage: Bacteria > Bacillota > Clostridia > Christensenellales > Borkfalkiaceae > Coproplasma. The sequence continues at coordinate 1,222 of CANOUP010000031.1, read as the reverse complement.
CCGTAGGCGCCCAAAGACGGAAAACCGTGTTATCTTCGCTAAGTTCGACGCCCAGCGCGCCGTCATAGCCGAAATTGTTTTCAAAATCGGCGCTGTTGAAATAAGTAAGCGGTACTATGCCGACAGGGTCCATTCCCTTGATATTAAGCGTATAGGGCTTTGTAATGTCAAGCGGTGCGGCCATGGTTGCCGTATTGTTAGATACGGAAGCAATGGGCACTTCCTTTTCTTTGCCGTTTTCAACGGTGGTAATCTTCACGTCCGCGGACGAAACCGACGAACCGTCGCTGGTAACGAATTTTACGTGCGAAAGGTCCTGCATGTCGGCGATAGAGATATATCTCATAAGTTCAAGAGTTTTACCGCCGTCCTTGCTGGTATAATTGTTTTTATCGCCGGCTTTGAGATAAATTTCGGTGTTTTTATCAATCATTTTAATTTTACGGTCGGAATCCGTCGCGTCCTTGATTTCCGAACCCCAGGTACTGCCGCCGGGATTGGCGCAATTAAGCCTTATAATAAAACCGACTTCCGTTACTTCCTCGGGAACGTTTACGATTACCTTGCCGCCGTATTCGCATTTATGGAACGCGTGTCCCGTTCCGTTTTCTCCGTCCCACCACAGCCAGGCGTCGCAATCGGCATAGCCCTCTGCACGGTTATAATAAATCGTAAGCTGGTTACACCCTTCTTCGGGCGCAAGCGTATACTCTCCCTCGTCGCCGTTACCGCCTTCCTTGGGAGTACAAGCCGTTACAAACAGGAAAAGTCCTGCCAGAAGCGTGCACAATACTGCAAATAATGTTTTTTTCATCGATTATCCTCTAAAATTAATTAAAGTTTTCGAAAATTATTATATCATATTTTCGAAAGATGTCAAGAACTTATGTATAAATTTTTCAAAAAATGTTATAAGTTTTAAAAACAACATATTAAATAACGGCGGGGTGCAAAAGCGCCCGCCGTTATTTAAGCCGTCGGGCTGTTTCGTCTTTTATACTGCCGAAAGTTTCAACTTACCGCAGAGCCTGACAGCCTGATAGCCTTTTATGGAGAAAAACGAGAATAGTTTTGTTGATTTTCCGTACTGCATTTCTCTACTTAACTTGTTAAGTAATTAAATTATAATACATTTTTTTATTATGTCAATAGTATTTTTGAAAATTTTTGATGTTTGTCAAGCATTTTTCAGAGATTTTTTTATTTTTTTTGAAAATTTTTT
>CANOUP010000030.1 GCA_947570625.1 uncultured Clostridia bacterium | reverse complement strand
AGCCCGAACCCGAGCCCGAACCCGAGCCCGAACCCGAGCCCGAACCCGAACCCGACCCCGAGCCCGAGCCCGAACCCGAACCCGAGCCCGAACCCGAACCCGAGCCCGAACCCGAGCCCGAGCCCGAACCCGAACCCGAGCCCGAACCCGAGCCCGAACCCGAGCCCGAACCCGAGCCCGAACCCGAACCCGAGCCCGAGCCCGAGCCCGAGCCCGAGCCCGAGCCCGAACCCGAACCCGACGAGGAACTCGTCGAGAGGGATTTCGAAATTCTCGAAGAAGTCGGCGTAGAGGAGGCGGAAGTGTTCAGCGACGAGCGCGCGGAACAGCTTGTGGAAGTCAAGGTGGTCGGAAGGAAGAATACGGGAAAGAAGGGGATAATCAATCTCGACAGCCTTTCCAAAAACTTCGAAGCAGGCGCGCACGTTACGATTGAGAGCCTGCGCGAAAAGCATCTGATAGCCAGCGACGTAAAGATTATCAAGATACTTGCAAAGGGCAGTATCAATAAACCTCTAATAGTCGAAGCAGACGATTTCTCGCTCACCGCGGTCAAAATGATAGTTCTGACGGGCGGGCGCGTAATAAGAAGGTCGGCACAATAAAAAAAGAGCGTCCCGAAGGATTTCCTTCGGGACGGTTTGGTTTAATAAATTAAAGAGCCGTCGTCTGACGGCTCTGCTTTTTCTTTTTTTTGTTTTATCTGTGGAAAGCGTTATACATAGCAAAAGCAAGCATTAAATTATAACGTCTTCTGTTCTGCAATTCTTCTTCCGTCAAATCTTCCTCAAATTCGTTGTAATACAGCATTGTATCGCTCCTTATAATAATATTTCATCTTTTCCTTAATCATAAGCCTTATAAATTATCTTCCGCAGTTTAAAACGACATATTCGAGGGGTGTAACCTCTTCATGTCTTTCTTCGAACTCGTTCAACATATCGTATAACGTTTTCATTTTTAAACCTCCTGAAAGATTTAATGTTTAAATCAAGTACCGTTCCTTGATTTCGAGAGTAGTATAGCATTTGTTAAAATGTTAGTCAATAACATTTATCAAAATTTTAAAATTTTTGTTTTTGTTACTTTCTAACACTATTTTATGTTCGTAAGTTTAATTTATGTGAATTTACAGTTTATAAATTTGAATTATGCGAATAATTTTCATTTTTAACAAAAGTTTACATTTTTTAACATAATAAGCGCATACAAAAAAGCATACGCTTCCGAGGGGTGGTGGAAGCGTATGCAATGTGTGTGCAAACTCTTATTTTTCTATTACGTCGAGGTACACGTCGGGGTCGGCGTTTTTGCCGTCGACGGTTATTTCGAGGTGGAGGTGTTCGCCCTGTTTCATTTCCATACCGTTCGCCTGGGCAACCGTTCCGATAACGTCTCCGCACTTTACGCTGTCGCCGACTTTAAGTCCCGACTTGGCGTCGATATACTTATAAGTCGAGGTCATACCGTTGGCGTGGCTGATGGTAACGTAATTTTCGCCGATTATATGGTCGGTGACGATTTCTTTAATAGTACCTTCGAGCACGGCGCATACTTCCGTTCCCGCCTTTGCTTCGAAGTCCATTCCCTGATGAACGCAGTACCTGTCAAGCGTAGAGTCGTAACGGAATTCGTATCCCGAGGTTACGGAAGCCGTCTTGATGGGAAGACCGAACTGACCCGTTGTCGAAGTGGGCTTATCGTCGTCGGGGTCCTTATCGGGATTTTCTTCATCGGGGTCTTTGTTGTCGTCGGGATTGATGACGGGAGGGGGATTATCGATAATATCCGACGGGCCTTTTCTGCCGACCGTCAATACTAAAGTTACGGTGATAGCCGCGATTACAAGCAGACAAGCCGCCAGAATCAGGTAGTAGAGTAGAACTTTCTTTTTGCTTTTCTTGTTTTCTTCTTTCATAATTTAACTCCTTCGATAATGATATTGACAGCGGTTTTGTTTTTTATTCAATACCCGCCGAAAATTATAGGCGAAGCGACTTTTATAGCGTTTTTCCTGACGCAGACGTGCAGGTTTATCTCCTCGCCGTACAGATTTACAGAGTAAGGAAGGTCGGCTTTACAGTAATAATTGACGCTGTCCGAAAGCGTTTCCGTAAAAATAACTTTTCCGTTGACTTTTAAAAGATAGCTTTCAAGGTCAAAGTCTTTGTATTCCGTGCATTCTCCGCAGACTTCGGCAAGCGTAAGCTTAGTCAGGGCGGGATTGCCCGAAACGGTAACCTCACGGCAGTTTTTAGAGCTGTCCCCGCAGAAGAAAGTATAACTTTCCCCGCCGTTAAAACAAGGCTTTACGGACAGAAGCGCCAGCGCTGCAATCAACGCAACCCCCGCAAGCGTAACGGATAACAGTTTCAAAAACCGCATATGTGGGACCTCCTTACATTGCGGTTATTGCCCCGCAAACCGTAAGTTATACATTCAAAGTGAAAAAATTTCTTATAAATTAATCCCCCGCGCGGAAATTTCCGCGCGGGGGAACTTTTCAATAAAAAAGTTAAACAAACAATTGGGTTGTTATCGGGTAAAATTTTTGCCTGCCACACGGCTTTAAGCGATATTTTGCGTATGAAAAAACAAGTATGCCGCGCTATGGACGCGTGGAGCGCGCCCGAAGAGGACGACGGATAAAAAGACGGCGGGCTTTTAAGCCCGCCGTCCTGTATTTTAATTTTAAAGCGTTTCCCTGAAACCTTTTCCGATTATTTCGTTGGTGTCGGTAAGTATTACGAACGCCGACTCGTCCGCAGAGTGTATGCGCATTTTCAGTTTAAGCGCTTCGCCCCGCTTGCAGACGGTTATTATAATCGTCTTTTCTTCGCCCGTGTAACCGCCCGTCGCCTTGTACGAGGTGTACCCCCGGTGTATGCCTTCGAGAATGAAGGGGGTAATAAGTTCGGGTTTGGTGGTGATTATGGTTACAAACTTGTTCTTGCCGATATTTTCGATAACCCCGTCGACCAGGAAAGCTTTGGAAAACAGTCCGAGCATAGAGAACAGCCCCGTCTTTGCATCGAAGATAAAGAAGGTCGAAACGGCGATAAAGAAGTCTGTTATCAGCAACGCTGTGCCTACGTTTTTAATTTTGGTATATTTTTTAATAATCAGTGCGATTATGTCGGTACCGCCCGAAGAGGCTCTGCAGTTGAAAATTATCGCGCTTCCGGCCGCCGTCAGAAGCATTGCGTACACGAATTCGAGGAATACGTCGCCCGTAATCGTCTGACCCGGTTCGAGGGGGAGTATAAGCTTCATTATCTGCATTTCGCCGGAGTATACAAGACTGCAATACGCGGTCTTGAACCCGCATCCCCGCCCAAGGAAGATAAAGCCGATAATCAGCAGAATAACGTTTATCGACGTCATAATTTCCGTCTGGCCCAGCCAGGGTATTCCGACGGTGAATTTGGCGAGGATTATCGAAAGACCGCTGACGCCTCCCGTCGCAAAGTTGTTTGGAGCTTTGAAAAAGTAAACGCCCCCCGCAAGAATAAGCGTACCGATATTCAGCACGACCCAGTACGTTACGTCGGAAAGTTTAATTCTATGTTTTTTCTCTGCCATCTCGAATTATCCCGCTTAAATAGTATCGCCGAAACCTTTACCTAAAATTTCGTTTGCGTCGGTTAAGATTACGAACGCATGCTTATCCAGCTCTTTGACTTTGGCTTTAAGCTTTAACGCTTCACCCCGCTTGCAGACGGTAACAAGCACCTTTTTCTTTTCGTTGGTGTAACCGCCTTCCGCGTCGTATTTGGTGTAGCCGTGATTGATTACTTCGAGTATGTATTTGCCGATTTCGTCGGGGCACTTCGTGATAATGGTAATATATTTTGTCTTGCCGATACTCTCGATAACGCTGTCCAAAAGGAATGACTTCGCGAACAGCCCCATAAACGAGTACAGCGCGGTCGAAGGGCTCTGAAAAGCGGTGATTGAAACGCATACGACAACGCAGTCTATGAGCATAAGCGCCATGCCTACGTTTATTTTGGTGAACTTTTTGAGTATGAGCGCGATTATGTCAGTACCGCCCGACGATGCCCCGCAGTTGAAAATCAGCGCGCCTCCCACTCCGAAGAGGAGTATTGCATAGCACATTTCAAGGAAAGGCTGGTCGGTAAGCGGGACGGCGACTCCGCCCTGCGGCGTGGGTATTCCGGTAATAAGCCCCATTATGTCGGTAAATTCGAAAAGCCATATAAAGCCCGTGTAGAACAGCGAGCAGTATATAGTCAGAAACGTACACTGTTTGCCGAGTATGATAAGACCCAGAACAAGCAGGAATACGTTGATTATAGCCATAATTACCGCCTGCGTAAAGAAAGGGTGGTTGATTACGTTTGCAAGCAGTATGGCGATACCCGCAACTCCGCCCAGCGTGAAGTTGTTGGGAGTCTGGAAGAAGTAGACGCTGCACGACATCATTATAATGCCTAAATTTAGAAGCACCCACTTCATTGCCGTCCGCTTGCGCTTCTGCTGTTTGGTAAGCGTCTTTTTGTCGGTAATGGGTTTCCGGACGGTTTCGCATACGGTCAAAGCCGTTTCTTCTTCCGCCTGCGACGATTCCAAAAGTTTGGTTACAGTGGGGATTTCTTCGTCTTCTTCGTAGACTGATACTTTCAATTCTTCCCCGATATTCTCCGTAATATCAAAATCCGCCTTTTCGGCGGTTTCTTCGGGGGAATTTTTCTTCTTTTTAGCGCTCATAAGTACCTTACAATAAAAATTTATTCAAGCGAATAAATCATAACATAACAAACTACCGTTGTCAATGATAAATTACGTTTCCGCCCGCAAAGATTTTCATATTGACTTCGGGGCTGTTGTGTGTTACAATTATTAAAGACATCGATAATAAGGATTTTGCAATGATAAACAGAAAGGCTATCTTTTCGGATGAGACTGAATTTTACAAAACCCCTTACGAGCCCGAGCGCGGAGATAGGGTAACTCTTAAACTGCGCACCCTAAAAAACGACGTTTTAAAGGCGTATGCAGTAATAAACGGCGTAAAAAGGGTTATGACAAAGATAAATCAGGGCAAAACGCAGGGTAATTTCGATTATTACACGGTAACCTTCACCTGCCCCGCCAAGCCTGTAAGCTATTACTTCGCAATGCTTGACGACGACGACGCGGTCGCGTACAACAGGATGGGCTGTGTTGAAAACGTTCAGTCCGAATACGATTTTTCTTTCGTGCCGGGGTTTAAGGTTCCCGACTGGGCGAAAGGCGTTGTTTTTTACCAGATATTTACAGACCGTTTTTGCGACGGCGACCCCTCGAACAACGTCGAGGACAACGAATATTACTATACGGGCGGGCACTCGAAGAGAATAAACGAGTGGTACAAGTTTCCCGACGAGCTGGACGTGCGCTGTTTTTACGGGGGCGACTTGCAGGGCGTAAGGCAGAAACTCGACTATTTGCAGGATTTGGGCGTGGAAGCCATTTACTTCAACCCGCTTTTCGTTTCTCCGTCAAACCACAAATACGACACGCAGGATTACGACTATATAGACCCGCACATCGCGGTTATCGAGGAGGACCTCGACCACCGTATGCAGTACTGGGAACACAACAACGGCTACGCACCCAGGTACATAAAGCGCGTCACGTCGCCCGTAAACCTTAAAAAGAGCAACGAGTATTTCGCGGAGCTGGTAAAAGAAATTCACGCCCGCGGAATGAAGGTCGTTATCGACGGCGTGTTCAATCACTGCGGTTCGTTCAACAAGTGGCTGGATAAAGAGGGCATTTACTTAAATAAAAAGGGCTATGAGGAAAAGGGGGCTTACCAGTCCGCCGACAGCCCGTACAGAAGCTATTTCAATTTCGAAAAGCCCCGCGAGGCGAACAGCGGATACGAGGGCTGGTGGGGCTTCGGCACTCTGCCCAAACTCAATTACGAGCACAGCCCCGAGCTTGAAGATTATATTCTCTCCACGGGCGCGAAATGGGTGTCGGAGCCGTACTGCGTAGACGGCTGGCGCTTAGACGTCGCCGCCGATTTGGGGCACAGCGTGCGCTATAACCACAAGTTCTGGAAAATGTTCCGCGACAGGGTGAGAAGCGCCAACCCGCAGGCGTTTATTTTTGCCGAGCACTACGGCGACCCTTCCGCCTGGTTCAACGGCAAAGAGTGGGATTCGGTTATGAATTACGACGCGTTTATGGAACCCGTAACCTGGTTTCTGACGGGTATGGAAAAGCACAGCGAGGGCTTCGACGGTTCTAAATATCTCGACGGCAACGCGTTTTTCGAGAGTATGTTCAAGAATATGAGCAGATTTCCCCGTCCCGCGCTGGACTCGGCGCTCAACCAGCTTTCCAATCACGACCACTCGCGTTTTCTCACCCGTACCAACGGCGTGGTGGGCACGCTTAAAACAATGGGACCGCACGCCGCAGGCGAAAACGTCGATTTAAGGGTAATGGCTCTCGGCGTGCTTATACAGATGACCTGGCCGGGCTCTCCCGGAATATATTATGCCGACGAGGCGGGGCAGGTCGGCTGGACCGACCCCGACAGCAGGCGCACCTATCCCTGGGGCGGGGAAAATAAGGAACTCATCGAGTACCATAAAGCGGTAATAGCCCTCCGCAAGAGCATACACTGTTTAAGGGCGGGCAGTATTAAAAGTCTGGACGCGGGCAACGGCTTCATAGCTTACGGCAGGTTTGACGGCGAGGACTGCGCCGTTGTCATAGTCAACAATCTTGACGGCGAAATTTCGCTCAGCGTTCCCGTGTGGGAGCTGGGCGTTCCGACGGGCTCGGTACTCGAAAGGAAAATAATAACCGACAGCAACGGTTTTTGTTCGGACGGAGAAAAGTGCACGGTCAAGTACGGCAGAATGTTTTTGACCCTTCCCGCAAAGTCGGGGGCGGTTTACTATTATAATTTCAAACAGAATTAGGGGGATATAAATGCAAGACAGATTTTTCAGCGAATACGACAGGTACCTTTTTCATCACGGCACTCATTACGAGCTGTATGAAAAGATGGGCGCGCACGTGCGCACCGTAGACGGTGTAAGGGGAGTCCACTTCGTACTGTGGGCGCCAAATGCCCGAGCGGTATGCGTCGTTTCCGACGGCAACGGCTGGACGCCCTGGCGCGACGTAATGGAAAAGGTCGACGACTGTATATGGGAGCTTTTCGTTCCCGGTATGTGCGAGGGCGTGAAGTACAAATATCTCGTCGTACGCGCAGACGGGTCAGAGGTTATGAAAATCGACCCGTACGCCTTCCGTTCCGAGCTCCGCCCGAAAAACGCTTCTATTGTCGCGGACGTGGACTCGTACGTCTGGGGCGACGGCGGGTACCTCGAAGCGAAGAAGGACGAAAACTTCCTTGAAAAGCCTATGGCGGTTTACGAAGTGCACCTCGGAAGCTGGAAAAAGGATTTGTCAAAATGGGACGAGGACCAGTTTTTCGATTACCGCACGCTCGCGCACGAGCTTGCCGAATACGTCTGCTGGATGGGTTATACGCACGTCGAACTTATGGGCATATGCGAGTACCCCTTCGACCCGTCGTGGGGCTATCAGGTAACGGGCTATTTTTCACCTACCGCAAGGTACGGCTCGCCCGAAGACTTTATGTATTTCGTCGACTATATGCACCAAAAGGGAATAGGCGTAATCCTCGACTGGGTGCCCGCGCATTTTCCCAAGGACGACCACGCCCTCGCAAATTTCGACGGAACGCCCCTGTACGAATACGCCGACCCCCTCAGGGCGGAATATCCCGAGTGGGGAACAAAGGCTTTCGATTTAGGCAAAAAGGAAGTTTCCAACTTTCTTATGGCTTCGGCTTTCTTCTGGGTAAAAAAATACCACATCGACGCCCTCAGGGCGGACGCGGTCGCGGCTATGCTCTATAACAGCTTCGGCAGACAGGAATGGCGCCCCAACGCTTACGGCGGTAACGAAAATCTCGAAAGTTTCGAGTTTTTCCGCCACCTCAACAGCGTGCTTCGCCAGCGGACGGACGCGTTTATGATTGCCGAAGATTCCTCGATAATAGAGGGCGTTACCAAGCCCGCAAAAAAGGGCGGGTTCGGGTTCGGGCTCAAATGGAATATGGGCTGGATGAACGACGGGATAAAGTACTACAATACAGACCCCATTTTCAGACCCTATCACCACGGGCTTATGACGCATACGTTCGAGTACGCGTTCAACGAAAACTATATGCTGGTGCTGTCGCACGACGAGGTCGTCTACGGCAAGGGCAGTATGATAAACAAATTTATAGGCAACAAGCTCGATAAGCTGGGAAGTCTTAAAACGTGCTACACTATGATGATGGGTCACCCCGGCAAAAAGCTGTTGTTTATGGGTCAGGACTTCGCGCAGGAAAGGGAATGGAATTTCAAGACGGGGCTGGACTGGTTCCTTTGCGACGACGAGGGGCACAGGGGAGTGCTGGAATGTTTCCGCGCACTTCTGCACCTTTACAGGGAGCGTCCCGTTCTGCACAACGACAGCGGAGGACCCGCGACCTGCGAGTGGATAAACAGCGGGGACTATAACCGCAATATCTTCACGTTTATAAGGCGCAACCCGTGGAATTACAACAACGCTTTGATTTTCGTATGCAATTTCGCGCCCGTGGAAAGGTACGAAATGGGCGTGGGCGCGCCCGTCGACGGCGTGTATAAGCGCATATTCTCGACGTATCCCGACCTTTCGCCGTTGGAAATAGACGCAAAGCGTGAGCTCTGCGACGGCAGACCGTATAAACTTACTTTCAATTTAAGACCCTACGAATCGTGCATATTCGAAGTGCCCTATCACGAGAGCACGGCGGAGGAGCTGAAAAAGGAGAAGTCCGTAAAGAGCGCGGTAAAAAAAGCGCATAAAGAAGTAAAGACGGATAATTCCCACGTGCCCGACGTTCCGCCCATGGACGGCGAAGCAAAACCCGTAAAGAAAAGAGCGGTTAAAAAGAAATAAACAAGTACCTGCGCCGTATGCGCAGGTATTTTCATTAGATAAATATCGAAGTACACGCCGTCAAGTGGAACGACGGTTACGGTGCACATATCTTAAATGTAGTAATAAAATAAAGTGAAATATAGAAAACTCCCCCCGCTCGCGTTGCGAGCGGGGGGAGTTTGATTTGTTAATTTTAATAAAATAAATGTTAATTTCAATTTGACCTACGGCTTATAGCCGTAGGTCAAGATTTTTGTTCGTTTAATCGGTATAATATATAAAAATGATAATAAAGGAGACGTATATGAACAAAAAGGTAAATTCCGACATTAAATTAAATATCGGCATTATAGAAGACTACATAGCAAAAAACTGTTTAACGAAAACAGAATTTATCAGACGGTGCAACATAAGTTCGTCTACTTTTTACAGAATTATGCAGGGAAAAGACTTTTATTTGATAGCATTATTGAGGATTGCCAAAGCTATGGATATTCAGATATACCGATTTTTTGAATAGATATATCGAAGTTAGTTGTAATCAGCAATATAGGCTTCCCCTTTGGCGAAAGGGGAAGCTCCCGCGATAGCGGGTGATGAGGTTCGAAAATTTTCAATACTATCCCTCATCCGTCTTTGTTTAAAAACAAAGACACCTTCCCCCTTGAAAGGGGGAAGGCTTTTACTGCGGTTATTGAAAGGGGGAAGGCTTTTACTGCGGTTATTGAAAGGGGGAAGGCTATTATGCGGATATAATTGCGCGCTTTTAAAAACCCCTGCGCAAAATTTGCGCAGGGGGCTATTCGTCTATTCCGAACAGCACGTTCGGGGTCACGCCTAATTTTTCGTAGATAAGCTTTATGCTGTCGTAACCGGGTTTCTTTTTACCCGCCAGCCACTGGCTTACCGTCGTCTGGTTTACGCCGAGCGTTTTTGCCAACTCTTCCTGAGTTGATTTATTGTCGATTAAATATTGTCTGATGATTTCTGTTCATAGGTTACTTTTTGTTGAGATATTTTGTTTGATAGCGGGAAACGGTTGCGCCGTTTCTTTTTTTATTGACAATTTTGCGCATAAAGTAGTATAATCTTTTTGCAATGATTAAAAATATTCAGGAAAAAATTTTAAAGCTTAAAGAACAGACCGATACGTGTATTCTTGCGCACAGCTATATGTCCGAAGAAATTTGCGAAATCGCAGATTTTACGGGCGACAGCTTCGCGCTGTCCGTAAAGGCAAAGACCGCGCCGCAGAGCACGGTTATAATGTGCGGGGTGCGGTTTATGGCGGAAACGGTCAAAATGCTTTCACCGCAAAAAAGGGTGTACCTCGCCAATCCTTCGGCGGGCTGTCCCATGGCGGAACAGATGGACAGGGAAGTTATCGCGCAGGTGAAAAAAAGTTATCCCGATTATGCCGTCGTTGCATATATAAATACAACGGCAGAGCTGAAAACGATAGCTGACGTGTGCGTAACTTCGTCAAGCGCGGTCAAAATCTGCCGTGAAATTCCCCAAAAAAATATACTTTTCATACCCGATATAAACCTCGGAACATACGTCAAAAATCAGGTTCCCGAAAAAAATTTCAAGCTTTTGCACGGCGGGTGCCCCACCCACGCGCGGATAGATAAAGAGGACGCGCTGTCGGCAAAGCGCGCGCACCCTGACGCGCTGTTCCTCGTTCACCCCGAATGCCGTCCCGAAGTAACCGCGCTTGCGGATTATGTAGGTTCTACCTCGGGCATAATGGACTTTGCCGAAAAATCCGATTGCGGAGAATTTATTATAGGCACGGAAAACGCGATTGTACAGCACTTGCAGTTTAAGTGCCCCGACAAAAATTTTTATCCGCTTTCCAAGGACCTCGTGTGCCACAATATGAAGGCGACGACGCTTGTCGACGTTCTCAACTGTCTTGAAGGCAGGGGCGGGGAAGAGATAATAATGGATAAAGACCTTATAAATTCCGCGGTAAAGTGCATCGATAAAATGATTGAGTACGGGGGCTGACAATGTTCATTACGACCAAGGGCAGAAACGCGCTTAAAATTATGATAGACCTTGCCCGTCACGAGGGCGAAGGTTATATACCGCTCGGCGATATTGCGGAGCGTCAGAAAGAATCATTGAAGTATCTGGAAACTTCCGCTTCACAGCTGTCGGCGGCGGGGCTTGTGGTAAGCGCGCGCGGAAAGAGCGGGGGCTACAAGCTCGCGCGCATGGCGGAAGAGTACACCGTTGCCGAAATTCTTGTTTCGGGCGAGGGCTCGCTCGCGCCCGTACAGTGCATAGACAGCGGTTGCGAAAACGCGGGCACGTGCATGACGTTGCCCCTTTTTAAGGAACTGGACGAGGTTATTATGAACTTTTTAACGTCCAAAACTTTAAAAGATTTGTTAAAATAATTCCCTCTTCAAAAACTTTGTAAAACGCGCTAATTCCTATTGACAAAATAGGAATTTAATTTTATAATTAAATCATACTAAACGGGTAGGAATTTAAAATTTGAAAACAATTTACGCAGATAACGCGGCGACGACCGCAATGAGCGACGCCGCGATAAGGGCGATGATGCCCTATCTTAAAGAAGTATACGGCAATCCGTCCTCCCTTCACACTGCGGGGCAGACGGCGAAGGAAGCGCTTGAAAGGGCGCGCGCGGACATAGGCGGGTGCCTTAACGCCGACCCGCGCGAAATTTATTTTACTTCGGGCGGAAGCGAGTCGGACAACCAGGCGATACGCTCGTGTGCGGAGAACGGCGCGGTCAAGGGCAAAAAACACATAATAACCACCGCGTTCGAACACCACGCGGTACTGCACACGGTAAAAAAACTTGAAAAGGAAGGGTTCGAGGCGACTTACCTCGGCGTAGGCGCGGACGGCTTCGTCACGGCGGAACAGGTTAAAAACGCAATCCGCCCCGACACAGCGCTCGTTACCGTAATGTACGCCAATAACGAGGTCGGCACAATCCAGCCGATAAGGGAAATAGGCGCGGTATGCAGGCAGGCGGGCGTTGTGTTCCACACGGACGCGGTTCAGGCCGTCGGGCATATCCCCGTCGACGTAAAGGCGGACAACATCGATATGCTTTCGCTTTCGGCGCACAAGTTCCACGGCCCCAAGGGCGCGGGCGCGCTGTATTGCAGAAGGGGTCTGCCCCTTAAAACGTTTATAGAAGGCGGGGCGCAGGAGCGCGGGCGCAGAGCGGGTACCGAAAACATAGGCGGTATCTGCGCAATGGCGGAAGCTTTGAAGGAAGCCTGTGCCGGTATGAAGGAAAATACCGCCAGACTGACGGCGCTTCGCGATAAGATTATCGACGGGCTGTTGAAAATTCCCCATTCCAGACTCAACGGCGGAAGGGAAAACCGCCTTCCGGCAAACGTAAATATGTGCTTCGAGGGAATAGAGGGCGAAGGGCTTTTGCTTCACCTCGACGCGCGCGGTATATGCGCATCGTCGGGTTCGGCGTGCACGTCGGGTTCTCTGGACCCGTCGCACGTGCTTCTGGCGCTCGGGCTCCCGCACGAAATAGCGCACGGTTCGCTTAGGATAAGCCTTTCGGAGTACAACACCGAAGAGGACGCTGACGCGATAATAAAAGCCGTGCCGGAGGTTGTAAAGCTTCTGCGCGATATGTCGCCCGTGTGGGACGAGCTTGAAAAAGGACAAAGAAAGCATCTGATAAAATAAGGAGTAAATTATGGCATTATACAGCGAAAAAGTTATGGACCATTTCACTAATCCGCGCAACGTCGGGAAAATCGAGGACGCCGACGGCATAGGCGAAGTGGGCAACGCCAAGTGCGGGGATATAATGAAGATATATCTCAAAATAGAAAACGACGTGATTACCGACGTAAAATTCAACACCTTCGGTTGCGGAAGCGCGATTGCCTCGTCGTCCATGGCGACGGAAATGATTAAGGGCAAGCCTTTGTCGCAGGCGCTGGAACTGACCAACAAAGCCGTCGCCGAAGCGCTGGACGGGCTTCCCGCCCACAAAATGCACTGTTCGGTGCTTGCGGAAGAGGCGATACGTTCGGCAATCAAGGATTATTACGACCGCAGGGGAATAGCTTACGACAAGTCGCAGTTTCCCGAACCGCACGGCGAAGAAGAACATAATTTCGAAGAAGATTAATAAAGCGGGAGGACAAAAAAGATTGTCCTCCCGCTTATTCATAACGGAAAATACGCGCGCATACAAATAAATGTATGCAGAACCATTGTTTTACCGACGCGGGTCAGACGCTGAAAAATTTGAATACCTCGGCAGAGGGGCTTACGTTCGAAGAAAGCGCGAAAAGGCTGTCCGAATACGGCGCTAACGAGCTTGAAAAGGGCAAGCGCGCGGGAATTTTCAAACTGTTTTTCTCGCAGTTTAAAGATTTTATGACCTTGCTTTTAATCGCCGCGGCCGCGGTTTCGGCGGTTATCGCCTTCCTGTCGGGCGATAAAAACGATTTGACCGACACTTTCATTATAATATTTATAATTTTTCTCAACGCGGTGGTGGGTACGGTACAGCAGTACCGCGCCGACAAAGCCGTCGAAAACCTGAAAAAGCTTTCGGCTTGTTCGGTGAAAGTGAGAAGGGAAAATAAGGAAATCACCGTCGACAGCACGCAAATCACCGTGGGCGATATAGTGCTTCTGGAAGAGGGTGACGTCGTTCCCGCCGATTGCAGGATAATAGAAAGCAACAACCTTATGTGCGACGAGTCGGCGCTTACGGGCGAAAGCACGGGCGTCGAAAAGAACGCCGACGCCATACGCGGAAACAAAGTCACGCTCGGCGAAATGAAAAATACCCTTTTCAATTCCACGTTCGTCGTGCGCGGAAACGCTTCGGCAGTCGTCACGGCGGTAGGTATGAATACCGAAATGGGCAAAATCGCGGCTATGCTCGAAGAAACCAAAGCAGAGGGCACTCCGCTTGAAAAGTCTTTGAACAAGCTGGGCAAGATAATTTCTATCTTCGTCCTCGCCGTCACCGCCCTTATATTCATCGTAGGTCTGTTTGTCAGAAAGGACGGAATACTCGGCAACTTTATGACTTCGGTCGCAATCGCTGTCGCCGCTATTCCCGAAGGTCTGCCCGCGGTAGTAACCATAATAATGGCTATGGGCGTCCAGCGCATGACCAAAAAGAACGTGGTCATAAGAAAACTCAAATCGGTGGAAACGCTGGGCAGTTGTTCGGTTATATGTTCGGATAAGACGGGCACGCTCACCGAGAACAAACTGCGCGTCGCAGAGGTGGATTGTAACGAAGGCGCGAAATTCAAGCTGCTTCAATGTATGACCGCCTGTTCGGGCGTGAAGGGTGAAAAGGGCGCGTATATCGGCGACCCAACGGAAATAGCTCTGCGCGTCTATGCCGACGGCGACGGGTTTTCACAGCATTTTACAAAACTTGCCGAGCTTCCGTTCACTTCCGAGCGCAAGATGATGTCCGTATCCGCGGACTTTTCGGGCAGGAAATACAATTTCGTAAAGGGCGCGCCCGATATTCTTATCGGTAAGTGCACGAAAATTTTAACCAAGTCTGGCGTACGCGCGATTACGCGCAAAGATATAGACAAAGTTACGGCAAGCAATAACGGTATGTCCGACAGGGCGCTAAGGGTCCTCGGTTTCGCGTACTGCGATTTCAACGGAGAAATCAAGGAAGAAGACCTCATTTTCATAGGTCTGTGCGGAATGTCTGACGGGCTCAAAGAGGGCGTAGCGCAGGCGGTTGCCGAGTGCAGGACGGCGGGAGTCGCAACCGTTATGATAACGGGCGACCACGTGCGCACGGCGTTTGCCATTGCTAAAAAGCTGGGCATCGCTTCCGATATGTCGGAGGTAATTTCGGGCGACGAGCTCGACAATATGTCGGGCAAGGAACGCGATAAAGCCATTGCGGGGTGCAGGGTGTTCGCGCGCGTTTCGCCCAAGCATAAAAATATGATAGTCAAAGCCCTTAAAAAACGGGGTGAGGTCGTTGCGATGACGGGCGACGGAATAAACGACGCCCCCAGTATCAAGAGCGCGGACATCGGTATTTCAATGGGAATACAGGGCACCGACGTAACCAAGAGCGCTTCCGATATGGTTATCGCCGACGACAATTTCACGACGATAGTATCCGCCGTGCGCGAAGGCAGGCGCATATCCGCCAATATAAGAAAGACCATACAGTTTTTCATTTCCACCAATCTTGCGGAAGTGCTCGCCATACTTATAGCGACGCTCGTATTCTTCAAACACAATTTCCTTTTAAGCACACAGCTTCTCTGGCTCAACCTGATTACCGACAGCTTCCCCGTGCTTGCCCTCGGAACCGAGAAGGAGGATCCCGACATAATGAAGTGCCCGCCCGTGCGTGCGGAAAAGAGCCTGTTCTCAAAAACTTCGCTTGCGTTCATTGCGTTTTTCGGGGCGTTCATTACGGCGGTAACAATAGGCGTTTACATAGTTTCGCTTAAAATCTGGGGCGGGGAAACGGCTACCGCAATGACGTTCTTGACAATGTCGTTTCTCGAACTTTTCCACGCGTTCAACATACGCTCGGAAAGACAGTCCATATTCAAAAGCGGGATATTCTCGAACAAAATACTCATCGTTACGGTTGTTGCCGGCGTGCTCGTAAACGTGCTGTTGGCGCTGACGCCCCTCGCTTCCGCGTTCGGGCTGACGGGACTTACCGCGGTGCACTGGTTCACGGCGCTGGGAATAGCGTTTTCCGTTATCCCCGTCGGTGAAATGTATAAGCTTGTTCTCAGGGCGGTCACCCG
Source organism: uncultured Clostridia bacterium (assembly GCA_947570625.1). GTDB lineage: Bacteria > Bacillota > Clostridia > Christensenellales > Borkfalkiaceae > Coproplasma. The sequence continues at coordinate 859 of CANOUP010000030.1, read as the reverse complement.
CAGGAAAAAACTTAATCTAAAAATCAAAAGCGCGGAAGCATAACCGCGCTTTTAACTATGCCGGGCGTTACGGCATAATTTATACTATGGAAACTTTAAAATATGACAGAAACGCGGTCTATGATTACGCGAAAAAGTGGGCTTACAAAAGAAATCCCGCATTTTACGATTTCAGTAAAATCGGGGGCGACTGTACAAACTTTGCGTCGCAGTGCATTTATGCGGGAGCGGGGGTTATGAATTATACGCCCACGTTCGGGTGGTACTATATTTCGGTTAACAACCGCACGCCGTCCTGGACGGGAGTGGAATATCTTTATAATTTCCTTGTCGGCAACGAAGGGGCGGGACCGTACGCGGAGGAAGTTCCGCTCGATAAGCTGGAAGTGGGGGATATTGTACAGCTGGGCAGGGCGACGGGAGACTTTTACCATTCGCCAGTGGTCGTAGGGATATCGCGCGGAAAAATTCTCGTTGCCGCGCACTCGTACGACGCGTTCAACAAACCGCTTTCGTCGTACAATTTCGAAAGAGCAAGGGGAATACATATTTTAGGCGTAAGGAAAGATTGATAAAACCATAAAAAAACAGTTGCCAAGCGTGCTAAAAGCTGTTATAATACAAAAGATTTGTGCGGTAAAAGCAATTTACCGCCTTCGGGGGCATAGCTCAGCTGGTTAGAGCGCTTGCTTGACATGCAAGAGGTCGATGGTTCGAGTCCATTTGTTCCCACCATAACGGGGATATAGCACAGTTGGTAGCGCGATACGTTCGCAACGTATAGGTCTGGGGTTCGAATCCCCATATCTCCACCATATTTAGTACCCGAAAAGGATGCTAAAAGAAAAATCACCGAAAT
>CANOUP010000029.1 GCA_947570625.1 uncultured Clostridia bacterium | reverse complement strand
CGCCAGCGTTCATCCTGAGCCAGAATCAAACTCTTAAGTTTAATTTGTATAAAACCGAACTATAAGTTCGTGGCTCTATCTCGACTATTTAAGTCATTTATCTTTGCTGACTTTGCTTTGTGGTACTAATGTACTTCAAAGTTAATTGACAGAAACTATTTTTTTAAATTCGTTTCCTTCTATTCAATTTTTAAACTGCATTAGCCGAAATCGTTCGGCACTCGACCAGCGAGCTTGTCTATAATAACATATACTATATCAATTGTCAAACGTTTTTTAGAACTTTTTTTATAATTTTTAAAAGTTTTTTTTACGTCTGAAACCAATCAGCCCCTCGCAGTCGCAAGCTTTATTAAGATACCATAAAGCTATAAATTTTGTCAAAGAATTGTGTAACTTTTTTTCAAAATTTTTCCATAAGTAAATTTTTGACATTTTGCGAAAATTTTATACATTCCCCCGCTTTTTTCCCGCAGACAAACGCTTGCAATTTATGTGCATATGTTTTAATATATTATTATGTATAAGATACTCAGGATAGTTTTCTGCGTGCTGGCGGTCGCAATCGCCGCCGTCGCGATTTTCATTTTCATTTACCTCGGCTGGGTCTGGGGCTTTGTCGCGCTTTCCGTCGCGTTCGTTTCGGGCGCGCTTATGGTCACCTTCAAGCAATTGCAGGAAAAAGAAGAAAGAAAAAACAACCCTCCCACTCCCGAAGGCGATTTCATAACGGGAAGAGTTGACAGGGACGATAATCAGCCGTAAAAAAAGCGTTATTCTTTTTTCGGCCTCGTGCGTTGCATACGGCGCGACGCTTATTGCAATAGGAATATATGTAAGTATTTATCGCACTGATAAACGTAACGGCGGCGGTTTATGAAATTACCGATTTGCTTGCCGTTAAAAATTTAAAACAAAACTTATAAATAAAATCGCGGCGCGTCAGGTCTGACGCGCCGCGTGCTTTTTAAATTATCCTTTGCGACTGAATGTAATAGCCCCACCGGGTTGCGCTGATTTTTTCAATCTTCGCGTAATCGGAAGCCGTGTGAAGGATATAGTTGTCGCCTAAATACATCGCGACGTGCCCTATCCGCTCGACCCCGACTTTGTCCTTACGCGTTGCGTTAGTGAAGAACATCAAATCTCCGCGCTTCAAATTGGATTTGGAAACCGTCGTTCCCTGCAAAACCTGCGTGCGGGTCGTGACGTCGATGAGCTTGTCCGCGCCCATATAGAACATATACTGCATAAGCGACGAGCAGTCGAAGGCGGACGTCGTAAAACCTTTCAGCTTGTTGCCCTTTCCGTCGTGGTAGCGCACCGCGCCGTAGACGTATGGTGTGCCGAGTAATTTGGTTCCCTCCTCTATTACCGATTCGGTTTTGTCCCCGCCTTTGGGCATATCCATAATTACGCAATATTTTTTGGATATGTATACCGTCCTGTTTTTATAATAGGTTTTGTACCAGCCGTTAACCTCGTCGAGGTAAGCGTAAAGCGTATTTCTTTCCGCCTGTCCCCTTACGGCATAATCCGTTCCCGCGCCCGAACGGAAATTGACGCCGTCGCTTGTTACCGTTATGTACGAGATTTTGTTTTCCTTGGGTTTTTCCGGTTCGACAGGTTTGACCGCCGGTTTGTTCTCCTCCGCGGGCGGAGTTTCGGGAAGTTCCTCTTCGGGAGGAAGAGCGCCGGGCATATCTACCGATATTTCAGTATCGTTTTCCGCACCCCCGTTTTTATCAGACGCGGATACGCATCCGCTTAAAGCCGTCGATAACGCAATCGCTGTAAGCGCAACCGCAATGCTTTTAAATTTCATATAATACCTCCTACGTAAAATTATCGCCTTTCGCGCGGTCGGCAATCATAATTGATTTTACGAATACATTATATCAAAAAGCGCGCATATGCGCAATGCAAAAATTTTGCCTGAATTGGCAAGCGCTGGAATTTTGACATTGACAAATTTAACTATATATAATATAATTACAGAAAAGGAGTTTGATATGAAAAAAGCTTTATTTACCTGCGCGGTTTGCGCATGCTTGTGCACGGCGGCGCTTGCGGGCTGTTCGCAGGCAACGGCTTTCGGTCTGACGAAAAAACAGTACTCGGAGGTTTACGGAAAGACCGCCGAACTCATTCTCGGCGAAGACACGCAGATAACCCCCGCGAAGTACGAAACCGACGAAAGCAATTTCAACCTTATAGCTACGGGCGCGTTTATGTATTTCCTGAGCGAAATTTATAAAACCAATATGTTCCCCGTTTCCGAGGACCCCGTGACATTTACCTGCTCGACTATAACGATTGCGATGCTCTCATCCTTCGACAGCGACAAAGGCGCCGTTACCGCCGATATTTTTGCCTTAGAGGGCGAAACAGATTCCGCACATGAAGGATACGTAAACATAAGCATATTTTACGATTTCGATACGTCGGAGGTAATAAGCTTCAACCTCAGCCAGTGCGACCGCAACGACAAAGCGGTAAACCCCTATTTCCAGAACGACATTTACCTCGACGGTAAACTGCATTCGCTCTCCGAGGACAACGACGAGGAGCGTAGAAACTTTATAACCGAAATGAAAGCCAAACGGCAGGCGTTCGAGGAAAAGGTTTTAAAAGCCAAAACACTGAACACCGATTTTACTACGGAATACTTGCGAAGCCTGGAATATATCGAAAACAAATCGTGAACCGGTTAAATAAGAGTTGCACTTTCAAGTGAAGACAAAAGCTCTCGAACAATTTGTTCGAGAGCTTTTAACTACACGTTATTTACAAAGATAAATTGAAATTTAACAGTTTTTACATATTATAAGTGCGCAATCTTTTTCAAAACGAAAATTCGCCCATTTCCTTCCTATTTGTCGTACAATATAGTTTTCATCGTTTGGGAATATCTGTTTAGTCATAAATCTTAACAGATTTAACGCATCGGCAGACTCTTTCAACACGATTTCGCGCGTACTCCAACCGTCTGTAACGGGCGAATATATTTCGTGAATCATATCATAAAACAACTCTTTTCCGTTGATTGGTATTTTTCTTATTAAGTCCGCCCTTCTGTCGCAATTGAGCATACTTTTTAACAGGTCATATTGTTTGGCGTCAAGCGTTATTTCGCATATTTCCATTTTACGCTCCTTATTTGACCGATTTATTTTATTCGATTAAAATATTTAAAACCGTTTGCAAATTTTCACGGTTCGCATTTTCTTTACGGCATATAGCGCATAAAATTTATAACACGGTCAGTCTTCCATATCGGAAAACGGAATTTTTCCGTGAAGCTCAACGGCGCGCCGACCTGTCGGCGTTCCGTCGTCATTGATTTCCATAAGGCGCATCTTTTTTATTTTTGAACAATCTATTTCGTCGAAAACGTCTGCGCATTCCGCAGACTCTTGGTCGCCGAGTTGATATAAAATGCACTCGACGGCTTCCTGAACTCTTTCAAATGCAAATTTTTCTATGCTTTCTATCGAAGCGCCTTCTTTTATCAGCGCGGATACTTCGGGAAACCTTTCGTCAAGGACGCCTTGCTCTATGTATTTTTTTATCATATTTGCAAAACCGCCCCTATGAAATTCAAGGTGGTCGCTAATCGGCTTCAAAAAGCGGAAAGAAGGAAGAACGGCAAAATATTCGTTTTCCTGTTTCAATTCCCACTCCGCCCATTCTTTTTGCAGACCGAATTTTTCCATTACGTTCAACTTTTCTTTAAAAGTCATTTCTTTGTCTTTCATTGCCATTCTCCTTTTTGCAACTCCAAATTACTGTTTATCGTGCAATCATTATAGCACGATAAATTAACGAACGCAACCGATTGAATTTTGCGGGAAATATAAAAAATATATATCTCACTATGCTACGAGTAGCCAAGTTCGTCCACACAGTGAAAAATATAAGAAAAGGCGCGGCTTAATGCCACGCCTTATTCTCGTTCACCTGCGGTTTACCGAACATTCCCTATGAGAACTACGGTAAACGCGCGGACGGCTTTTTTATTATTCAATACCTTCGTTGAGTCTTTCGAGAAGCTCGTCCAAATCGTTGCCGTGGACAAACACCGCCTGCTCGATTGTTTCGCCGTGAGCCATAGCACAGCCGAGGCAGTGCATGCCGACGGACTGCAAAATTTCCGCGCTGTCGGGGTTGATTTTAAGACAGTCCATAATGAGTGTGTCTTTGGTTATCTTAGCCATATTTATTCTCCTTATATCGATAATTTAATTGCCTGAACCGTGTACGACAATCTGCGGGAAGGGTATGCCTATGCCGTTTTCGTCGAACATAACTTTGAGCCGTTTATTCATTTCGCGCTGTACTGCGAAAATGTCGCCTTCGTAACACTTTGCGGTAAATTGAAGGGTAACCCCCGAAGCGCCGAGCGAGGCAACGCCGTCGTAGGAAATACCTTCGATTATACCGTCTATTTTTATTTCGGGAAGTTTGGTTTTGATTATCTCTTCGACGCGTTCGAGCGAATCGCCGTACTCGATATCGATAAGCGATTTCGCGGTCGAAGGGTTGACCGTCTGGTTGAGAACCCCCCTTATATCGCTGTTGTTTATTATCTTGATGTTGCCGACCGCTTCGAGCTTGGTCGTCCTTATGCCTATGGAAACAACCGTGCCGCGGAAATCGCCGACGGTTATTATATCGCCCACGTTGAACTCGTTCTCGAATACGATAAACAGACCCGCGACCACGTCGCCGATAAGACTCTGCATTCCAAGACCGACGACAAGAGTTATGACTCCCGCGCCCGTTATCAGCGCCGTGGTATCGATACCCCATACCGCGAGCACGGCTATAACCATTATTACCGTGACGACGCATTTAATCATATTGCTGATAAGCCTTACAATGGTGATTTCACGCTGGGACCTTTTGAACGCCCTGTTTATTATTCCGAGAACGATAGCCGTTATCACAAGCATAATAGTAACAATCTGCACCGCGCGCACGATTTTGGGAACGAGCGCGAGCAAACCGTTCAGAAATTCCGAGCTTGAAACGCCCCTGTTGAAAACGCTGTCCGCGGCAAAAATCCAGTCATGGAATACGTACGAACATACCACCGCCGCCGCCATAATAATGAGAATTATTATTTTGACGGGACCCATGCTCTTGACTTTGTTTTTTACTTCTTCGCTTTTCTTTTTAAAATTTTCCTTCATTTAAAAAACTCCTCGTTTAAAATTTAATCTGCATTCTTCCGTCGGGGAAGTCCGAACGGTGTTTTAAAGCGTATACGGCGGTAACGTTGCCTATACCCTCTTTCTTTAAAGGTCTTCCGCGGAACACCCTCGTTTCAATGGGTATTTCCTCGGTATTGACTTCCGCGACGGTCTTGTCGTCGCTGACGACGGCAAGCGTGTAAGGAATCGTGACGTAGTCCGCAAACAGTATTTCGCCCTTGCCCTTTATGTCGGCAATCATAACGCCCTTGCATGCCCTGCCTATGGGGTCGATTGTCGAAGCGACCACGCGTTTGAACCCGCCGAGAGTGGTGACTATTATTATCTCGCCTTCGCCCGTGTGCTGTGTTGCGAAGATAACCTCGTCGTCCGCGCCGAGCGCAACGCCCTTGACTCCGCCCGCGACTCTGCCCTGAACGGGCACTTCGTCCTTGGAAGCGTTAAGGCACAACCCTTTGCGCGTTACGTACAGCATTGTCGAAAAATCGTCGTCGTCGTACCGTTCGACGTTAAGCAGTTCGTCGCCGTCTTTGAGTTTTATTGCGGGAAGCACGGCTTTGCCCTGCGCGTACTCAGACCACGCCGTCTTTTTGACCGCGCCCTGCTTGGTAAAGAATATCAAATCGCCTTCGGGCGGAGCGCCATCCGCGCACGGTATAAGTTTGACGGGATATTCGCCTTTCGCGACGCCTTCCACAAGCTTTTCAAGCTTTACGCCCGACGACTTGAAATCCGAAAGCTCGGAATACTTCGCCTTGACTTTCAAAACGTTGCCCAGATTGGTGAACACGTAAACGTCGTCCATGCCTCCGCAGTTTACGACCTGCGTGTGAAGCTGTGCGGGCGGCGTGTATTTGGACAGCTTTTTCTTGACGGTAAAGGCAAATTCGCCCCTTTCGACAAACTTAACGTTGCCCAAAGCGTTTATGCAGGCTGACCAGTCCTCGACCGTTCCGACAGCGTCCGCGCGCTTGACGGCAATCTTGTCCTCGCTGTCGACTATGCGCGTCTTGCGTTCGCACTTGAATTTGCGCTTAATTTCGCGCATTTCGCCCTTGACAATCTCCCACTGCTTGTTTTTATCGTCGATTATCGCTTTGAGTTTTTCTATTAAAATTTTTAAATCCCTTAGCTCGTCTTCGAGTTTTTTGACTTCGAGCTTGGCTATGCGCGCCAGCCTTAAATCGAGAATTGCCTGCGCCTGACGCTCGGTGAGCGCAAACCGCTCCATGAGCTTCCTTCTCGCGTCGGGAGTGGAGTCGGCGGTCTTTATGATTTTAACCACCTCGTCGACGTTGTGCACGCCGATAATAAGTCCTTCGAGTATGTGACAGCGCGCCTGCGCTTCTTTGAGCTCGTGCCTGGTACGGCGCAGAATTACCTGACGCTGGTACTGGACGTAATATCTTATAATGTCGAGAAGCCCCAGCTGACGGGGCTTGCCCCCCGCTATGGCGACCATATTTATACCGAAGGTGCACTCTAAATCGGTGTATTTGAGAAGGAGAGAAAGTATCCTGTCGACGTCCGCGTCCTTTTTACAGCTTATAACCGCGCGCATTCCCGTGCGGTCGGATTCGTCGACGATTTCGGCAATACCCGCAAGCTGTTCCTTCTTATCCTCGCGCAAAAGCATAATCTTGCGCAGAAGCTCGGCTTTGTTGGTCTGATAGGGAAGTTCGGTGATTATGATATGCTTTTTGCCGTAGTCGCCCGCTTCCACGGTATAGCGCGCGCGGAGGGTGATTTTGCCCCTGCCCGTTTCGTAAGCCTGCCTAAGCTCCTTGGCGATGACGAACCCGCCCGTCGAGAAATCGGGACCGGGAATAATTTTCATCATATCGTTCAAAGAAATTTTTGGATTGTCGATATACGCGCAGCACCCGTCTATCACTTCGCCGAGGTTGTGCGTGGGTATATTCGTCGCGAGTCCGACGGCTATACCGTTTGCACCGTTGACAAGAAGGTTTGGATAGCGCCCGGGCAGAAGGTCGGGTTCGAGAAGCGAATCGTCGAAGTTGAACGAAAAGGGCACCGTTTCCTTGTCGAGGTCGCGCAAAAGCTCCATTGCAAGCGGTTCGAGCCTCGCTTCCGTATACCTCATCGCCGCGGCGGGGTCGCCGTCGACCGAGCCGAAGTTGCCGTGTCCGTTGACTAAGGTCATGCGCATATTGAAGTCCTGCGCCATTCTGACCATCGCGTCGTAAACCGAGCTGTCGCCGTGCGGGTGGTATTTGCCCATGCAGTCGCCGACTATTCTCGCCGACTTTTTATGCGGTTTGTCGGGCGTAAGCCCCATTTCCGCCATAGTGTAAAGGATACGGCGCTGTACGGGTTTAAGACCGTCCTCAACCCTGGGAAGCGCCCTGTCGAGAATTACGAACTCCGCATAGGGAAGCATGGAATCGGGCAATACCTCTTCGAGCGGGGTTACGTATATGTTGCCCGTGGGTATTGAAGTCTGGATATTGCCGTTGCTTTTTTTAGCCATAATCAATACTCTCCCGCGCCGTCGGGCTTGAAGTTGACTTTTTCTATAAATCCGTCAACCTTGTTGAAGTTGGCGTTCTGGGCGAGGAACTCCTTCCTGCCCTCTACCTTGTCGCCCATAAGCATTTCTATAACGTCGGAAGCTTCCGCCGCGTCCTCAACGGTTACCTGCATGAGGTTGCGCGTTGCGGGGTTCATCGTCGTATCCCAAAGCTGGTCGGCCGACATTTCGCCCAGCCCCTTATAACGTTGAAGCTGATAACCTTTTCCGATCTTTTTTATCTTTTCGTCAAGCTCTTTGTCATCGTAAGCGTATTCCACCACGTCTTTTTTATAGACTTTATATAGCGGGGGCATACCTATATATACGTAACCCGCGTTTACGAGGTCGCGCATATACTTGAAAAAGAAGGTAAGGAGTATACAGCGTATATGCATTCCGTCCTGGTCGGCATCGGAGAGAATAATTACTTTTTTGTACTTGGACTTGTCCAGCTCGAACGAGCGGTTGAACCCCGCGCCGATTGCAGACACCAAAGTCTTTATTTCCTCGTTCTGCAAAGCCTGCAAAGCAGTCTTTTTCTGAACGTTGAGCGGTTTTCCGCGCAGGGGAAGTATCGACTGGTACTGCCTTACGCGCGCTTGCTTCGCCGTACCGCCCGCGCTGTCGCCCTCGACGATGAACAGCTCGTTCATATCGGGGTTTCTGCCCGAACAGGGCGCAAGCTTTCCTATCAGATTGAGTCCGTCGTTGTCCGACGCCGCTTTCGCCACGTCCCTTTCGGCGCGGTGCTTTATTCTGTCATCCGCCGCAAACTTGGCTTTTTTGGCGATTTCCTCGAACACCGTCTTGTTGCCCTTAACAGCCATAAGCTGGGTCAGACCTTCCACAACCGCCTGTTCGACGGGAATCTTTACCTCGGGGTTACCGAGTTTGGTCTTTGTCTGCCCCTCGAACTCCACACCCGTCATCTTGACGGTCAGAACAGCCGTAAGCCCTTCCTTGATGTCGTCGGCGATAAACGGCGCTTCCTTGGCTTTGAGAATGCCGTTGTTCTTCGCAAACTCGTTTACCACCTTCAAAAGTCCGTTGTGGAAACCCGTTTCGTGGTATCCGCCCTCTATCGTGGAAATGTTGTTTACGAACGAAAACAGGCTTTCGTTGTCGTCCTTGGTATGCGAAAGCGCAAACTCTATTCTTATCTTGCTCTGGGGCGCGCCTTTAAGATGTATATCCTTCACCGCAGAACAGTACTGCGGGACGGGATACAGAGGGGTTCTGTCGCCGTTCAAATATTTGACGAAATCGATAAGCCCGCCGTCGTACTTGAAAGATACGGGAGCGCGCGCGGGTTTAAGCCGTTTTACAATCTTGGCGTCGCCGAAAATATCCTCCTCTTCGGCGTCCTCGTAAAGCTCGCGCTCGTCGAGGAAATTTATTTTCAGCCCCTTGTTTAAAAAGGCAAGCTCTTTAAGCCTTTTGAAAATTACGTCGTAGCTCCACTCTACCGTTTCGAAAACTTCTTTATCGGGCATAAACCTGACAAGCGTTCCCTTTTTGCCCGTCCGCTCTTTGGTATTGACGAGCGGACCTTCGGGAATGCCGCACAGCCATTTTTTTCTTTCCTTGTCGTAACGGCTGGTAAAGCCCATTTTAAATACGGTACCGCGGTAGACTTCCACTTTAAGCCATTCGGAAAGCGCGTTTGTAACCGATGCGCCAACGCCGTGAAGCCCGCCCGAGAACGCGTAATTGTTGTTGTCGAATTTGCCCCCCGCGTGTAGTTTGGTAAATATGATTTCCACGCCCGTCATCTTTGCTTTGGTATTTACGTCGGTGGGCATACCCCTGCCGTTGTCCTCTACCGAAGCCGAGCCGTCCTTATGCAGTTTTACGGTAATTTCGTCCGCGTATCCGTTTGCGGCTTCGTCGACGGAGTTGTCGACTATTTCCCACAGCACGTGGTGAAGCCCTCTTATTCCCGTAGAGCCGATATACATACCGGGACGCATACGCACCGCTTCCAGCCCTTCGAGTATTTTTAAGTCATCCGCGTTATAGCTTTTTTCCGCCATAAATGTCAATCACTCACAAAATTTTATTAATATACCGGATAAGTATACCATATTATATAGAAAAAGTAAAGCGGGAAAAAACACTTTTATGCACGCCGACACATTTGACTTTTGTAATTGTTTTATGTTACAATACACTAAAAGGAAAGACATATGATAAAAGTTAAACAAATATATTCAAAGCGCGATAAAAAGAAATTTTTCAAATTTCTCATCGATATGTACAAGCATAACGAATACGCCGTGCCCAATTTATATATGGACGAATTCGGCGAATTTAACCCTAAAATCAACGACGCTTTCCGTTTTGCCGACTGTAAGATGTTTTTGGCTTATAAAGACGGTAAGCTTGCCGGCAGGATTGCCGGCATTTGGCACCGCGGCGCCAACGAGAAAACGGGGCTTAAACAGCTAAGATTCACCCGCTTCGACGTTATCGACGATTTCGAAGTTACCAAAGCGCTGTTTGCCGAACTTTTCAAGTGGGCGAAAGAGCTGGGCATGAACGAGATTATAGGACCCATAAGCTTTTCCGACCTCAACGAGGAGGGTATGCTTATAGAAGGTTTCGACAGACCTTCCACCTATATCGAAATTTACAACCACCCGTACTATGTCGAGCATATGAAAAAGCTGGGCGCGTACAAGGTCGTGGACTGGGATTGCTACCGCTTAACCGTGCCCGACAAGTGCGACGAAAAAATCAAAAAGCTAAGCGAAAAGATTGCCGAAAAGAACGGCTATACAGTGCTCGACGTAAAGTATTACTTAAAGCACGACAAAAAGAAGCTGGACGACTACATTATGCAGTGTCTGGATATTCTGGACGAAGCCTACTCCCCTCTTTACGGGACGAGCCCTTTAAGCGAAAAGCAGAAATGGCGCGAAATGAAAACCATATATATGGCGCTTGTTCCCGAGTTTGCCGCCGTTATCTTAAAGGACGACAAGGTCATTGCTTACGGGTTTTTGATTCCGTCAATGAACAAGGTATTGCAGAAAGCCGGGGGCAGTATTTTCCCCCGCGGAATTATCCCGTATATTAAAGCAATGTCGCACATCGAAGTCGCGGACATGATGAGCATAGGCATAGCTTCCGAGCACAAGAACAAGGGCGCCGTTGCAATGATTATACACCACTGCTTAGAAGGACTTATTCAGCACGGCGTAAAATACGTCGAGGGCGGCCCTCAGCTTGAAAACAACAGGCATATACAGAACCTGTGGAAAAACTACGAAAAAGAAATTGCCAAGCGCCGCCGTTGTTGGGGGATTAAAGTCGATTAAAGGATAAAAATGATTACCGTAAAACAGATAAGCTCGAAAAAGGACAAGAAAAAGTTTTTTAAATTTCTTATCGACTTGTACAAAAACAACCCCTATATCGCGCCCAACCTCTTCGCGGACGAATTCGACGAGTTTGACCCCGAGGTAAACGACGCTTTCCGCTTTGCCGACTGTAAAATGTTTCTCGCATACAAGGACGGAAAAATCGCGGGCAGGGTCGCCGGAATATGGCACCGTGGCGCCAACGAGAAAACGGGGCTTAAACAGCTAAGGTTCACGCGCTTCGACGTTATCGACGATTTCGAGGTCACCGAAGCGCTGTTTGCCGAACTTTTCAAGTGGGCGAAAGAACTGGGCATGGACGAAATTATCGGACCCATAAGCTTTTCCGACCTCAACGAGGAAGGTATGCTTATAGACGGCTTCGACAGACCTTCCACCTATATAGAAATTTACAACAGCCCTTACTACGTCGAACATATGCAAAAGCTGGGCGCGTATAAAGTAGTCGACTGGAACTGTTACAGAATAACAGTGCCCGAAAAGCACGACGAACGCCTTGAAAAACTCAGCGCGATGATAGCAAAGAAAAACGGCTATACTCTTGCTGACGTAAAGTACCTTCTCAAACACGACAGGAAGAAACTCGACGGATACATAATGCAGGCGCTGGACGTGCTTGACGAAGCGTTCAAAGATTTGTACGGCACCAGCCCGCTTAACGAAAAGCAGAAAGCACGCGAAATGAAAACCATTTACCAGGCGCTTATTCCCGAGCTCGCCGCCGTCGTTTTAAAAGACGATAAGGTCATTGCTTACGGCTTTATGATGCCTTCCATGAACACCGTATTGCAAAAAGCCAAAGGCAAAATATTCCCCCGCGGAATAATACCGTACATAAAAGCGATGTCGCACGTCGAAGTCGCCGATATGATGAGCATAGGCGTGCTTCCCGAACACGCAAACAAGGGCGCCGTCGCGTTGATTATGGACAGCTGTCTGAAAGGACTTATTAAGCTGGGCGTGAAATATCTCGAAACGGGACCCGAGCTTGAAAACAACGCAAACGTGCAGAACCTTTGGAAAAATTATGACAGAGAGCTTTGCAAGCGTCACCGCTGTTGGGGGCTTAAAGTCGGATAAAACAAAAAAACAACCGCCCCGCGCTTCTGCGCGGGGCGGTTTTAAATTATTTATTTCTTATTCTTTTTCTTTTTTTCTTCGAACTGGACGTCGATATCGCCCTTGTCCTTGGGTTTGATTACGAGCAGAAGGATTATGCCGATAAGCGCAAGTCCCGCAACGCCGAGGAGAACCACGGAAGCGATGTTGTTTTTAAGCCAGTCGCTCTCACCCTTTATGGGCGTCGCCTTTTCTGAAGCGACAACCGCAAGCGAACAGGTAACGGGTTCGGAGTTGTACAGCTTGTCGGTTACTTCGGCTCTCATATAGTAGAGCCCCGCAACCTGCGGAGTGAACGACGTATACGTCGAGCTCCACTGATAATCTGCAAATTCTTCGTATTCTTCGTCGGTTTCTTCAAGCTCGTTTACGGGAAGAATTTCGTAGAAGTATTTACGGGTCTGAGCGTCTTTGAACAGTCCGTCCATATTCTTCATAAACTCTTCGTAGGTGAACGATTTGTTGTTCTCCTTATAGTAACGCGCGCTGTCGAAACGGAAAAGTCTGTAAACGGTGTCGTAGCTGTCGGTTACGCCGTTAATCTTGAACGACGCTCCGCTGTATGCGGTGCCGACGTACGCCGTCGCCTGCATTCCGGGAGTTTCTTCGAAGCTTACGCCCGTATATCCTACATCGAAACGGAACCAGGGCAGTCTGGAATCGCCATCTTTGAACATATCCCATATTTCGTCGGAGCCGAACTCTTCTCCGCCCGCAACCATCTTGTTGCCCGCCTTGTCCGTCGCATAGAACGTGAACAGATACGAGCCCTGACGGCTTACGTTGAGCGAAAGGCTGTTTGCCGAGAGATTAGTGCTCGACGACTGGCTGTCGTGGTAATAATAGATGCTGAACTTCATGTCCCTGTACGAAGTTCCGCTGTCTTTGAAAAGCTTTTCGGGCGAGGGAAGGTATATATAGCTCGACGAGCCTGCCGAGAGATTTTTCGCGGCTTCGTCTACCTTCTTCTGATATTCTTCGTAGAGAGCCGTTGCTTCGGGTTGACTCCAATCGCTGTACGCATAGGAAACGCCCTCTTTGTCGCTTGCAACTGCAATAAAATTCTTACCGTTGACTTCCACGAGATATTTTTCGTCCGCGCTCTCTTCGACATACCAGTCGAGATAGACGTCGCAGGTTTCGCTGTTGGAAGAAATGTCCGAAAGCTTGATATATACGCTGACAAGCATATCGGCGGTAAATTTGCCCTGCTCGTTATACGCGTTGAAAACAGTTCCTTTAAGGTCCTCCGCTTCGGGAAGATATACGTTTTCGTCGGAATCCAGACGGTATTCGTCCTCGGGTTCTTTATATTCGAAATCCTTAACGCCCTCTTTCTTGTCCGAATAGGTAAGCACGTAGTAGTTGACCGTCGAACTGGGGGAACCGCGCAGAACGTCGATTACGGTGTAATCTATGTCGAGCGCCGAACCGGGGGCAAAGTATCTTATATCCTCTTCGAGGCAGAGTACGGGGGGCTTATCGTCGGCAACGGTAAGGCTGGTCGAACTGCTTACCTTGAACGACTGGCCGTTAATGGAATACAGCACCATTTCGGCTTTGGAGCCCTCTTTCTCCTCTTCTTCGGCAAACTCTGCGCCGAAAATAAGGGGATAGACGGGGTTGGTGGAAGAAGTCGAAGATTTTGCGAAGTTTCCGCCGACGTTCTCGAAGCGTCCTTCGTAACGTCGGTTCAGGTCGCTGTAAACGGATACGAGATACGCGTCGTCGTCCCTGCCCGTAAATTCTATATTGATTTCGTCGGTATCGAGTATTGTCTTTTCGTTGTCCTTGATGTCTTTCGCCTGCGCTTCCGCGTCGTCGGTTGCAAGCACGAGAACCTTGCCCTCTTCCGCGGGGAAGAACATAAGGTAGTTCAAAGACTTGTTTTCTTTAATCTTATTGTAAACCTGCGACTCGAACGTGATGACGAATTTTTCGAAAGACGTGTTTGCAAAGCCTATCTTCATATTGAAGTAGCCGTGACGGGGAACGGTGACCGCTTCTTCCCCTTCGCCTTCGGTTACGCCCTCGTACCAGCTGTACGCAAGGTTTTTTCTGCAAGACACCGTCTGTTCGCCGTCGACGATTGAAAACATCGTATAGTATTCGGCGTCGCTTCCTTCGCCCTTCTGGTAGGATGAGACCGTCGCGCCCACTCCCGAAGAAGTGAATACGTTCGACCCGCTGACCGTTACCGTACCCGATGCGTCGGCTTTACGGAAATGAAGTCCGAAAAAGGCGGTAAGCGCTATTAAGAATATAAGCGCGAGCGAAATTATTGATAATTTATGTTTGGTAAGTTTCATACGTTTACTCCGATTTTACACCGATATCCAGTATATTTTACTATAATAAGAAACCTTTGTCAAACGCTTTTGTTTTGAACGAGGTAATTTTTTACATCAAACTTATTCCAGGGCGCGCAATCTTCGGGCGGTTCGGCGACAAATCTTAAACTTTCGCCCGTAACGGGGTGCGTGAACCTTAAAGAGTACGCCCACAGCGCAAGCCTGCCCTTAACCGCCTTGTCCCCGCCGTACCGCATATCGCCGTAAACGGGAGTGTTTATGGAAGCCGTCTGCACGCGTATCTGGTGTGTTCTTCCCGTGTTGAGATTTATTTCGGCAAGCGCAAGTCCGTCCGCTTCTTCCTTTATCTCGTAATCGAGCGAAGCGAACTTTGCGCCCTCTTCCGTCTGCGTGCACACGTACACCGTGTTGTTGACGGAGTTTTTGCGGAGATAGTTTTCAAGCGTAGCCTTCTTTTTGGAAGGGCAGCCGCACAGCACGGCGAAATACCTCTTTTCGAATCCGCCCGACTTCATCTGTTCGGAAAGCCTTGAAGCCGCTTTCGACGTTTTGGCGAAAACCATTACCCCGCCCGTGGGTCTGTCCAGCCTGTGCACCAGCCCCGCGTAAGCGTTGCCGGGTTTGGAATAGGCTGTCTTTATGTACCGCTTTACGCAGTCGAGAAGATTGTCGTCCCCGCTCTCGTCGGGACAGCACGCAACCATCTGCGGTTTAAGCACTACTATAAGGTGGTTGTCCTCGTATAAAATTATAAGTTCGCTGTCTTGCATATTTATCTCCCGGTAAACAGTCCGCTGCACCCGCAGGGCAGAATTATTTTTTCGTCGGTAGGCAGTCCGACCTCGTAGGACTCGAACTCCCCGTCGAAATTTTTCAAACAGAGTTTCAACAGATTTTCTATAACCGTGGGCTGTAACCCCGTGGTATAGCTGTTGATGAGAAAGAACAGGGGCTTGTCCGTAAGAAGCAGGGCGCACTTTTCGACAAACTCGAAAAGGTTGTCCTCTATCTTCCACATTTCGCCATTAGGTCCCCTTCCGTAACTGGGCGGGTCCATTATCACCGCGTCGTAGCGGTTACCCCTCTTTATTTCGCGCGCGACGAATTTCATACAGTCGTCTATGATATAGCGGATACCGCTGTCAATTCCCGACAGCCTTGCGTTTTCGCCCGCTCTTTCCACCATACCCTTAGAAGCGTCCACGTGCGTCACGAACGCGCCCGCCTTTGCGCACGCGACCGAAGCCCCGCCCGTATAGGCGAAAAGGTTGAGCACTTTTACCTGCTCCCTTCCCCCGCTCCTCGCGCGGCCGATGATTTCGCGCATAACGTTCCAGTTGACCGCCTGTTCGGGGAAAAGCCCCGTATGCTTGAAGCCCATAGGCTTGACTTTGAATGTCAAGTCGCGGTAGCGGACCGTCCACTCGGGCGGGAAACTTTCGCGCGTTTCCCAGCCTCCTCCGCCCTTGTCGCTCCGCCTGTAAACGGCGTTAATACCCTTTCTCGAAGAGAGGTCCTCCCCCTTCCAGATAACCTGCGGGTCGGGACGGAGAAGGACGGTGTCCTTCCATCTTTCGAGTTTCATACCGTTTGCCGTCGCCAGTATTGCGTAATCGCGCCAATCATCAACAGTTTTCATAGCGGTTATTATATCAAACCCGCAAAGTTTTGTAAAGTAAAATAGCCCCGCGCACGGCAGTGCGCGGGGCGTAATTTCTCATTATTCTATCTGCTGTAACTGTACAGCACGTCGAACAGCGTCGAGTAGTAACTCGACAGATATTTTTTCGCGGTATCGTCCGCCATATACAGCGCCATTCTCTCGTCGGGATCCCTTATGGCGAGATAGTAATCGCGCACGATAATGTACCTGTCGTTGTACGAGAGCGAGTAATCCACGATATACCCCACCTGTTCGTCGCCCTCTTCTCCGCCCAAATCGCCGTCCGTTGACGGCTCGTTGAGTTTCATATTGTAAATAAGGTTGTCGGCGAGTATAGCCGTCCGGTACGCGCAGTCCGCGTCGAGCTCGCTTTTCTTCGCTTCGTACAGCGTCGAATTGACCGTGCCCGCCGACATCAGCATTTCGCGGAAGTTTTCAAGTTCCTTTTCCGCCTTCATGTACAGCTCGTTTTTTTTAAGCTGTGCGGTCCTCAGCATTTTTGTCTGCACGACGGTAAGCAAATCCAGCTCTGTCTGCGTTATGGGAATTATGTCAAATTTCATTTACCGCCTCCGCCGTCGCCGTAAGCGAACGCACTTTTGCCGTTCCCCTTACTTCCACCGTAAAACTTCTGCCCCTCAGTCTTGGACGGATTACCCCGCGCGCGCGTTTGTAAACAATGCTCTGTCTGCCGTTGCTCACGCAAACGTCCGCGCCCTCGCCTGTAAGTTTCAGACTGAGAAGCGTCTTTGCGCCGTCCGTACCGAAATCTATTCCCTCGGCGGTCAGCGTGTATTCTCCGCCTCCGTCAAGTTTAAAAGCCTCCCCTCCCCTGTAAATTCGCACTCCCCCGCAGGCGCACATACAGTCCGCGCCGCCGTCGGCAAAGTAGCTTTCGCCGTCCTCGGGAGAGTAGACGAGCACAGCCTCTCCTCCCGTCTTTTTCGAACAGCAGAGAAAGTAATTTCCGCCGTACTCTTCACTGCATACGGGCGCGCAAATATCCTCCGAAAGCCTGTGCTTGACCCCGCGTATGACCGCGCCGTCGAAATATTTGAGTCCCGACGCAGTATAAAAGTAAAGCCTTCCCAAAACCGTACGCGCGGTTTTTTCGTAAATTTCGTCGCAGTCCGTATCCGTCGCATAAACGGAAAAATTTTCGGGCGAGCCGTACATCTTGGCGACGGTCAGCCCGTACTTTCTGACAATGACGAGCGTTCCGCCGTAAGACAGGATATCGCTCGCGGGACCGCGCACCGGGTCGAGCACAAGACTGCCCGCGCCCTTCATGCCCTCTTCCCAGTTCTTTACGCCCGAAGCCGACCAGCGCAGAAGGTACCTGTTCTGCGCGTCTATCGCGAAAAGCCGTCCGCAATGCATGACGCCGCAGTACAAATCTACGGGGTTGGAGTAGGTGACGAATTGTGTTCCCGTATGCGTGAAACAGCTCGTTCCACCGAACATTACGGCGCGGATTTGCCCCTCGTAAACCTCTTCCGCCGCGAAAGCCCTGCCGTGCGAGTCGGCGAGTCTTATGAACCTGAGTCCGTCCGAAGAAACGAAAAAATCGTCCCCGTCGCAGGCGACGTACCTGCCCGCGGACTGGGAATATCCGACGCAGGTAAACGTATTGCCCGTGTCGCCCAGCTTTACCGCCGACAGCGCGGGGACGAGTTCGCCCCCGCATATCCTGCACCCAACGGGCGTAAGCTTACCGCTTTTGAATAAATCCACGGTAATTTTTACGCTCATATCCACCTCCTCGGCGGTAAGTTTTTACACGACGGCAGACGTGACTGCGCGGCGTCTATCTGTCCGCGGTACTTGTTTTCCCACAGTTCCGACATTTCTATTTCGCCGTTGATAAGGCAGTACTCCGAAGCCGTTCCCAGCGCGAACAGATATTCCCCGACCTCGTCGCCGTATTCGCTTTCGCTGTCTATTCTCTTCTTCGGCGGGGCGTATTCGTACTCCACCGTCACAAGTCCCGAAACCGTGCTTAAATGCCTTGAATAAACTTTGAACTCTACCGCCGTTCCCTCCGAATACACCCGCTTTATGCGCACGGGCGAATACATAAACGAAGTATAGTAATACTCGCCGTCGGACGATTTCAACTTTTCGCTGTGCCTGAGCGGTATATATCTGCGCGCGACTTCGTCCTCGGCGGAATTGAAGCAGTACAGCAGAGTGTCCACCGTTTCGCTTTCCTCGGGCGTAAGTTCTTCGTTGCCGCTCAGCTTGCGGGCGAGCGGAGCTTTGCCTATAAGTCCGAGCGCCGATATTATAACGTTTTTAACTTTCAATAAATTCACCTCCGTCTGTAATACGCGCCTCCGCCCGGCGGGCGGAGGCGCTTTTGCGTCAGCCCAGATTGTAAAGCACAGCCTGTCCGCAGCTATTCGCCCTGTCCTTTGTCTACTCTTTATACTTTGCAATTCGCCCTGTCCTTTG
>CANOUP010000028.1 GCA_947570625.1 uncultured Clostridia bacterium | reverse complement strand
ATTTTCTTTCAACTGTCTCGGCTTTTGCCATATAGGTTTTCATTGTTTGCTCCTTCATATTTTATTCACGCGGATTTATCTTTGCGTGAGGTTATCTTTTAAACGTAAACTTATTTTATTATTTTATAAAATTTCTGTCAAGTCGTTTTGTATCGCGTTTTCAAAGTTTTTTATAAATTTTAAATTATTTTTCGATTAAAGATTTTTATATACTTGCAGGTACTCTTCGGCTATATCTTCCCAGCCAGCGTAAACCTTCGAAAGCGCGCCCGCCGAGGCGCGGCGCGCTCGGGATAATCGGGAACGAGCAGGTGCATTTCACCCAGCCCCATTTCGCCGAACTTGCGCGCAAGGTTGACCGCTACTTACACGGGACCGTCGTAATTAGAGTAAAAACAGTCAAGCACTTCGAGAATTTTCATTAATCTTCCCCGAGCTCCGGAAACCTTGTTTTCAGAAGTTCGAAAATCCTTTTCGCACTTTCCTCAGCGCCGTATTCTGCGCGACGGTTTTTCGCAGAATCGGAATACGGTTTGAGTTTTTCGGGGTTCTTCATAAATTCTTCTATTTTATCGGCAACCTTTGCGGGCTTGAAAATTTTCATCGCACTGCCCACGTTCTTTATATAGTAGTTGCCGTTGTCGCGCTCTATGCCCGACGAATATTTAGTTATGATATGCGGAACGCCGAAGAAGCAGGGCTCCGCCGCCATGCTCGCGCCGCTCTTACCGCAGAAAATATCCGAACAGGCGAGAAGCTCGAACATATTGTCCGACAGTCCGACGGGACGGAAATCGGTATGTCCTTTGCTCTTTAAACCCTTGAACTTTTCGTACAGCTTTTTGTTTTTACCGCAGACGGCAATCAGCGTAACGGGCAAATCGCGCTTTAAAATGATTTCGCATATTTTTTCCATTTTGCCCAGCCCGTACCCGCCTTCGGCAAGCATTACGGTAAATTTATTTTCGTCGAAGCCCAGCTTTCTCCTCAGCTCCGTCTTGCTCTCCTTGACCTCGAACGCCTCCTTTCTGATTAAAAAGGGTACGTGCGCGAGATTTTGTTTGTTGAACCGCCTTTTGTTGCGCTTTAAAGCCCGCTCATAACCCATATCCGAAGCGACGAGTACAAGGTCGCAGGGATACATATACATAGGGTTGACGATTATATCGGGGAAGTACACCGCCGTAAGGGGCTTGCTCTTGCAGTTGACGGCGTAATAATTTGTGGAAAAGTGCGTGCTTACGACAAGGTCGGGTTTAAGCTCGTCCATATGGCGGATACCGCTCTTCTTCGACCCCATGGCGGTGAACGTCATGGCTCCCCATATGGAAAGGCGCGTCTTGAAAAAGTCCATACTCATGGTCTGAATATGTCCGTACAGAGTGCTCTTGCTTGAAGCGACTACGTCCTTTTTGAACCTGTCCTCCAACTTTGCAAGTTTTTTGTCGCCGTTTTCCGTAAAGAATTGCGAGCGTATACACTCAGTTTTATCGCCGTACATTTCCTCGAACTTGTCCGCGATACTGTTCATGGGCATAATATGCCCGAAGCCCGCTTCCGTATACGGAAAAACAACTCTGGGTTTTTTCATTCTTTCTTTTTCCTCGTCCGCACCAGTTTACGGATAAACTCGAAAACCGTAATGCAGATACCAATTAATATATAGACGTAGTAAATGCCGAACCGCCAGGTGAACACCGTCCACAGCAGAACGTTGCCGGCTATTACCGAGAACGCGGCAGTCACAAGACCTTCAATCGCGCCCGAGTTTCCCGGCGTGGGAACTACCGAAGCGCTGAGAGTCGCATACACGTTAAGCGCCATTACGGTCAGCATAACGCTTATACCGTCCGCGGAGGTAAGGCCCGAAAACATTTTCATTATGAAATAGGGGAAAGCGTAGAAAAGGAAAATTTCCACCACGCACAGCAAAATGAGCAACGCGAACTTGAAGGGACTTTTGCTCATGATTGCGAACGACGAACGGAAATCGGCGACTATTCCGTCAACCCTTTCCATAGCTTTGTCTTTATCCTTGACTATTCTTATTTTGCTTCCCGCCTTGATTAAAAGCCCCGTAAGCGCGCGCGAAAATTTGGGCATTACCACAAAAAGTATCAAAAGCAAAGGCAGAAGCATATTCACGACAAGACCTATCCACCCCGCCGTCATAAGCAGGGTTCTGGAAGGCTGTCCGTCAAGCACGCCCGTAAAGCACGCCATGAAAACGAGGCTTAAAAGTATCCAGCTGAACATCCAGGCGAAATATCTTATTAAAACCACCGCGCTGGAAACGCCGCCGTGAAGCCCCTTTTTGTTGAGATAGTAAATCTGCATGGGCTGACCGCCCGAAGCAAACGGCGTTACGTTATCGTAAAACTTGCCCAAAAACGCGACTTTAAGCGAAGTGCGCAGTCTGAACTTGCCCGTAGTCGTCTTCATTACTACGGCGTATTCGAACCACAGACAAACGAACACCGCAACGAGCACGGCGAGAGAAACCAGCGCGAAACGCCAGTCGCTTGCCTTGATTACCTCGTCGAACGACTTTACGTCGTCGCCCATACCCGCAACCACGTGAAAAATAAGGTATACTCCCAGCGCGATTACGGCAAGTAGCAAAATATAGCCGACCCAGCCGTATTTCCCCTTTTTCATGGGGTGGGGGGCGGTTTCCTCAGCCGTAACGGGCGCGGTTTCTTCGGGCTCGGTATTTGGTTGTTCGTTTAACTCTTCGTTTTCAGACATATAAATCCTTTATTTTTTGAGTATTGCCTTAATTCTCTTAATTCCCGCGGAAACGTTTTCCTGCTTTGCGATTTTAAACTCGCCCAGCCTGCCCGTGGACGGCGCGTGCGGTCCTCCGCATATTTCTTTGGAAAACTCGCCTATCGAATAGGTCTTTACGTTTTCGCCGTACTTGCTGTCGAACACGCCGACAAAGCCCTGACTTTTGGCTTCTTCCAGACTCATTTCCTTCATTACGACGGGTACGTCTTTTTTAATCTGTTCGTTGATAAGGCGCTCTACCTCCGAAACTTCCTCTTCCGTCAGCTTCCTATGGAAATTGAAGTCGAAGCGCAGTCTTTCCTCGTTTATGTTGCTTCCCTTCTGCTGTATATCCGGCGAACATACGATTTTGAGCGCCGCGTTTAAAAGGTGCGTCGCGGTATGGTAATCCGTCGCGTTGTCGGAATGGCTTTCAAGCCCGCCCTTGAACTGTCCGGATACAAGCACTCGGCTCTTTTCCCTGTGCTCTTCGAAAGCGCTTTCGAACCCCTTTTTGTCGACCGTCAGCCCGCGCTCGGAGGCAAGCTCTTCGGTAAGCTCCAGGGGGAAGCCGTAGGTATCGTAAAGACGGAAAGCCTGTTTCCCGCTTATCTCCGTTTCTTCGGCATAGTCGGGATTGCTCTTTTTCATAAACTCGTTTTTGCGCGCGATGGAAAGGGCGCACTTTTCGAATTCCTTAATGCCCTGTACAAGCGTCGCTTCGAACTTATCCGCCTCTCTTTTAATCTCTTCGAGGATATACGCGCGCTTTTCGGTGAGAAGCGGATAGGCTTCTCCGTAAATGGCGATAAAGGTATCCGCCGAGCCGAGCATAGCTTCGCCCGACAGACCCAGCTGACGGCAGTAGCGTATGGCTCTTCTCATAAGCCTTCTTAAAATATATCCCGCGCCCGTGTTCGAAGGAAGCACGCCCTGGCTGTCGCCGATGAGCATTACGGCTGTTCTCGTATGGTCTGCGACAATGCGCATTGCTTTGGCGTTTTCGCCGCCGTCGCCGTAAAGCTTACCGCTCGCCTTTTCAAGCCCCTCTATTACGGGTTTGAAAATATCCGTCCGGTACCCGTCGGTAAGTCCGTTGAGGAATAACAACATTCTGTCGAACCCGAAACCCGTATCCACGTTTTTATTGTCCAAAGGCTCGTATCCGTCCGCCGTCTTTTTGTACTGCATATAAACGTCGTTGCCTATTTCGACATAGTCGTCGGGGAAAACGGGGTCGGCTTTATCGGGGTCGAGGGGATAAAACCACTCGTTGTCGGGTCCGCAGGGCGTGCCCGTCGTGCCTTCCAGCTCCCACCAGTTATCGCTTTTTGGAAGGAAGAAAATGTGTTCGGGCGCGATACCCAGCCCCTTTAAAAGGTCTGCGGTTTCGCTGTCGCGCGGGGCGGAGCCGTTGCCTTCGAAAACCGTGGCGCAGAGTTTGTCCTTATCCAGTCCGAAAACTTTGGTAAGAAGCTCGAACGTCCATGCGGTCTTTTCCTTTTTGAAATAGTCGCCCAGCGACCAGTTGCCCATCATTTCGAAAAACGTGAAGTGCGAAGGGTCGCCTACCGATTCTATGTCGACCGTTCTGACGCAACCCTGAATATTGCAAAGGCGTTTTCCCTTGGGGTGTTTCTGTCCGAGAAGGTATGGCATTAACGGTTGCATACCCGCGACGTTGAACATAACGCCCGTGCTTCCGTCGCCTATCAGCGATACCGCGCCGATATTAACGTGCCCCTTGCTCTCGTAAAACGAAAGCCATTTTTCTCTTAATTCTTTTGAAGTGATTTTCATATTTATCTCCATTGTAAACTGTAAATTACAAGTTTTTATTAAGATTTAATTTATTTGCGCCTTTAAATGTGCAATCTTTTTTGCAATTGCTTTTTGCATTTGCCCTCGTAAACAATTATTTTTTCTCTACCTTGTAGCCGTCCTTGCCGTCTTTGACGGTGTAGCCCATCGCGTCAATCTGCGCGCGGAGCGCGTCGGCTTCCGCCCAGTTTCTGCTCTGCTTCGCCTGCCAGCGTCTGCCCGCAAGCTCTTCCACCTCGGCGGGGATTTCCGCGGGGTTCTTTTTTTCCACTTCGGCAAAATAAGCTTTTGCGTCCTTTTTGAAAAGCCCCAAAAGCGAATAGGTCTTTCTGATTTGCGCGACGTCGTCCGCAACGCCCGCGTCACCCTCCGCAATGCGCGAAGAGATGTTTTTGAACAACGCGAACAGGTCTGAAAGCGCAAGCGCGGTGTTGAAGTCGTCGCTCATCACCTTGTCGAACCTTTCGTCAATCTCTTTATTGCCCTTTCCGCCCTTGCCGAACTTTTCTTCCGCGCAAGCGATTACCTTATAAAACGAAGTCAGGTGTTTTTCGGCTTCGTCGAAAATGCCGTCGGTAATATTTATGTCGTTGCGGTAATTGGTCTGCAACAGCGCGAATTTAATCGCTTCGTTTGTGTACTTATTCAGCAAATCTTCCAGAAGAAGGCTGTTGCCCAGACTCTTGGACATCTTCTGTCCGTTGACCTTTATAAGTCCGTTGTGCGTCCAGTACTTGGCAAACTGTTTGCCCGTAAGGCTTTCGCTCTGCGCTATTTCGTTTTCGTGGTGGGGGAAAATCAAATCGCGCCCGCCCCCGTGTATGTCTATGCTGTCGCCGAAAGCTTTCCTGTTCATTGCCGAGCACTCTATGTGCCAGCCCGGTCTGCCCTCGCCCCAGGGCGAATTCCAGCTTATTTCGCCCTCCTTAGCCGACTTCCACAGCGCGAAGTCCGCGGGGCACTTTTTCTCTTCTCCGTTTTCCACGCGCACGCCGTCGAGCATATCTTCGACCGAGCGGTTTGAAAGACAGCCGTAACGGCGGAACGAAGTAACGTCGAAATACACGTCGCCGTTTTTCGCGGGATAAGCGTGTCCGCTTTCGATAAGTTTTGAAATGAAATCGATTATATTGTCTATATTTTCGGTTGCTTTAAGCCAGAGCGTCGGCTCGTCCACGCCGAACTTCGCCATAACAGCGTCGATTTTATCAATCATTTTCAGGGCGTATTCGTCGGCGGGAATGCCCGTTTCCCTGCTCTTTGCGATTATCTTGTCGTCGACGTCGGTGTAATTTCTCGCATACGTTACGTTATAGCCCTGTTTTTCGAGAAACTTGCGCATTATATCGTAAATAAGCGCCTGATAGCCGTGACCGATATGCGCGTCGCCCGATACGGTTATTCCGCAGGCGTACATTTTTACCTTGCCTTGCTCCAAGGGGATAAATTCCTGTTTTGTGCGGGTTAAAGTATTATAAATTTTCATATGCGCTTTTTACCTTTTTACCGTCCTTAACAACTATTTTTGCGGGAACGCCCACCGCCGTACAGCGCGGAGGTATATCCGTAAGCACCACCGCGCCCGCGCCTATCCTCGAATAGTCGCCCACGGTGATATTGCCGAGGACTTTCGCCCCCGCCGAGATTACGCAGTATTCGCCCACCGTAGGGTGGCGCTTGCCCTTTTCTTTGCCCGTACCGCCGAGGGTACAGCCCTGATAAAGCACAGTGCCCTTGCCTACGCTTGCCGTTTCGCCTATCACCACGCCCGAGCCGTGGTCTATAAACACGCCCGAGGCTATGCGCGCGCCGGGGTGTATGTCTATGCCCGTGCGCGAACGGCAGATGTTTGCCACTATTCTTGCGGGAAGCCTGAGCTTCAAACGGAACAGCGACGAAGCCAGCCTGTGCATGGAAAGAGCGTGAACGCCGGGGTACGTAATAAGTATTTCCAACCGCGAGCGCGCCGCAGGGTCGTTGTCCAGAACGGCGCGGACATCTTCATCGAGTCTTTTGAAAAACATATTACATACTATGCCTTTTTTATTATAAGTTTTACAACTTATAAATGCAAGCGATTTTAAGCGTCAGCTATATTTCGTTTATTAGTTACTTAAATATTTCACGCCGGCGCGTATTGAAAAAAAGTAACATAAATTCAATAATTTTTGTTAAAATCGTTGACTTATGATTTTTAAAGGTGTTATAATAAAACCGTAAAATATGCATTTGTTAATTTTTCACAAGGAGAAGCAATGAAAAGGGAAAGAATTGAAGAAATTGCCGAAATTTTGGACAAGCGTGGCAAAATGACGCTTGAACAGCTTGAAGAGGTTTTCCCCAACGTATCGCAGATGACGCTGAGGCGCGACCTTTTCCAGCTGGAAGAGGACGGAAGAATTATCCGTATCCGCGGCGGCGCGATGTCCGTTAAGGAAGTTCAGAAAGTTTCGGGCGAAGAGTACACCAAAAAGACGACCATAAATACCGACGCGAAAATCGTTATCGCGCAGAAGGCCGCAGGACTTATCGACGAAAATTCCTGCGTGTTCCTCGACGGGGGCACGACCGCGATGTATCTTTCTAAGGAACTGCCCGATTTAAAGTGCAACATATTCACCAACGGCATCGCCGTTGCGATGGAGCTTGCTCAGAAAAAGAACATTAATATAACCATTGTAGGCGGTCAGCTTATGCGCGACAACCTGTCCACCGCTTCGCCCGCGGCAAAGGAATATTTCGACAGGACAAACTTCGAAATAGCAATCGTTTCGGCGACGGCGTTCACGCCCGAGCAGGGCTTTTCCTGCAACAGCCAGATTGAAAGCGAACTTTTAAAGCAGGTGTTTCAGAAAGCGCGTCACGTGTATATGATGCTCGACAGCTCGAAAATCGGCAAGATTAATCCCTACACCTTCGCCCGCCTCGAAGACATCGACGTGCTTATAACCGACGACCACTTCCCCAAAGAATACAAACAGCTTTTCGAAAACGAAGATATCGTCGTAATGTAAAACACAAAGCCCGCGCATAAAGCGCACTTCCCATAGGGAATTATCAGAAATAAAAATCCCTCTGACTTTGGTCCGAGGGATTTTACATACACGCAATAAGTTGTTAAATTATTTCTTGTCAATCATTTTCTAAACCCATTAAGTAATCGATGGTAACATCAAAATATTTGGCAAGTATAACAAGTTGAGAACCTCTTATGTCTGCTTGGCAATTTTCCCATCGACAAAGAGCTGACGAACTTATATGTACTTCTTTCGCCAATCCTTGAATAGACAACCCTTTTTCTTGTCTTAACGCTTTTAATCTTTCTGAAAATTTTTCCATATCATACCTTATATTATATTTATTATATCCCAAAAGAGGGATAAGCGTTTGACAATCCCTAATTAGGGATGATATAATTATCCCAAAAGAGGGATAGAATATGATAAATGAATTTAAGAAAGAAATAATCGAGAACTATTTAAAGGCAAACAAAATTTCAAAAACAAAATTCTGCAAGTTGTGTGGCATAAGCTGCTGTACGTTAGAAAAGATACAGAATAATAAAAACTATAGGATAGGCGCTCTTTTTAAAATTGCAAAAGTAGTAAAAATTCAAGTTCATCAAATGTTCGGCAAAGATTAAAACGTTGTTTTGCGGATATAAGATTTATACCGATATCTCACTAGGCTACGAGTAGCCAAGTTCATCCACGCTTAAAATACAATAAAAAAGGTATGGCTTTATGCCATACCTTTTTTATTGCCTGCGGCTTACCGTTTATTCCCTATGAGAATTACCGTAAAGCGCGGGCTTTTATTTTTTTCAGTCGCTCCATTTGTGCTTGTTCAGCGTTCTGTCCTTTATGTCGTCGTAAAACTCGAAATACTTTTCGCGTATCTCGTCGGCGGTCATATTGCCGTCCAAAAGACCGAGCATTTCGTCAAGCTCTTCGGGGGAAAAGTCCGAAAGGCAAAATTCCCCGTCAAACGCCTGCGCAAGCTTCATTAAATCCCAGCTTGTAGCTTTCATTCAAACACCCCCTTAATTACTTTGATAAAAACGCCTTGACGGGCGGAAGCATGGTTACCGCGTCGAATATCATATTGAACCCGAAAACGATAATATGAAAAATATGAATATCGTGGTTAGAGGGCTGGTATAAAAGCATAAACGCGACAAGGCACTCTATCACGCCCCTGATAATAAAAAATATGCTTCTGCCCCCGTTTGCGATACGGCTTAACGCGTGGTTGAAAGCGTGCGCGCCCTCGAACAGACCCAGCATTCCCCATACTATGGCGATAAAGGTAATCGGCCAGTTGCTCTGCGGGTTGGCGTGCTCGCATATAATCATAACGCCCAGCGCCGCTATTATGGGCGAACTTGCCGTTTCGTTGGTCTTTACCTGCCTGTATTCACGGCGCACCAGCGCGAGTACAAACTGGCACACGCCGAAAACCACCATTATCGAACCCACGATATAGGGAAGATAATGCGTAATATGTTCGGTTATCGTAACGCAAAGCACGCCCACGACAAAATATGCCGAAGCGAAAACATAGGTTATTATATTCTGCGACAGACCCGTGAGCTTGGCAAGGCGCGTAACGCTTGTCCTTGCCGAAAGCCGTTCGACGATTACGTCGCCGTAACTTTCGGGATGCTCGTCCGTGTCTGAAATTATCTCTTCCTCGATTTCCATAACAGCGCCTTTTACGCGACTTATTTTAACAGACCGTAAAATAATTGTCAACAAACAATCCGCCCCGCGCCTTAAAAAGCGCGGGGCGGAAAATTTTTTATTTGCCTTTCAACTCTTTTGCTTTTTCAAGCATTTCGAGGTTCTTCGTCATATCGCAATCCCTGTCGGAATAGCTGTAATGATACGACGTGAGCGAGTCCGCCGTTCCGCTGAAACCATTTATTTTACCGCTCCACCGCTCTTTGATATTGTAAAAACGGAACAGCCCGTTTTCCCACAGGCGGAAAATTATTATAAGCCCCGGCTCGTCCCCGCTGTCCTCCCAACGGCAGTTATCCGAACTGTTGCCCTTTCTCAGCATTTTCAGCGACGCTTCGTCCCCGTTTGCGACAGCCGTGTCGATAGTCATTATTATGAAGTAACCGCCCTCGTCCTCCTTGGTTATGACGGAGTGCTTAACTATGTTTTCGGCAAGAATATTTATGTTGCCCCTTATTGTAATATTGTCCTCGCCCGCGCTTGCGATTATGTCCTCTTCGATTTTGTCGGGCTCGATAAACGCACTCTTTTTCATCTCTATATCGGGTTTGCCCCAGTCCTTTCCCGTCGCCCAGTCGCATTGAAGAAGGTCGCACCCCAGAGTGCCGTGCTCGCCTCCTAACGTGATTTTATCCCCTTCGAAGCGGTATAATAGATTTGTCTTATCGGTAAAACGCAGGCGCGCGCTCTCGAACAAGCCTTTGAAGCCTGCAACCAGTCCCGAAGCCTTTTTTACCTTTTTTAAAGTGTAATGGTACCTGTATCCGCAGGTTTGCTCGGTTTCGTTGACCCTGAGGTAATACTCCTGTCTGAGCGCGGTTGCCGCCCCGCTTCCGCCGAGGTCCGTTTCGCCCTCCTGATTACTGAAATACACATACTTGTCCAGCGTCCTTTCGTTATAGCACGCATAGGCGTAAAGCTTTGCCGACGCAATGTTCGCGGCCCTTATTACCTCTTCGTTTTCCGTGTCGACTTCGCCGTCGACGGTATGCCTGTCCGCAACCGCCGTATACTCTGCAATCGCGCGGGCGGAATATTCTTCGTAAGCGGGACGCTCAGTCGGCTTTTCGTCGATGTCGCGCATCATACCTTCCGTATCGACCACGTCGTCGACCTCTTTCCCTTTACAGCCTGCAATAAACGTACAGCCCAAAACGATATAGGCGACGATTACAGACAAAACCTTGACGATTTTCTTCATTATTGCCCCTTTACAACAATTAAACGTAGTTTAATTGTAACACCGGGAAATGAGTTTTGCAACCGTTTTACTGTGAAAATGTAATAAAAAAAAGTGACAGCGTTATTTTTCCTCGACAAAAACCGACGACCAGATAGGCGCCGAAAACCTTTCGGCAATGTGACGGCACTTGCAGTTGAACGCATAAAAAATGTTGTATCCCTCGCCGTACAGCGTTTCGAGGTTGCCCAAACCTTTGGAAATTATTACATCGCTATGCTTTAAAAGCTGTTTGACTTCTTCCGAAATTTCGGCAAGGCAGGTACCGGGAATACCCGTCCCGTTGTCCGCGACCCTGCTGTATTCTTCCAGCCCGACCTCTTTCGCGTCGTCTTTTGTAACGTCGTTTATAATCGGCTTTCCGCGCACGACGGAAGTTATCGCGATACGCGGATAAAAATGCGCGATAACGCGTATGAGTATTTTATCGAGAACGATTTCCCCGCAGTTGTCGTGAAGAAAGCATAAAGTGCCCGCGCTTTTAAGCTTTTCCTTAAAACTTTGCGTGACGGCTTTATTAAGCTTCGACCTTTCGCCTGCTTCGATGACGGTTGAAACGCTGTCCTCGCCGATGTCGCACAGCCTTGCGAAATCTATGTAGTTGGACGCGCAGGCAAACCCGAGCGCGCTCTCTACGGAGTCGGCGGAGCTCATTATGTGCGAATACAGCTCCTCCTCCATAGAGAGAAGTTTTAAATTGAACAGCGATTTCTCGCGCGAATAGTCAATCCCCGCGCCGAAAATTTCACGGTGAAGGCTGTCGATATCGCGCATTAAAAGGGGCGCGCAATAGTGTTCGGGCGGGTTTTCGCACAGAGCTTTTACCCCCGCTTTGAACTCGGATAATTTTTTTCCGTCCTTCTGTTCTCTTTCTACCTTTTTCAGCTGGCTGTTGTAAAGACAGCCCTTACATT
The DNA here is from genome assembly GCA_947570625.1 of uncultured Clostridia bacterium. GTDB lineage: Bacteria > Bacillota > Clostridia > Christensenellales > Borkfalkiaceae > Coproplasma. Next base: position 8,064 of record CANOUP010000028.1, on the reverse strand, counting down.
CTTCGTCTAATTCCATAGCCTTTATATAAGTTCCGCGCGCCGTTCGTGGCGCGCGGATTAATTTATTTCAAATCAGTGCTGGGGTTTGTACGTTGTAACAAGCCCCGCGACGAGGTCCTTCATTGCGTCCGTTTCGCCGTAAGCTTCTTCTTTGAGCCTGTCCAGCGACGACCACAGATTTTTCTCGTCGAGCTTAATGGGGTTGGCTATGTTTATAAGTCCGTTGGCGGTTTTCTGCATGCCTTCCTCGTCCATAAGACGCTCTTCATACAGTTTTTCGCCGGGGCGCAGACCCGTGCATTTAATTTCTATATCCACGTTGGGTTCAAGCCCCGAAAGCCTTATAAGGTTTTCAGCTAAATCGTATATTCTGACGGGTTCGCCCATGTCGAGAACGAATATCTGTCCGCCCTGCGCATATGCGCCCGCCTGCAATACCAGCGAAACGGCTTCGGGTATGGTCATGAAATAGCGGATTATGTCTTTATGCGTGACGGTTACGGGTCCGCCCTCCTGAATTTGTTTCTCGAATAGGGGAATTACCGAACCGTTGGAGCCGAGCACGTTTCCGAACCTGACGGCGACGAACTTCGTGTTCTCGCTGTGCTTGCCTATCGTCTGGATTATCATTTCGCAGATACGTTTGGTCGCGCCCATAATGTTGGTGGGGTTGACGGCCTTGTCCGTGGAAATCTGGACGAAAACTTTGCTTTTATACTTGTCCGCGAATTTGGCAACGTTGAGCGTGCCGAAAACGTTGTTTTTGACTGCTTCGTTGGGGCTGGTTTCCATTAACGGCACGTGCTTGTGCGCCGCCGCGTTGAAAACTATATCGGGCTTGTACTTTTCGAAAACGTCCTGCATTTTCCCGACGTCCCTTATGCTCGCGATAAGCGCGAGAAGGTTGAGTTCGGGGTGGCGCCTTCTTAGCTCCTGCTCTATGTCGTAGGCGTTATTCTCGTAAATGTCGAGGATTATAAGCTGTTTGGGGTTATGGGTTGCAATCTGACGGCAGAGCTCGCTTCCTATCGAACCGCCTCCGCCTGTTACAAGCACGACGTTGTTTTCGATATAGCCCATAATTTCGTCGAGGTTAACCTTTATCTGGTCCCTGCCGAGAAGGTCGGTTATCTGCACGGGGCGAAGCGCCGTAACGCTGGCGTCGCCCTTGACTATCTGGTAAATGCCCGGAAGGGTCTTTACTTTACAGCCCGTCTTTTCGCATATTTCGTATATCCTTTTCAAATCGGCTTTGGCCACCGCGGGCATGGCAATCAGAATTTCGTCAATCATATAGTGCGAAGCGATTTTGGGAATATCCTGCGTGCCGCCCACTATCTTGACGCCGTGTATGTTCTTGTATAATTTTGCGGGGTCGTCGTCGACCGCGCAGATAGGTAAATAATCTATCTTGTCGGTAGTCTGTATTTCCCTTATAAGCATCGTGCCCGCGTTGCCCGCGCCGACTATCAGCGCCCTGACTTTGTTTTTGGTCTTTCTGCTGACGGAATAGCGCACGGCAATGTAAATACGTTTTGAAAACCTTATTAACAGTACGAAAACGAACAGGAACATACAGTAAATACTGCAAATCCTGAAACCCACGAATTCGATGAAATAACAGCCTATGTTGACGCAGTAAATGCAAAGGGTTGCACACAGCGCGCGCAGGGTATCGATAATTCCCACCGAGGTGAAAACTATCTGATACATTCTGAACACCGCAAACAGCACGTACATGACCGCAATGTTTATGAGGAACCAAAACAGCAGGTCGAGCGTGAATTCGATTTTCATATTCACTATCAGGACACTGAGAACGGTAGACAAAACTAACGCCGCCAAATCCAGAAGCACGAGTATGAGTATATCTTTGATTTTTTTATAACGGTCTTTTAAATTTATCATTTGCTTCCCCTTTGCGGATGTTAAGACTATTCTACCGTGACGCTCTTTGCTAGGTTTCTCGGTTTATCTACGTCGTTACCGCGTAAAACGCTGATATAGTACGCGAACAACTGCATCGTTATAACCGCAAGACTCGCCGAAAAATGCTCGTCGCAGTCCGGAATACGGAACACCGCCTTGCAGTCCTTCGGCAGGCACTGCACGCTTTCGCTTGCAAGCACCGCGGTATACGCGCCCCTGCTCTGCGTTTCCACAAGGTTGCTGACCGTCTTTTCGGCAAGCGCCTTCTGCGTGAGTATGCCGAAAACGAGCGTTCCTTCCTCGATAAGGCTTATCGTGCCGTGTTTGAGTTCGCCCGCCGCGTACGCTTCGGAATGTATATAACTTATCTCTTTGAGTTTAAGACTGCTTTCTATGCTTACCGCGTAATCTATGCCCCTGCCTATGAAAAAGACGTCGCCCCTGTCCATTATCTCGGACGCGAATTTCTGCACCGCGGACTTGTTCTCAAGCACTTCTTTCATCTTTCCGGGCAAAGCCGACAGCTCCGACGTAAGTTTATTATAGTACACGCCGTCTATCGCGCCCCTCGCCTCGGCTATTTTCAAAGCAAGAAGATACATCGATACGAGCTGTGCGCTGTATGCCTTTGTCGTAGCGACGGAAATTTCGGGACCCGCCTTCGTATAGAACACGCTGTCCGCCTCGCGCGCTATGGAAGAACCGAGCACGTTTACGAGCGCAAGCGTCTTTACGCCGTGTTCCTTTACCCCGCGCAGGGCCGCAAGACTGTCCGCCGTTTCGCCCGACTGGCTTATCACTACGACAAGCTCTCTGCCCGTAAGCACGGGATTGCGGTATCTGAATTCCGACGCGATTTCCACTCTAACGGGAATACGCGCAAGGTCCTCTATTATATATTGCGCAACTACGCCTACGTGATACGCCGAACCGCATCCCGTAATAATTATACTGTCTATACCCCTGAGGTATTCGTCGGAAAGGTTAAGTTCGGATAAATCCGCCCTGCCGTCCTGAATATAATAGTTTAACGTGTTGGAAACGACCTCGGGCTGTTCGTGGATTTCTTTAAGCATAAAATGCTCCCAACCGCCCTTTTCCGCCGCTTCCGCATTCCAGGAAATTACAGTGTATTCCTTTTCGATTTGCTCGCCGTCGAGGTTGTAGAACACCGCGCCGTCTTGGGAAAGTCGTACGATTTCCTGATTGTCCGTGTAATAAATATTGCGCGTATACTTCAATATCGCAGGCACGTCGGAAGCGAGGTACGCCCCGCCGTCCGTATAGCCGACAACCATGGGACTGTCCTTGCGGATAGCGAAAATTTCGCCCGCATAGTCCTTAAACAGCACCGCAAGCGCGTAAGACCCCCTTGCGTGAAGCGCAAATTCGGATAACGCCTTTAAAGGGTCGCCGTGTTTTTTATAATAATAGTCCACCAGTTTGGTTGCGACCTCGGTATCGGTGTCCGAATAGAAGGTATAACCCCGTCTTACCAGTTTTTCCTTTAAAGGCGAGTAGTTTTCAATTATGCCGTTGTGCACGGCGACAATCGTCTTTTCGGTATTGCAATGGGGGTGGGCGTTGTTTTCGGAAGGTTCGCCGTGCGTCGCCCAGCGCGTGTGTCCTATTCCGCAAAGTCCGTCAAGCCTTTTTCCGCCTTCCGTCAGCGTGTCTAAAACTTTAAGCTTGCCCTTTGCTTTTACTATATCTATTTGTCCGCGCGCACCGCTTACCGCAATGCCCGCCGAATCGTATCCTCTGTATTCGAGCTTGCCGAGCCCGTCAAGAATTATAGGCGCGGCCTGCCTGCCGCCCGTATATCCTACTATACCGCACATATTTTACTCCGATTATTTTACCGTGTAGCCCTTTTTTCTGAGTACGTCGGCTACCTCTTTGGAACAGGCTTTGCAAACCTTTTCGCTTTCGGCTTCTACCATTATCCTGATAAGAGGTTCCGTACCCGAAGCGCGGTATAATATTCTTCCGCCGGAGCCCAGCCTTTCCTCGACGCGCCTGACCGCTTCGAGAACGTCCGCGTCGTTTTGAGCCAGCTCCTTATCCGTGACGCGCAGGTTCAAAAGCACCTGCGGGTAAACTTTAAGGGGTTTGGCAAGCTGGGAAAGAGTGGTCTTTTTCGCCATTATGACTTCCATTATCTTCATACTCGTAAGTATGCCGTCGCCCGTCGTCGCGTATTTGGAGAAAATAATATGTCCCGACTGCTCTCCGCCGAGGCGCGCACCGCTCTCCTGCATATAGTCGTGAACGTATTTATCGCCTACGGGCGTCTTTGCATAATCTATTCCCGCAGACTCGAAAGCCTTGTAAAGTCCGAAATTGGACATTACCGTCGTAACGACGGTGTTGGTAAGCAGTTTTCCGCGTTCCTTCATATACAGTCCGTAAATATACAGTATATGGTCGCCCGTAACCACTTCGCCGTTCTCGTCGACGCAAAGGCATCTGTCGGCGTCGCCGTCGTATGCAAAGCCTACGTCGAGTTTCTTTTCTTTGACGAGCTTGCAGAGCCCCTCGATATGGGTTGAACCCGCATTCATATTTATATTTACGCCGTCGGGTTCCGCGTTTATGACGTAAGTCGTCGCGCCGAGTGCTTCGAATACCGATTTCGCGATATTCCAACTGCTTCCGTTGGCGCAGTCAAGCCCCACCTTCTTACCGCGGAACGAATACATTCCCAGAGAGATGAGGTATCCTATATAACGGTTCCTGCCCGAAGCGTAGTCGACCGTTTTGCCTATGCCGTCGCGCGTCGCATAGGGAAGTTCGGAATATTTTTTTCCGAAAACTTCGAGGTTGCCGTCGATGTAGCTCTCGATGAGGTCGGTCGTTTCCTCTTCCATCTTTTCACCGCGCGAATTTATTAACTTGATTCCGTTGTCGTAATAGGGGTTGTGGCTAGCCGAAATCATTATTCCGCAGTCGAAGCCGTCTACCCTGACGACGTAAGCTACCGAAGGGGTAGTGGTTACGTGAAGCATATACGCGTCTGCGCCCGAAGCCGTCAGACCCGCAACGAGAGTATATTCGAACATATAGCTCGACCTTCTCGTATCCTTGCCGATAACTATTCTTGGCGGTTCGCTCTCGCCCGCTCTCTTTTTGAGCTCGCCGAGATACCAGCCGAGAAATCTTCCTACTTTATATGCGTGGTCCGCGGTAAGCGTAACGTTCGCTTCCCCGCGGAAACCGTCGGTTCCGAAATATTTTCCCATCTTTAAAGATTTATTCTCCGATTTTCTGCACTTTGGCGGTAATCTTTCCGCCCGTCTTATAAATACTGTCGGCGGGCACGGTTCCGCGCACGCAAGACAGAGGATATACATTTGTATTTTTACCGATTACCGTTCCCGGATTGAGAACGCTGTTACAGCCCACCTCGACAAAGTCGCCGAGCATGGCGCCGAATTTTTTAAGTCCCGTCTGTATACACAGGTTTTCGCCCTTAACGCACACGGGAGTTTTATCTGATTTGACGTTCGAAGTCACCGCGCCCGCGCCCATATGCGATTTGTATCCCAGAATGCTGTCGCCGACGTAGTTATAATGCGGAACCTGCACTCCGTCGAATAAAATTACGTTTTTCAGTTCGGTAGAATTGCCGACCACGCACCCCTCGCCGACAAGCGCGCTTCCTCGTATGAAAGCGCAGTGTCTGATTTCGGCGCCCGCGCAAATTATGCAGGGCGCGCCGATAAATGCAGTAGGCGCGATTTTCGCGGTTTCGTGAACCCATACGCAGGGAGAAATTTCGGTAAATTCCCCGCCTAAACTTTTGCCGAGGGATAAAATGAAATTCTTTATCCCCGCAAGCGCCTGCCAGGGATAATCAAAGTTTTTCAGATATCCGCCCGCAAGGGTATGCGTTAAATCGTAAAGCTCGTCTGTTTTCAACACGTTCATAATCCGTTATTATATATTATTATTTTTTATTGTAACACCGACAGGTTTCAAAGTCAATAATATAGTTAACAAAATGTGGAAAATGCGTGAAATTTGTCGGAAACGCGCGGTCGCCGCAAACCGTACCCGTTATTCGCCCTTTCCCTGTATTATGCGTATAAACGCCTTTTTTATTTTATTTTTTGACCGCATTTTATTGACAAAGTATATATTATGGTTTATACTTTTGTTGTATTATAGACAATAAGCGTATCTTTAATGATTAAGACTTTTACCGACATAAAAAACAGCGGATTCGTAAAAGCGTTGAGCGCGGTCGTTTCGTCGAAGTATTTTCCGTTCGCAACGGCTTCCCTGTCGCTCTTATGCTATTATCTCGGCTGGGATATCGTAATGATATATTATATCTGCCTGACGGGTGCATTCATAGCCGTTTTTATGGACGACGTGACGCCCGTCGTTTCGCTGCTTCTTTTTATAAACGTGCTTGTTTCGCTTAAAAATACGCCGTCCGTTTCGATGGGTGCAAACGACTATTATATGCGGACGGAAATTCTGGCGCAGATAATCCCGCTCGCCTGCATTTTTATCTTATCGGCGGTATTCAGGTTAACGGTGACTGTTACCGGTAAGAGGTTTAAAATCACCCCGCCGTTCATAGGACTCTGCGTGTTCTGTTCGGCACTGCTTTTAAACGGACTGTTCGCCAAAGGCTACGACCCCAAAAACCTGCTGTTCGGATTTATTCTAACGGCGCTGATACTCGGAATTTTCTCGGCAATAAAGGACAATATAAAAGTAAACTCCGACTGTTACGAAAAAATCGCTTACGCTTTCCTTGCTCTCAGTTTTCTTTTGATTGTGGAACTTATAGTCGCTTACGCTACGACCGACGGGCTGTTCGAAAACGGCACCATAAACCGCGGTTTGCTGATTTTCGGCTGGGGAGTTTACAATACATACGGCGTTCTGATAGTAATGTGTCTGCCGGCCGTAATATTCCTTGCGGGGAGAAAACAGTACGGCTTCGTATACACTCTCTGTTCATTCATTATTTTCGTCGCTGTATTCTTCTCGTGCAGCAGGCAGGCAATGGTCGGCGGAATATTCATTTACCCCTTCTGTATCGCAATGCTTTTATGGAAAGGCAAAAACCGAATAGCAAACATCGTGGTGCTTTCGTCTGCGGTTCTGGCGGGAATAATTCTCGTGTGCGTATTCCGCGAATGGGTCGCAGAATTTTTCAAGGAAATTTTCGACAATATGATTGTCAACGGCGAACTCAACGGAAGCGGAAGAATGAAAATCTGGCGCCAGGCTCTCGATTATTTCAAAAATTATCCTGTGTTCGGTTCGGGATTTTTCGTACAGTTCGATTATAACAGCGACAACGGAATGTCGGTTATCCCGCTTATGTGCCACAACACGATACTTGAAATAATGAGCGCTGGCGGAATAGTCGGGTTTACCGCTTACTCCGTTCACAGAATACAGACGATATTGAGCGTTACGAAAAACCTTACGGCCGAGCGAACGTTTATAGCGGGAACGATACTTGCGATGCTTGTAATAAGTATGTTTGACAATCATCTGTTCAACATATTCCCCACCATAGTATACAGTGCATTGTTAGCCGTCCTGTTCGGCGGAGAGAATACAGCGAAAGAATAGATCTATAAAATATATTATGCCGTAAGAGCCTGTCGGGTTCTTACGGCTTTGTTTTGATTTCGGCACACCGTGCTGTTTTGTGAATTCCGTGCTCGTCCTCCCTCGACCGGGAGGATAATTGCTATATATAAATAAAAGAGGTACAACGTACCTCTTTTATTTATTGAAATCCGGCAACGACCTTCTCGGCGGCGGTAAGGAATGCCCGCCGCCTCGGGCACCGCAAACGCGGGACGTATGCGTTTGCTCATCTCGCACGGCAAAACAGCACACCGTGCTGTTTTGTGAATTCCGTGCTCGTCCTCCCTCGACCGGGAGGATAATTGCTATATATAAATAAAAGAGGTACAACGTACCTCTTTTATTTATTGAAATCCGGCAACGACCTTCTCGGCGGCGGTAAGGAATGCCCGCCGCCTCGGGCACCGCAAACGCGGGACGTATGCGTTTGCTCATCTCGCACGGCAAAACAGCACACCGTGCTGTTTTGTGAATTCCGTGCTCGTCCTCCCTCGACCGGGAGGATAATTGCTA
>CANOUP010000027.1 GCA_947570625.1 uncultured Clostridia bacterium | reverse complement strand
TTTGATTAAAAATAAAATAGGCTTGTCAATTAACAAACCTATTGTAGAATATCAAGACTTACAGCATTACGCGCAGTATTTTTAATCTTTTTGCTGTGCCTTGCGTCGGCTCTTCTGCTCGGACTGGGTGCATGCAATAAAAATCCGGAGAACAACAGCGGTAACGGAAACAGCGGAGGCAACGGACCCGTAACGGACGTTCCGCCCGACGAGGCCGACCCCGACCCCGACGGCGGGGAAGAGGACGAAGGCGATAAAGACAATCCCCTTCTCAAAGGCGACGTCGTAAACGTAAACAACTACAAGACAACGACGCAGGTCGGATACAAAGCCGAAATTCTCGGCACGGTCGAAGCCAACAGACCCGTCGAGGGATTGCACGACGAACACGAAAAGTTCGGAATCCCCGCTTATCCCGTCTACGGCAGAACGTTAAACGCGGTAATCGGCGCGGGAAAAGAAGAGGCGCGCAACGCCCTGATTGCGGAAAGCGCGTACCTCGCTTCCTCCTCTACCAGCCACAACTCGGGCAGGAGCGATTCGCCCTACTACAAAATGGACGGGGACGGCTACCTCTATCTTGCGGACGGCACTCCCTCGCTTAAAGAAAACAACGAGCACAGACAGCTTTACAAGCACACCGCTTCCGAAGGCATGTATCTCGGCGACGTTTCAGACAGCGAGCCCCGCATTGTCAAACGCCTGACTTACAGAAAGAGAAGTTATTCAAGCTACTATAACGTTACGGGACTGTACGCGCCCGCGGGCGAAGTAATCAAGGTCGAAATGACCAAAAAAGACTTCGATGCGACAAAAGGAATTGTAATACATATCGGGCAGGCGCTTTATAACGCGCAGGCAAACAATATCTGGACGGCGAAAAACCAGATGCAGAGAATGCCGGTTATTCTAAACACTATGGTCATAGACTCCAATTCCGCCGTCTATGACGAAGAGAGAGATGTATACACCGCGTACGTAGGTTCTTTCCTCGGCGGCCCCATCTACATCCGCGACGAAAGCGCGACCTTTTCCGTAACCATTTCGGGAGGAGTAACCTATTCGCACTTTATACTCGGCGTAACCACAAAAGCCGAATTCGAAGAAAACCGCAAATCCACCGCGCCCTATTTCGACCTCGAAGTATGGGACAGCGGAGTGCTTCACTCGGGCCCCAAAACTTACGCAAAGTCCTTCGAGTACGAAGATATATATAAAGCAGCCGTACTCTGGGACAAAATTTCGCTCGTTTCCTCCCGAGTGAGAAACCAGGGCGTCGTGTTCCTTTACGACCCCTTCGTCGCCGCAGGCGCGGCGGTTGCCTTCCCCGGCAGGCGTTCGGTCAACTGCCCCCTCGGCTGGATGAGCTCGTCGCTTAACTACAACTCCTTCGTAAACTCGGGCGCATGGGGAAATATGCACGAGTACAACCACAACTTCCAGGGCTTCGGTTGCGGAAGCGACGGCGAAGTGACAAACAACTCGTTAAACCTTGTGGAATACAGCCTGTTCACCAAAGTTTCCGCGTCCAGACAGCTTGCCTCTTACGGCGGTGCGGGACTTTCGGGCTGGAACGCCTACACCAGCGCGACCTGGGCGCTGAACAGGGTGCTTACCGGTCAGATAACGGGCACAAACGGACTTGCCGTTTACTCGACGCTTATGCACAATTTCGGGCAGGACGCGTTCATTAAATCGGCTTGCGCTTCGGGCGTCAACTATTTCAGAAAATGGGGCGAAAACGTCCATTACAATATGTCCTACTACATAGGACTGGTAAAGGCGTTTGCGGCGGGCTCGAAGGGGTACGTAGATACCATTGCCCAAGAACAGAAGGATTATCCCATGTTCGTACCCGTTTCAAGCGTATACCAGACGGGCAGAAGCTATAACTACAACGGACAGAAGATTTATTCCAAAACACAACAGCCCTTCGTAATTCCCTACGGCGAACCGTACACCGTCGACCTGTCGGCTTACAAGGTAAATTCGGCAAACCAGTACGAGAGCGGAAGCGTCGTACTGCCCGAAGGATTTTCATATAAGATAAAGAATATCAGAACGGACGAAACGAACGGTACGTTCGTTAAGACGGGCGATTACGTTTATACCTTTACCCCCGGCGACAAGGAAGAATCGGGCGCAATTTACGTAACCTTGGGCATTACCAAGGACGACGGCGCGTTCGAGGTTGCCGACGTAGACCTCGTGCTCGGGTTCAGACAGTCGCGCGAAACCAATAAAAACATGCTGGAAAGAACGACTTACACCTTCGAAGAGGGTAAAGCTTACACAAACGCAAGGGAAGCGTTCGAAAACAACTATTCGGGTTTTATCCGCGCAAACAGAACGGATAACGTAAACCCCGTGCAGAACAGCAATACGGATATATGGTACGGCGGGGATTCGCCCGCGCCCGCAAACGCGGTCGTCGAGGTAAGCGGAAAACTGTTTGTCACCGAAACGGGCAGATACCGCATCGCGCTGAGAGGAAGATACAGCTGTGCGCTCTTCCTTTCTACGGATAACGGCAAGACCTACGAGTTAGGCGCGGAAATTACTCCCGCGCACGGCAATTCGTCAAACTTCCATCTGGACGACGAAACGACTTATGCGGACATCGATTTGGAAAGAGACAACTGGCTGTACTTTAAAGAAGTTATGATTTCCCAGCCTACGGGCAAAGCAAGCTTTATAGGCTTAGGCGTAAGCCAGTTTACGACCCCGACTTTCACGTCGACCGTGACGATAGACGAAAACGGCAACGAGGTGACGCATTACTTCGATTCGACGGGCAAGGAAGTCACCGAAGAAGAAGTAAACAACGCCGAGCCTATACCTCCCAAGGGAGTGTCGTACGCTACGGCTTACAGAAACTCTTACGAGTTCTCCAAACAGTTCACAAGCGATTATTACTATAAGCGCGGTTACAACTACAATTACACGAGCCGTCCCGAAATTCTCACCGAACAGGGTGTTCCCAAACTCGTGGAAGAATTATCCAACTTCAAGCCCTGGGCAAACGACGAGAGTCAGTTCGGCGCGGCAAATCTGTTCGACGGCGACCCTTCGACGGGAATGCACACGCACAACTCCTTCTACGCCTCCGCCGACACGCCCGCAATACTGACGTTCGACAACGGTTCGGAAATTACGGCGAATACGCTTACGCTTTTCGGCGGTAAAGGTTTCCCCAAATCGTTCACGTTAGAGGGCAGTATTGACGGCGAAAACTTCTTCCCGATGGGCACCTGGACGAATTCCAACCTCAACCCCTCTGTAGGAACAAGCAAAGACTTTGCGTTCAGCGCATGCACTTTCAGATATTTCAGGCTGAGAGTTACGGCGACTCACTCGGGTTCGAGCAGGCTTTCGTTTAACGAGCTCCGCTTTGCGCACGTGTTAAGCGTCAAGGGCAACGGTTCAAATCTGTATTCGCCCGACAGCGAAATATTCGAATACCGCGGTAACTGGTCGGTGCAGAGCGATTTCTCCGTATTCGGACACAATTACAAGGGCGGAACGGACGCTACGGTCAGATTTAACTTCACCGGCACAAGACTGGGAATACTTACGACCGACGGACACGCAAACAAATACGAAGTGTATATTGACGGAACGCTTGTAACGCCTATAGAAGCAGAGCAGAAGCACGGCGGTTATTCGCTGACTTACCTGTCGCCCTTGCTTAATGATGGCAAGCACGAAGTAATTATACGCTGTGTAGAGGACTTCGCATTCGACTCTCTCGCAATCTGGTAAAATAAAAGGCAACGCTCCCGCAGCCTTACGGCTGCGGGAGCGTTAACTTTTTTCAAGCATTTTATAAAATAAATTCCCCGCAGCCGTAAGACTGCGGGGATAATAATCTTTATTCGGGTTTGTTGCTGTTGCCGAGGAACGTTCCGAAATGTATTTCTTTCTTACCGCGTTTCGCGCCCGAGCCCGAACCGCCGTTTGAAGGTTTTTTGTCGAATCTTCTTTCGGAGTTTCTGTCTTTGTTGAAGGGTTTGCCGAACTTTCTGTCGCCGCCCCTCTGACCTCTTCTTTCTCCGCCGTTGTATTCGCCGTATCTAAGTCCCTTATCGTAGGGCTTAGCGTTGTTGGGTATTACGGCGATATACCTTAAAGGTTCTTTTCCTTCCGAAACGGTCTTAACGTCGGGATTGTCGGCAAGCGCCGAGTGGATAATGCGCCTTTCGTAAGGGTTCATGGGTTCGAGCGTCATTTTTCTGCCTTTTTCCACAGCCTTTTTCGCAAGCTTTTCGGCAAGCGCTTTAAGCGTTTCTTCGCGCTGGCTGCGGTAGTTTTCGCAATCCACGACGACTTTCCTGTACCGGTCCCTGCCGATGTTCGCAACCGCGCCCGCAATGCACTGGATAGCGTCGAGCACGTCGCCGCGCTTTCCTATAACCTTAGACGAGTTGGTCGCCTTAATGTCTATCTTAATGTTTTCGTCTTCTTCGACAATTTCGCTGACAGCCGAAATTTTGAGAATTTCGAGAAGTCCGTCTATAAATTCAACGGCGCGCTTCGCGTCGGAAACCTTCTTTTTTATCTGTACCTTGGCTTTTACCGAGCCGAATATCTTCTTTTTGCCCTCTTCCAACACAACGATTTCAGCCTCGCTCTCTTCGAGACCGAGCGCGGTAAGACCTGCCTGAACCGCTTCTTCTACCGATTTACCGGTAAAAATTTCTTCCATTATTTCTTTAACCTCTTTCTGTTATTTTTCTTTTCGCGCTTTGCCGTGTATCCGCCGTTTGCTTCCTGTTTTGCAAATTTAACGTCCAGCACCTTATTTATTATAAGCATGGACACTAGTCCGTACAAAGTACTTGTTATCATATATATAGAGAACGCCGCGCTGTAAAAGAACGAGAATATGCCGTAAATTATAGGCATCATTATCAGCATCCATTTATTTGTCTTTGCGCCCGAACCGTCGACGGTGCTCAGCTCGTTGGCGTCTTTCTGCGAACGCATGGAAATAAACTGTTGCAGGAACATAAGTCCTATGGCAAGAACGATAAGCACGAAATAGCCGTTGAATATATTTCCCTCTATTTTTCCGTTTTCGTTGGGATAGCCCTCATGAACGAGATAGTAGTTGACTTCGTTGTAAGATTCTTCGTAAGAAGCGTCTACCACGCCCGACGCACGCGAAACCGACGCGCTGAACTTTGCAAAGTCGGGCGCCTGCTTATTAAGCATAGAGTCGGGGTACCATATGTTGCCGACCCACAAAAAGCCCGTCTTTTTGGTTCTGTAATAGTCCGCCGCGGCCTTTCTCGCCGTTTCGCGGACGTAACCGCGCACAATCTCTATTCTGTCCGCTTCGTTTTTATCGTCGTAATCTTCGGGAAGTTCGAAACCCTGTTTTACGGCTTCGGCTTTGAATGACGCGAAATCTACGTAATACGCAACCTCGCCGATTGACTCGTCGCGCGTTTCGATAAGAAAACCGTCTTCGTTTTCTTCCGTGCGCACATACTGCTGAACGCTTGCGTTGTATTCGCCGACCATATTGTTGTAAGTTGTCAGGTTGGCGTACTGCGAATAAGTGGAAAACGCGCCGAAAACGACCATGAATATGACAAGCGTTACTATCATGGGAAGGCAGGCGCCGAACATATTTATGCCGTTCTGCTTTTGCAGTTCCATAACCTTCTGGCTGTACATATTCTTGTCGTTGGCATACTGCTTTTGCAGTTTTTCCATCTGCGGGCGCATGCTTTTCATAATAAGCGACTGCTTTTTCATTTTAACCCTCGAATACACGTCGAGGGGCATAGTGATAAGCTTTATGGCAAGCGTGAAAACTATGATGCCGACGCCGACAATACCGATACCCTCGATAAGCCACTGAATAATTTTACCTATCCAGTTGAGGTTTATTATATTCATCTTTTCGACGGCGAAGTCTATGAAGTTCGTAGACGCTTCAAGCAAGTTTTGTAACATTTATAAGACCCATTTTACTTTGAAATGATTTTCGGGGACGGGGTCGTATCCGCCCTTCGATAGGGGATTGCACCTTAAAAGCCTCCATGAACCCAAAAGTATACCGGCGATTACGCCGTGGTTGTTTATGGCGCGGAGCATATACTCCGAACACGTCGGACAGTAGAGGCAGGTTTTTCTTGACAGGTGCTTCTGATAAAAAATAATAAGACGCATCAAAAGCATCTTTATGAACGGTTTAAAAACTGTGCGCCTTAAAAGTTTATAAAACTTTTTTACTTTTTTGCGCATGTATTAACCTTCTTAAAGCACGATTTAAGGCTCTTTTCAAATTCCGCGTAGGTGTATTCTTCCGCAACCTTCGGCAGGACAATGACGCTGTAATTTTTTTCCAGCTCTCCGCACGAATTGTCGAATGCGGAACGTATAAGCCGTTTTATCCTGTTGCGTTTATGGGCTTTGCCGTGCTTTTTGGAAACGGCTATACCCATACACATATTTTGCGAAGGAAAATACAACAACGTAAGAGAGGGGGAAAATACACGTTTTCCCCTGTTGAAAAGCTTTTGAAAGTCCGTATTTTTTTTTATTCTTGAATAGTTCACTTAAAATTAAGCGGAAAGCTTTTTTCTGCCTTTATTTCTTCTTCTCTTCAAAACGTTTCTTCCTGCTTTGGAAGCCATTCTTTTCCTGAATCCGTGAACTTTGCTTCTCTGTCTTTTTTTAGGTTGATAAGTTCTTTTCATATTTTTTTGTCCTCGTTAAATTAGTTGTTTTCAAATTTGATAATCCGAACGCTATAAAGATACATTAAAACTGTATTTTTTGTCAAGCGTTATTAGCCGTGCGCACGGGTAAAATTAAATACAGCCTGTCCTTATTTTCGACGTTCTCGCATACGAAAGGCTGAATCTGGCTGTTGAACGCAAGAACGATTTTGTCTTCGCTTAGCGCGTTGACCGCGTCTATTATGAACTTGGAGTTCATTGCAATCCTTATATCCTTGCCTTCGATTTGCGCCTTTACGGGTTCCTGAACGTTACCTATTTCCGAATTTGAAGATATTTCTATCCTGTCCGCGTTTATATCGAAAATGATAAGGCTGTTTTTATCGTTTCTTACAAGCACCGCCGCGCGCTCGATACTCGCCTTTAAAGCCGATTTTTCGACCGTGACGGAAGTGGTGAAGTCTTTGGGTATAATATTTTCTTTCTTTATAAAGTCGCCGTTATAAAGTCTGGAAGTCAGAACCGTGCTGTCGGTGGATACGAGTATCATACCGCGCTGTACGAAAATCTGAGTTTCGCCGTCGCCTTCGACCATTTTCTCTATTTCGTTTAAAGTTCTCGCGGGACAGACAATCTCCATATCGCCCGTGGACGCGGTAACCTGTCCTTTAACGGTTGCAAGCCTGAAACCGTCGAGTGAGGTGACGCAGATGTCATTTCCTTTTATCACGAACTGGCAACCCTTTAAAATGGGTCTGGAATCGTCCGTCGAACAACAGAAGGACGTTGCGGAAATAAACTTTTTAAGGTCATCCGTTTTAAGGGTGAAGCTGTTTTCGCTGATGTCGAGGTCTATTCTCGGAAATTCTTCCGCGGAAAGCACCTGCATGTCCGTCTGGCTGTCGGCGTAGATTATGTCCATTTTACTGCCGACCGAGGAGAGAACAATCTGCACGTTTTCAAGCTTTTTTATAAACTCCGAAAAGTACTTGCCGGGAACGCACACTTCGCCTTCTTCCAAGACTTCGGCTTTAATGGCTTTCTGTATGGAAATTTCGCCGTCGGTAGCCGTCATTATAAGTCTGTCGTTTTCTGCTTTCAACTTAATACATTCCAAAACGGGGGTAATGGTTTTACTCGCGCAAGCCTTAACGACTTTAAGCACGGCTTCCGATAATTCAACGCCTTCGCAAACAGCCTTCATTTCTTTATTCCTTTATTTTTATTATTTATATTATTAAATATTAGTATTGGCAAATTGTGGACAACTTAAAAATGTGTATAACTTTTAAGCTGTTTTTGCATTACATTAATATAATAACAAAATTTAATACAAAAAGCAACCAAAAAAAAGTAATATTTAGTCGGCTAAACAGTGGAAAAAGGTATTTTTTTGTGTTAATAAAAATGTTTATATTTTGTTGAAGAGTGGTTAACCTCCGTTAACGGAAATTTGAAAAATTTATCGTCATAGGGTAAAAATATAGTTATCAACCGTATTTTGTTAATTGTGGAAAATTTTGATTGTTGATAAAATTTAAGTTGTATTTTGGAAAGGGTTATGTTATAATAAACATATGGAAACTGATAAGTATCTGAATCTTATAACAAACAAATGTTCCAACAAATTTACTCTTTTTTCATCGATGATGAAAGAATATAATAAAGTTTGTAATATCACGTCAATTTGCGACGATAAAGGTATTCTTTACAAACATTTTTTTGACAGCGCCGCGGGAGAATTTCTTTTCGGCGAAGGCGCAAACGTCGTTGAAATAGGTTCGGGCGGGGGCTTTCCGTCCATTCCTTTGAAGATTGTAAGGGATGATTTGAAGTTTACTTTAATAGAAAGCACGGGCAAAAAGTGCGCTTTTCTGAACAGCGTTGTGGATAAATTAAAGCTGGACTGTGTAAAAGTTTTAAATATCCGCGCCGAGGACGGGGCGCACGACAAATTATTGCGCGAAAAGTTCGACGTTGCCTGCGCGCGGGCGGTTGCAAGGCTGAACGTTCTTTCGGAATACTGCCTTCCGTTCGTTAAGGTCGGGGGCTGTTTCATTGCTTATAAGTCGGATGCCGCGGAAGAAATCAGGGAAGCCGGACACGCGCTGTCCGTTCTGGGCGGAGAGATCGAGGACGTTATTTCCTACGAGCTTCCCGAAGACGGCGGAAAGCGCACCCTCATAAAAATAAGAAAAATAAAAAAGACTCCCACGCAGTATCCGAGAGGACAGGGAAGGGAAAGGAAAAACCCGCTTTAAATTATGTACAGAACATGCGCTTTTACGGGTCACCGTAATCTTAAAAATACAAATTTCGACGCGTCGCTTTTGGACAGGACCATCGGGCATCTGATAAAAAACGGAACGGACACTTTTCTTTGCGGTATGGCTATGGGTTTCGATTTGGAGTCGGCGCAGAGCGTAATAATGCATAAGAAAAATTACGACGTGAAGCTTATCGCCTGCATACCCTGCGCCAACCAGACTGAAAGGTTTTCCGAGAGCGCAAGAAAGCTGTACGAGAGAGTGCTTTCCCGTTGCGACGAAGTTATCACTCTTTCCGATTTCTATTATCCCGGCTGTATGCACGAGCGCGACAGATATATGGTCGACAACAGCGACCTTATCGTAAGTTTTTTGAGAAAGGAAAAGGGCGGAACCTTCTACACCGTAAATTACGCCCGCAGACAAAATAAAAAAATAATCGAACTTTAAAAAAAACCGCGTCGAGCGGTTTTTTTTATGCGCCTGTTTTTAAAGAAAACTCTGCATTATTCCCGAGAAGGTCTGTTTCAGTCCCGCATTTTGCAGATAGTCCAAAACGAATGAAGTTATGCCCTCCGCTATTATGTCCGACATTTTGTATACGACGTTTAATCTTGTCGCCGAAAACAGCGAGTAGTTGAAAACGGATTGTTCGGCTATTATTCCCATTATCGAAACGTCGCCCACCTTTTGAAGCTTCTTGTTCGCTCCGCTTCCCGGTTTAAGTCCGCGGGGCGCTACTTTTATCAATCCTATGTCGCCCGCAAGCCCGACGGCCGCGTCGACGGCGATTACGGGACTGTTGGGATGGGTGAATCTCAAAAAGTCGTTCATATATTTTACTTCGTGCGCGGTGATGGGTTTTGCAAGCGTTCCGTAAACGAAGCAGTTGAGTCCCGCAAGCTGTTGTTTGAGCTTGGTTCCCGTCACGGGACCAAGACTGTCGCCTACGGATAAATCGCTTCCGATACAGAGAATGACGGGAGCTTCGCCGTCCGGCGGCATAATTTTCTTCAAAGCAAGGCACACTCCGCCGGGTGCAAGCGAATTATATAAATTAAACGAATAGTCCATAATTTACCTCAGTCGGAAAGGTTATTGACTGCTTTCTATTAAAATATAATAACTTTGCGATAAATGTGAATAAATATTTTTGCGCTTAAAGCTGTTATTTGCGCCGAATTGCCCATACTTATTATTATAACGGGCTGTTTTAATATATATAATACGGGTAAATGCCAAGGTTTATTTCAAAAAATTGTCCACATTTCAACAATACGTTATGCACTTGTGGATAAATTAACCAAAAAATCGCGCTTTATGTTTCACGTGAAACACTGTTTAGGGTTAAAAATTTGGTTGAATGTTTCACGTTAAACATTTTTTACTGCAAATTTTAATAGGCGCAATATACTTTTTATATAATTTTTCTTGTTTTCATATGTGTTTAACCGTTATGAAATAAGTGAAAATTCAATAAAAATTGATTGATTTGGGATATAAATACTTGAAATACGCAGATATATATGTTAAAATACTGATTACAAAAATAATTTAATACAAAATTATATAAGGAGACTGATTTTGAGTAAAAAAGGCAGAATTATTTCCTGGGTAATTATCGCGCTTCTTGCAGTCGCAGTCGTTGCCGTCATCGTGACGCAACTTTTAAACGGCGGTGCGGTTAAGATAACGCGTACTCAGTTCCAGGAATATGTAGAGAATGCGCAGTACGTCAACTCGGACGGAACCGCGAAAGACGTCGGAGATATTCCCGAAGGTTATCATATAGGCGACGGCGGAAAAATCGTCGACGAAAAGGGTAATCCCATTGTCGTCATATGGCGTATAGAAACCAACGGTTACGAGTATTCGGGTTACGACTCGGCAGTGAAGGGTACAAAAAGATACTACTGTTACGGTCCTTCGGCTTACGGTTCGGAAAGCTGGGATTCGGAAACCCTTTACAAATGGCAGTTCGAATACGGCGTTGTAATCGACCAGGCAAATCCCAATGCGGGAAGCTGGGTTTCGACCGCATTCTCCGTTTTAATGCTCGTAGTCGTATGCGTTGTATTCTTCCTTATAATCCGCTCGTCAATGGGCGGTGCGGGAAAAGTTATGAGCTTTGCCAAGACCAAAGCCCGCATATCTACAAATATTAAAGTGCGCTTTACAGATGTAGCCGGCGCCGAAGAAGAAAAAGTCGAGCTTGCTGAAATAGTCGAGTTCCTGCGCCAGCCCAAAAAGTTTTCGGATTTAGGGGCGCGCACCCCCCGCGGTGTGCTTCTCGTAGGCCCTCCGGGAACGGGTAAAACGCTGTTCGCCAAAGCGGTAGCGGGCGAAGCGGGCGTTCCCTTCTTCTCCGTTTCGGGCTCGGATTTCGTCGAAATGTACGTCGGCGTCGGAGCCTCGCGCGTACGCGACTTATTTGAAATGGCTAAGAAAAACCAGCCCTGCATCATCTTTATCGATGAAATCGACGCCGTTGGCCGTCACCGTGGCGCCGGGCTCGGGGGCGGAAACGATGAACGCGAACAGACCCTCAACCAGATTCTCGTGCAGATGGACGGCTTTGAATCCAACGAGGGCGTAATCGTCATGGCGGCGACCAACCGTGCCGACATACTCGACCCCGCTCTTACGCGCCCCGGCAGATTTGACAGGCAGGTTTACGTTAACCTTCCCGACGTCAAGGGCAGGGAACAGATATTAAAGGTTCACGCGCGCAATAAACCCCTTGCCCCCGACGTCAACTTCAAGACGGTTGCAAGGCTTACCGCAGGCTTCTCGGGAGCTGACCTTGCAAACCTATTGAACGAGGCCGCGATACTTGCCGCGAGGGCGGACAAAAAATTCATCACCAACGCCGAACTTTTCGAAAGTATAGATAAGGTTGCAATGGGACCCGCAAAACGCAGTAAAGTAGTTACCGAATCCGAAAAACGTCTTACCGCTTTCCACGAGTCGGGACACTGTATTCTGGCAAAGCTCTGCAAAAACTGCGACCCCGTGCACGAAGTAACCATAATCCCCCGCGGAAATGCAGGCGGGTTCACGATGACCCGTCCCGAAACGGACAGAGGCTATTATTCCAAGAGCTTTATGCTTGACGACATCTGTATGAGTCTGGGCGGACGCGTTGCCGAAGAACTCGTAATAAAGGATATTTCTTCGGGCGCAATGGGCGACATCAAGCAGGCGACGAAGTTTGCGCGTGCAATGGTCACCGAATTCGGTATGAGCGAAAAGCTCGGACTTATAAGTTACAGCGACGATTCTCAGCCCGTGTTCCTCGGTAAGGATATGGCAACGCACAATCCTTATTCGGAAGAAACGGCTAAAATGATAGACGACGAAGTGCGCGAAATAGTTGCAACCCAGCTTGAACGCGCGAGAAAGCTTTTAAGCGACAACCGCTCTATCCTCGACAATATGGCGAGAGTTCTTATCGAACGCGAAACCATTTATACCGAAGAAGTCGATATGCTTTTGGAAGGCAAGACCTTTGAAGAAGTTATTGCGTATATGGACGAACACGACAGCGACCGTGCTCAGAACCCTTTCAAGAAATATGAAAGCTGACGGGTTTCACGTGAAACACTGACGTCGCAACGGAAAAGAATATGGGAAAAATTATCGCTTTTACTAATAAAAAGGGCGGTGTCGGCAAAACGACCACTGCCGTAAATATGGCCGCGTACTGCGCGCAGTTCGGCAAGAAAACTCTGCTTGTCGATATAGACTCGCAGGGCAACGCGACGACCGCTCTGGGTTTTTCAAAGGGCGCTTTGAAAAAATCCGTGTATAACGTCCTTATCGATGACGACACTGCGTCGGCAAATATACTGCCGACGCAGGTCGAACTCCTCGATATACTGCCTGCAAACGTCGATTTGACGGGCGCAGACGTAGATATTGTATATAAACGCAACAGGGAACAGATTTTAAAGAATGCGCTAGAAAAAATCCGCAACGATTATGATTACATATTTATAGACTGTCCGCCCTCGCTCGGACTTCTTACGATAAACGCCTGGGTTGCGGCGGATTCGGTCATAATTCCCCTTCAAAGCGAGTATTTCGCCATGGAAGGATTAAGCCAGCTTATGAATACGATTGCCCTTGTAAAACAACGGCTAAATCCCAATCTTCAAATCGAAGGGGTCGTAATAACTATGTACGACAGCAGGGCTCTCATTTCCAAACAGATTGCCTCCGAGATAAAGAAGTTTTTCAAAAGCAAGCTGTATGAAATTATCATACCCAGAAACGTCAGGCTTGCCGAAGCTCCCAGCCACGGCGTGCCCGTAATGCTCCACGACCCCAAGTGCGTCGGGGCAAGGGCTTACAAGGCTTTGACGGAAGAATTTCTGTCCAAACAAAACTAAAATAAAAATTCTGAGGAAAAAGTTATGGCAAAAGGAAATAAAGGTTTAGGCAAGGGCTTCGACGAGCTGTTCAAGGATACGGGAGCGGCTTACGAACAAGTGTTTGAGCATAAAAGCGCGTTCGGCTATACCGAGGAAGAAAGAAAGAACGCCGAGGACATGAGGCTTGACATAATTTCGGCGAACCCCAACCAGCCGAGAAAGAATTTTGACGAACAGGCTTTGAAAGAGCTGTCCGACTCTATAAAGAAGCACGGCGTGATTATGCCCATCGTCGTCAACGACAATCACGACGGAACTTATATGATTATCGCGGGCGAACGCCGTTTCAGGGCGACCAAGCTTGCGGGGTTAAAGACTATTCCCGTCGTCGTAAGAAATTACAGCGAACGCGAAATCAAAGAGATTTCGCTTATCGAAAACTTACAGCGTGAAGATTTGAACCCCATCGAAGCGGCGACTGCGATGAAACAGCTTATGATAGATTACAAGCTCACGCAGGACGAGCTTGCCGAACGTATCGGCAAATCCCGCCCCGCAATCGCCAATACGCTAAGGCTTTTACATCTCTGCCCCGAGGTTATGGGTATGGTCGCGGAAAACAAGCTTTCCGCCGGTCACGCAAGGACGATTGTAATGCTGTCGACGGAGGACCAGATACAGTTCGCCTCCGACGCGATTAAGAACCAGACCTCCGTCAGAGAGCTTGAAAAGAAAGTCCGCGCGCACACGCTCGCTCCCGAAATACTCGAAGAGCGTAAAAAGAAAAAGAGAGCGTTGGCTTCGGTCGAGCTCAAACAGCTCGTCGAACGTATGCGCTACACTTTCCGCACCAAGGTAAGCCTTATCGGTAACGACAAAAAGGGCAGAATTTATATCGACTACTATTCCCGCGACGATTTGGAAAGAATTTCGGAAATACTCGATATTATAGACAAACAATAAGCGTTCCGCTTAACCGCGTATCTTAAAAACGTTTGCAATAGATTAACTTATCGGTCGTCAAGCGAAAGCGTTCCGCTTAACCGCGTATCTTAAAAACGTTTGCAATAGATTAGCTTATCGGTCGTCAAGCGAAAGCGTTCCGCTTAACCGCGTATCTTAAAAACGTTTGCAATAGATTAGCTTATCGGTCGTCAAGCGAAAGCGTTCCGCTTAACCGCGTATCTTAATAACGTTTGCGGTAAACTTGCTTATCGGTCGTCAAACGTGAAACAAAGCCCCGCGCACTGCTGTGCGCGGGGCAAAGTTTTTATATCCGATTAGAGTAACGCTCTTCCCTGTGCGGTGCCGACTACCGTAAGCACCTGAACTTCGTCGCCCGTTTTTGCGTCAACATATATATAATACGTGTTGTCGCCGTAGGAGCCGAAAAATTCGTAAGCAAGCACTTCTTCTCCGTCAAGGGGAATAACGGCAAGTCTTGCGCCTTCTTCTTCGAATACGGAATTGAGGTTTGCGCGAGCTTCCGATTCGGAAATTTCAGCGGAATTCGCCCTTCTTTCGGTGTGGTTAAGGACGTAGGAAAGTCCTTCCATACCCGTAACGATTCCTCTTTCCTCGCAGACCTTGACTTTAATCATATCGGGGTAGTAAATTACGCCGTTTGCTTCATAAGCAAAGTTAAGGTTGCACGTCGTGCCGTTTTCGCTCGTCCATACGGCTTTCATTCCGTCGAAGCCGAGCGCGTTGAGGAAGTCTGTCGCTATATCGACGCATCTGTCAACCGAGAAATTCTTGTCGCTGCAATCCTTGTAGCTGTCGAACATAACGACTTTACCGCCCTTTTTGGAGAGCTGCGCCATCATTTCGCCGTCGCCGGTAGAGATTAAAATGTTGAAACATTCAAGCTGTTCGGCAACGGTTTCGCCCGTACAGCGGACGTCCGTAACGTTGTAATCTTTGAAATACTCGCCTGCAAGTTCTTCGGCGCGTGTTGCGCTGATTTCTTCGAGAGCTTCGATATTTTTTGCGCTTACCTTTTTAATGCTGTCAGAGAAAGGACCGTCGTTGATTTCCTTGGGCGTTTCGATGGTGTTGTTCTGTATATCGCCGAACGACTTAACCATAAGGCTGTCTTCCTTGCCCTTCATAGCCTGAATCATTTCCTTTTCACCGCAACAGGAAACAAGGTCGTTGATAATTCGCTTCATTTCGAGATTGACGTCGTACATATATTCGAGAGAAGCCTTCTGGCTTTCGGTAAGCTTTTTACCGCGCGCGACGGCGTAGAGCATGGACTGCGCGCTGTCGCCCATCTTGTTTACGAACGACGTCATATTCTGGGTAAGCTGTGTGTCGACGGGCAGTCTTTCGAGAATGGTTTCCGCGATTTCGCTTTCGATGGCGATGTCGGTAAGAATTTTTACCTGCTCGTTTGCGGAGTTCGTAACTCTCGCTTTGGAAAGGTTTGCGTCGAGGTTGTCGACTACGGAGTTAAGCTCGTACACGGACTGCGTGTGAACGCTCGCCATATCCGCCTGCATACCGTCCATGTTCATCCAGCCGAAGGTAAGCATCGAACCGAGCGCAAGCGTAACTACGCCCAGCGAAATGACCGCCGCGAGCCAGCCTCCGAAACCGGGGGTTTTGCTCTTCTGTTCTCTGTCTGCGCGTTTTTCGGCGCGGACTTTAAGGCGGTGTTCGCGTCTTGCCTGTCTTTCGGCGGCGGCCGCCTGACGCTTAGCAATGCGCGCTTCCGTTTTAGCATGCTTTTCTTCGGCAATGCGCTTTAAGCGCGCTTCCTTGGTTTCGTGTTTAAGCATATCCTTGCGCTCTCTGCGTTTTTCGCGGCGCTCGGCTCTTTTTTCCTTGAAAGAAGCAATTCTGTCAAGCCTTTTCTGCTTGTGTTCGAGCTTCTTTTCAAGTCTTTTTTGTTTCTTTTCCGCCCTGATTTTAGCCGCTTGAAGCTTTTTCTCTTCGTGCAGTTTCTTTTTTGCAAGCTTCTTTTCGCTTATTTTCTTTTCCTTTTTGACCTTTTTAACGGGCTTAACCGTCTTTTCGGTCTTTTTCACGGTTTTCTTTTGGGCTTCAACCTTTTTTACCGCGGGTTTTTTGGCGGACTGCGCCTTTTTAGCCGTGTCCGCGGTTTTCGTGCGTGTGAGTTTTTCGGCTTTTTCAGCACCGCTTGATACTTCTTTTTTCACTTAATCTGCCTCCTATACTGCGAATACGTGTTTACCTATTGTGGTAACCGTCTTTCTTCCGAATATCCACGAACTTGTCGCCACCGCGGGGTTGTAGTAGTAGATGCAACCGTAAGTGGGGTCCCAGCCGTTCATTGCGTCCGAAGCCGCGTTCATAGCCGTCTTGTCGGGTTCGAGATTAATCTGTCCGTCTGAAACTGCCGTGAAAGCGTTCTTTTGATAGATTACGCCCGAAATGGTGTTGGGGAAGCTGGACGAAGCGACGCGGTTGAGCACGACTGCTCCGACCGCAACCTGACCGGTATAGCTTTCGCCCCTTGCCTCGGCGTAAATGCATTTAGCCAGAAGATACAAATCCGAATTTGTGTAATTGGGATTTGCCGAACTTCCCGGATTGGGCTTTCTGTCGTTTTCAAGCGCCCTTACGGAATCGTTCATTCCCAGCGCCTTGTAGGTTTCGATGCCCGCGACGCCGTCTGCTATAAGACCGTTCTTCTTCTGGAAGGCTTTAACCGCGGCTACCGTGCCTTTGCCGTAAACTCCGTCTACCGCGCCGTTGTAGTAACCCCAGTTTTTAAGCCTGCGCTGTAATTCCTTCACTTCGCCGCCTACGGCTCCCTGCCTCAATACGGCAGTCTGCACATACGACGGAGAAATTTCTTCGTTGGTGTAAGCTGTGCTGAATATTGCCGTGGTAGTTCCGACGGCGGCGACCGCCAACGCTACCAGCCCTATTCTAAGTGCTTTTTTCATTTTTCCTCCTTGCTCCCCGTGTTTTTCACCGCGAGCGCTGACCGACTGCTTTCCGATACGGAACACGCCTTAACGGCGGCTTTCGACCGCTTTTCGTGCGCCATGCACTCGCGGTACTATCTGTACGGCTTCGCGCACGCCGCACACAAATCAATTTGAAATCCGCTCGTTAAGGTGCTTCGCAATTTTAAGATAACAAATTTTGATTTAGACAAGGCAAAGACCGCAGGTAATCCAAAGACGGATTAGCAAGGGCTTTAACGCCGTATAAGAAAAAATTTGTTCTTAAAATCGTGTACGGTATCGGAAGAGTAGTCGGTTTATGTTGTATCGTTGCAATTATTATGTTTATCTCTTAAAAAGTTATACGGCGGGCGGTTAAATTTATTTGCGCGTCAAAAACTTGTAAAAATTTTCGCACTGTGCTATACTGAAAACAATGAAGTATAGTATATAGGGAGTAATTATGAAAAAGATAATTGCTGTCATGATGCTGTCTTTAACTTTTGCAGGCTGTGCGGTCGGATTTTCCGCCTGCGGGCTTTTTGGCGGAGGCGGAGGCGAGAATCTGGAACCTTAACATATACGACGAAATGCCCGACGGGGAAAAAGTTTACAACTATTTTCCCACGTATTATTACAGCGAAACGGAAAAAACGGACGGAGAGCTTTTGTTCTGGCACTATGTAGACGGCGTACCCGTACTGTGGTAAACCTTGCGTTTATATCGCAAATCAAGCGTAAAAAAAGCGGAATGCTTTGTCAACCGTTTGTTTTTTATCGACGATATGATAAAATTACCTTACATTTGTATAAAACATAAGGATTATATATATGAAAGTAAGATTAACATCAATAATTTTATCGGTTTTTATCATTGCCGCGATTTTTTCCGCATGCGGTAAAACCGACGCAGGCGAAAAGCACGTTCAGGATTTGAATTACGAGGAAAGCACGGAGGAAATATCTAATCCCGACCAGGGATTTTACCGTCCTGTATATGTAAAAATCGACGAAAACGGAGCGACGTACAACAAGGGCGTAATAAATTCACAAACGCAGCTATATCATTTGCGTTGCGATATAAGCGCGTTTTCGGCGGCGGTAAATAACGCGGCAGACAAGCCGCTCACCAATGCCGCGTTGGAAGGGCTGGACACCTTGCTTTCTTATCTTAAAGAAAATGACAAAAATGCGATTGTGAGGTTTGCTTACGATCCCGGTTATAACGGCAGTGCCGATAAGGAGCCGGTTCTCGAAGTAATGTTGGAGCACGTGAAGAGTATTTGTTCTGTGCTCAACCGTTATGTGAATACGGTCACCGCTATTGAAACGGGACTTATAGGTCCCTGGGGCGAAATGCATACTAGTGCGGCGGCAAACCCGGAGCATATAACTCCGCTTATAAACGCTTTTTTAACCTCCGCTTCCGAAATACCCGTGTTGGTGCGGACGCCTGAAATGATATACAATTATATTAACGTATCTGACAACAAGGTTGAAGAAATTTCAATATCGCCCGACGAAAAGGCTTACAGATTAGGCTTATATAACGACGGATATCTGGGCTCCGAAAGTGATTTGGGTACTTACCGTAACAGAGAGCGCGATATAAATTTTTTAAGCGCCCAAAACGCTCATTTACCTTTCGGCGGCGAAGTTGCCGTCCCCGACAGTCCGCTTCACAATATTGAAGCGTGTCTACCCGAAATGAATAAAATTCATTTAAGTTATCTTAATTCAGAGTGGGATAACAGAGTAATCAAAAAGTGGAAAAACACCTTTTATACAGAAGCATGCGGATTAGAAAAACAATATTACGGCGAAACCGCCTTTACTTACATACAGAACCGTTTGGGATACAGATTTGTATTGAAAAACTCGGTATTTACTTATTCGTCCTCGTCTGAAAAATTGAACGTCCGCCTTACGTTGCAAAACGCGGGATTTGGGAATTTGAACAGAAACAAGCGGGCAAAGCTGATATTTACCGACAGTACAGGCGCGACGGCGTTTATTGCGGATTATGGAGAAATTGCCTTAAAGGATGAGCTCGAATTCAATGTTGAGCATGGTCTTGAAAGCGGAAAATACGACGTTTATCTGCGTATTTACGGGGAAGAGTTGCAAAGCGCGCCTCTGTACTGTGTGAAATTTGCAAACTACGGGTTGTGGAACGACGATATCAAAGCAAATAAAATAGGCGGCTTTGAACGCATTTCCGCTTAACGGTGGAATTAAACACATAATAAAAGGCTCTCGGAAAAATGTCCGAGAGCCTTTTGCCGTCCGCTTTTTCTATTAAGCCTTCCCCCTTGATAGGGGGAAGGTGTCTTTGTTTTAAACAAAGACGGATGAGGGTAATTCACTTATTTTTGAATTTATTGATAATATCCATTATCGCCGAGCGGTACTGTACGTTCCCGTTGCCCGACGTGAAGCACAGGGGCGGATAAATCACGCACCACCAGTTGTCGCCCGTGCCCGAGCCGAGCTCGATTATAAGCGCGTCGTAAATTCCGCTTTCCAGAGTCAAATCGCCGTAAACGCGGGTGGGAAACTCCTCGGCGCGCACGCTTGCCTTCGAGGTGTACGTAAAGCCGTTTGCTTTGAGTACGCGGTCGCATACCTTTTCTATTTCTGGAAGAATACCGCCGATGATTTCGATAGCTTTGTCTTTGTCCGTGCACTTCGAAGCGTACGGGGTGATAAATCTGACAACTTCGTCTTTTACCTTGTATTTGACGTTCTGGTCAATCTGTTCGTTCGAGTTCGCGCGGACGTGTATTCTCAGATAATCGGTGTCCGCCTGCGCAAAGGACGCCGTGCCTACAAAATATATCGTTGCGATTACCGCCAGAGAAACAACTGCTAATGCAATAAACTTTTTCATTTTCAAAACTCCTTACACAGTTTTTATTGACGCAGGTGAAAAAATTTATACAGTCATTTTAAAAAAAACAGGTAACAGTTTGCGATTGATTGCACATAAATATAAATATAGTATTTTTCCGCGCAAAAAGCAAAACGCAAAAAATTTATAAAAAATAAAATTTAGTTTAAAAAACGCTTGATTTTTATTCTTATATTTGATATATTAATTAAGCGTTCGGGAGCTTAGCTCAGTTGGGAGAGCAACTGCCCTACAAGCAGTGGGTCACAG
>CANOUP010000026.1 GCA_947570625.1 uncultured Clostridia bacterium | reverse complement strand
TCCACTCCTGAATCATTTCAATAGTTGGCTCTGTTGTAAGCATATTAAAATCTCCTCTAAATTACTGTTTATCGTACAATCATTATATCACGAAAAATGAAAGAACGCAACCGATTGAATTTTGCGGGAAATATAAAACATATCTATATCTCACTATGCTACGAGTAGCCTAATTCGTCCACGAAAAAAAGTACAGAAAAGGCACAGCTTAACGCCATGCCTAAACCTTTTTATTTGCGTTTTATTAAACTCCCTATGGGAATTACCGTAATAACCGGGGGGATTTTTTTATTTATTTTTATTGTAGTTTATCAGACACCCGCTCAGCAGTATCCGCCTTTCTTCGGCAGTTAGCCCGCCCGTGCCGAAAACAACGTCTTTAACCTTCTTACCAGATATGAGTTTTGCAGGCAATTCCTCCGCGCCATCTTTGATAAGTTTTACAGCGTCGGGTATAAACACATAATCGCCCTTGACGAATTTCTGCCCCCGGCATACAAGCGGAAGCATACCCCAGTTTATGAGGTTGGAACGGTACCGCTTCGTCGCGTATTCCTGCGCGATATTTGCAATTCCGCCGAGCACGCGCTGGCACGATACAGCCTGCTCCCTCGCCGAACCGTCGCCCGGCTTAACGGAAACGACACAGCTCCCGTAGGAGATGTTTTCGGGAAGAGCGAAGGGTATTTTCTTTATTAGTTTTTCGGGAAGGCTTCCCTCACGCCTGCGAACCCCTTCGTCCGCCTGAACGGCTTTCGCTTCACCTACATACTGCGGGTCTTTGCGCGACAGCGTAAATTCGGCAAGCCGTAAAGGATTGGAACGGTAAGACGACGTTTCGCCCGAAGGAATAAGCTCGTCCGTAGTCGTGACGGGGTCGCCGATTACAGATACGATTTTTATAAGCAGATTGTCGGCAAGCCCAATCTGTTCGGGCCAGTCCGCAATATTTGGTCCGCAAACAACTTCCGCCTTTTTATCGGGCTTGCCCGTTCCGTAATACACTCGGTTTTCGTAAATAGTTTTATCGAAATAATATTTCTTGATTTTGCGGGTATAATCAACTTCGGTAGCCGACGTCAGCTTACCGCCGTTAACCGCCGTTGCCGAAACGGAACGCGCGTCCATCAAAGCGACAGCCGAAAGCTGTCCCTCGCCCGGTTTGGAGCCTTCACGGTTTTCGAAGTTGCGCGTTGTGTGCCTGATTGAAAGCCCGTTGTTGGCGGGCGTATCTCCTGCCCCGAAACAGGGACCGCAGAAAGCCGTTTTAAAAACCGCGCCCGAACACGTTAAAGCGGATACATAGCCGTTGTCGCACAGGCTTTTAAATACGGGCTGGCTCTGCGGATACACGCTGAGCGCGAACTCGCCGTTACCGCAGGACTTACCGCGCAGAATCTCGGCGGATTCGGCTATGTTTTCATAGCTTCCGCCCGCACACCCTGCTATTATGCCCTGACTGACAAACACGTCTTTGCCTTTGACTTTATCGCGCAGACTGAAAGTCTGGTTTTTTAAAAGCCTGTTGCCCGCCTTCTCTATATCCGCGAGAATATCTTCCGCGTTCTCTTTAAACTCTTTGATTGTATAGGCATTCGAAGGGTGAAATGGCAATGCAATCATCGGCTCGACGGACGACAAATCCACAGTGACCGCGCCGTCGTAATAGGCGGGTTCGCAAGGGCGCATAGGCTTGAAATCCCCGCTTCTGCCGTGGATTTCGAAATATTCGCGGGTCAAATCGTCCGTTTCCCAGACAGAGGAAAGACACGACGTTTCCGTCGTCATAACGTCGATACCGCAACGGTAATCCATAGAAAGATTTTTAATGCCGGGACCTATAAATTCAAGCACTTTGTTTTTGACGAAGCCGTTTTTGAAAACCGCGCCGATAAGCGCAATAGCAATATCGTGAGGCCCTACCCCTTTTTTGGGCTTGCCTTTTAAATATACGGCAATTACTTCGGGGCGCTTAATATCGTAAGTTTTGCCGAGAAGCTGTTTGACGAGTTCTGGTCCGCCCTCGCCTACCGCCATCGTGCCCAGCGCGCCGTATCGCGTATGGCTGTCGGAGCCCAGAATCATAGCTCCGCATTTAGCCGTCGTTTCACGCATGAACTGGTGTATGACCGCAACGTGCGGGGGAACGTAATTCCCGCCGTATTTTTTTGCGGAGGTCAGTCCGAAAAGATGGTCGTCGCCGTTTATCGTTCCGCCTACCGCGCACAGCGAATTGTGACAGTTTGTAAGCGTGTAAGGAATCGGAAACTCTTTAAGCCCCGAAGCTTTTGCCGTCTGGATTATACCCACATAGGTTATATCGTGAGAAACAAGACCGTCGAAAGAAATTTTAAGGTCGTTTACGTCGCCCTTATTGTGCGAATCGAGTATGCGGTAAGCCATAGTTCCCTTAACCGCTTCGCGCTTTTTGGCTTCAACCATAAATGCGACGTTTTCTTTTACCAGTGTTCCTTCGGAATAATATACTCCGCTTTTAATAAGTTTAATCATATATGCATTATAGCCTATTATGACGAATATTTCAATTGTTTTTTGTTGCTTTTTAGCGCGCGTCTAAGTATAATTAAAGCTATGAAAGTTTTTAAATACAAGTTTCCGAGGCTTACCGCAATTTTCATATACGTCGGGATAGCTCTCTGCGTTGCAGGCATGGGCGTAAACGTATACGCGATCATTACGGGCAACCCCTCCTCCGCGGTTAATCCGATATATCCGATATTGCAGTATACCCTAATGTTTTTAATACCCGTTATACTGCTTGTCATTTTAATAGGGCTACTTGTTTCTTCCTATTATTCGATTGACGGAAAAATTCTCAAATCGAGTTTCGGCATTATAAAAAGCAAATACGAAATAAAAAATATAGAATCCGTCGTTCTCGACAGAACCACAAATAAACTTTCCGTACACTTCGCCGACAAAAATTTTATTACCATTGTCGTACGTGAAGAATGGTACGACGAATTTATCGACGCGCTCTGCAAAGCAAACACTGATATAGAATACTCGATAAAGTCCAAAGAAAGCGACGGAAGCGACGGCAAAGACAAAAAATAAGGATTAAGACATATGGCTTACACAAACTTCGAAAGCGTTGAAAAAAAATGGATTGAATACTGGGAAAACAACAAGACGTTCCGCACGGACCTACACGATTTTTCCAAGCCCAAATATTATATTCTGGATATGTTCCCCTACCCCTCGGGCGCGGGTCTGCACGTAGGACACCCGGAAGGTTATACCGCTACCGATATACTTGCCAGAATGAAGAGAATGCAGGGCTATAACGTCCTGCACCCCATAGGTTTCGACAGTTTCGGACTGCCAGCGGAACAGTATGCGATAAAGACGGGCAACAATCCCGAAGGTTTTACGCAGGCGAATATAAAGACTTTCACTGCACAGCTGAAAATGCTCGGTTTTACGTATGACTGGGATAAGACGGTTTCCACATGCGAGCCCTCCTACTACAAATGGACGCAGTGGATTTTCAAAAAACTGTATGAAGCGGGTCTTGCCCGCTACGTCGAAACCCCCGTCAACTGGTGCGAAGAACTCGGCACCGTTCTTGCAAACGACGAAATAGTCGACGGAAAAAGCGAACGCGGCGGTTTTCCCGTCGTCCGCAAAAATATGAAGCAATGGGTCATAGATATAAACAAGTACGCCGAGAAGCTTCTCGAAGGGCTTGAAAATATCGACTGGCCGGAAGCTTCGAAAACCGCACAGAAAAACTGGATAGGAAAATCGGAAGGCGCAAACGTTGCTTTCAAAGTCGACGGAACGGACAAGAGTTTTACGGTG
Source organism: uncultured Clostridia bacterium (assembly GCA_947570625.1). Classification (GTDB taxonomy): domain Bacteria; phylum Bacillota; class Clostridia; order Christensenellales; family Borkfalkiaceae; genus Coproplasma. The sequence goes on along the minus strand of CANOUP010000026.1, from coordinate 23,088 downwards.
TTCACCACGAGGTGCGACACCCTTTACGGCGTTACCTACTGCGTGCTTGCGCCCGAACACTCGCTCGTAGACGGCATAACCGCGCCCGAACGACGTTGCGCCGTAGAAGCATATAAAAAACTCTGCGCGTCTAAATCGGACTTGGAAAGGACGGATTTAAACAAGGAAAAAACGGGCGAATTCACGGGCGCTTACGCGGTTAACCCCGTCAACGGCAAGAAAATACCCGTCTATATTTCCGACTATGTTTTAACCTCATACGGCACGGGCGCGATTATGGCAGTGCCCGCGCACGATACCCGCGACTATGAATTCGCTAAAAAATTCAATATTCCCGTTATCCCCGTCCTCGACGGCGGAGATATAGAAAAGGAAGCTTTTACGGGCGACGGACTTCACATCAATTCGGGATTTTTGAACGGTTTAAACAAAAAGCAAGCTATCGACAAAATGTCGGAATGGCTTGAAAGCAACGGTTGCGGTAAAAAGACGACAACCTACAAACTGCGCGAATGGATATTCGCCCGCCAGAGGTACTGGGGCGAACCCCTGCCCGTTATTCACCTCGAAGACGGCAGTACCGTGCTTTTGGACGATGCGGAGCTCCCCCTTACCCTGCCCGCAATGACCGACTACAAGGCCCGCGGAGGAGCGGCTCCCTTAGACAACGCAAAAGACTGGGTCAACGTTGAAGTAAACGGCGTTAAAGGCAAACGCGAAACGACGACAATGCCCGGGTCGGCGGCTTCCTCCTGGTATTTTTTAAGATACTGCGACCCGCATAACGACGCAAAATTTGCCGACTACGAACTTCTTAAACACTGGATGCCCGTAGACTTTTATATGGGCGGGAAAGAACACCTCGTAGGACACCTGCTCTACTCCCGCTTCTGGAACAACTTCCTGTTCGACGAAGGACTTGTTCCCTGCAAGGAACCGTTTAAAAAGCTGTTCCACCAGGGTATGATTTTGGGCGAGGACGGAAACAAGATGTCAAAGAGCCTCGGCAACGTCATAAATCCCGACGATATAATTAAAAAATACGGCGCCGATACTTTGAGAATGTACGAAATGTTCATGGGACCCGTAGCCGATACAAAGCCCTGGAACACCGCGAATATCGAAGGCGTTAAAAAGTTTATCGACAGAGTTTACAGGCTCTACTGCGAGACCGACGTTATTTCTTCGGCTCCCAACGCAAACCTTGAAAAGCTATATCATCAAACTGTAAAAAAAGTCGGCGAAGATTACGAAGCAATGAAAATAAACACCGCTATCTCGCAAATGATGATTTTCGTGAACGCGGTATACAAAGAAGTTTCGGAAGGCAAAAACTTCCCCCTCGTATATGCGGAAGGACTTATTAAACTGCTTAATCCCGTTATTCCGTTTATCACGGAAGAAATCTGGACGACCGTTCTCGGGCACAAGGAAACGATAGCTTACGAAAGCTGGCCCTCCTACGACAGCGACAAATGCGGTGAGGACAGTTTTGAATACGCGGTGCAGATTAACAGCCGCATCAAAGCCAAAATAACCGTTCCCGCGCAAACGTCTGCAAAAGAAATGGAAGAGCTTGTCAAGGCGGATGAAAACGTCGCGCCTCTGCTTGAAGGCAAACAGATTAAAAAGTTTATCTTTGTACCAAAACGGCTAATAAATATTATAATATAAAAAAAATCCGCATTTCAATGCGGATTTTTTAATTCTATATACAATAAACCGCCGTTGCGCAGATATGCGCAACGGCGGTTTATAAATTTTTCTTTATACGGTTTCGAGAATCTTTACAACGTCGCCGACGGTTTTTACCTCGGTGACCTTTTCTTCGGGTATGGATTTGCCCGTATTTTCTTCAAGCGTCATCAAGAGTTCTACAACATCGAGCGAATCGGCGCCGAGATCCTTTACTATGTCGCTTTCAAGTTTTATTGTATCCTTAGGTATATTGAGCTGTGCGGAAAGTATATTTGCAACTTCTTCAAACATTTTGTGCCTCCGTTTATTTTAGTTGATTTTACAACAATTACGACTTATTGTCAAGTATTTTAATTCGCCTGTTTTTTAACCTGTTTAAGCGAAAGACCTATCCTCTGCTTAGCCTTGTCAAGCGTGATAATAACGGCTTTGACGTGCTGTCCCACTTTTAAAACGTCGGAAGGGTGACGGATATATCTGTCGGTTATTTCGGATATGTGTACAAGTCCGTCCTGATGCACGCCGATATCGACAAACGCGCCGAAATCGATAACGTTTCGTACAACGCCTTCGACTTCCATTCCGACAGCCAAATCCTCTATGCCCATAATGTCCTTTCTGAGCTGTCTTGCGGGAAGGCTGTCGCGTATATCCCTGCCGGGCTTTACAAGCTCGGCTATAATATCGTTCATGGTGGCTTTGTCAAGTTCGCAGTACTCCGCGGTTTTATCCTCGCCGAACTCTTTTACCTTTGCGGGTAACTCCGAAAGCCTGCGCGCCCTTATGTCGTCCTCGGTATAGCCGAACAGCGAAATAAGCTTTTGCGCCTTGGAATACGATTCGGGGTGAACGGCGGTGTTATCCATTATGTTCTTACCGTCGGGAATACGCAGGAAGCCCGCGCACTGCTCATATGCCTTTGCCCCGAGTTTGGAAACTTTCAGAAGCTGGGGACGCGAAGTGAATTTTCCGTTCTCTTCACGGTAAGAAACTATGTTCTTGGCGATACCCGCGTTTAAGCCCGCAACGTACTTCAAAAGCGAAACGCTTGCGGTATTGAGGTCAACGCCGACGCTGTTTACGCAGTCTTCGAGCACTCCGCCCAGCACTCCGTCAAGCCGTTTCTTATCCATATCGTGCTGATACTGACCTACGCCTATCGACTTGGGGTCTATCTTTATAAGCTCGGAAAGAGGGTCCTGCAATCTTCTTGCAATGGAAATAGCCGAACGGAGAGTCAAATCGTAATCGGGGAATTCTTCCACCGCAAGGGGACTTGCCGAATATACGCTGGCACCCGCTTCGTTGACAACCGCATACGCGACGTTGCGATCTACTTCCTTTAAAAGCTCCGCAACGAAAATTTCGGTTTCCTTGCTTGCAGTGCCGTTTCCTATCGAAATAACGTCTACGTTGTGCTTTTCTATAAGATATTTAACAATCTTTTTGCTCCCCTCTATGTCGTTCTTGGGCGGAACGGGATAGATAACGGAAGTATCGAGCACTTTGCCCGTTTCGTCCACTACCGCGACCTTACAGCCCGTACGGTAACCGGGGTCGAGTCCGAGCGTTACTTTGCCCTTTACGGGAGGCTGTAACAGAAGCGGACGAAGGTTGACTTCGAACATCTTTATAGCCTGCTCTCCCGCGCGGTCGGTAAGAATAGTCCTGACTTCGCGCTGAATGGACGGTTCGATAAGCCTGTCGTAACCGTCGCTTGCCGATTCTTCGATTAACTTTACGCAGTCGGCATTTATCTTTGTCTTAACGAATTTGGCGATACATACGCGCTTTGCGATTTCGGGGTCGAAATAAATTTTGGCTTTAAGACAGTCTTCTTTTTCGCCCCTGTTTATGGCCAGTATTCTGTGGTTCTTTATTTCGGGCACGATTTCGGTATAATCGGAATACATTGCGTAAGTGCCCCTCTCGTCGTCTTTTACAAGCTTGACCTGCATTTCGCCGTGCTTTTCCAAAAGACCGCGAAGCTTCTTCCTCAACTCGGCGTTGTCGGAAATTATTTCCGCGATTATGTCCTTAGCGCCCGCAACCGCGCCGTTTACATCGTCTACGCCTTTTTCTGCGTCTATGTATTTTTCGGCTTCTTTGTAAGGGTCGCCCGACTGCGCCAGAATAAATTCCGCAAGCGGTTTCAGCCCTTTTTCTATCGCAACGGAAGCGCGGGTCTTTTTCTTCTGCTTGAAAGGACGGTAAATGTCTTCCACTTCCGTCATAGTCTGCGCAGCGTCGATTGCCGACTGAATTTCTTCCGTCATTTTTTCCTGTTCGGTTATGGCTTTGGCAACTTCTTCTTTGCGCTTTTCGAGATTTTTGAGATACTCGTATCTGTCGTTAAGGTTTCTGAGAACCTGATCGTCTATTGCGCCCGTCATTTCTTTACGGTAGCGCGCGATAAAGGGAATGGTATTCCCCTCTTCCAGAAGCTGTAAAATGTTCCGGACGTGGTCGGGTCTGAGATTGAATTCTTCTGTAAGTTTCTGTGAAATTTCCATTATCTTTTAATACCTTTCAAATAGATTTTTCTTTCATCGGAAAGTCTGTAACTTTCCAAGGCTTTTTGAATTGCCTTGTTGTGAGTTTTTTTATCCAAAGAGTTTTTCAAAAGAAAACTTTTTGCCGTTTCGTAATGTTTTACAAGCATTTCGGCAATCAGCCATGCAGACGCCATATGCACGTAATAATATTTTTCCCTGTCGCAGTTTTCGACCGTTTCGAAAATCAAATCCGCATATTGTTCGTCGGCGTAAAAACCAAGCAAAGTTACAAGCGCGTAGCGCTGAGTGTACTCACCGCAGTCCTTCGCATATTTCAAAACATACGGTATAAATTCATCTCTGTGCTTTTTTATGCATTTTGCGCTGAAACAGTCGCAGGTTGCCCAGTTATCGATAAGCGCGACACACCTGTCTATGTACTTTATAAAATCTTCGTATTTAAGATACGAAACCGCCGTAAGCTTAATAAAAGTGACTTCGTAATACTCATCGGGAAAAGCTAAAAGCTCGTCCACGCGCCCGACATATTCTTTCGCTATTTTGCGGAGCGCGGGGATACGCACGCCCAAAAGTTTTATTTTGTCGTTTTTTAACAGCCTGCCGTGAAATATCCTGTAATTTTCGTCGGCGGAACTTTTAAGTTTTTCCAAAAGCGATTGATAAGGCATCAAACCACTCCTTTATATCGAAACGCGTATTTGCAGGGCTGGTCGAAGAAAGCTTTACATAAGGTATACCGATACCGCCGTAGTTTGCTTCGAAAACCGAAAAAGCCTTTGCGCCGTTGAGTATTATATACCTTATGCAAGAATTTTGCAACACACTTTTTATATCCGCGACCTTAAAATTTTTAATGGACGCGTCGGAAGAGCCGATTATTTCGCACTCCGTTACAATATCCCATACGGCGATACGGTGTTTTAAAAGCATTTCGCGCTTCCCGTCTGCCGTAACGGGAAGCGGAACGTTCAGATAAGAACTTAATACCTTCCAGAACCTGTTCTGCGGATTGCCGTAATAAAACTCCGTCTGTCTGCTTTTCACCGACGGAAAGCTTCCCAAAATCAGAACGAGGCTGTCTTTATCATAGACGGGTTCGAACCCGAATTTCAACCCGCTCATATGCTCAACGGCTTGTCCGTATTGCCGACGACCGACGAAGCCAGACGGGTTTCGTCAAAGTTTATTTCCACAGCCGACAAAACGTCTTCGAGCGTTACCGACGCTATGCGCTTTACTCTCTCTTCGAAGTCGTAGACGCGTCCGCTGTAAATAAGCTCTTTCCCGTAAAGAAGCATCTGGGAGCTTGTACTCTCCTGCGAGAAAACGGACGACGAAGTCAGCTGTTCCTTTCCCCGCATAAATTCTTCTTTCGAAATATTTTTCTTTTTAATATCGGCTATACAGTCGAGCACCGCGTCTACGCTTTTAAGGCAATTGCCCGCGTTGACACCCGCATACACGACAAGCGAACCAGCTTCGGCATACGCCGAAAGATAGGAATAAACGGTGTATGCAAGCCCCAGTTGTTCCCTTACCCGCTGGAAAAGCCTTGAAGACATGCTTCCTCCGAGAACAGAATTCATAATCTGCGTAGCGTCGTACAGCGCGTCGTACCTTTTTACCGAAGGAAACGCAAGCGCGAAATGAATCTGCTCTATATCCTTTTTCTTGAACAGCGAGCCCGCGCAAAGTTCGATTTCAACCTTTTTATTTTCGGCGGGCGAAGGCTTTACGCCAGCAAAATATTTTTCGGCAAGCTCTTCGGCGAGTTCCGGCTCGATATTACCCGCCATGGAAATAACGATGTTTTCGGGCGCGTAATGCTTGGACATATATTCTTTAATGTCCGAGCGCGTAAAGCCGTTTACGTTTTCGCGGGTACCGAGAATATTTCTGCCGTAACCTTTTTCGCCGTAATAAGCTTTTGACAGCAAATCGAGGCAGAGATCGTCCGGGGTGTCGTCGTTCATATTTATTTCTTCTACGATAACGCCCTTTTCCCTTGACATTTCGTCCTCGGGAAAGACGCTGTTAAGAAACAGGTCGGAGAGTATTTCAAACGCTTCAGAAGCGTGACCCGTAGTCGACTTTGCATAATAACAGGTTATATCTTTCGACGTAAAAGCGTTCATCTGCGCGCCGATTGCGTCCATTTCATCGGAAATACGGAACGCTGAGCGTTTTTTCGTACCCTTGAACATCATATGTTCTATGAAATGCGAAATTCCGTCCTCCCTGTCGCTTTCCGCGCTTGCGCCCGTATGGACCAGTATCCCCATCGTTACGGACATAAGTCCGGGCATACGCTTTACAATCAATCTTATTCCGTTGTCAAATGTCTTAAAATGTACCATTATTCTCCCAGATTTTGAGAAACCGTGACGGCTTTCAAGCCGTTGTCTCTTATGTAAGATAATATTTCGGGCAGAGCCGTTACCGTGCAATCGGTCGGGTGCATTAAAACAAATTCGCCCGATTGCAGATTTTTTGTTGCACGGCTGACTATAAGGTCTTTATCTTTATCCCGCCAGTCGATTGTATCCCTGCTCCACATTATAACCCTTAACCCCAGCGAAGCGCAAGCGTTTAGCGTAGCTTCGCAAAAAGCTCCCGACGGCGGAGCGAAAAGAGTTATTTCCGTTCCGCAAATCATATTGATTAATTTTACGGAAGGACGGATTTCTTCGAGATTCGCGTCTTTGGATGTCATACGCGAGTGGTCTTTGTGGAAATAGCCGTGGCTTGCGGGTTCGTGACCGCGCTTATAAATTTCGCGGACGCAGTCGACGTTGTCGTCAGCCCAGCTTCCGCCTATGAAAAACGTGCACTTGACACCGTATTCGTCGAGAGTATCGAGTATTTTCATTACGTTGTCGGTATGCTCGTAGACGTTAAACATCAGACTTACGCCCGAACCGTTCTTTGCGCTGTAATACAGATTGGAAGTATCCTTGGACACCGAAGCGACGCTTCCACCGAAAAAGCCTATGAACGACACCGCAGTGACTACGGCAATCAGAAGTACGTTGGTAACAATAGTAACAGCTTTGCTCTTCAATTAGTTTACCCCTAAATAAAATTACTATTTATATAATATTATGTCGGGATATAATTAATTACGCTATTTGAGTTTAATAAAAGTAACGCCAGTTTCGCCTTCGCCGTATTTGCCCAGGCGGAAACTTTCAACGTTTTTATGCCTTTTAAGATGTGCGGACACCGCGTTTTTAAGTCTGCCCGTGCCGACCCCGTGTATTACTTTAATTTCTTCGAGATTATCAGTGACCGCCCTGTCGATAAAATTATCCACCTCGTACAGCGCTTCTTCGACAGTCATACCCAGAACGTTTATTTCGAGAACCGGTCGTGAAACCGGAATATTTTTGACGACTTTAATTTTGTCTGGTTTTTTGTCTGCCGTGCCTATAATGAGCAAGTCCGCGGGCTTACAGTGCAGTTTCATATTTCCGCATACGACCTCGGCTTCGCCCTTGCCCGCGGAATAGGAAGAAACAAAACCACTGCTCTGCATTTTTTTAACGAACACTCCCAGCCCTTCTTTCAGATTCTCGCGCGTTGCCTGAATATATTCCGTAACGGCTTTTTTTGGCGCTTCTTCCTCGTACGATATATCTTCGAGTCTGTGTTTGAGCGTGCGCGCCCTGATAAAATCTGACTGTTTTATTTCTTCCGCTTTGAATATTTCTTCAATACTTGCAAGTATTTCTTCGGCGCGTTCGGTTCGTTCGGCAATAATTCTCCTGCTTTCACTGCGCGCCGAGCGCGAAATTTTCTCTTTCTCTTTATTAAGCTCTTCTATCTGAGAATTGACTTTTGTGAGCTTATCCTTCAATTCCGCTTCGAGCCTTTTGGCGCAGGCAAGTTTTTCTTCCGCCTCGATTCGGCTGTCTTCCGCGCGCCGTAAAATATTTTCGAAACTGCGGGCGCCTGACGAAAGATAACCAAGCGCATCCTCTATAATACTTTCGTCAAGCCCCAGCCTTCTCGAAATAGCAAGCGCGTTGCTCGCGCCCGGCAATCCTATTTTAATGCTGTAAAGCGGTTTTAACGTATCGGAATCGAATTCCATACTCGCGTTTTCAATGCCGTCGAGTTCGTACGCAAATTCTTTAAGCGGTGTAAAATGGGTTGTTACAATACCCTTGCACCCTTTCGACAGAAGGTGTTTTACGACCGCTTTGGCAAGCGCCTGACCCTCGTCGGGATTGGTTCCTCCGCCCAGCTCGTCGATTAAAACAAGGCTCTGCCTGTCCGCGCCTTTGCATATTCCTATAACGTTTAAAAGGTGCGACGAAAAAGTCGACAGACTCTCTTCTATGCTCTGGCTGTCGCCGACGTCGCAGAATACGTTTTCGAATACCGAAACACTGCTTCCCTCCGACGCGGGAATAAACAGACCGCAACACGCCATAAGACAGAAAAGACCGCACATTTTCAGCGTTACCGTTTTACCGCCCGTATTCGCTCCGCTCAGAAGCAGAAAATCATAGTTACCGCCTAACTCAACGGAAACCGGAACGATTTTATTTTTATCTATAAGCGGATGCCTGCCCTTAATAATATTGATATAGCCCTTGCCGTTGACCTGCGGACACGAGCACTTGTTCGCATAAGAGTATTCGGCGCGGGCATAGCTTGCGTCCATATCGTACAGCACGGACATATCCGCTATCAGCTTTTCCGAAAGCGCGCCAAGACGCGCCGACAGCGCGCGCAGAATAGCTTCCACCTCGTCGCGCTCGTCTATAGTCAGCGCTGTCAGCTCGTTATTGAGTTCGAGCACGTAATCGGGTTCGATAAAAAACGTCGCGCCCGTCTGCGAGCGGTCGTGAATAAGTCCTTTTATCTTGTTTTTATATTCGGCTTTGACGGGAATTACAAACCTGTCGTTTCTAATGGTCACGGTCGAGCTTTGAAGATACTGCGCGTTCCCCGTCAGATATTGCGAAAGAGTCGAACGGATACGTTCGTTAAGGCTTTTGATTTTACTGCGTATGCCGAAAAGCCTGTCGCTTGCGAAATCGCTTATGTCCTCGGCTGAAATTATCTTCTGCTCTATATCGTCTTCAAGCGTCCTGTCGAAATACAGTTTATCGGCTTTTCCGCGCATAAGCGAAATGCTTTCGTCGGATATTCTCGCAATGTCCTCGTACGCCGTTCTCGCAGAACGCAAAAGACTGTTCGCTTCGAGCAGTTCCGCGCAGGACAGCACAGACCCTTTTCCCGCGCGCTTTACCAACTCTTCCGCAACGCCGAAATATTCTATTCTGCCGACCCCGTGTTTATATAAAAGCCTGTCGCATTCCTTCGTGCAGTCCAAAAGTGCGCAGACCTCGGATTTCCGCGTCAAAGGCGCGCCGTTAAGAATAAAATCCTTGCCTCCGCGCGTTACCGCATATTCGCTTGCCGCCTGCAAAATTTTATCGAGTTCGAGTCTTTTTAGGTTCTTTTTATCCATTACAGTATACCCGACGCGGTATGACCGCGCGTAAAAGGTCTATTTTTGTCTGACATAGTACTATCGATAAGTGCTCCAACCGGGCATTTATCCGAAATAAGGTCGGCACAGTTGAAAACTTCGAATCTGCAATTCAAAGTTTTATAGCGGTGAAGCGGAAATTTTCTGCCCGCCTCGTCGGTAAAAATATAATCCCTGCGCATATCGCAGGTCTTGCATTTCTTCTCGAAAGGGCAGTAAATGAGGTCCATGACTTTGATATTACCCCCTGCAAGACAAAACACGTTCTCCGCCGACAGCGCCGAAACTTCGCCGAATGTCAGCTCCTTGGAAACACATACATATTCAGCCCTGCACTTCGCAAGCGAAGCGGAATTCGTAATATTGAACCCACACCCCGCAAACAGGGGTTTACCGAGCTTTTCCGCAAGGATTATTCCGAAATACGAGTCGCAGTAAATACCGTCGAAACAGGCGGAAACTTTTTCTATCATAGGCAACTCTTCCCCGCTAAGATACGGCGGCACGAATAAAAATTTCTTACCGGCGAACTTATCCGTCAACAACGTCAAGTCTTCGGAATAATCGTCGGGTTTGAGTATTCCGATATCCGCCTTTATTCCGTTCAGCGAAGGGGCGATTTCCGCCGTCAACGTATTTCTCCCTTTAAATATTTCAGGCAAAGCAAATTCCGCCGAAACTTTGCGCCTGCCGTCAAAGGTCAGATGTTCGAAGTAAGCGCAATAAACTTGTCTGCGGAAAGCGTTGAGCGCCGACTGGGCCATAAATACCCCGTCGGTAAGCAAATCGCATTCGGGCGCAAACGGATAACCGTCAACTTTATAAAAACATTTAGACACGTCTTCGCGCGAAAGCGGTCTGGTCTGCGCGCTTTCCAGCGGAGCGTCGCCAGTAACGCAAAAACCGTTTATTTCCGCTTCTGCGGGACGACCGGCAAAAAGCTTTACGGTAACCGATACCGGTAAAGTTCTCCGTCCGCTCAAAAGACTTGCGTTGAGCGCCGTATCCGTAGTCACAAAAACTTTGTCGCCGTTTTTAAGACGGTCGCGCGTTATGACGGTAAAACCGCCCTTAACCGCGCTTCCGTATGCCCCTCCGCCGACTTCCTTACCGTTCCTTAAAACCTTGAAACCGTCTCCCGCGGAAAACTTTTTATTGCTCAGGCAAACGTATTTGGAATTTTCGACCTTTATTACGCCTGCAAATTCGCCGATATGTCCCTGAACAGCTGACGAAATAAAACTTTTATCCTGCCCAAACGCAAGTCCCTTAGTATAATTACCGCGATTGAACGTGCGTTTCAAAGCAGACAAATCACCTTCCGTTCCTTTAAGAATATTTTTGTAGTATTGTACGGAAGCAGACGCGTATTCGGGACGGCGCATCCTTCCCTCGATTTTGAACGATGTTACTCCCGCATCTAAATAAGCTTTTATATCTTCGCCGACACACAAGTCGGAAAGCGAAAGCCTGTAAGCTTTTTCCGTAAATCCTTCGCGGTCGACAGTATACTTTTTTCTGCAAGGCTGTTTACATTTTCCTCTGTTTCCGCTGTTGCCGCCCGCAAACGACGACATATAACACTGCCCGGAAAAACAAGTGCACAATGCGCCCTGTACAAACGCTTCCGTTTCGATAATTTCAGAAATGCGCGCTATGTCGTTAAGAGAAGTTTCCCTTGCTAAAATAACGCGGTCGAAGCCGAACTTTTTCGCAAGTTCGGCGCCGTAAACGTTACATGTTCCCGCCTGCGTAGACAGGTGCAAAACTATCTCGGGCGCATGCTCTTTTATGATTGCGCCGAGAAAAATATCCTGCAATATCAGCGCGGAAGCACCGCTGTTCCACGCTTCGACAGCCGTATCTAAAAAGGTTTTAACTTCCTTATCTTTTACAACGGTATTCAGCGCAACATACACTTTTACGCCGAAAGTTCGGGCGTATTTACATATTTCTTTAAGCGAACCGATGTCGAAATTTTCCGCCGAGCTTCTCGCCGAAAACGACGCGAGCCCGAGGTAAATTGCGTCGGCGCCCGCATTAATGGACGCTATTGCGCTGTTTTTATCGCCCGCAGGGGCTAATATTTCAGACATAGTACTATATAAACCCAAACTTTTCGATCATCTTTGCCACTGCACCCTCATTATTGGTCACAGTTACGTAATCTGCGCACTCTTTCAGCTCCTCTACCGCATTACCCACCGCAACGCCTATCTGCGCCGTTTTTATCATAGCCATGTCGTTAAGATTATCCCCGACCGCGACGGTAGACTCGGGCGGAATATTAAAATGGCGCGCAATATATAAGAGCGCCTCACCCTTGTTATCGCCGAGCGGAGAAAGCTCGACAAGCACGTCGGCGCTACAGGTCACGTCAAACCTTGCGCCGAATTTTTCTTTAAGGTTTTTGTAAAGCTAAGTCCTGCCGTCGGGTGAAACAAGGCAGGCGATTTTCTGGCAATTGAGTTTATTCTTTTCGATATATTCCGATATGGGAGTTTCTACCTTTACCGCCTCTACCCCCGTTATGCTTTCATATCGCAAAAGATAGGGATTGTCTTTCGGTATGTCTGTATACAAAACTTCGTTGCAATAGACGTTAACGCTTTGGTCAAGAGAATTTATATAGGAGCAAATCTCCGCCGACTCGCGGAAATTTATTCCGTTCTTTTTAATAATTTCACCGCTCTCGATATCGGCGATAACAGTTCCCTGATATGCAACGACGAGCCCCTTCAAACCGAGCGCGCGGACGTGAGGGAGAATTGAACGGAGCATGCGTCCCGTACATACGGCGAATATTCCTCCGCATGAAACATATTCGTTTATAGCGTTTTTTACTTCCCCGCTTACGGTGTGCGCGCTTGAAAGCAATGTTCCGTCAAAATCGGATACGATTAATTTTTTATTAATCTTTCTCATAAGTTTTCTTCGAAATATTTTTTTATTAACAAGGCTAGCTTTTCGCCTATGCCCTCAGTTTGCGCAAGTTCTTCCGTGCTCGCGCCCATTATCTTGTCGAGTGTGCTGAATTTTTTCATAAGCGCAATACGCTTTATTTTGCCTATACCTTCGATTTCCGAAAGCACGCTTGACAGATTGTTTTTGGAGTGCAGGTTTCTGAAATACGTTATGGCAAAACGGTGCGCCTCGTCGCGTATTCTTTGAAGCATTTTAAGCGAATAATCTCTGTGCGGTATTTTTATGCTTTCGTCGGAAGAAAGGGTGAACACTTCCTCCTCCCGCTTTGCAAGCGAAATCAGCTCTATCCCTTCTATATTCATGCCGTCGAATATGCTTTTAACGGCTGACAGTTGCCCTTTACCGCCGTCTATGATAATCAAGTCTGGCTTGGGGAATTTATCCTCTTCGTCACTGCCGAGCTTTAAAAGACGTCTTGTAAGAACTTCCTGCAAGGAAGCAAAGTCGTTTGCGCCTTCTACAGTCTTGATTTTAAACCTTCTGTAACTGCTTCTGTCCGCTTCGCCGTCGACAAACACGACCATTGAACCGACTTTATCGACACCGCTGATATTGGATATATCGTAACATTCCATTCGCCTGGGATATTTCTGCAAGCCGAGAATTTCTTTAAGGCGCATACAGGCGTTCACCGTCATATCGTCGCGATGCCTGATTTTGTCGACCGATTTTTCAAGATAGTCGGAAGCGTTTTTCGACGCCATTTGCAAAAGCTTGTACTTGACGCCCTGTTTAGCAATAGTCACGTCGACGTTTCTGTCGAACTTTTCTTTGAAATAGTTTTCAATCAACTGCTTTTCGCAGAACTCTTCGACGATTATTTCAGACGGAACATCGTGGTTTGTATAATACTGGACGATAAAAGCCGTCAAAGCCTCTGCATCGGACATATGCGCTTCGTCAAGCGCAAAACTGCTTCCGCCTTGCATAATGCCCTTACGCGTTACAAGCACGTTTACCGCCGAATAAAGGTTGTTTGTGGCGTACGCTATTATATCGGCGTCGATATAGCGGTTTAAAGAAGTTATACGCTTGGCTTCGAGCTTAGAAAGCATTTCAAGCTTGTTTTTATAGTCGAGCGCAAGTTCGAAATTTTCGCCTTCGGCGGCGTTAAGCATTTTATTTTTTAAAAGCTGTTCCGCATCTTTATAGTTTCCGTCCAAAAAAGAAAGCGCTTTTTTGACCTGCACGGCATATTCCTCTTTACTCACGAGGTGCGCGCACGGAGCCGTACAGCGGTAAATATGTTTGTTCAGACATTCGCGCTTAGGCTTGTCCGTAATCTGTGTATGGCAGAGCCGTATATTGAATGCGAGCTGTAAAATATCCAAAATATCTTTACAGTATATTCCGCCCATAAACGGACCGAAATATCTCGAACCGTCCTTACGCAGTTTGCGCGTTACTGAAAAATTCGGATAAGGATTTTTTAAATCGGCTTTGATATAAGGGTAAGTCTTATCGTCTTTTAAAAGAATATTGTACTTGGGCTTGTATTTTTTAATAAGATTATTTTCAAGCGCAAGCGCGTCTATTTCCGAATTCGTTATTATATAGTTGAAATCGGAAATATTTTCAACCATTTTCATAACTTTTTCAGGTTTGGGCGAGTTATGAAAGTACTGCCGTACCCTGTTTTTTAGAACGCGGGCTTTGCCGACATATATCACGTTTGAATATTTGTCGAGCATAATGTAGACGCCCGGGTTTTCGGGCAGGAGTTTTAATTTTTCCCTTATAACGTCCATATAATTATTATAGCATAACCGCAGTTTTTTTGCAATGAAAAACGCACGGTTTTGACCGTGCGTCCCTCTCTTTAATCTTCAAAAATCAACAGCCGAGAAACTCCACGCCTTTGAGCATAACGTCGTTGACCGTGTCGTTAACAAGGCTGTAAAATATAATTTTACCCTGACGTTCGCTTTTGACGATGCCGAGATTTTTCAACAGCCTTAGCTGATGCGAAACGGTCGTCTGATTGATTTCGAGAACGCGCGACAAATCTGTTACGCACATTTCCGAAATAGCCAGCGCCGACAGCATTCTGACCCTTGTGCTGTCCGCAAATATCGAAAAGAAACATACGATGCTGTCAAGCACGTCTCCTTCGGGAACATACTCTCTTACAAGTTCTTTAGTACGTCTGTCAAGAAGCATCATTTCCTGCATAACTTCACCTCGCGTTTTTTATACTTTAATTTTAACGCCCCGTATGCAGATATGTCAATGTGTTGCAGAGTCTTATATTGTCATATATTCTGTAACTTTGTCGATTATTGGAAAACGTATTATTTTACTTCGACGGATACGACGGTATACCCCGCGTCGGTAACGACTTTGGCTATCTCCTCGCTGTCCAACGCCTCGCGGCTACGCAAAACGGCAATATTTTTCTTTAACTTTACGTCGGCGGAAACGACCCCGCTTACCGCGGAAAGCGCGTTTTCAACCCTATTTGCGCAATGTCCGCAACACATTCCGTCAATTTGTACAACAGTTTTCATACTATTATCTCCCTTATTTAAATTTTTGTTTTTATATCTCAATAATCTGAGCGCGTTTCCTACAACGAAGAGCGAGCTCAGGCTCATACACAACGCCGCCCACATAGGATTGAATTTGAAGCCGAGCGCGGAAAACGCGCCCGCCGCAACGGGAATCATAACTACGTTATAGAAAAACGCCCAGAACAGATTTTCCTTTATGTTTCTGACCGCGGAACGGCTGAGGTCGAAAAGCGTGTCAAGCGTACGTAAATCCTCGCTTACCAGCACCACGTCCGCAGAATCGATGGCAACGTCCGTTCCGCTTCCCATAGCAATGCCGACGTCAGACTGTTTAAGCGCCGGCGAATCGTTTATTCCGTCGCCCACCATGGCGACGCTTCCCCCCACGCTCTGTACGTTTATTACGGCGTTTAGTTTATCCTCGGGCATAACCTCGGCAAGATATTCGTCTATGCCGACGCTTTCAGCAACAGCCTTTGCCGTGCGTTGCTCGTCACCCGTAAGCATTGCAACGCGCATACCTCGCGCTTTGAGCATTGCTACGGCTTGCCCGCTGCCGTCTTTAAGCGTATCGGCAACGGCAATAAGCGCAATGACTTTATCTTCTTCCGCCATATATAAAACAGTCTTACCCTGTTCGGAAAGTTCTAAAGCCTTGCTTTTTACCTCATCGGAAATATTTACGCACGAAACAAGCTTTATATTACCCAAAAGATAAGTTTTCCCTTCACAAACCGCGGAAGCGCCCTGTCCCACGGTATATTTGAACTTGGAAACTTCCGCCCCGTCGCCGACATAGTCGGTAATACATTTCGCAAGCGGGTGGTTAGAATTTTTTTCTATGCCACAGGCTATTTTAAGCAAAGTTTCCCTGTCGCAGCCGAAAACCTCGACATCGGTAACTTTCGGCTTGCCTTCCGTCAGAGTTGCGGTTTTATCCAACAGCACGGAATTTATCGTACAAACTTTTTGAAGGCTTTCCGCGTCCTTATACAAAATACCCAGCGAAGCGCCTTTACCCGTCGCCGTCATTATCGCGACAGGCGTCGCAAGCCCCAGAGCGCACGGGCAGGATACCACCAGCACGTTTATAGCGTAAGTTACGCTGTGTTCGGCGTTGAAGCCTCCGTCTATCAAAAGCCATACGACGAACGTAAGCAGCGAAACCGCCGTAACCGCGGGAACGAATATCCCCGCAACTTTGTCGGCAAATTTCTGTATGGGCGCCTTGCTTGCTCCCGCTTCGCGCACCATAGCTATTATCTTGGACAGCGTCGTCTGTTCGCCTACACGTTCGGCGCATATTTTTATGAGCCCGCTTTTGACGAGCGCAGCCGACGTAACGCCGTCGCCTGCCGTTACTTCGACGGGCAGGCTTTCGCCCGTAATGGCGCATTTATCCACGAAAGCGCTTCCCCATACGATTTTACCGTCAACGGGAATATATTCGCCCTGTCTTACGACGAGTATATCGCCTGCTTTGACATCCTTGACAGACACCGTCTGCTGTACGCCGTCAACTTCAACCGTAACGCTGTCGGGCGCAAGCTTTAAAAGCTTTTCTATCTCTCCGCCCGTCTTTTTCTTGGATTTCTCTTCGAGCCACTTCCCTACCGTCACAAGCGCCAGTATCGTGGCCGCCGACTCGAAATGCAAATCCATATGATACTCCGTTCTGCCAGTAAAAATAAAGACCGTAAGCACGACAGAGTATATGAAAGATACTCCCGAACCGAGCGCGACAAGAGTATCCATATTCGGCACGCGCTTGAACACCGCGACCGCGCCGTTTTTGAAAAATTCGTAATTTACCGCAATTATAGCCGTTGCGAGTATCAGCTGATACAGCGCAAACCACTTTTCGTTATTTTTTGCCGGATTAAGGAAAGGCGGTATCGGAAGATTGACCATATGACCCATTGATACGTACATCAAAGGCGCGAGAAGGCAAACCGAAATTATGAAACGCATAAAAAGCTTTTTATCGTGACTTACCGTTTTAACCTGCGGTTCTTCTCCCTCTTTATATATACCGTAACCGAGCGATTCGACCGCTGATATTATTCTATCTTCCCCGACGGCGGTTTCGTCAAACTCCACCTTCATGCTTTTAGCCATCAGGCTCACTTCACACAGGGTCACACCGTTAAGCTTTCCTATCGTACGCTCTATTCCTGAAGAACACGCGGAACAGGTCATTCCCGTTAAACTGTATCTTCTAATCAATACTTTTCTCCCATACTGTTTTTGACATTCCCGAATAATTATAAAACCTAATTCCTACTTTGTCAATAGGAATTAGGTTATTTTATCAATGAAGCTTTTCAAAGAAATTATTCTTATTAAGTTCGTCGGCAATATTTTTACCCGAACCGAGCGCAAGAAGCACTTTTACCGTAGCCATTTCGAAACTGATATCGTATGCCGTCGTGCACATTTCGGCAAGACCGAGCGCACTGCCGTAGGTACGCGCCGTGCTGTCGACGGTGGCGATAACAACCTCTATTCCAAGCCCCTTACAATAAGCGAGGAAATTTTTGAAATTCGCCTTTTCTCCCTCCGTGCAGACCGTTCCGCTGTGATAGAGCTGAACCATTACGGCTTTGGGTTTTACGTCGTTGAAACGGTAATAATCGAAATTCAGAAGAGAATGCGCCTGTATGGTGACAAGGTCGGTGCACAGATGCTGAGCCTCGCACGGCTTTCGGGGACGCCTTAACTGCGACGGAGCGGGATTGTATTCGTTTTCGTTATACACGAAGCGCCAGCCCCTTATTTCTCCGTAGTGCACGTTAAGTATGCTTTCGTACTCGCCCCTTATCTGCGTTGCCGATATGAGCCTGCTTGCAAGGTGAATTTTACAGTTTTCGGAGAAGTTTTCAAAGCTGACGAAAACCCCGCCGTAGTCGACGCTTTCGATAAAGGTTACGGCGCCCGCGAAATTTTCGACTCCGCGCGACCTGTCGTCGTCGAGCGGATACAATGCCGAAACTATTACAAGAGGTATCTTGATGTCGCAGAAAATCTGACTGAAAAGGTTAGCCGTAAAACACAGGGTATCCGTTCCGTGCGTCAGAATTATTCCGTCGTAATTATCTTTATTTACATTTCTTATACAGTCCGCCATTGTTTCAAGGTCGGCAGGTTGCATATTTTCGCTTAAAATATTCAGAGGACGTAGCTCGTCGAATTCGACGGCGTTTCCGAAACGCTCGCGGTACTTTTCTATCAGCAGACTGCCTGTTTCGGCTTTCAAGTCCACTATTCCGCCTTCCGCCGAATACGAACCGATAGTTCCGCCTGTAAAAATTACGCAAATTCTATTTTTCATAAGAGTGTAAAATTACAGACTTCCCACCGTTCTGGGATACAGGAGAGTATCCCTTATGTTCTGGACGCCCGTTATATACATAAGCATACGTTCGAAACCAAGCCCGAAACCGCTGTGGGGAACACTGCCGTATTTCCTGCTGTCGAGGTATTCGGCATATCCTTCGAGGGGCATTTTACGTTTAAGCATAGCATTTTCAAGCTTTTTCAAATCCGCTTCACGCTCGCTGCATCCTATTATTTCACCTATGCCGGGCACAAGCAAATCGGTTGCCGCAACCGTTTTTCCGTCGGCGTTGAGTTTCATATAGAAAGCCTTTATGTCAGCGGGATAATCGGTAACGAATACAGGCTTTTTGAAGTACTCCTCGGTGAGATATCTTTCGTGTTCGGTCTGTAAATCACAGCCCCATTCAACGGGATACTTAAATTCTTTGCCCGACTTCTTCAATACTTCAACCGCTTCGGTATACGTTATTCTGCCGAAATCGCTTGCAAGCACGCCGTCGAGTTTTTCTTTAAGACCCTTTTCGATGCGCTCGCCGAAATACGTAATTTCTTCGGGACAGTTTTCGATAACGTCCTTTATAATGAACTTTATAAAGTCCTCGGCGATTTCTATGATATCGTTCAAATCGCAGAAACTAACTTCGGGCTCAATCTGCCAGAATTCCGCAACGTGCCTTGTCGTGTTGCTGTGTTCCGCGCGGAACGTGGGTCCGAAGGTGTAAATTTTACCCAGCCCCATTGCGGCGGCTTCGCCTTCAAGCTGACCCGAAACGGTCAACCCGGCTTTCGCGCCGAAAAAGTCGTCGGCAAAATAGCCCTTTTCGTCTTTGTATACCGCGTTCCAGGGCTGTGTGGTGACGCGGAACATTTCACCCGCGCCCTCGCAGTCGCTTCCCGTGATTATGGGAGTATGAACGTATTTATAACCGTTTTTGTTAAAATATTTATGGATTGCGAACGAAAGCGCATTCCTTACGGCAAACACCGCTTCGAAATATTTTGTGCGCGGTCTTAAATGAGGTATGGTTCTCAAAAATTCGAGGGTATGGTGCTTCTTTTGCAGAGGATAATCCTGGGGACACCCGCCGATGACCGTTATGCCCGAAACGCAAAGTTCATAGCCGTTACGCTCGGAAGGGATAAATTTGCCATCTACTTTCAGCGCACAGCCGACAACCAAAGCGGGCTTTATTTCTTTTTCGGGAAGCTTATCCTTTTCTATAATAAGCTGCAAATTTTTAAGCGAAGTGCCGTCGTTGAGTTCGATAAACGCTATACTCTTCGAATCGCGCCACGTTCTGACCCAACCGCAGACGGTGACCGTTGTTCCTGCGTATTTTTCTCCGCTTTCGAATAAAATTTTAATATCTGTATGTTTCATAAAATTCCTCTTTTAAAATGCAAAACGCGGACTGCCGTATGGGCAGTCCGCCGAGTTGTTAATCTTTTTTCGCGTCCTTGGAAACTACCTCAACTTTGTCGTAGAAACCGCAGTTGGCGCAAACCCTGTGAGCCTGCATTTTCGAATGACAATGAGGGCACTCCACTAACGTGGGAGCCGTTGCCTTATAATTAGCGAATCTGCTGTTGGTTCTCTGCTTTGACTGTTTTCCCTTGGGTACTGCCATCTTTATACACCTCTTTTTACTTAATTGTTTACGTCAATACCCGTACAGTCCTCTCTGCACAAAATAATATTCGGCTGACTGAAAAGTATTGCATCGTTAACGGCTGTTTCCAAATCAATAGAAACTCCGTCGTAGGAATAATTGTCGGGGTCTTTTTCCGGAACAAACAGAACTTCGAAAGACGATTCTATATCCTTGACAGCGTCTTTAAGACAATACGAACACTGACCCGAAATACGGTACGCAACTGTAAAACTGACGCCGACGCTGTCGTCTTCGTAAATCTCGTAACTTCCCTTCACCTTAACGTCCCCGTCTATACTGCATCGGGGTATTAAGCATGCGTCTGCGGAAGGCCGATATTCGAAGGCGAAACTGCCGTTATACTTTTTAAGCGCGTTTAGCTTTTTGACTTCTATTTTCATACCGAAAGTTGACTGTAAAATTATATTATAGGTTGAAACTTTTGTCAACTTATTTTACGGCGCTAAAAGATTTTTTTATAAAAGTTCGGCTGTTTCCCTTGCTATCACCAGTTCTTCGTTAGTGGGAATTATAAGCACTTTTATTTTTGAATCTTTTGCCGAAATTTCGCGAACGGAACCGTCGTTTACGGCATTGTTCGCTTCCGCGTCAAACCTGACGCCGAGGAATTCAAGCCCTTTGCACACATCTTCGCGGACGGTAGGCGTATTTTCGCCTATTCCCGCGGTAAACACTATGCAGTCGAGTCCGCCCATAGCGGCCGCGTACGCGCCCACGAACTTCTTTGTCTGGTATGCGAACATTTCGAGCGCGAGCTTACAGCGCGCGTTACCGCTTTCCTCTCCCGCGACGAGGTCGCGGAAATCGCTGGATACTCCCGAAATGCCTGCAACTCCGCACTTCTTGTTCAGATAGGTTACAGCATCCGCATGGCTAAGACCTTTCTTCTTAGCGAGGAACTCCACAGCCGAAGCATCGATATCGCCAGACCTTGTTCCCATGAGAACGCCCGCAAGGGGCGTGAAGCCCATAGACGTATCAATGCATTTACCGCCGTCTACTGCCGTTATCGACGAACCGTTGCCGAGGTGGCAGGTCACAATTTTAAGCTCTTCGGGCTTTTTGCCGAGGTATCTCGCCGCTTCCGCCGAAACGAATTTGTGGCTTGTGCCGTGAGCGCCGTACTTTCTTACTCCGTACTTTTTATAATCGTCGTAATCTATCCCGTACATATACGCTTTCTCGGGCATGGTAGCGTGGAAAGACGTATCGAACACAAGCGCCATAGGAGTATCGGGCATTACTTCCCTGCACGCCCTAACGCCAGTCGCGGCCGCTGGGTTGTGAAGGGGCGCAAGTTCGAAAGTTTTTTCTTCGAGAGTTTTCAATACTTCGGGAGTCACAAGCACGGTCTTTTTGAAATATTCACCGCTGGCAACGACCCTGTGTCCTACCGCGCCGATTTCGTCCATAGACTTTATCACGCCGATTTCGCTGTCGCGCAGAGCGTGTAAAACAAGCTCTATAGCTATCTTATGGTTGGGCATGTCCTTTTCGAACGACTTCTCGCGTCCGTTGCCCTTAGCCTTTAAAACCGAGCCGGGTATACCTATTCTTTCACAGCCTCCCTTTGCGAGAACTTTTTCCGTCTGCATATCGATAAGCTGGTATTTGAGCGAGGAACTTCCTGCGTTTACAACTAATACTTTCATAATTCTTTCTCCTGCCGATAATGAATTATTCCGCCTGCAATGCCGTAACGGCAACGGTTGCGACTATGTCTTCGACATTGCATCCGCGCGACAAATCGTTCAAAGGTTTCGCAAAGCCCTGACATACGGGACCTATCGCCATATAACCGCCGAAGCGCTGGGCGATTTTGTAGCCTATGTTGCCCGCATTTATATTGGGAAACACAAACACGTTTGCGCACCCGGCAACTTTGGAACCGGGCGCTTTAAGCTGACCGACTTCGGGAGCGACCGCCGCGTCAAACTGGAATTCGCCGTCGAGCGCGAGGTCGGGCGCCATTTCTTTCGCAAGCGACACCGCCTTCTGAACTCTGGGAACGGTCTGCGTGAATTTGTCGTCGTTTCCGCTTCCCTTCGTAGAGAATGAGAGCATAGCCACTCTGGGTTCGATGCCCGCGATAACCTTTGCAGTCTTTGCCGACGAAACGGCTATATCCGCAAGCTGTTCCGCGGTGGGTTCTATGTTAATGGCGCAGTCCGCGAAAACCGCGACGCCGTCGGGATTGTATTCATGCTTACCGGGAGCAATCATTATAAAACAGCTTGAAACAGTCTTAATGCCGGGAGCTGTCTTGACAACCTGCAAACCCGGACGGAGAGTGTTCGCCGTAGAGTGGCAGGCGCCGGATACATATCCGTCTACGTCGCCCGCTTTGAGCATTAGCGCGCCGAACATTGTTCTGTCCTTAGCCTGTTCATCTGCCTGCTCTCTCGTCATGCCCTTTGCTTTTCTCGCTTCGTAAAGCATTTCGGCGTATACCGCCGTCTTTTCGGAAGTAAGCGGGTCGATAAGCGTTATGCCCGTCAGGTCAACGCCCGGCGCGACTTTTGCGCACTCTTCTTTATTACCGATAAGAACAATTTTCGCTATTCCTTCACGCGTGATTTTTGCCGCCGCTTCCACGACGCGTCTGTCCTCGCCTTCGCAAAGCACGACAGTCTTTTTAAGCGCCGAGGCTTTTATTTTGATTTCGTCAAGCAATGACATATCCATTCTCCTTAAAATACTTTATTTATCCGAATAAATGATATATAATATATCCGTTCGGATTATACGCTTAATCATTATATAATAATTTTTTCGGATTGTAAAGATAAATATGAAAATTTTGGCAATTATTTGCGAATTAAAACTAAAATTACCTTGCAACATTTATAGACACTAAACATCAT
>CANOUP010000025.1 GCA_947570625.1 uncultured Clostridia bacterium | reverse complement strand
AACTTTACAAGCGTAATAGCGTACGTTCCGTTGAACGAAAGCTGGGGTGCGAGAGAAATCAAAACAAACAAATCCCAGCAGAACTTTGCCAGAAGTCTTTATTATCTTACTAAAAGTCTGGACGATACAAGGCTTGTATCCACGAACGACGGGTTTGAAAATATCGAAGAGAGCGACATTCTGTCGATACACGACTATGATATCAAAAGCGCGGAAGAATTCCCGATAAAGTATAACGGAAATTACGACGGTATGCACCCGCAGGGCTGGGCGCTGTTTGCGGACGGACACAGCTATAAAGGACAGCCCGTGCTGCTTACCTAGTTCGGCGGGATAGCGTTTGTAAACGAGGCGAACGGCGAAACTTGGGGTTACGGCAACGGCGCAAAGAATGCAGATGACCTGTGTGAGAGGCTTGAACAGCTTATAAAAGGCATTGCGAAAACGGAGTTTCAGGGATACTGTTATACCCAGCTCACCGACGTGCAGTTGGAGGTAAACGGGCTTTTATATGCTGACCGTACTCCTAAGGTTGCCGTTGATAGACTTAAAAAGATTTTCGAAAATAAATAAATGGGACTATCCGAATTTATAAAAACAAACAATATCAAGGGTGCAATTTTCGATATGGACGGAACGCTCACCGACTCTATGGGGAGATGGAGTGAAATTTACGCTATGCTTATAGATTATCTTAAAATCGAGCTTCCGCAGGGCTTTACAATGAAAGTCAATCATATACCCATGCGCAAGCGGGTGGGTGAAATTCTGAAGTTATTATCGCTTGATTTCTGTGAAGAAGAAGTCTATTCGTTTTGGATTGAAAAAACCGTTGAATATTACAATAAGGACTTTAAAACAAAGCCGTACATGCTTGAAGCGTTAAAAACTCTAAAAGAGCAAAACGTTGTTATGGCAATCGCTACGGCAAGCGATATACGTTGTGCCGAAGCGTTTATAAAAAGCAACAATTTAACCGAATATATCAGTATTATTACGGGGTTGGAAGAAGTCAGTCGCCCGAAAAACTATCCCGATATATATTTGAAAGCAGCAAAAAGACTCAGCGTTGACCCTTCGGAATGTATTGTTTTCGAGGACGCGCTAACTGCAATAAAAGCGGCAAAGGTCGGCGGGTTTTTGGTTTGCGGCGTGCAGGACGACTGCTCCGGATGTGACGAAGAACAAATTAAAAAAATATCAAATTTTATTATGGGTTTTTGAATATGTCTACTAAAATGATAGCGCACCGCGGTTTGAGCGGTATGGAAACGGAGAATACGTTGGCGGCTTTCGAAGCGGCTTGTAAACGTCTTTTTTACGGTATAGAAACGGACGTGCACGTTACGAAGGACGGTGAATATATAATATTCCACGATGACGGTACAGGTAGATTATGCGAGCAAAATTTAATTATCGAAGAGACTGATTTTGAAATTTTGCGTTCTTTAAAGTTTAAAGACGGCATATCCGAAATGCCGATGTTGTCAGAGTATTTACAAGTGATTTCTCGTTATAAAAAGGTTGCGGTAATCGAGCTGAAAAAACCTATGCGCGAAAACAATATCGAGGAAATTATAGAAATTTGCAAACGGGAGTATACGCTCGACAAAATAATTTTCATATCGTTTGATTTTGAAAATCTTGTCGCTGTACGCAAGCTTTTACCTAAACAGAAAATACAATTTCTGACGGAAAAATTCGGCGACGGGCTGATAAAATCGCTGAAAGAATACGGGTTTGATTTGGATATACGTTACGACTTGCTTACGAAAGAAAAAATAAAAGAGTTGCACGAAAACGATATTACAATAAACTGTTGGACGTGCGACGACAGGCAAAAAGCCGAAGAATTGATTGGTTTTGAGGTTGACTTTATTACAACCAATATACTTGATTAAGAATGCAAAGATTATAAATACAATGTAACTGCGGCAGGCAGGATAAACGTAATTGGCGACACATAGACTATTGCGTGGTATTGTACCCTTCGGGGTAGGAGTTCTGCGGTGGACGAAGTCCGTCCCCAGAAGGCAGAAGGTTTTAGGTGTAAAGTCGCCCGCGCCTTATGGATATTTATTCGGTAACGATAGTAAAAGAACATACGTCGTAAACGAAGAAGTGAGCGGCATCGTTAAGCGAATATTCGAGTTAAGAGCAAAGGGAATTTCTCCCGGACAGATTGCGGAAATATTTAATGCAGAGAAAATTCTTACTCCGCGCGATTACCTGGTTAAACAGAAAGCAAGTATTTGTCGGCTCAAAGTAATCATCTTTGGACACAACTTTGCGTGCGTAAGATTTTGCAAAATCCTGCTTATATCGGTAATCTCGCATTGCAACGCAGAACTACGATTTCGTATAAAAATCATAAAGCGGTTTTGCGCCCCGAAGAAGACTGGATAGTTACTGAAAATGCACATCCTGCAATTATTTCAAAGGAACTTTGGTATAGGGTAAAAGAAGTGGAAAAGTCTGTAAGCCAGGTAAAAAGACGAGAACAGGTTTGGTTCATCCGCTTTCGGGTTTTATGTATTGTGCGGATTGCGGTT
Source organism: uncultured Clostridia bacterium (assembly GCA_947570625.1). Lineage (GTDB taxonomy): Bacteria > Bacillota > Clostridia > Christensenellales > Borkfalkiaceae > Coproplasma. Next base: position 25,120 of record CANOUP010000025.1, on the reverse strand, counting down.
CGAAAATGAAACTGGAATACTATTCTTTAAAGAAGAACGTAAATATTGAAATTTACTATAAAACAAATTTGGATGCGGCATTATATACATAGTTATAAATTATGGTAAAGGCGGAAGGTAGTCAGTCCATTTTAATCTTCCGCCACCGCCAGGGAAAACATTTAAAAAGAGCGCCTTAGTGGGCGCTCTTTCAGTTTACATTTTTATCGTTGATTCTCTCTCGACCAAGGTTGCCGAAACGGTTATGTTCCTTGCGGGAGTATCGGGGTTTTCTATTCTGTGGATAAGCGTCCTCATTGCTTCCCTGCCCAAAAATTCTTTCTCGACGGAAAACGAAGTAATGGCGGGGGAAATAGCAGTCGCTTCCGAAACGTTATCGAAGCCCGTTACCAACGCATCCTGCGGTACTTTAAGTCCGAGCGATTTAAGCGCGTTGCATACCGTGCGTGCAACAAAGTCGTTACAGCATATAAAGCATTGAGGTCTGTATTTTAATTTTAGTATTTCCGTTTTTATTGCGCCCGGACTGCCGTAGTCGAAAGTCAGGTCACTGCACAGGATATCGTCTTTGGCGGAATGCGTGCCGTTAAAGCTGAAAATACCGCTGAGCATACCCAAGTACCTGCCGTGAAAACTCAGGCAGTGCTTGCTGTCGCCCACAAAGGTAAACCGAGTTATCCGGTATCTCGAATACAGTAATTTTACGATACGCCGTACCGACTGTTCGTCGTTCGCGCGTATGAGGTCGAATTTTTTATCGGTAATTATATCGGACGCGGAAAAATCGTTGAAGCATACGGGTTTATTTAAATTCAACAGTCTGGAAATGGAATTTTTATCAAAATATTCTATTGCCGTTATGCCGTCGGCATTGAGTTCTGTTATGTAATCTTCAACTTCTTTGAACGGGTGCATTGCGCTGTTATGTGTGTACTGGAACAGCTCGTAATCGTTTTCGAAGCAAAAATTTTCTATGCCCTTTATTATGGGTATAAAATAGTTTATGTTTATAAGCGGTTTGCCCGATATAAGCAAAATTCTGTATTTTTTTCGTCCGGGTTTCAAAATTCCGGAATTAAGCGATTTGTAATTCATTTCACGCGCTTTTTTAAGGACAAGCTCCCGCGTGCTTTCGGGTACGTAATGACCGTTTAAAACTTTTGCAACAGTATTGCGCGATAAATTCAATTGTTCTGCTATATCGTTTATTGTGACTGCACGCTTCATAATTTTACCTCTCTATATCATTATAATTGACGCGGTCTATAAAATCAAGTTGTCAAATGCACAAATTTTTTAATTTTACATTGTTGCATTTGCTCAATTATATTTTTTGCCTTGACATTATTTGTTACCTAATTTATTATTAATACAAACAAACATATAATGATAAAAAATCACATTTGTTTGCACATGGGGGGAAGCTTGTGAAAAAGATTTTTATGGGTATCATAACCGTGATTGCGGTATTGATAAGCGGAACGGCGTTTAGCGCCTGCGGAGAGCACAGCCACGAATGGGATGAAGGAAAAATCACCGTCGAGGCAACATGTGAAAGCGAGGGCGTGAAAACTTTTTCGTGTACGGTTAAAGGTTGTAAAGAAACCAGAACCGAATCCGTCGGCAAGACAGCACATACCTGGGACGGCGGAAGCATTACGAAGGAGCCGAGCTGTACGGACGAAGGAACAGTTACGTTTACCTGCGGAGTGTGCGGAGAAACTCGCGCCGAGCCTGTCGTCAAGACGGCGCACACCTACGGCGAAGGCTCGCTGACTCTAATTCCCGCTCTTACGGTCGGCGGAGAGATGACGTACTCGTGCACGTATTGCGGAAATATCAAAAAGGAAAAAGTTGCTCCCCGCGACGATTTCGGCGAAAATTTCTATACGAGCATTGCGGATTCTTCCGTATGGCAGTACGGCTATGCCGAAGGGTTTAACGCCGAAACGGGCGGATTTACCTTTAAACGCATCGTTCAGACCGACGAAGAACAGCCCGCGGTATGGAAAGCCGAGGGCGTAGCAATAGAAAGAAATAAAGTTTATTCGCAAAACAACGCGGTTATCGCATATCCCGTAAACGCCGATATGCAGTTGAATTTGTCGGTTTCGTTTACGGGCGTCGCGGAAGATACGCGTATGGGCGTATATCTTTCGGTTGTTGACGCGGACGGTAAAGCGGGCGAAAGCATTTTTATCGGCGGGGAAGCAAAGGACTGGAATTACGAAACCGCGGAAGAGATAAAGGTTTCGGCGGGCGGTACGCTGTATCTGCTGTTCGTCAACGGCGGAGAGGGCGAGCCTGCTGGCGGGTTTGCCTGCCGAATAACGTCCCTTTGCAAGCATATATGGGACGGAGGGAAAATAACCGTTCACGCAAGCTGTACCGAATACGGAGAAAAAACTTACACCTGTAATTTGTGCGGTGAGTCAAAGACGGAAGTGCTTGCTATGACAAACCACGTTTTCGAGGGCGATTTTGTTGAAACGGACGGCGGACACTCGCGCAAATGTACGAATTGCGGTCAGACGGATCCGGCTTTGTCGGTACCGCACCGGATGGAAGAGGACGCCGAAAAGCGCATACCCGCTACCTGTCACAGCGACGGAATAAAGACCATGGTATGCACGGACTGCGGAGCGGTTGAAAAGCAGGCGATAACCCAGCGTCCCGAGCACGCTTTAGGCGGTTGGATAGAAGGGGCAGGCGGACATTTCAAACGCTGTGAAAACTCCGACTGCGGTTTTGAAAGCGAAATCAAGGCGCATAATATGCAGGACGGCGAAATAATCAAACCTCCCACGGCAACAGAGAAGGGCGAAAAGCAATCGGTTTGCTCGGATTGCGGTTACACTGTCATTATTTATATCCCCACGACCGATCATACAGCAAGCGCAGAATACGGCAAGGACGGCGATTACCACTGGAACATCTGCGGGGCGCACACAGACTGCGGTGAGCAAGTAAACAAAGTCCCTCACGAATACGCCGAAATTACCGAGCTTCGCGAAGAACCTACATGCGCCCAAGACGGTAAATCCTTCTGGTCATGCGTGTGCGGAGCGGAAAAAGAAGAAACAATATCCAAAGATACGGTTGCGCACGACTTCGAAAACGCGGAATATATAGAAGACGACGGCGGACACCGCCCGCTCTGCAATGTCTGTAAAACGGCGGGGGAGAGGTCGGAGCATACTCTTGACGAAGGCGTAATTACAAAAGAACCCACTTTCTGGGCGGAAGGTGTAAAGACTAAAACGTGCACGGCGTGCGGTGCGACGGCAACGGAAGCGGTTGCAAGAAGCAATTCAGCGTCCGTCGACGTAAACAACGAAGACTGGAAGTTCGGCACGGTCGACTACAAGTTCGGGGAAGAAACGTTTACATTCAATCAGATAACTGATAAAAACGCAAACGGCGACGGATTTGCAAAGGACGGCACGGAAATCAAAAACGATTGGTTCTGCGGAGCGAACTTCGACACGTTTGTCTGTATCGCTTTCACCTTCGAAGAGGATACCGACGCGACACTGTTCGTTTCTTTCAAAGGAATAGGAGGCGACGACGGAATTTTATCAGACTATTCGCTGAGGATAGGCATTAACGGTAAGGGAGAATGGGGCGGCAGCGGAACGGAGTACAAAGTTGACACCGTTGACAAAAAGCTGAGCTTCAAGGCGGGCGACACCGTGTACTTCATATTCAAACACGAAAAAGACGGCTGGGACCAGGGCGAATATTCCATAACGGTAAACAGGTCCGTCACGGCGGAAAATTGAAAATATGAGAAAATGCAAAATGAAATTGGCAGGCGCTGTGTGCCTTGCTGTAATACTGATAACGTCGCTATGGGCTGGGCTCGCTTCCCTTACCGCGTCTGCGCAAACAGAGGGGTATAACGAAAGCTACCGCAACCGTCTGGCGTATTCAGCCGTCAGGGGCTGGAACAACGACCCCAACGGTCTGCTTTACGCCGACGGCGTATACCATATGTATTATCAGTATAATTACGATAAAACGACGGATTCGACGGCAAACGGCTGGGGGCATATGAGCTGGGGTCACGCTGTCAGCGACGACCTCGTCCATTGGACGGAACAGCCCGTTGCGTTGCCGGAGGGAACACAGGGCGACGACGGCAAGGTGTACGGTATGATGTTTTCGGGAAGCGCCGTATACGACGAATACAATACAAGCGGTCTTTTCGACGCGGAAGACGGAAAAACTGTAAAGGGACAGGGTATAGTTGCGATATTAACCCAGCCGGACGACGGCGCGGGCGGACAGAGGCAGATACTCGCTTACAGTAAAGACGGCGGACAGAGCTTTGCCGTGCACGGCGAGATACTGGGCGCGAAAGACGACGGAGGCGTCGGCGACGGCGAGTTTCGCGACCCGAAGGTTTTCTGGAACGGGAAGCTCGGCAAATGGCTGATGGTTGTCGGCGGAGGTTCGGTGAGAATGTATTCATCCGAAAATCTTACGGACTGGAAGTATTTAGGTCGGACGGGATATTGGGGCGAGTGTCCCGACATCTCGAAATTCGAAGTCAACGGCAAAGAAAAGTACGTGCTCGTTATTTCGCCCGAAGACAAGGCGAAAAGTCACGAGTATAACGCGACGAACCGCGCCGATACATATTATCCGGCAGAATATTACGCCGTGGGCGAACTGGACGAAAATGGACTTTTCGTATCAGGCGACAAAATAAAAAGACTAAGCGAAGGCATAGACAGTTACGCGTTTCAGTCGTTCAATAACGCGCCCGACGGCAAGGTGTACGGGGTCAGCTGGTCGGCGAGCTGGAAGTCGGTAAACGAATACGAAAAGTTCAGAAAGAACTATAACGGCGGTATGACCGTCGTCTGCGAACTCAATCTCGTAGAGGACGGCGACGGATACGTGCTGACGAGAACGCCCGTAAACGGATATGAAGGACTGCGCAAAGAAGTTTTAAAAGAATTCGACGGCAGGCTTACGTCAGGAAGCAACGCGCTTGCGGGCGTGCGCGCAGATATCGCCGAAGTTGAATTACAGCTTGACTTTACGAACAGCACGGCAACCTGTGCCGAACTCGGTCTGCGCGTTTCGCCTGCGGAGAAAATTGCTTTGAGGTACGACGTGCCCAATGAAACGCTCACTCTCGACAGAAGCAAAAGTTCGCTAATTGCCCAAAATACCACGCTGTTTGCGGTTCCGTACAGCAAGAAAGTACCGCTTACGGACGGCAGACTGTCCGTTAAAGTTTTATTGGACAGAGCGTTCGTAAGCGTGTTTGCCGACGGAGGAAAGGCAAGCTTTTTCTCGGCGGTGTTTCCCTCGGCTGTATCCGACGGATTTCAGCTTACTTCAAACGGCGACGTGGACGTAAAGGCAAAGGTCTGGTCGTTAAACGGCGTACTCGGCGGAGGTCACAGCGAGGACGAATTAATCCTGTCGACGGATAAAATCGACGCGGTCGTCGGCTCGACTTATGCGGTAGCCGCTTCGTCGTATTCAGAAAACTTCGACTACGGTCAATTAGAGTTTATCGTGACGGAAGGAAGCGAATGCGTAAAGGTCGAGTACGTCAACCGCACGGCTTTCATAAAGGCGGTCAAAAAGGGTTATGCCCGAATAGAAGTGCGGTACGGCGGAGTAAGGCGCAGTGTCGAAGTGTTTATATACAATAACGGTTTCGACAGCAATGTAAGCTACGGCTTGCGGTTGGGCGGGTTCTCGTTTACGGCGGACGACGGACTTCGGTTCGAAACGGGAGAGTCAGACGCGTTTCTTTTCAGCGGTACGCAGGGTGAAAACTTTATTTACACGGCGGAATTTACGCATAAAGATAACGGCTCGCAGGCGGGCGGACTGGTGTTCGGGGTCAGCGGTAATCTGTCAAATTACTGGGTTGCGACCGCCGACGTCAAATTCGGCAAAATAAAACTCTGGCGGTCGGGAATAGGCGATTTAAAGACTGCGGACTATGATTTCGGCGGGGCGCGTAAGGTTAAACTTACCCTTGCCGTGAACGGCAAAACGGCTAAAATTTTTGCAGGCGAAGAAAAGACGGCGGTTTTGACGCAGTATCTGACGGACTATTCGGGCGGTAAGATAGGCTTAAACGTTTACAACGCCAAAACCGCGGTAAACAATGTCGCGTTCAAAGATTTGGGCGCGGAAGAAAACCTTATCGATTTAAGCGGATATACCGTATTGAAGGTCGTAAACGTAACCGACGGAAGTTACAGACTCGGAGACGACGAGTATACGGTCAAAGACGGCAAAGTTTCGGTAAGCAAAGAATACCTGTCGACGCTTGAAAACGGCAGAGATTACGTATTCAGGATATATACGCAGTTTACCCAATTCGACATAACAGTCAAGGCGGACTTTGCGCCTTCCTCGGTGTATGTTCTTAAAAACGAATACCCGCGCGGTGAAGCTCTCACCCTCGGCGTAAGCGGCGGAACGGAAGTTTTCCGCGTGGAAATAGACGGAGAGCAATACGAATTTACTTATGAAAGCGGGATTGTCACGGTAGACGGAAGCAGTCTTAAAGACCTGATAACGGGTGGGCACACCGTAAAAGTTTATACCGCAAAGGGCAGATTGCAGACGGAATTTTCGGTTACGGCGGGAAGCGACTTCCGCGACGAAGATATCGAAGAGATTAGCTACACTTTCCTTTATATAGATTTAGCTGTATTTCTTACGGCGGGCGTAGGTTTCGCGGTAGTTACGGTAATTTTAAAATATAAAAACTCGGGAGGACGGCGCAAGAAATGAAATCGTTAAACGGTGCTTCGGCGGAAGCGGTTGAAAACGACCTTCTTATTGAACAGGCTTACGAAGCGATGTCGGAAGGCTCAACCGGTGACGGTGAAGTCGTAAATAAAAAGGCTCCCGACAAATGGGAGAAGTGGAAAAACAATTTCAAACGCAGGGGCTGGATACTCTTATTCATTATTCCCGCACTGTTATACGTTCTACTGTTCTGCTATGTGCCAATGTACGGCATACTCGTCGCGTTTCAGGACTACGGCGTCGGCGACCCGATACTGGGCGCAGGTACTGTATGGGTAGGCTTCGACAATTTTACGGCGTTCTTTTCAAATCCTAACTTCGGCGATTATTTCGTAAACACGTTTTTACTGTGCTTTTTAGGGTTTATAGTTGGTTTTCCTTTGCCGGTAATCGTTGCGCTTCTTCTCAATTCGCTCCGTTCCAAAAAGGTTAAAAAGGGTTTGCAGATACTCTATTACGCGCCTCACTTTATTTCGCTGGTCGTAATGGTGGGTATGCTCAAACTGTTTTTCGGCGCCGACGGACTGTTTGCGGGCGGCTCTGACTTTTTCATCAAACCCGAAGCGTTCAGACCGCTTTTCATATTCTCGGGCAACTGGCAGGATTTCGGCTGGTCGGCGATAATCTATCTCGCTGCGCTGTCGGGCGTCGACCCCGCGCTTCACGAGGCGGCTAAGGTGGACGGCGCGTCCAGGTTCAGGCGCATTTTCAGCGTCGACCTGCCGGCTATCGCACCGACGGTTATAATGCTTATGATTTTGTCGATAGGCAATCTTATGAGTTGCGGATACGAAAAAGTTTTGCTTATGCAGACGCCCGGTAATTTGCCTACGAGTGAAATACTTTCGTCGTACGTCTACAATTTCGGACTTAAAGGCGACGCCGGCTACGGCGTGGGCACGGCGGCGGGTCTGTTCAATTCGGTGATAAACGTCGCGCTTCTCGTAATAGCAAATTTCACTTCCAAAAAACTCGCTAATCAGAGTATGTGGTAACGGTATGGATAAGCAGGAATTAAAAGCGTTAAAAAAGAAAAACAAAATCAAAGAGAGCAGGACGGATTACGTTTACTACGCAATTTGCGGTATAATACTTTTCCTTCTTGCGGTCGTAATAATCTATCCGCTGTATTACATAGTTATAGCGTCGGTATCCGACCCCGACGCTGTGCTCACGGGCGGAGTTTGGCTATATCCCGTAAAGGTAACTTTTTCGGGCTACGCAAACCTGTTTACCCGCAACGACGTATGGCGCGGATATTTCAACACGCTTGTGTATACGGTTACGGGCACGGCTTTCAATATAGTGCTTACGATACCCGCGGGTTGGGCGCTGTCGAGAGATTATCTGCCCTTCCGCAAATTAATAATGACGCTTCTCATAATCACGATGTTTTTCGGGGGCGGACTTGTGCCGTACGTGGTGCTTTGTCAGGCGCTGGGGCTTTACCAGAACCCGCTTATTCTCATAATAGGCGGAGGCGTAAGCGTTTACAATGTGTTTATGTGTAAGTCGTTTTTCCAGACAAACGTGCCAAAGGAAGTGCTGGAAGCGGGTCAGATTGACGGCGCGGGCGAAATAAGAACGTTTTTCGATTTGGTGCTTCCCGTAGCAAAATCCATAATAAGCGTAATGGTGCTGTTTTACGCGGTAGGACACTGGAACAACTACATCGATGCTTTCATTTTCGATATAAACCGTAATTTCTATCCACTGCAAGCAGTTCTCAAAGAATTGCTGGAAGCTACCAGCGGTGAAGGCGACGTGGTGCTCGAACAGATGCGTATGGCAACGCAAATCAAGTTTACCTCTATAATCGTCGCAACCGTTCCCATACTCGTAGTATATCCCATGATTGAAAAGCATTTCGGTCAGGGCGTGCTCGTCGGTTCGTTCAAATAAGGAGTGCGGAGGTACGCAATGAAAAAGATAATAATAGCCGTTGTTGCCGTTGTGCTCTGGCTTGCCGCCGTAATAGGTTATACCGTTGCGGGCACGGCTTCCGACGGCGACGACGGGGAACACGACTTCATCGTGCTGACCGTAAAGGAAGAAACGGTAAAAGATTATAACACAATGCCCGTATTTACCGAGCTTGCGCGTATGACGGGCAAGGATGTGTACTGGACGTACAATACCTCGAACCAGTACTCCAACAATATCGACCCCATAAGCATTAAGGGAATTGACGCAATCTATCACGCGGGGTTTTCAAATTTAAAGCTTTACAATTACGGCAGAAGGGGCAAGATTGTTGCTATCGACGAATACCTCGACAGTATGCCTAATTTTAAAAGAATACTTGAAAACCCGCTTCGGCAGGATATACGCCAGGCGCTCGAATCTCCCGACGGACACATTTATTCGCTTCCGAGAATAGAGGAAATGGGGCTTAAAGCCTATCCCAACATACTCTTTTTAAACAAGGAGTGGGTAAAACAGCTGATTGATAAAGACGATTTGCCCGCAAGCGTAAATCTTCAGGAAGAAGATTTGAAAGACGGTTTAAAGCTTAAAAGAAGCGAGTTCAAAGCTATTTTGCAAAAGTTCTGCGATACCGACATTTCGGGAGTTGACAGCAAAAACAAAGTACCTCTCGCATTTGTAAGCGGTAACTGGCAGGGCAACGAATCGGATTTGATAGCATCGTTCGGAGTTCCCGAAAACAGGGAGCACAAGACGGTGGAAAACGGAAAGATTACTTTCACTATAGAAAATGAAAACTGGTTTAACGCTATCGCGGAAATGAACGACTGGTACAACCGCGGGCTTATCCGCTCGTCGGCGTTTTCGCAGACGCAGGACGAATTTCTCGCCAAGGGACAGGACGGCAGATACGGCGCTTTCTACTGGTGGGAAAAAGAAACGGTGGTTGCAAAGGATAAGCAAAACGACTATATTGTTCTTCAACCTCTCGTCGACGACGTCACCGGCAAACAGTACGCGGGCGTAAGCAACGAACAGGAAATAGAAAAATCGGAGTGCGTCATTTTAAGTTCGTGCAAGGATATAAAGGGGTTGCTCGGTTATTTCGATAAATTTTTCGAGCCCGAAATTTCGGCACAGCTTAACTACGGTTTGATAGCTTCGGGCGCGTTCAAGTCGCAGAAGGACGAAAACGGAAAACTTGTTCCCAACGACGACCACGGTAACCAGAGCACGGACGATTTCAGAATGAAAAACGCACCGTACGGCGTAGTGTATTTGACGGCTGAGGAGTGGGAGAACAATATCGAAATGGAGCCCCGCGCGAAATTAAGGCTTGAACGGCTTGAAAAATGGGTTAAGGCGCACACGTTCGAAAACGTAAAACCCATTCCCAATTTGAATTATACCAAGGAACAGCTCGACGTTCTGAATATGTACGAATCGTCGCTGGGCAACAATATATCGGCATGGATGACTAACAGTATCACGGCGCCGACGAAGCCTTCCAAGTCTGACTGGCTGAACAATCTCTTAAAGACAAACCGTAAATCCATAGACGAAGTCAAGAGAGTCAATCAGGAAGCTTACGACAGTTATCTGAGTAAAATTTCCGCAGGTTCCTGACGGCGGAGAAAGGAGAAGCAATGAAGGGATTAAGAATAGTCGGCGACTATGCGCTTGAATTTCTGACGGTTACGCTTTTACTGGCTGTATCCGCATTGCTTGTCATACCGTTTATACCTATGGTTACGGGCGTTACGGCGTTTTTTTCGCAGGATATAGATACAAGACGATTCAAAGATATATTCACGGCGATAGGCAAAAACATAAAAATAATAATTTTTTACACGCTGTTTCAGCTTGTCATAATAATTTTTCCCGTACTCAACATTTACTTTTTCAATACGCACCCGCAAAACACAAATTATTTCGTGCTTGCAATAAGCTGTATCGCGCTTACCGCGGGCATCATATATCTTGTAACCGCGCCTACTGTAATCGTCAATATGCGCGTGACGCTCAGACAACTTCTCTACAACGGCATAATGCTTTTGTTTGGCGGATTATGGCGCAGTTTGATTGCGCTTGCGTGCTCTGCGGTAGTTGTTGCATTAATACTCTTTTATCCTTTCGCGCTTGTCGCCGTACCGTACTTTTATGTGTTTATAGTGTCGCGCGTTATGAAGGAAAACTTTCTAAGACTCAAAGCAAAGGCGGTAGGCAAAAGCGTGTTCGAATTAAAGAATAACGACAAAGATGATTATCTCGATGAAAACGGCGAAATTAACCGCGAAGAAGAGGTTCTTGAAAATGAATAATAAAATAATTAAATGGTTGGTTCTCCCGATAACTGGCGCCGTGCTTTTGGCGGGCTGTACGGCGCGGGAAGCTAATCAGGCGCCGGTTTTAAGGGGTATAAACGATATTTCCTGCCTTGCGGACAGCACTGTCGACCTTCTTAACGGAGTTGCCGCGCTCGATGCCGAGGACGGCGATATTACGCCTTCGCTGGAAATATCAATTACGCCGTACGTGGCAGTAACTAACGGTTACGCGACGTTTACCAAGGCGGGCAGGTACGAGGCGGTTTATAAAACGCAGGACAGTGCGGGACTTTCCGCGCGCACAACGGCATACATAACCGTCGAAGAACGCGAAGTTTTCAGGACGGATATTCTTACCGAAGGTTTTTCTGTCAGGGCAGACGGCAACGCCGAAATTATCGCAGAAGGGCTGACGGGCAGTAATTATACTTTCAAATTTACGGGTGGAGAAATTGCGGAAGACATAAGCCTTACGCGCAGTTTCAATCTCGCGCGCGGAACGGAGTATACGTTTACGTATTATCTGAAAAGCAATCGCTCGGGTAATGCCCGAGCTGTTGCCGATGGCTCGGCAACAGCTGAATTCAATATTTCCGAGGGCGAAAACGTTCTGCGTTTTACGCATACTTTACCTGCTTTAAACTCGGGTGAGGACTTCGGTATATGCGAAATGCAGATATTGCTCGGAGAGCTGGAAGGCGAAGCGGAGTGCTCTTTATCCAAAGTAGAAACGCAGTATGCCGAGCAGGCAAGCGGATACGCGCAAGTAGTCGAAAATCTTGACCTCAACGGCAGAATATTCAACCGCGACGGTCTGGCGCAGGACTACGGAGTTACGGACGGAGGAACGTCGGCTTTTGTGGAAATAACACAGCCTGCCGGGCAAATCTGGCAGATGGGTTTATTCGTAAACACGGGCGTAGAGCTGAAAGAGGGCAACGAATACGTAATTTCGTTCGGTATAGAAAGCGAGCTGGACAATTATTTCGAGGTGTGCATACAGCACGAACAGTTTAAAGACAGCGATGCGGTGATACTCAGTAAACCGCAAGGAACGGTGACGCAGACGATAAAGGCGGAAGGCGGGTTCAAGGGCACGCTGTGGCTTTTCATAAGGTCGGGCGCCGAAGCAAACAAATTAACCGTTTCAAATATTTGCGTAAAGAAGAAGCTGGGCGGCATCAAGCGGGAAACTTTTTCCGTACAGCCTGTCGAGGCAAAGCACTGGGGCGAAGGCGCGGGCAATGTAAAAACCGAATACGGAAAAATTATCTACACCGCTGAAAGTTTCGGCGCGGACTGGAACACTAACGAAGTAATAGGCACGGCTTTCACGCTTTCGGGCGCGGGGAAAATTACGTTATAAGTTTTAAAGCAAAGGCAAGCTCGGCGCTTAGCTGTGCGTTTATTGCCAATACCGCAACGGGCTGGAACGATTTCGTTTGGGAAAAAATCCGCATTTTCGAAGAAGAGCGGGTGTATACGCTAAGGTGCCATAAAAAGAATCTCGACGGCGCGTACAGATTTTTATGGCAGTTCGGCACGTCGGAAAACGCAGGGCTGAAAAACGTAACGGTAGAAATCAGCGATATAAAAATTTACTATAAAAGCGAACTGGACGGTTAAGGAAATGGACAGAATAATCAAGGCTAACAATTATATTTCCGAGAATAAAGACAAGGTAAACGGCAAGTATAGACCCGAATATCATATGCTTCCTCCCGTGGGGTGGATGAACGACCCCAACGGTCTTATATATTTCGGGGGAAGGTATCATTTATACTATCAGTTCAATCCGTACGCGCCCGAGCCCGGGACTATGTACTGGGGGCACTTCGTATCCGACGATTTGATTTCGTATGAAAGTCTCGGCGTTGCCGTTGCTCCGCAGGAAGAATATTCCAGCATATTTTCGGGCGGTGCGATAGAGTGCGGGGGGAAAATACATGCGCTCTATACGCTCCATACCGAAAAAGAAGGGTTCAAAAGCGAAGAGGTGTATTCGGCTGTTTCCGAGGGCGGAGCGTTCGGGGCGGGTAAAAAAGTTTTCGATAACAATACCCTGCCCGATAATATCAGCCGTACCGATTTCCGCGACCCCTGCCCCGTTAAGATAGGCGACACGTATTACGTTTTCATAGGCGGTAAAGACGTAAATCTAAATGCGGGAGTGATAATAGTTTTAAGCGGTAAAACTCCCGACGAGCTCGTATACTCGTTTTATATCGGTCCGTTTGCCGAGTTCGGCGAAATGGGCGAGTGCCCCAGTTATTTTAAAACAGACGGCAAAGACGTGCTCATTTGTTCCGGGTGCGGTGTACCGCGGCGGGGAAACGATTTCTTAAACGTAAATTCAAGCATATTCGTTGTCGGCGATATTGATTTCGGACGCAAAACAATGAACGTCGATTTCATAAAAGAAATAGACAAGGGCGACACTTTCTATGCTCCGCAGTTTATACGGGGAACCGCAAAGCCCGTTATGATAGGCTGGCTGGAAATGTGGGGCAAACCTTATCCCACGAAAGAGATGGGGCACGGCTGGGTCGGAGCGTTTTCAGTACCGCGGGAATTGACTTACAAAGACGGGGATATTTTTCAAAAGCCGGTAGAAAGTTTAAAAAAATACCGTACGGAGTTATCCCGGGGGTTGCCTGCAAGCGCAGATATTATCTTAAAGTTCAACGGTAAGGGCTCTTTAAAGATTTACGGCGAAAACGGAAGCGTTACAGTCGGTTGCGACGGCGCAATATACCTCGATACTCTTTCCTCAAACAATATGTGCGGGGGCATACGCAGAACAAACAGAGAATATGCGGACTGCGAGGTCAGGATACTTCTCGACGTTTCGGGCATCGAAGTGTTCGTCGACGGCGGAAGGGAAGTTATCAGCAGTAGAATTTATATCGACGGCATAAGCGGTATCACGCCTCAGGGCGCTGTAAAGGACGTTAAAGTGTACGGGATAGAGGTAGTCAAATGAAAAAGCAACTGTTGGCGGTAGTTGCTATAACCGCCGTTATTTGTGCAAGCACGGTTTCGGGCTGTTCCGCAAAGAAAAAAGATTCCGTCGACCAGAACGGAAAATGCGTGTTCCCCGTTTCGTCATACGATGAAACGCTCGCCGTGGCGATGGGCGACGTTATGCCTTTCTATGACGACGGCGTAATGAATATCTATCACTTGCAGGACGACAAGGACGGTATATATTATCACCCCATTTCGCGCCTTACTACCGTAGATTATGTAAATTACACAGACGAAGGCATTGCCTTAAATTACGAAAGAACACCTAATTCCGTCGATGCGGCGCTCGGCACGGGCTCGTTCATAAAGGACAAAGACGGCAACTATCACTGTTTTTATACGGGTCATAACGATAACGGACAGGAAGAAGACGTCGGTTTGAAGTTCAACGAGGTTATCCGCCATGCCAAGAGCACCGACGGACAGAAGACGTGGAGCAAGGTCGAAGATTTTAAACTTTACGGTTACGAAAACGATTTCCGCGACCCGTATGTATATTACGACGCAGACGAAAATCTCTACCGTATGCTTGTAACTACGCGCGACTACGGTTGCGGAGTTATTAAAAGCTATTCTTCCGCTTCACTGGACGCGGGCTCGGGCTTGGACGGCTGGAAAGACGACGGAGTTTTCTTTAAAAACGACGCTGGCGATTACAATATGGAATGTCCCTCTTATATCGAATACAACGGATTTTACTATCTTGCTTACAGTGAACAAGGCGATAACAGGGTAACGCATTACAGATACCGCACGGAAAAGAACGGAGAGTGGAAGAAGTTCAGTCGCGACAGTATCGATTCCAGCGGGTTTTACGCGGGCAGGCTTGAAAAAGCGGGCGAAGATTTATATGCGTTTGCCTGGTGCGCCAAGCTTTCTGGCGGAAGCACTGGCGGATTCGACTGGGGCGGAAACCTTGTCGTGCATAAGATTAAACAAATGCCCGACGGCGAACTTTGCGCCGTAATGGTGCCGACGGTAAAGGACGCGTTCGGCACGGAGGTGCAGTATAAAAAGACAAACGGCGAAAAAATAGAAGATTTTTCTTTCGGCGGTGAAAAATTTCAATCGCATTGCGCTGAAAAACTTGCAAAAAATATAACGCGCATAAGTTTCGGACTGAACTTCGGCGGTACGGACGGCGATTGCGGAATAACGTTCGGACTCGACGGAAAATACGATAACCGCCTCGGACAGGGACTTATAGCTTTCGATTCGAAGAATAAAAGCCTGACATGTTATAACAGCGTATCAAGCGTTTTGCGGTACGGTTCACCGCTGGCTTCGGTCGCATTCGAGTATGAACAGGACAGGGATTACAGCGTCGAGATGATTATAGAGGGCGAAATACTTACCGTGTATCTTGACGAAACGGTATGCCTTACGGCAAGGATTGCCAATATCGGTAAAAAACATTTCGCGTTCTATTCCAACGGCGCGGACGTGCAAATGAAGGGGATAACTTTCTATGAGTAAATTGTATTCTATCGGCGAGCTACTTATCGATTTCCAATCGGTGGGAACGGGAAGCATAAAGGAAACGTCGCAGTTTATAAAAAACGCGGGAGGAGCGCCCGCAAACGTGTGCGTACAGGCGGTCAAGCTCGGGGCGCAGGCGGTATATTTAACTAAAGTAGGCGACGACGGTTTCGGCGAATTTTTGATTCAGACTCTGAAAGACGAGGGCGTCGGCGTTTCGTTCATTTCCAAAAGCCGTGAATACGACACGTCGCTTGCGTTCGTAAGCTTTCGGGAAGACGGCGAACGCGAGTTCAGCTTTTACCGCCGAGCTTGCGCAGACCTGCATTTCAGACCAGAAGATTTTGCGGACGTAAATTTTGAGCGTGGCGATGTTTTGGAGTACGGGAGCGTTGCTCTTAAAACGGACGACGCGCGGGATACGCATAAATCCCTTATCGAAAAGGCGCAAAAAGCTGGCGCGCTGATTTGTTTCGACCCCAATTTAAGGTTCAACCTTTGGGAAAGCAGGGAAGAGCTAAAAGAAACCGTAAACGAGTTTTTAAAACACGCGCATATAATTAAGGTCGGGCTCGACGAGCTTGAATTTATTACCGGCGAAAGCGGTCAAAACGCCGTAAATAAAATGTTCGGCGGAAAGCTTAAATTGCTTCTCGTTACGGACGGCGGAAAGGGCGCTTACCTATATTGTGCCGACGGAAGAAGCTTTTCCTGCAAGGGATACAGAGTAAAGACCGTCGATACAACGGGCGCGGGCGATTCCTTTTTCGGCGCGTTCATCGCACAACTTTTAGATGCGAAAATTACTCCCGACACAGTTTTTGACGCGGGAGCGGATTATGAAAAAATGCTTGATTTTGCCTGTAAATGCGGGGCGTACACCACAGCTGGGTACGGTGCTATTCCCGCAATGGGCAACAGAGAAAACGTTGAAAAGGCGGTAAAATAAAATGGCTACTGTTCAGCTTGTAAAAGTCAATAAGGTATACGACGGCGGTGTGCACGCAGTACACGATTTTTCAATCGATATTGCCGATAAGGAATTTATCGTTTTCGTAGGTCCGTCGGGATGCGGTAAATCCACTACGCTGAGAATGATTGCGGGGCTTGAAGAAATTTCTTTCGGCGACCTTTTAATCGACGGTAAAATTATGAATTCTTCCGCGCCGAAAGACAGGGACATCGCAATGGTGTTCCAGTCGTACGCGCTCTATCCGCAGATGACCGTTTACAACAATATGGCGTATGCGCTTAAACTCCGCAAGACCCCCAAAGACGAGATTGACAGACGCGTTAAGGAAGCTGCGAAGATATTGAAGCTTACGCCCTATCTGGACAGAAAACCCCGCGCGCTGTCGGGCGGCCAGCGTCAGCGCGTAGCGCTGGGCAGGTCGATTGTAAGGCGTCCCAAAGTTTTCCTTATGGACGAACCTCTTTCCAACCTCGACGCAAAACTGCGCGTCGCTATGCGAAGCGAAATCGTGCGCATACATAACGAGGTCGGCGCAACAACTATTTACGTAACGCACGACCAGATCGAGGCTATGACTATGGCTTCGCGCATAGTCGTAATGAAGGACGGCTATATTCAGCAGATAGGCGAACCGAACGAAGTATATAAAAATCCTGCCAATATGTTTGTCGCCGGGTTTATCGGCACGCCCGCTATGAACTTTTTGCACGGCGTACTAGAAGAAGGCGCGTTCGTACTCGACGGCTCGGGCGAAAGAATAAAGGTCACCGAAGCGCAGATGAAGTATTTGAAAAACTATATCGGCAAAAGAATAGTGTACGGTATCCGTCCCGAAAATCTTATATACGAACAGGACGAACGGTTTGCAAAATTCAAGGATTGTTCTTTTAAAATAAATATCGGTATGGTCGAGCTTCTGGGCGATATAGTAAACGTTCACGGCACGGCGGGAGAAGGCAAAGCCGTTTTGAAAACGGGCAATAAGTTCACATTTAAGGATAAAACCCAAATAACCGTTGCGTCGGAGTGCGGTGAAGCGAGATTTTTCAACGAGAGCACTACGCGGGCGATAACGCCCGATGACTGCGAATACGAAGAAGCCGAAGCGGCGCAGTCCCTCGACGAGGATAACGTGACGGTAATCGAACCCGAAAAACAGGGACTGTTTTCAAAGCTTGCGGATAAAATTAAAAGCGCGGGAAAGAATAAAGACGATAAAAAAGACAACTGAAAATCAGGATAATAAAATTCCTCCGCGCCGTACGGCGCGGAGGATATTTGTTTAATTCAATTAATATCCTCTTGCTTTCGAGAGAGAGAGTTTTGCTTTTTGCGCAACGTTTTCTTTGGTGAAACCGAAGTGCTCGAACAGTACGCCCGCGGGAGCGGAGATGCCGAAGGAATGCATTGCAACAACTTCGCCGTTGTCGCCCGAGTATTTGTACCATGACATATGCGAACCGGCTTCGACGCACACTCTCGCTTTTACGGACGAGGGGAGGACGTGTTCTCTGTATTCTTCGGTCTGTTTTTCAAACTCTTCCATACAGGGTATCGATACGACGCGTGCCCTTATGCCTTCGTTTGCGAGTATTTCCTGCGCGCCCGTACAGAGTTCGATTTCGGAACCCGTGCCGATTAAGAGCACGTCGGGAGTGCCTTCGCAGTCTGAAAGGATATAACCGCCCGTCATAGCCGTAAGTCCGGAAGTTGCGTACTGGGGCAGGTTCTGTCTTGAAAGTACTATAACCGTAGGAGAGCTGTTGGTAAACGCGGACATATAAGCCGCCGCCGTTTCCTTGCCGTCGCAGGGACGGAACACTTTTATGTTGGGAATTGCGCGGAGCGCGATAAGGTGCTCGACAGGCTGGTGCGTGGGACCGTCCTCACCGACGCCAATCGAATCGTGCGTCATAACGTAAGTCACGGGTATATCCATAAGCGCGCTCATTCTTATACCGCCCTTCATATAATCGGAGAACGAGAAGAAGGTGGAGCATACGATTCTGAGTCCGCCGTGAAGCTGGATACCGTTGCATATCGCCGACATAGCGTGTTCGCGGATACCGAAATGAATATTACAGCCTTCCCTGTTATCGGGCGAGAAATAGCCCTTGCCTTTAAGCTCGGTTTTAGTGGAGGGAGCAAGGTCTGCCGAACCCGACATAAGGTTAGGCATTACGTTAGCAAGCCTGTTTAAAATCTTGCCTCCCGAAACTCTCGTCGCTTCGTCGCTTCTGAAATTGAAAAGCTCGGGCATTTCGTTGAAATCGGGGTCGCACCCTGACATAAACTTCTGATATTTTTCGGCAAGGTCGGGATATTCGCGCTCGTATTTGGCAAACAGTTCGTTCCATTCGCGCTCTTTTGCAAGCTTAGCGTCGGCAAGCGCCATACAGTGGCGCTTAACGTCTTCGGGCGCGCAGAAAGGTTCTTCCGTCCAGTTGAAAAACTCCTTCGTCTTTTGAAGGTTTTCTTCGCCCAAAGGCGCGCCGTGAACGTCTGCGGTATCGGCAAGGGGCGAACCGTATCCGATAACCGAACGGCAGATAATAATGGAGGGGCGGGTCAAATCGCTCTTGGCGCGGTTTATTGCCGCTTTAAGCGCGGAAAGGTTGTTAGCGTCGCTCACGCGTATAACCTGCCAGCCCTGCGCGGCAAAGCGCGTTGCGGGGTCTTCGGAGAAAGTCGAATTTATTTTACCCTCGATTGTAATGTTGTTTTTATCGTAAAGGAGAATAAGTTTGCCCAGTTTCTGCGTTCCCGCGAAGGAGCAGGCTTCGTAGCCCATACCTTCTTCCAGACAGCCGTCTCCGCAGAGTACGTATGTAAAGTGGTCTACGACGGGGAAATCGGGTCTGTTGAAAATTGCGGAAAGGTGTGCTTCCGCAACGGCAAAACCTACCGCGTTGCCTAAGCCTTGACCCAGAGGACCCGTCGAAGTTTCGACGCCGTCGGTCTTTCCGTATTCGGGGTGACCGGGCGTTTTGGAACCGAGCTGTCGGAAATTCATCAAATCTTCTTTGGTCACGTCATAACCGAACAGGTGCAGAAGGGTGTACAGCAACATAGAGCCGTGTCCCGCCGAAAGTACAAATCTGTCGCGGTTGTCCCAACGGGGATTCTTATAACTGAAATTCAAAAAGTCGGCAAACAGTTCGTAGCCGATGGGCGCCGCTCCGATACATATACCGGGGTGACCCGAATTTGCTTTCTGTATTGCCTCGGCAGACAATATTCTTATCGTATCCACACTCTTTTTTGCAACTGACATATACATCTCCTAAAAATAATTATTGTATAAATTTTTTCAAATTTTCGGTGTTTAAAAAATCGTACTTACCGAGGAAGGATAAAAGCCTTTCAGCCATTATCTTGTTTCCGCCTGCGGTATTGCTTTCCATATTGATGGGCATTACGGGGTCGTGCACGCTCATTCTAAGCAAAAGCCAGCCGTTTCCGCAGTCTTTTCCGAAATTTATTCTCGCGCCTTCGTAATCGTTGCCTGCGGGGGCAATGCCCGCCGAAGTCACGGCGTATTCTTTGAGTTCTTCTATTACCTTAACGCCTTCCGTTCTGAAATCGCATCCGCTTTTAAAACCTATCCTGACTTCGTCGCACTCTACGGCTTCGGGAAGCGAGCTTATTAAACTCGTAAGTTTAATTCCCTCTTTCAGCGAGGAAAGGCATATTAAAAGTTTAGTTATAAGATATGCGCCGTCGTCGAGAAAATAGTTGTCGATGAAAGCGGCGTGTCCCGAAGTTTCGATAGCAAGGGGGGAGTATATGCCGTCGGCATTTAATTCCCTGCACTTGTCGATTACGTTTTTATATCCGCGCTTATATCTTATGTGCTTTCCGCCGAGCTGTTCTATAAAACAAGTAAGCCCGTCGCTGGTTACCGAGTCGGTGACTACCGTCCCCTTTTTATCCTGCATCAAAATAGCCGAAACAAGCGCTATCAGCCTGTTGCGGTTTATTTCCCTGCCGTCGCAGTCAACCGCGCCCGCGCGATCGACGTCGGTGTCGAATATTATGCCCAAGTCGGCTTTGTGTTTAATGACCGCCTTTGCAAGGCTGTCTATCGCGTCCTTGTCCTCGGGGTTCGGTATATGGTTGGGGAAATATCCGTCGGGTTCCAAAAACTGGCTTCCTTCTGTATCCGCGCCGAGAGGTATAAGCACTTTTTCGGCGAAGAACCCGCCCGCTCCGTTACCTGCGTCGACGATGATTTTTTTACCTTTCAAGGGAAGCGCATGACCGCACGCTTCACGCACGTTATTTACGAGGATTTGCGAATACTCGTCTATGTAGCTCTTTTCGGAATACGAGCCTTTGCCCGACAAAAATTTTCCTTCGGAGGCTATTTTCAAAATTTCGTCGATATCGCTGCCGTCAAGCCCGCCTTCGGGCGTAAAAAATTTCAGCCCGTTCCTGTCGTAAGGCAGGTGTGAGGCCGTAATCATTATCGAAGCGTCGCAACCCATATCCGATTTTTTCAAAAGAATGAACATCGACGGAGTGGAGGAAAGCCCTGTGCACACTGCGTCGCACCCGCTGGATAACACGCCTTCTTTTACGCAGTTTAAAATGCGCTCGGCAGAAATTCTGCTGTCGTGCCCCACGGCGATTTTAAACTTTGCCCGTTTGTACCTGTTGTTCAGCCATACGATAAAAGCGCGGGTAATTGCCGTGACCGCTTCGTCGGTAAGAGTTACCGTTTCGCCCACAGCCGTACCGCGCACGTCCGTACCGCTTTTAAGATGTTTAAAATCAAGTATTTTCATATCGTCATTATAACTTATTTTAAAAGTTATTACAAGTGTTTGCACATTGATAATTTAATTTTTTAAAGCGGTAATTTTTGAAAATTCCGTTCAAAACGTTTTATTTTTACCTGCGCGTATGGTATAATCCAGTTAATTAAATTCAGACAGGTAAATATAAATGGGAAAAGAAAATTTTGTAGAACAGATTGCCGATATAGAAAAGGACTTTCCGCGCTGGTATACTGACGTGGTTATCAAGACGGGACTTGTCGACTACGGCCCCGTTAAGGGCACAATGGTTATACGCCCTTACGGCTATGCTATATGGGAGAATATCCAGAGAGAGCTTGACAGCCGTTTTAAAGCGACGGGGCACAAGAACGCATATTTCCCTCTTCTGATTCCGATGAGTTTCTTCACTAAGGAAGCGGAACACGTAGAAGGGTTTGCCCCCGAAGTGGCGGTGGTTACACACGCGGGCGGTGAAGAACTTGCCGAACCGCTTGCAATCCGCCCGACTTCGGAAACCATTTTCGGAAGCATGTATTCGAAATGGATTCAGTCCTACCGCGATTTGCCCGTGCTTATCAACCAATGGGCGAACGTTATGCGCTGGGAAAAGACCACGCGTCCTTTTCTGCGCACTTCCGAATTTTTATGGCAGGAAGGTCATACCGCCCACGCCGACGAAGCGGAAGCCGTTGAAGAAACGATGAAAATGCTCGGCGTATATAAAGAGTTTGCCGAAAACTGTCTTGCAATCCCAGTAATTACGGGCAGAAAGACGGAGAAGGAAAAGTTTGCGGGCGCGGTTGCGACTTACGGTATGGAAGCTATGATGAAGGACGGCAAAAGCCTTCAAGCGGGCACCAGCCATTACCTCGGTCAGAACTTCGCAAAAGCGTTCGATATAAAATTTCTGGATAAGGACGGCGTGCAGAAGCTTGTCTATACTTCCAGCTGGGGAGTTTCGACAAGACTTATAGGCGCGCTTATTATGGCGCACGGTGACAACCGCGGGCTTGTGCTTCCGCCCGTAGTAGCGCCCGAACAGGTTGTAATCGTTCCCATCGCAAGTAAAAAGCCCGGTGTTTTAGAAAAGTGCGAAGAGGTTAAAACCGCGCTCGAACGGGCGGGCGTGCGCGTAATTCTGGACAATACCGACAACAGCCCCGGCTGGAAATTCAACGAGTGGGAGATGAAGGGCGTTCCTTTGAGAATAGAGCTCGGACCCCGCGACATAGAAGCGGGCAAGGCGCTTGTGTTCAGGCGCGATACTCTCGAAAAAGCAGAGTATTCTCTTGACGGGCTCGCTTCGACAATTAAAGAACTTCTCGGTACGGTACAGAAGGATATGCTCGAATCGGCGCGCGTCCGCAGGGACAACCGCATTGTTTACGCCGACAGCGTAAAAGGTATTTTGGATGGGGTCGAAAACGGTAACTTCGTCAAGGCGGGATGGTGCGGATGCCGTGACTGCGAGGATAAAGTCAAGGCTGAAACTTCCGCAACCGCGAGAGTATATGCCGAGGGCGAGCATAGCGAAACCTGCGCCGTTTGCGGTAAAAAAGCCGAACATACCGTAATTTTCGCAAGAGCTTATTAAAACCGCAAGGAGAGCGAAATGTATTTACCGGTGCCGTACCACGTTGCGGTAGTTGCCGTATATGCTTGTATTCTTACGATATGCATACTTGCGCTTGTGTTCGGGCTTCGGGCACGGGTCTATGTTAAAAGAGAAAAGGTGACCGCGCTTCCGCGCGGTTTTTCTCCGTTGGACGTACAGCGCATTTTTATCGGTAAAACATACCCGCGCAGACTGACCCGCGCGCTTATTGTGCACTGGGCACAGCAAGGTTATATACGCGTGACTTACATAAAAGGCTGTCGCGTCAAACTTACGTGCAGGCGTATCCCGCCCGAACACAACGGAGAAAAGGCAGTCTTTTTCGACCGCGGTACATATGTGCGCGAACGCGATTTGTTTAAAAAAGTTTTCAAACGTCAGGGCGCCGAAATTACGGTTAACATAAACCGTCCGTTAATCAGACGGAAGGAAGCGAAGGCTATAAACGACAGCTATGCCGTTCGCGAGGACGAGGGAGTATATTCGTCAAAGCACTATAAATTGAAAGTGCTTACTTTTATACTGTCCGTTGCGCCTTTCTTTATCTGCGGGATATATCTGACGGCGGCAAGCGCATATCCTGCGATAATCTTTTCGTTTATGATGTTTATGGGAATGTTCGTTTTCAGGTTCCTGCATGAAATTCCCTTTTGGTTCAGACTGCTTTGGAGCACGGGCTGGGTCGCTCCCGCGATTATATTGACGATTGTTTCGTTCAACTCCGTATTCGACCCGTGGCTTTTGGGTTACAATGCCGTCGGCGCTCTTTTTATAGGCAGTTTCATACTCGTAAGATTTGTTGATTATCGGGAAAAAAACAATCTGTCCGAATATTCCGACCTCGTGAATTTCAAAAAATACCTGCTTTTCTCGCGTGCGAAAAATCTGAAAGATATAGACTATTATGCTGTACTGCCCTATCTGTACGCGTTTAACATAAAGTTTCTCGTCAAGCATAAATTCGAAGAAAAAAGCTTGCCTTCTTGGTTCGTCTGCGAAGGAAAGAGAGGAAGCTTGTTATGAGTATCGCGGTTGTTATAGTTGTAATATGTTATCCTTTAATTGCGTTGGCGGTATCCGCCGTACCCATTATTGCGGGCGCTATAAAAAAGAAAAGGACGGTAAAGCCCGTCGAATATCTTCCGCCCGAAGGCTTTTCACCGCTTGACGTGATGATTGAATATTACGGTCCGTCTGCCGAACCCCGCGGAATTTTCAATCCCCTTATGCTGTACTGGGCGGAGCGCGGATTAATTACGATAGAAGAGGACTGCAAACGCGGTCTTAAACTGACGAAATTAAAGAATATAGAACAGCCCGAAAATTGTTTCAATCCCAAGTCTTTCGAAATCGAAAAACGCATTTTCGACTATATATTTTCGGGTTCGGAATTTTACACTTTGACCGCGGGGAGCTCGTTTATAGACTTTTACAAAAAAGCGGGCGAGGATTTGCTTAAAGAAGCAAAGAAGGTAAGTGCGAAAAAATCCCGCAAAGTAAATATAATCGCAAACGTTACGGCGTTTTTTATGTTTGCGCTGGCGGTTATAACGGCGGGCATTGCCGTGCGTGAAAACTATCTGATAGTTATGCTTTTCCCGTTCGTTGCGATATTGATGCCCAAATTAGTGCTTTCTACCTCTGCCGATAACGACGGAATAGAAAAGGGGTCTGCCGTAAGATTTTTTATGTTCCCGTTTTTCCTTACGGCGGGGGGAGTGCCTTTTACTGCGGTAATGGTCGGCATTCCGGGAGGTTCGGTATCAGTTTGGCTGCCCCTTGCCGTAAACATTGTAATCTGCGTAATCAACGTATTCTTTTTTGCGGGTAAAGCAGACATAAGAACGGATAAACAGCTTAAAAATTATGCAAAAATCTGCGGGTTCAAAAAGTTTTTACTGCTTGCCGAAGTCAAACAGTTAGAAGCGCTTGCAGAAGAAAACCCGCGTTATTATTTCGATATACTGCCCTATTGCTATATACTCGGCATAACCGAAAAAATGAAAACCAAGTTCGACCGTATAGTACTCGACGGACCCGCCTGGTACCTCGGCGAACTCAGGGAAACACTGATGTTTTAATAATAACAGTCCCGCGCAAAAGTGCAATTCCCATAGGGATTAAAAAACAAAAATTTTATAAGAATTGCACTTTCAAGCGATGAAAAAGAACAGGATTTCAAATCGAAGTCCTGTTTCTT
>CANOUP010000024.1 GCA_947570625.1 uncultured Clostridia bacterium | reverse complement strand
CGGCGTCCTTGCGTAAGGTCTGTAAAAATTCTTCGTTGTGGTTCTTGGCAAAGTGAATTGTACGCTTCCAATCGTCCTGTATGATTGCCGTTATCGCTTTAACCGTAATTTGGTGCGAAGTGCAGGTCCGCTTCAAGTTCTTCCTATATGACGAACAGTTGAAATATTCCGCTTGCTTCATAGTGGTACACCGGCAAAGATACATTTTCTTTCCGCAGTCCGCGCAGTACAGCTTCTCGGCTGGTCTATGCGTTTTCTCGACTTGTACGACTTTTTATAGGTCTTAAAATTTGCCGTACAGCCCGTATATTCTATCCGCGACAGCATACCCACAATAGATTTAGGCGACCAGATTTCCTGTCCAAAACGTACCGTGTGAGTTGTCGGCAAGCCGTGTTTCCGATTATAGATAATAGGCGTATCGTAACCCTTTTCCGTGAATATACGCGCATTGCGCCGTTAAGCCGCCTTCCGACCTTTTGAAATACAGATTGAGCGGTGTGCGCTCGCTGTCTATATCTTCGTTGCGGTAGTGCTTGCTTGTGCGTTCCGTTTCGCCGCCGATTTTGCCTAAACTGTTTTTATTAAATGGTTCTATTCTTACTACCTGATAACTTATAATTTCTTTCCTCCTTAAAAATTGCCCCCTGCAAGGGCGAACTTGGCTACTTGTAGCCTAGTGAGATATAGATATACTTTCTATATCCCGTTTTGTCCGTCCGAGTGGTGCTGTTTGATGTTGCCTTGTCTTGTCCTTTTGCTTACCGTTTGCTTGCCATATTAAGTCGGTCTTATTACTGTGTGGGAATATGCTTTTTATTGTCATAGTTTTACCTCCGAATTGTTAGTTTTTATATCTTCGTCCACGCAAGAAAGAGCGGGATAGATACCGTAAAAAAGGCGCGAAAAAAGCCGCTGATAACTTCTTGTATCACCGACTTCTAACCGTGTTTAGCAACATAATGTGCTCTATGATGGTTGGTCATTCTATTAAGTTAGAGAATTGATTTTAGTGCCGTTTTCCGAAAAAATCGTACACTTATAAAAGCCTATCACGGCTCACGTCGTAAGCGAAGCTTCGGTACGGCGCGGCAAACTTGCGCTCTATGCCACACGCTTAAAAGCGGTGGCAACTTTGCGCCGTTGCCGTTCCTCTTCCCAAAAAGTTCTTCGATACTTTTCGGGAACCCTAAAAGCGTACAACTAAAAAACCTATGCTCTATCCGTATGCTAAGGCAAGGCGGTTATCCCACCCAAAACCTTCCGCGTCCTATGAGCATTTGCCCACCGCAGAGTTGGCAAAAAGTCGAGATTCCGAAAGGAGTCCCGACTTTTTGTTTTCATTGATTTTTAATTTCAAAACCTTTCCTTGTGTGAATAGTGCCGCTCTAGTGTTATTTTAGTCCATAACTATGTGCCACCGCTGTATTGCGGCTTTATTTGATATTTGCGAACAGAACAGTAGTGTCCGGAATATAAAAGGAACCAGGGAGAAATATGCGCTATATTCCTTTAATTCGGCTTACATATATCTTTTGAATTTTCTTTTTTTCAATTTCTTTATTGCATCTTCATTGCCTTCCGTGGCGGCGGCTTTATAGTATTTCACGGCTTCGTCAAGATCTTCTTCGACACCAATACCGTTTTCGTAAAATTCGCCGAGCGAATACATTGCGTCGTCGTTGCCTTGTTTTGCGGCACGAGTCAGATATTCGATAGCCTTGTCGGCATCTTCTTCAACGCCGTCGCCGCAACCGTAACAAACGCCTATTCTGAATTGGCATCTGTCGCAGCCCGCGTTTGCTCCGGCGAGAAAATATTTCGCGGCTTCCTCGTCGCTTTGTTTAACGCCGTAGCCGTAAGAGTAGCAGATGCCGAGATTATAAAGCGCGTCCGTACTGCCGAGTTGGGCGCCCGCACGATACATCATAATTGCCGCATTCATATTCTCTTCTACGCCTTCGCCGTACTGATAGCAATAACCCATATTGGTGAAAGCCTGAAAATATTTTTGTTCCATAGACGCCTGATACCACTTAACGGCTTCTTGAAGATTGCGCTCCACACCGTCGCCGTACTGATAGCAATAGCCGACGTAACACATGGCTTTGCCGTGATTTTTTTCGGCGGCTTTTTTATACCAGTTGAACGATTCTTTAGCGTCGCGGCTGACGCCGTAACCGTTTTCGTAAAAAATACCAATCTCGAACAAAGCGTCGGCATTCCCTTGTTCAGCGGACAGCTTCATCCATTTGAGAGCTTCCGAGAAATCTCGCTTTACGGCAATTCCATCCTTATAGCAATTACCTACGTTCAGTTGCCCGATATCATTGCCTTGGTCTGCCGATTTTTTATACCACTCGAAGGCGGCATTTTCGTCTTTTTCAACGCCTATCCCGTTTTCGTAAAAAGTACCAATATTATTTTGCGCGGAAGCATAATTCTTTTTTGCGGCGGATAGTGTATGCTTGAATGCTTCCGTTTTATCTTCGTCAACTCCGCGCCCGTAAAGATAGCACAAGCCCAAATTGAACTCGGCTTCAGCATTGCCTTGCTTTGCCGCGCTTTTAAGCAGCCCGACGCCTTCGTCTGCGTTTTCGTCTATCTCCGTACCATCGTAATCGATACGCAATAAGATTTTACCTAACGCACACTGTGCTTCCGCGTTGCCGTTTTTGGCGCCGATTTTTAATTTTTCGATATCCATTTTTGACTCCTTACTAATTATTTATTCTAAATTATAGCACTGAGAATAATAAAAAGCAAATAACTTCACACCCGATTAATAACGTCTATTTTGATTTGACGTGAACGTTCAGGCGGTAAATTATTATACTCTCGACTGTTCGATACACACAATAAACCGCCCAGATAATCCAGGTATATTGCCATTTCAAAGTTATAAGACTAATCGTTATGTATAACGCGGCCACAACGACAGCGATAACCCAGTTCATAATTTTTCTGTGTTTCGCTATTACAGAATCGCTTTTTGTATAATGTTTTTCGCTTACCGTGCAGAGCCATAAGAGTATCTGTATTTGTTTCTATAATTCTTGCAATGCGATAAATAAAGTGTTATAATTTATACGGTATCATACGAACCAAAAATACGGTTGCATCAGCAACAGATTTACGCAAATAAGAGATAAAAGCGAATGATTGAAAAGCAAAATAAACAGGCGGTGGCTTTTGCAAGAAAAGTTACCGGAAAATATTTGAAAGCGATAAAATGCGACACGGAGCGTGACAGGGAAGTTTATTGCAAGTCTTCGACCGATTACTTTAATGCGTCGGAAGAAGAACTTATGACACTTTTGCTTAACGGCGACGATAACGCTTGTGCGCATTATGTTTTATGTCGCTTGCGGAATAATGCGATTGCAGACAGTGATTTGACGTATCTTGACAATGCGTTGGATAACATAAACTGCGATTGTGCGCTTATCGGGTGTTTTCTTTACGGCGATAAAAAAAGTCCGTATTATGACGAGAAAAAAGCCTATTATTGTTATGCAATCACGGAGCAGTACGGCTTTGCAAAAGCGCACCGAATATTGAAAAATTATGGTAAACGCGCAAAACTGATTGACGAAACCGATGACTTGGTTTTGTTTAATAAGCTAAAAATGTGGGTATCACAACTTAAACACAAATATTCCGCATTCAGCGTGGACGTTGTTCCTGCGGGATGCTTTGACGTCGTCGATTACAAAAACGCTTACTTTGTTACCGTGCGTTTGGAGCAGACCAACGGCTATCAGACAGATAAGGAAATCGTTTATTGCGCGTTTGTACGCGGCAGAGATAACGGCGCATATTTCGACAGATTGACCGATAATTTAATTGAAGCGTTTGAGATTATTGCGGAAAAGACCAATATACCGCAGGGCGAAATTTATGTTAAAGGAGAGCGCAAGTACAATTACGGTGATGCAAAGCCGATGGTCAAAGCAAAGAGCGATTCCGTCGATATACTTTCCGACGCGGAAATAAAAATTAAAATTTCGGACGGCGAGCGGCTGGAAAGCAATATTTGTCCCGCTTGCGGCGGTACGCTAGGTGAAGACGGAGTATGCCTGTCTTGCGGCAATATCCGCGGCAAAGCAGACGGAATAGAAATTCGGCGTGCAAACGAACTCGAAGCTCTTATATGCACGCAATGCGGCAGCCCCATTGTGCTTGACGAAAACGGAAAGACCGCGTATTGCTCGGCGTGCGGGACGACTTTCATCGTAAAAGGTAACGCGCTCGACTGCACTGTGGGAGGCATAAACTACGAAAATATCCGCGCTGATATGCCGCAGGGATGCGAACTGCCCGATGTAAAGTTCGTGCGGGCGCGTATAGCGGACGGTAAAATCACCGCCGTAATGCCCGAAAGTTTTGAAGTGATGTCGGACGAATTGCGCCGTATAAAATATCCCGCAAATGCGCCGCGTTACATATATACTACGCCCGACGCAACGGTGAATCTGAACGTGAATTTCGGCGGTTCGCTCAATAGCAAAGACGTTGCGGCTTTCGGTAAGCAAATGCTTGCTATGTTGAAAAACTCGCTCCCTTCGGCAAAATTCGGGGAAGCGAAAATCATCGCGTCAAGCGGCAATATTTTCTTTGTCGATTTTATTTCCGTTGCCGTTGACCAGCCTATATATAACGCAATGTTTTTCTTCTCGTTGGACGGGAAACAAGGTATCGGAAGTTGGAACTGTCTCGGTAAAGACAGATGGTATTGGGCGCCGATTTTCGAACACGCAATAAAAACTATGGAGTTTAACTAATAAAAGGAAATTCAGATATGGGAATGATTAAAATAATAGAGTTGCACGCATTTGACGATGAAACGTTGGTGCAAAAGTTCGATATGAAAGACAACGTAATAAAAAAAGGGTCTTCGCTTACCGTGCGCGAAAGTCAAGTGGCTGTATTTTGCGACAAAGGTAAAACGGCGGATGTCTTCGGGGCGGGAACGTATAAACTCAACACCGACAGTTTGCCTGTTATAAGTAAGTTACTTGCCTGGAAATACGGATTTGAAACACCGTTCAAATCCGAGATTTATTTTGTTAACGTAAAGGAGATTACGGGAATACGGTGGGGAACATCGAATCCCGTTCCCGTACAAACGGAATACGGAATTATAAGAATCAGAGGAAACGGAGCATATTCGTTCAAAATTACAGTTCCCGAATTGTTTCTTACGTCGGTCGCGGGTATGGCGGAATGCTACGAGACGAACAAGTTGAATAAAGCATTGCGGACTTTGCTGGTGGGAAGCATTTCGTCTGCGTTTGCGACTTGTAACGTAAGCCTTTCGGATATGACGTCCAAATATGCCGAATTGAGTGAGGAGGTGAAAAAATCCGTTGCGGCACGTTGCGGCGAACTCGGCGTCACCCTGACCGCATTCGACATAGAGAATCTTTCCGTTCCGCCCGAGTTGGAAAAAGCCGTAGACGAAAACGCAAGACTTGGGCTTATGCGAAATAATGTTGACGTGTATGCTAAAATAGCGCAGGCAGACGCCTTAAAAGCGGCGGCAGGAAACGGGACGGCGGGGACGATTTTGGGCGTTGGCATCGGTAATGTGCTTGGCAAAGAAGTGATTTCGTCAAATACCGTGTCGCCGTCGGATATTTGCTCCGTATGCCGAAAACCTATTCAACCCGATAGCAAATTCTGCTCCGGATGCGGCAATCCCATTCCCCGATTTTGCTCTAAGTGCGGAAAGCCGATTGTCGCAGGTGCAAACTTTTGTCCCGAATGCGGGCAAAAGCTAAATTGATGATTTGGTATTACAAGCTATGTAATGGCTGTAAGATAAACAGTAATTTAGCGTAGAAAGCCGAGAGCAAATCTCGGCTTTTTTGTTAAAGATGTTTCAAGTTTTTTCTGTATCGCTTCAATTCGCTTTCGCCGTAGCGGTTGATCACTTCGTCGATTACTGAAATGAGTTCCACTCTGTCAGAGGGAAGATTGCCATGCAACTGTACTGCATTTGACGCACCCAAAGCGGCAAAGTGTGTTTTTATAGTCAAACCGTTTATAAGCATTTTCAGCTCGTTGTATTTTTCCGTTTCGCTTTCTTCAACCCAATTTCCGTTTTGTATCTCGGTATATAATTCCGAAGTGGGGTAAATGGTAAGCATAGACGCGCCGATGATTTTAGGGTTAAGCTCATTAAATACTTTTACCGTATTTTCAACGCCTTGCGTGCTTTTGTTTTTACCGTAAATTCCTGTTAGATAGAAGAAATTATATTCGATTCCCGCTTCGTCGAGCTTGCGGCATTGTTCTAATATGTCAGCAGATGTATAGCCTTTGTGCATAAAGGTCAATGCTTCGTCATCGCCCGTTTCCACACCGATAGTAATGCCATTATATCCGCAACTGTGCAGTTGCCTTAATTCTTCTATGCTTTTAGAGGTAATATCGGTTATTCGAGCAAAACAGCCGATAGTTTTCAGTCGATTAAGATACTGTTTTGCCGTATATGAAATATTCCGTAGCTTTTCAGAAGAAAGTACAAAAGGATTTGCACCGACTAAAAATACTCTCGTTACATCGGGTGTATAATGATATAATTCTTTTATATCTTCTTCGATTTCGTCCATAGGAGACATACGGAACTTGAATGGAACATCGTCGTATAAAGTGCAAAACTTGCACTTATGATGTGTGCAACCTGCCGTAACTTGTAATAGAGCCGACCACGCTTCGTAAGGCGGACGCCAAACCGTACCTGTATAGTGCATAATAAAAACCGTCCTTTGTTTTTCTTCTATTATAA
This sequence comes from uncultured Clostridia bacterium, assembly GCA_947570625.1. Classification (GTDB taxonomy): domain Bacteria; phylum Bacillota; class Clostridia; order Christensenellales; family Borkfalkiaceae; genus Coproplasma. Next base: position 22,764 of record CANOUP010000024.1, on the reverse strand, counting down.
ATCCTAATAGTGTTGCAATTCAAGTACTGTCTTTATTTAGTAGTAGTATCAAAAAGGATACTATAGCGATTGACTTAACTTTGAAAATTCGTTATAATAAATATCGAGGTTCATTATGACAGACAACAAATTCAGAAAAAGAGAAGTTATGGCACGTTGTGTGCCGATGAGTACATTGCAATCCGTTTTAAGCGGCAAATGGAAGTTCCTTATTTTGTGGTATATAGCTGTTGGTAAGGTGCAACGATTTGGCGAACTATTGAGAAGAATTGACGGAATCACGCAATCTACTCTTACGAAGCAGTTGCGAGAGTTGGAAGACGACGGTTTTATACACCGTGAAATTTATAAAGAAGTGCCGCCGAAAGTAGAATATTCTTTGACTGAGCTTGGAAAAAGTTTTGTTCCCATCTTAACGCAAATGATGATTTGGAGTCAAACACATTTGTGTGCGCGCGATTATGTAAGCCCCTATACAGAAGAACAAATCAAAGAACTGCTTAATCAGTAACTATAAATAAAAATGCTCTTGAACTATTTGTCCAAGAGCATTTTGTCTCGCTTGAAAGCGCAACTCTTAAAAATTTAGTTTTTTTATTCCCTATGGGAAGTGCGCTTTACCGTCCGGGTTTTATTGTTTTTGATTAATTAAGCGGCTATATTCTGTTCGGAATTCATTGCTTTAACTTCACCCGCGCTTAAAATTTCAGCGCCGAAAGGCGTAAGAGCAAGTCCCGCAAGTTTGAAGCACTGCTTTCCGAAAGGTATACCTATTATTGTTATGCACCAGATAAGTCCAAGAACCCCGAAACCTATTGCAAGAAACAATCCGCCGAAAATTATTCATATAATATTTGCGATAGGATGCTTTCCGAAATCTTTTTTTACCTGCGTGCCGAAGGGCCAAAAAGCAAGCCTTGCGAGCTTGAAGCTCTGTTTGCCGAACGGAATACCTATAATGGTTATACACCAGATGAGTCCGGTAAAGAACCACGCAATTCCCGTCCAAAGACCCGTAAAAAGAAACCATAAAATGTTGCCAAGTGTTTTCATAATCCTCTCCTTTGTTAATTAACTATTAATAGTATATCCTACAATTTGTAGGAAGTCAACAAAATGTAGGATAATTGCATTAAACGCGTCGGGCGGATAATTTAATATGCAAACAAATTTCCCTTTCCCCCTTGAAAATAAAAAATTTTATAGTATAATTGAATTAATAACCGTTTCGGCGGGATAAGGGGACAATATTATGAATTTCACTGCAAAGGAAATAAAAAACATCGCCGTCATTGGACACAGCGGCGAGGGCAAAACAACTCTGTGCGAAGCTATGCTTTTCAACGGCGGTACCGTAGACAGAATGGGCAAGACCGAGGACGGCACCACGCTTATGGACTTCGACGAGCTGGAAAAGGCGAAAAAACTTTCCGTCTACACTTCCGTCGCCTACCTTTTATGGAAGGGCTATAAGATAAATCTTTTAGACCTTCCGGGCTTTTACGACTTCGAAGGCGAACGGCACGAAGGGCTTGCCGCGTGCGGCGGCGCTATTCTCGTAATAGGCGCGAACGGCGTTCTGCCCATCGGCGCGGAAAGCGTAGTCGGGTACTGCCTTAAACTGGGCAAACCGCTTATAATTTTCATAAACGGCATGGACAAAGCCAACGCGGACTACACGGGCACTTTAAACGCCCTGCGCGAAAAATACGCGGGCAAGCTTGCGCCCATACAGCTGCCCGTAATGGCGGACGGAAAAATGACGGGCTACCTCAACGCAATCCAGGAGAGATGCTACAAGTTCTCCTCGCAGGGTCCGCAGGAAATCGCCGTGCCCGACGCGCTTAAAGACGCCATGGAAGATATGCAGGCGGGACTTATGGAAACCGCCGCCGAGAACGACGAATTCCTTCTCGACAAATATTTCAACGACGGCAAGCTCACGAAAGAGGAAACCGTCCACGGCATAAGAAAGGGCATAGCGACGGGAAGCGTAATACCCGTAATGGCGGGCAGCGCATTGCAGAACAGGGGCGTTATCAACCTCCTCGACGAAATAATAAGGTATATGCCGTGCGCCGACGAGAGAAGAAACACCCTCGCCACAGACCTTAACGCCGACGACGTGGTAAACGTCGCGCGCGACCCCGACGGAGCTTTCGCCGCGCAGGTGTTCAAAACTGTGCACGACCCCTATTCGGGCAAACTCAATTATATCAAGGTCTACCGCGGGACGCTTAAAACGGGCGCGACGGTTTACAACTCCAACACGGGCGCCGAGGAGCGCATAGGTCAGATATTCCTATTGAAAGGCAAGAAGTGCGAGCTTGTGACCGAACTTACCGCGGGCGACATAGGCGCGGTTAACAAGCTGACGGCGACGGATACGGGCAACACCCTCTGCGCCTTAGGCACAAATTTAAGGTTCGACCCCATACATTTTCCCAAGCCCTCGCTCTCCCTCGCGGTGAGATGCGTGAACAAGGGCGAAGAGGATAAAATGTTTGCGGGCTTCAATAAGATGACCGAAGAAGATTACACTTTCTCCGTAGAAAAACGCGCGGAAACAGGCGAGCTTATTTTAAGCGGTCAGGGCGAAATGCACCTCGAAGTGCTTGCCAAAAAGCTTAAAGCGCGCTGGGGCGTGGAAGTTAAACTCGAAGAACCGCGCATACCCTACCGCGAAACCATACGCGCCGTCGCAAGCGCGGAAGGCAAACACAAGAAGCAGTCGGGCGGTCACGGACAGTACGGACACTGCAAAGTACGCTTCGAGCCCTGCGACGAAGATTTCGTGTTCGGCGACGAGGTCGTCGGCGGAGCCGTGCCCCGCCAGTATATTCCCGCCGTCGAAAAGGGACTTAAAGAGTGTATGGCGCGCGGAGTACTTGCCGACTATCCCGTAACGGGCGTCAGGGCAGTGCTCTACGACGGAAGCTATCACGACGTCGACTCTTCCGAAATGGCGTTCAAAGCCGCCGCCGCGCTGGCGTTCAAGGAGGGTATGAAGAACGCAAAACCCGTCCTTCTCGAACCGGTCGTAAAACTTAAAATCGCCGTGAACGGCGAATATCTCGGCGGGGTAATGGGCGACATATCAAAGAGGCGCGGAAGAATTTCCGACAGCCATACCGACGGCGATATAACGACGGTAATAGCGGAAGTCCCCCTTGCCGAAATCGCCAAGTACTCGACCGACCTGCGCGGTATGACACGCGGGCAGGGCAAGTTTACCACCGAATTTTTGCGTTACGAGGAAGTGCCTCCCCAGCTGGCGGAAAAAATAATTTCCGCTTCGAAGAAATAAAAAACCGCCCCGCGCAAATTTGCGCGGGGCGCTGTTTTTAATTCCGTCAGTTATCCGATTCGCCCGTTATAAGCTCGTTGTACTCTTTAAGCAGTTCCATATGGCGCACCATATCGTCGGTTCCGCGGAAGGGCGTTTTAAGCAATTTTTCGAGCGCGGTCAATTCTTTTTCGAGTGCGGTAAGGCGTTGTGCTTTATCTGTGTAGTTTATCGTAAGCTGATTTGTCATAAGTTGTTCTCCTATGCCGTTGCGTTTATTGCGCGCACCGTTTGTTTTTCTTGTATTCATACTATCACATAAAACTTGAAAAAACAAAGGATTTTTCAAATTTTTTTCGGGCTCGACAAAAGTAGTTTTTATTCGACATTTTCCGACAAACAGAATACTTCGTTTTACGGCAAAAAGTGCGCCGTGCGTAAATTACGCACGGCGTTTTTCTCAATAATAGGTTGCAATCTGTTCTTCGGGCGCCTCGGCTCGCTCTATCTTCAACGCCGTAAGCACGGGTCCTACCGAACGGTATACGGAATTGTATTCCATAGCTATTTTAGCGGTCACCGTCAGCCAGTCGCGCGTTTTGACTCCTTCTATAAGCCCGCACGTCTTGACGGCGAAACCGTCGTACGAAATATCCGCCTCGCAGCAGGTCATAATGTGCCTGCCCAGCACGATAAAGCCCGCGGGCGTCTTTTTGGAAACGGCGGTCATTCCCTTGAACTTTACCGTCTTTCCGACGTAGTTTTCCCCGTTCTCCGCCATATCACGGTAGAACCAGGCAAAATCCCTGTCCTCTATCTCAATAACGGGCGCGTTGACGTCGAAGGGCAAAGGGTCCTCTATATCGTCGAATTCGGCTTTACCGCCGATATACTCGTAAACAATGTCGGGACGGCGCGAAATTCCGCGCACTGTTTTATGGAAAGCGAGTTTGTCGTATTCGCCCTTGAAACGGTTGAATACAACCATCTGCGTCATCTGCACTTTATCGAAAACGAGCTGGCGCATATTGGCGTTGTAGTTCAAAAACGTGCCCGCGTCGAAAAAGGTCATCATCTGGTTTATAACCCAGCTTTCGGGCATGGCGTCGAAAAACTGCTGTAAAAGCCATGTGCCGTTATACTCTACCACGACGCGCTGTACATCGTACTTTCGGGTAAGCCGTTCAAGGTTTTCCACGGTTAGCTCGTCCGCGCTTTCAAGCGTTACAACGGCGACGTTTTTAACTTCGAATTTCTCGGGCTTGTACTCCTCTTCTCCCTCTTCGCAGATAAGAAGCAGAGTGCGCTCGCCCGTTTCCATACGCTTGTCTTCAAGCGTTTCCTGTATGAATTTTGTTTTGCCCGATTCCAGGAACCCCAGAAACAGATAAACGGATATATCCTCTTGCATAATAACCCCGCAGTCTTAGACCCCGAACAGCGCCTTTAACTTATCGCCGTCAAGCTCGGAACCTATTACGCAGAGCCTGCCCGTGTAAGCGGGACAGCCCCGCCTTACGTTATGTTCTCCCGGAATGTAATCGAAGTGAATCCACTCCCCGCCGTCAGCGCAGGCGACTATGCCCTTTGCGCGCAGAACCGTGCCGTACTGTCCGCCGTCAAGACTTTCAAGCGCTTTTTTAATCTCTTCCGCGCCGAACTTTTTGCCCGTTTCCGCACCCCAGCTGACAAACACTTCGTCTGCGTGATGATGGTGATGATGCCCGTGTCCGTGCTCCCCTTCGTGGTGATGACAGCAACCGTGCCCGTGCTCGTGCTCCTCTTCCTCATGGTGATGGCAACAGCCATGCCCGTGTTCGTGCTCCTCTTCCTCGTGGCGGTGGCAACAGCCGTGCCCGTGTTCGTGCTCTTCTTCCTCGTGGCGGTGGCAACAGCCGTGCCCGTGTTCGTGCTCCTCTTCCTCATGGTGATGGCAACAGCCGTGCCCGTGCTCGTGCTCCTCTTCGAGCTGTTTAAGCTCCGATTCGAGAGTTACCGACCTCTCCATTGCGCCGAGTATCTCTTTTCCGTCCAGCCCGTTCCAGGGCGTTGTGACCACGGTCGCCGAGGGGTTGTGCTCCCTGACGAGTTTAAGCGCGGTGTCCAGCCTGTCCGCGTCCGCGACATCGGTATGGCTGAAAATTATGCACGACGCCGATTCAATCTGGTCGTTGAAAAATTCGCCGAAGTTTTTCATATACATTTTGCACTTGACCGCGTCGACCACGGCGCAGTGCGCGTTTATAACGCTGTCGGGCAGGTTAGCGCTTTCGACCGCGCGGATAACGTCGGAAAGCTTACCCACGCCCGAAGGTTCGATTAAAATTCTGTCGGGGCGGTATTCCGAATACACTTTGTTAAGCGCTTCGGCAAAGTCGCCCACGAGCGAACAGCAGATACAGCCCGAATTCAGCTCGTTTATTTTAACGCCTGCGTCCTGCAAAAATCCGCCGTCGACGCCTATTTCGCCGAACTCGTTCTCTATTAATACAAGCTTTTCGCCCGCATAAGCTTCCTTTATAAGTTTCTTGATAAGCGTGGTTTTACCCGCGCCGAGAAATCCCGAAAAAATATCTATTTTAGTCATAAAAAACACCTCCCGCAAAAGTTAAATTACAGTTTACTTATAAACTTTTACACAGCCGTTCAAACACATAAGCCCGCGGCAATCCGCGGGCTTAAATGTTTTCAGTATTTAAGTTTTCTGAAAGAACCGTCTTCCTTATGTATGACGATACGCCCTTCCTGGTTGCCCGCAACGGATTTAGCGTAATCGATAGCTTCCTCCTGCGTCCAGAAAAGCTTCAAGGCTTTTGCCGCGCCTTCGGCTTTGACCTGCCATTTACGGTCTTCCTTGCGCTTTGAAATATGGTAAACCATATCGGGAGAATTATCCGTAGCCTTAACGGGTTTAGCGGGTTTCGCCGCAGGCTTAACCGCGGGTTTTTCAACCTTCTTTTCCTCCGCCTTGTTCTCGGTTGCGTTTACTTTCTTTTCTGACATAATCCGACCTCTGTAATTGTTATCTATTATATATTATTACAAAATTTTAATAAATGCAAGCGAAAAGCTTAACGAAAACGCATTAAATGACGCGTTGAACAAAAAGTTCCGCCCTGCCTATTTGTGCTTTACCGCGCTTCCGCCCGTCAGTACAATCATTTTGACCGCCTGCGGTGAAAAGTCGTCCGCTTCGACCGTAAGCGCCTTGTCAAGCTTACCGCGCGCAAGCACTTTGATGTAAGTTACGCGCTTATTCATATCGGGGACGCGCTTTTTAATTTCTTCGAGAGTGACCGTTTCGCCTGCGCCGAAATATCTGCCGAGAGTGTCTATGTTTATGACATCTTTTTTGGTTTTATCGGAATATTTCGAGCTTCTGCGCACGAACGCCTCGACGTACCTGTCGTCGATGATTTCGTCCGATTCGGCTACGTTTATGCTCATTTCGGGCGCGTGCGCGTCCTCTGCGACGGCGGGCTCCTCCTCGTCGAAGAACTGCTCGACCGCTTCTTCAACGTAATCTTCGTCCTCGGGCTCGGCGCAATGTTCGGGCTCCGCAATTTCAGCGGGCGCGTCCTCGGCGACTATCGCCGCCGCGATTTCTTCGGTTATTTCGTCTTCGGATACGGAAATAACGCCTACTTCCGAACCCGACGCAAATTCCTTCCAGGGGACGAGCTTTATAAGATTTTTTTCGATTAACGCCTCGGTTTCCTCGTAAGGATACTGCCCCGCGTAATCCGTTTCCTCTCTTCCCGCATATTCAAGTCCGTTAGCCTGCATCAGCTCTGCTATAAGTTGTTTCGCGTAACGGCGCCTGCGCTCGTTCTTGATTTTGTAAAGCGAAGGCACGTTTGCGTTGCACGCAACGGACGATACGTCTTTGATTTTGTATTTCGTGTCCGCGTAGTCCGCGGGGTCGAGCGCGAAATATACGTTGAGCGTCTTTCCGCGCAATGTGAATTTGGCGAGAAGCTTTCTTCCGCTCCTGAACGTTTCGTGACGCCAGCTTACGCGCTGTTTAACCTTTTTATATGCGAGAAGCTCGTTTTTAATGTCGGAATAGTAATCTTTTAAAACGCCGTCAGACTGTATTATCTTTGCTGTGAAACTGCGGTTATAGCTTACCCTGATATTGATTTTCTGCGCGGGCTTCTTCTCTGCGGGAACGGGCGCGGGCTCTTCGACTTCCTCGGCAACCGTTTCTTCAACAGGCGCAGGCTCGGCAACTTCCTCGGCGACCGCTTCTTCTACGGGCGCAGGCTCGGCAACTTCCTCGGCGACCGCTTCTTCTGCGGGCGCGGGCTCTTCGACTTCCTCGGCGACCGCTTCTTCTGCGGGCGCAGGCTCTTCGGCTTCCTCGGCGACCGCTTCTTCTACGGGCGCGGGCTCGGCAACTTCCTCGGCGACCGCTTCTTCTGCGGGCGCGGGCTCTTCGACTTCCTCGGCGACCGTTTCTTCAACAGGCGCAGGCTCTTCGACTGCTTCGGCAAAAGGCACGGGCTCGACAGGTTTTTCCTCAGTAGCGGAAACCTCCGGTTCGGGCTGAACGGTATCTTTTTTCTTTTTGCTCATTTTACTTGTATATATAAGCACAAACGTAATTACGGCAATGCCCAATAACACCAAAGCCACGATACCGGCTATCAATGTGATGTCGAGACCTGCAAGAATTAACGCAAACTTCATACTTCCACTCCTTTTGTTTACACTTTTCCGTATAATAAGGTATTATTCCGCTTTATTCTATCACAATATTTACGCGCGGTCAATACACTTAAAAAAATTTAATATTAAAAATTATGGTAAATACGTGTAAATGCCGTTAAATTCCCGCTTTTGTATAAAAAGAGCCGACGCGCGTCGGCTCTTATATATTTATGATAATAATTATTATTTCGTTCCGAACAGCCTGTCGCCCGCGTCGCCCAGACCGGGTAAAATGTAACCGTTTTCATTGAGCTGTCTGTCGAGCGTTGACACGTAAACGGGCACGTCGGGGTGCGCCGAAGCCACCTTTTCCACGCCCTGCGGGGCGCCTATTATCGCCATAAACTTAATGTCTTTACAACCGCGTTTTTTTAGCGCGTCCAGCGCGTCTACCGCCGAACCGCCCGTCGCAAGCATGGGGTCGACAAGGAAAACCGTCTTTTTCTCTATTCCGTCGGGAAGCTTGCAGTAGTATTCCTGCGGTTGAAGAGTTTCCTCGTTCCTGTACATACCGATATGCCCTACTTTCGCTGTGGGAAATACTTTGTGCACGCCGTTTACCATTCCCAGCCCCGCGCGCAGTATGGGCACTATCGCAACGCTGTCCTCCGCGACCTTGTACTGCGTTACCGTTTCAAGCGGGGTTTCCACCTCTACGGGAACCAGCCTTACATCGCGCATGCTTTCATAGGTCATTATGGTAGTAATTTCTTCTACAAGCTCGCGGAACTCTTTCATGCCCGTGTTCTTGTCGCGGAGTATGGCTATCTTGTGTTTTATAAGCGGGTGGTCGAAAACAAATACGTTGTCAAACTTCTTCATTCTTTTCTTCCTCCGTTTCAACGGTTGCGGGAACCTGAATTTCTTCCGCAGGCTTGTCCCCGCCCTTGCGCTTTATATTTACGAGTACGTTGGTCAGGATACCCAGTATCAGCGAGCACGCGACCGAAGTTATTGTAACTTTGCCTATGTTGAGGGTAAGCCCGCCCACGCCCGCAATGAGAATGACGGATACTACGAACAGGTTTCTGTTTTCGCCGAGGTCGACGTTCTGAATCATTTTAAGACCAGATACCGCGATAAATCCGTAAAGCGCGATGCACACGCCCCCCATTACGCACTTGGGTATAGACGAAAGGAATACCGTGAAGGGCGCGAGGAACGCGCACGCCATTGCCATACACGCGGTAACGAAAATCGTAATTACCGAAGCGTTGCCCGAAATAGCGACGCAGCCGACGGATTCGCCGTAAGTCGTATTGGGACAGCCCCCGAAGAACGCGCCCGCAACCGAACCTATGCCGTCGCCGAGAAGCGTGCGGTGAAGTCCGGGGTCTTTGAGAAGGTCGGTTTCTATTATGGAAGAAATGTTTTTATGGTCAGCGATATGTTCGGCAAATACTACGAACGCGACGGGGATATACGCGACCGCTATCGAACCGATATACGCGCCTATGCTTCCCGCAGAGCCGGCATCGTATCCGCCCCCGTTAATGTTGAAAGCCGTAAGGAAGGAGAAATTGGGGTACCAGGCTTCGGCTGTGCCGAGGGTCGTGAAACCGCTGAAATCGATGACTTTGAGAACGTCGCAGTTCGCGGCGTAACCTATACCCGTGAAGATTGCCGCAAGCGCATAGCCCGAAAGTATGCCGATTATGAAAGGTATCATTTTGAGAAGGTTTTTGCCGTACACCGAACATACGATTGTCACGCCGAGGGTTACAAGCCCGCACAGCAGCGCAATGAAAGGCGAAGCGACGGTAACCTCGTTTACGACCACGCTTCCCTTCATTAAATCGCCTATGGCGTTGCCCGCAAGCGACAGTCCGATTATGGCGACCGTGGGTCCTATTACGACGGCGGGCATTATTTTGTTAATCCAGCCGACGCCCGCAAATTTTACTACTACCGCGATTATAACGTACACTATGCCAGCGAACAGCGCGCCCAGCAAAAGTCCGAGATAGCCCAAAGACAGGGATACTCCGCCTGCGAAAGCCGCGCTCATACTGCCGAGAAAGGCGAACGAACTTCCGAGGAAAACGGGACTTCTGAACCTGGTCAGAAGCAGGTACACAATCGTGCCCACGCCCGCGCCGAACAGCGCCGCCGAAGGCTCCATACCGTTGCCGATAATCATGGGCACCGCAATCGTCGCCGCGAGTATCGCCAACAACTGTTGAAGGGAGAACAGGATAAGCCTGCCCCACTTGGGTCTGTCTTTTACGCCGTAAATCAGTTGCATTTTTTCACTCCTCTTTTGTCTGCATTTTTATTAATATACCACGCTTCCGCCGAAATTGCAATACGGCGGATAAATTTAATTTGCGCGCGGGCATAATTTTTTATTATTTCAGCGCTTTATTCTGAAAACCGCCGTTTCGTAAGGCGCATAACTTCCGTTGGAATCACGCCTTTTTGCGCCGTTGCCGAAAAGATATTCCCCGCAGGGCAGTCCTTCTATTGACTTCGGGTTTTCGAAATTGCACACCGCCAGTATGCTTTCGTTCGCGTCCGAACGCTCGTAAGCGAAATATCCCTCTCCCGCGGTCAGGTCGGTAAACCTGCCGTGACGCACGGCGCCGCTTTCCTTACGCAGGGCAAGCACCTTTTTATAAAAGGCGAATACGGATTTTTCACTGTTTACGTCCCTTTCTAGGTTGACCTCTTCCCCACGCGAGTGCAGGGTTATCCACGCTTTGTCCGCGGACGAAAACCCGTAATTCTTTCCGCCGTTCCAGCACACGGGACGGCGCACGTTATCCCTGCTTCCGTAATTTATCCTGTCCATAACGTCCGGTAAATTCTTGTTCGCTTCAAAATAATTGAAGGTTTCCACGTCGTCGAAATCTTTTATATCCGAATACCGCGGGTCGGGCGAGCCGTATTCCTGCCCCTGATAAATAAAGGGTATACCCCTGAGAAGGTAAAACATTACCGCGTACATCGTCGCGCACTCGTAACGGTACTTTCCGTCGTTGCCCAGCCTTGAAATGTAGTGCGCGTTGTCGTGGTTGTCGGTAAACAGCGTGTACGGCAAATCCTCGTCCTGATAAAAATTCTGCCATTTGACGAGAATATCGCGCGCTTCGTCAATCTTGTACGGGCGGCGGCAGAACTTGCCCTCCTGCCCGATATAGAAGTGTTCGAACTGGAAAATGCATTTAAGCTCGTCCCTGTCCTCTCCGCATATTTGGGGTATTCCTTCCTTGCCGAACGAACACTCGCCCACGGTGAAGATACCGCGCACCTTTTCCCTGCCGAAAAGTTCTTTTACGTATTCGTGGAATTTGGGACCGTCGAACATTTTGCCCTTTTTGAAGTCCTTGGATATGAAGTTGAGAACGTCGCACCTGAAACCGTCCGCGCCCATATCCACCCAGTAGTCGATGACGTCCGCCATCTCCTTGCGCACCTTCGGGTTTTCCCAGTTTAGGTCTGGCTGTCCGACCGCAAAGGAGTGCAGATAGTATTCTCCCGTCGCCCCGTTATATTCCCATGCGGGACCGCCGAAAACGGACTGCCAGCCGTTGGGTATTTCGTCGCGCCAGATATAATATCCGTGATAGGGGTTATCCTTTGACTTTCTCGCCTCTTTAAACCAGTAATGTCGGTCGGAGGTGTGGTTTGCGACAAAGTCCATTATCAGCTTTATGCCCCTTTCGTGCATGCCCGCCGTCATTTCCTTCCAGTCGTCAAGGGTGCCGAACTCGTCCATTATATCGCGGTAATCGGATATATCGTAACCGTTGTCGCAGTTGGGGCTCTTATAGCAGGGCGAAAGCCAGACGGCGTTTACGCCCAGCTCTTTAAGATAATCAAGTTTACCCGTTATACCTTTCAAATCGCCTATGCCGTCGCCGTTTCCGTCCATAAAACTGCGCGGATAAATCTGATATACAATCCAATCGAGGAACTTTTCGTTCTCTTCTTTCATAAATAAACCCTCCCGTCCGACAAGGGGGCGCGGGCTTCGCGCATACGAAGCCCGCGCCCTCGCGTCGGCAAGATTATTGTATCAGATATGCTTTTCAAACGCAAGCGTTACGACCAACTTGAAAGCGGAAGTTTACCGGCTGAAAAAATTTTGTTAATCTCATATTGTATACAATGAAAAAAACCTGTGCTTTTATCAAATCACAGGTTCAGTGGTGCGCCCGACTTGATTCGAACAAGCGGCACCGAGCGTCGGAGGCTCGTGCTCTATCCAACTGAGCTACGGACGCATATTGTAAGTTAACCGTCAACGCGCGGTAAATGCGTTTGATTCGCCGTCGTATACGTATCCTATGCGGGCAAGACGGGCTTCGAGCACGGAGTAGTCCACGCCCTCCTCTTCGCACAGGCTTTCAGGCGAAGAGTATTCGTCGCGCAGTTTGGTGTTTACCAAAGACAGTAAAATGTAATCGTCCGAGGGCAAAATCATATAAAGATTATAACACATTTTTTTTTATTTGCAAATATATATCCGCCTGTGATATAATTATTTTATGAAAACCGTAGTTATGGGCATGAGCGGAGGAGTCGACTCTTCCGTCGGCGCCCTTCTTTTAAAACAGCAGGGATACAGAGTAATCGGTCTGTATATGCTTAACTGGGAAGAAACGGACGAGCGCGGCGTATGCAACGCCGACAGCGATTATTCCGACGTGCGCAGGGTTTGTTCCGCGCTGGATATACCCTATTACAGCGTAAACTTTTCAAAGCAGTACCGGGAACGCGTGTTCGAACACTTCCTGTCAGAATACAGAGCGGGCAGAACCCCCAACCCCGACGTGCTTTGCAACCGCGAAATAAAGTTCGGTCCATTCCGCGAATACGCGCTGAGCATGGGCGCGGACTACGTTGCCACCGGTCACTACTGCGGAATAGAACATACCGCAGACGGCAGGCACAGACTTATGAAAGCCGCGGACGCGGGCAAGGACCAGACCTATTTTTTAAACCAGGTGCGCGAAGAACAGCTTGCAAACGTCTTATTCCCGCTTGCGGGACTGCCTAAGCCCGAGGTGAGAAAGCTTGCCGAACGGTACGGGCTTGCAACCGCGGAAAAGAAGGATTCCACGGGCATATGCTTTATCGGCGAGCGCAATTTCAGAAAATTTCTGCAAGGCTATCTCCCCGCGCAGGCGGGCGACATAAAGACCCTCGAAGGCGAAACCGTCGGCAGGCACATAGGTCTTATGTACTACACACTCGGTCAGCGCAAGGGGCTGGAACTTGGCGGAAGGCAGGGCGGAACGGGCAGGTGGTTCGTTGTCGAAAAGGATTTGAAAAACAACGTCCTCTACGTTTCGCACGGCGACGAAGCCCCCCTCTATTCCAAAGCCTGCTTTGTTTCGGGACTGAACTGGATAGCGTGCGAACCGCCCGCAGAATTTGAATGCACTGCAAAATTCCGTTACCGCCAGAGCGAACAGAAAGTCAACGTAAAGCTTGAAAACGGCGGAGCGCGCGTATACTTTCACGAACCCCAGCGCGCCGTTACGCAGGGGCAGTACGCCGTTTTCTACGACGAAAAATCCTGCCTCGGAGGCGGGGTGATAGAGAACGTCGAAAAATAATATATAATAAAATACGCCCGTGCGCTTTTTAAAAAGCGCACGGGCTTTTTTTCAGACTGCTTTCGCCTGTTCTTCCCTGAACTGTTCCATATAAAGATTGAAGTAGTGCCCGCGCGCGGAAATAAGTTCGGAATGAGTTCCGCGCTCGATAATCTTTCCGCCGTCCACAACGAGTATTACGTCTGCGTTTTTGACCGTAGAAAGCCTGTGCGCGATTATAAAACTCGTCCTGCCCTCCATAAGTTTTTCAACCGCGTCCTGCACCAGTTTTTCTGTAATGGTGTCAATAGACGAAGTCGCTTCGTCCAGCACGAATATCGCGGGGTCGGCGAGTATCGCCCTCGCGAACGAGAGAAGCTGTTTTTCGCCCATTGAAAGGTTGCCTCCGCCCTCGCCCACAATCCCGTCGAAACCGCCCATACGCGCGACGATTTTATCTGCGTTGACCTTTGCGACGGCTTCCCGCATTTCCTCCTCCGTCGCGCCGTCCTTGCCGTATAAAAGATTTTCGCGGATGGTGCCCGAGAACAGGTGAGGAGTCTGCAAAACATAGCCTATGTTGGCGTGAAGCCAGCCGACCGACCTCTCTTTTATGTCCTTGCCGTCGATTGTTATTCTGCCCGAAGTCGGCTCGAAAAACCTGCACACGAGATTTACGAGCGTGGACTTGCCCGCGCCCGTTTCGCCGACGATTGCGACGTTGGTACCGCGCGGTATTTTAAGATTGAAGTTTTCGAGGACGTATTCCTCTCCGTCGGGATACTTGAACGAAACGTTTTCGAACTCTATGTCGCCTACTATCTTTTCCCAGTTTTCGCGCTTGTGGTTAAAGCTGTCGCCGTACTTTTCGATTACTTCGGGCGTATCCTTGACGTCGCTTTCGGTATTGAGAAGCGCCGTAATTCTTTCTAAGTTGACCTTGACGCTTATAATATCGGCAATCGCGAGGATAGCCCACTGCACGGGCGCGATAAGCCCCTGCGCGTAAGTCATGAACACGCTTAGCGTGCCTATACCGATGACCTGTTCTGCGGTAATGTGCCCGCCGTACCACAGCACGCCCGCAAGCGTAACCGCGGAAGCGAAGGTAATTATAGAAAAGAACGCAGACACGTGAAAGGACAGTTTGAGATTGTGCCTTTTCATTTCGCTTATGCTTTTATAAAAATCGCCGTCAAGCTTTTTTTCGACCCCGAGCGATTTGGAAGTGGGCGCGCCCGTTATTCCCTCGTTGAACCCCGCCGTTATCTTTGCGTTTATCTCTCTGCCCCTGCGGTGAAGCCTTATCAGCCTGCGCTGGAAGAGCGCGGTTGCGACGGCGATTACGGGCACTATTGCCAGAACGCACAGCGCAAGAAGGGCGTTCTGCATAAACATTACGGCGATTGCGCCCGTGACGTAGACGAGATGCCTTAACCCGTGGTTTCCGTCCCAGACTATGATACTGCCTATGCTTTCGGTATCGCTCATCACCCTTGCGTGAAGGGTGCCCACGGGCGTAACGTTGAAAAAGGCGACCGAAAGCGTCTGCAAATGGTTGAACGTAGCCCTGCGCATATCGCGCATAAGCGTCATTTCAAGGTTCATTCCGTTGCGCGTTTCGATAAATTGAAGCGCCGAAGAAACAAGTATGACGGCGCAGTACGCTATTATAAACGGCGTAAGCCCGTCAAGCGAATTGCGGGCGATGAAGTTGTCTATCGCATAGCTCTGGAACAGGGGCGAAATTATGCTGAGTCCGCTTATCCCCAGCTCGCACAGCATCATAAGGACGAACAGTCCGCGGTACGGTTTCATAAACCCGCCGAGCGTAGAAAGAGAAGAATGTTTTGCCTTATTCACGTTCCGCCTCCCTCAGCTCCTCGGGAAGAGCCGTCTGCATTTCATATATGCGGGCATATATCCCGCCATTTGCGACGAGCCGCGCGCTATTGCCCCTTTCGGCGATTTTGCCGTCTTCGAGCACGATTATTTCGTCCGCGTCCATAACGGTGGTCACCCTGTGCGAAATAATTATTACCGTCGCGCCGCCGAACTTTTCTTTAAGGTTTTCGCGAATAGACGCGTCCGTTTCGTTGTCCACTGCCGAAAGGCTGTCGTCGAACACGAAATAGGGAGTACCGCGCAGAAGCGTGCGGGCAAGCGCAAGCCTCTGCCTCTGTCCGCCCGAAAGCGTTACGCCCCTTTCCCCGACGACGGTATCGTAACCGTTTGCAAAGCCCTCGATTGCGCCGTGCACGCACGCCGTTTTCGCCGCCCCGATTACGTCCCCGCTTTCCGCCCCTTCCGAGGCTATCGCTATATTTTCGCCGACGGTGCGCGAATACACGTATCCGTCCTGCATAACCAGTCCTATGTTTCCGCGGAGGGTCGCAAGCGGAATATCCTTAACGTTTCTCCCGCCTATGTAAATATCCCCGGCCGTCGGCTCGTACAGTCTGGAAAGAAGCGCGGCAAGCGTGGATTTACCGCTTCCCGTTCCGCCTATGACGCCGAGAACGGAGCCTTCTTTTACTTTGAAGCTTACGTCTTTGAGCACGTCGCCTTCGCCGAAGGAAAAGCTTACGTTTTTAAATTCAATATCCCCCGAAAGCCTGCCCTCGTATTCGCCCAGCTCCTCCGCGGGAACGGAGATAACCTCGTTAATCCTGCCGAGCGCGACGCCCGCGCGGGACATATTGGAAATTATCCTGCCCAGCTCGCGCAAGGGGGTTATTAAAAGCGCGTTGTAGGACAGGAACGCGACGAACCCGCCCGCCGACAGGGTGCCGTTTATGCACAGCACCGTGCCCGTTATCATGAGCACGAGAAACTGGACCGTGTTTAAAAACTCCGTGCTCGACCAGTACATCGCCGTGACGACGCCCGTCTTTTTCCACAGCCCCGTGTAGTACTCGTTCTGTTTTTCGAACTTGTCGCGCTCGTACCGCTCTCTGCCGAAAGCGCGCACGACCCTTACGCCCGTCAGATTTTCCTGCGCGCAGGCGGAAAGCACTCCCTCCTGCTCGTCGCACATTTTAAACCGCTTTTCCATTACGGCGCGGAAGATTGCCGAAACGGCAACGATTACGACGATAAGCGCGCACGACACCCCCGCAAGCACGGGGTTGAGAAGAAACATAAACACCATCGACACCGCGATTGTGATTATTATTCTGAGAAGGTTTATAAGCTGGTTGGAAATGAAGTTTGAAAGGATTGTTATATCCGAAGTACAGCGCTGGATAATATCGCCCGTGCTGTTCATCGCCCCGCGCGAAAGCGGAAGCCTCTGCACGTGCGAAAACAGCTTTTCCCTCATGCATATAACCATTTTTTCGTTTCCGCTTCTGTTGAAATAGTTGTTTACGAACGTGAACGCCGCGTTGACGACGGCGATAACGGCGATGAGCACAGCCATTATCCACAGGTTTGACTTTATAAACGCTATACCGCCCAGCGCGTTTGCAAACCCCTCGTATCCCGACGACACGGGTTCGTTTCCGACAACGCTGTCTATCGCGAAACTGATGATAAGCGGAAGCACCGTCGTGCACAGCGTGCACACGGCGTTTGCGAATATCGAAACGCCGAAATCGGGAATACTGCTTTTTACGAAAGAGCCGAGATAACCCCGGCTTTTGGTTTTTTTCATTTTAGAAACCTTTTATTATTTGCTCCGTCAGCTCCCTGCAAAGCGCCGTACCCAGCCTTATGTTGCTGTCGATATCTTCATAGCAGGCTATACAGTTGAAAGTGTGAATATACCTTACGGGTATGCCCGAAACTATAACGGGCGTTCCGCCGTTCGACGAAATTATATATGCGCCGTTGTTGCCCCCGCCCGAGCGCACAGCCATCTGCACCTTGACGCCAGCGGACTGCGCAACCTTTCGCGCAAACGCGGTGAACCGCGGAGTGCATATAACCGTAGCGTCCATATGGCGGAGCATTACCCCGCCTTTAAGCGCGTCCTGAATCATATAAGCGGGCGCGGTCGTATCGTCGGCGGGACAACCTTCGAAGCATATCACTGCGGAAGGCTTGACCCTGCCCATGACGGCGGTAATACCGCGTTCGCCCACTTCTTCCTGCGAGGACACGACGCCGATTACGTCCATACCGGGCTTTTCGTTGCAAAGCTTTTTAAGAACTATCAGCATTGAAGCGACGCCCAGCCTGTCGTCGAAAGCTTTGCCCTGCAATATCCCCCGCTCTTCGTCGTATTCGAAGGGCGAAAGCGGGACGGCGGGCGCGCCGACTTCCACGCCCATATTTACGGCTTCCTCCGCGCTGGTCGCGCCCACGTCAATGGTCAGCGTCGAATAGCTTACGGGCGCGTTGCGCTGTTCCGCCGTCATAAGATGGGGAGGCACGGCGGTGATTATACCGCTTATATACCCCCGCTCCGTATACACCTGCACTTTGGACGAAGGCAGACATTTTTCGTTCCACCCGCCTATGGGTATGAACCTTAAAGTGCCGTCGGGCTTTATGCCCTGAATCATAAATCCTACCTCGTCGGAGTGCGCGTCCAGCATAATATAGGGGCGGCCGCCCTTGTTGTACGAGGGATAAATATAGAGGTTGCGCATACTGTCCTCTTCGAAAACCGCAAAGTCCTTGCAGTACTCCCTCGCTATTGCGACGACTTCGTCCTCGAAGCCCGAAGCTCCCCTCGCTTGGCATAATTTTTCTATCAGTTCGATGTCTTTCATAAATTACTCCTTTTTTTTAAGACGCTTTCGAAAGCTTGCCCGCTTTCAGCTCTTTTTCTATAAGTCCGCAGGTTTCTTCGAACTCTTCTTCCGTTTCTTCGAGCTCTACCCCGTCTAAAATTTCTTGAAGGCGGTATTCGAGGTTCAGATATTTAATCGTCTGGAAACCGATGACAGCAGTGAGCACGCCGTTTGTCAGCCCCTGCACGGACGAGTCCACCACCGTAGAAATTGCCGCGCCCAGAAGGGGAATTCCCTTGACGGCGTTGCCCATAGTCTGCACTATGGAGTTGCCTATCTTCATACCGCCCAGCCCGTAAGCTATCAGCGAGTTCTGCAAGACCTTTCCGAATATCTTGACAAGCTTTGCGTCCGACGGACGGAAGCCGTACAGGAACACCAAATCTTTAACAAGCTGTAAGTTGAGGAAGGCGACGAGCATTGCGTCTACTTTGTTGGTCTGGGAAATTGCGGAATACATGCCCGTCTTCCCCGCCGATTTGAAAATCAGCTCCCGCGCGGACTTCTTGACCGAACCCGAATACAGTGCGGACAGCGAAGCCGTTATACCCTTTTCGTCGCCCGCTTTTACCGCAATGGCAAGCTTGCCTACCTCGGCGGAATCGTACCAGCCGACGCCTTCGACCTTGGCTGTCAAATCGATTATCTTGTCGGCGAGGTTATGGCGCACCTGTCTGTTGTGCTTTTTCGCGGCGAGCGCCGTTTTCGCGTTTACGTTTACGACGAAGTATTCCGTCTTGACAATCTTGACTAACGGGACGATAAACAGGAATATGTAGAGTATGACGCACACTACCGCCGCGCCTATTCCCGCGTACAGGTTTATGTCGAAAATCTTCATCGTTATCGAGAACATGCAGAAGAACAGAAACACGCCTATCGCGGCGGCTATAAGCTTTAAAAGAAGCTTTGCCCCGCGCGCGTTTTCGCGCCTGGTATACTTCTGCTCGTAATCGTAAATTGTGAGTTTTTCGTTAAGTTCTTCCTTGTTTTCTTTTTTGCTCATTTTCTTTCCTTCTTTCCTCGGGTTACCAGTCCGCTCCTGATACTGCCGAACATCGACGAGGCGAACGTTGCGCCGTCGAAACCGTCTGCCCAGTCGGGCGCGGAGAGAAACTCCGTCTTTTTATCGAGTTTTTTCGAAAGCCCCATTATCATGCAGTAGGGCAATACGTCCAAATAGTAATTGGGATTGTTTTCGAGCATAAGCTCCATTTCGGCGACTTTGACAGACTTTAAAAATTTTTTGAAGCCCAGCATCTTCGCGTAGGTTTTCTGCGCTTCTTCCGTGCGCTTTGCTATTATATTCGGCGACGCGTACAGGCAGAAGAATATCCAGACAACGGAAATTAGCATTATGTGTATGTAGTCGTAGACGGGCATATAGTGCGCGCTTATGACTATGAGAAGCATTCCCGCGGGAGGCAGAATTACGAGCGACGATAAAAGATACGTAAAATTGTACCACCCCTTGTACGCGCGGCGCTTTTTGCGCATTTCCAGCATAAGCGGATACATTCTCGCAAATATGCAGAATACGAACACGACGGCGACGAGAAAGATCATAAACATTATGTCGCCCGCTATATACAGGAAGTACACGCAGGAAACCAGCAGGGCAACCAGCGACGAAAACATTACGATGCATTTCGCCGTTTCCGTACCCTTCGCGCGGGTAACGGGCGAGCCCGCCTCTTCGGCAAGCGCGGTAGAAGCACGGCGTATGCGGTTACGGCTGTACCTGTTTTTCATACCCCTCATATCCTTGGAGCGGTAAACGTCTCCGTCGTCGAAGAGAGCCGAAAAATATCTGTATTCCGCGAACGTCCTGCCCTCGGGCAGGTCTTTGAGTTTAGTTACGATTATATCGCGCTTTCCGTCTTTTTTAATCTTCACGCACCCGAGCACTGCCCATTGCAGTATAAGCGTGCACGCGTCCCTGCGCCTTGCGTAGCCGTGCCAGAACGCCGAAAAATGCAAAGGGTTGATAATGGGCGGTTCGTACTCGACGGGCGCAAGCGGTCTTTTCCCGCGGTAGATAAACATAATGACTGCACCGAAAATAATTACCAGCCCGACCGCCCCTGCAAAAAACCAGTAATATGGGTAATATTCGGCGGACGTGTCAAACGTGCCCGACGGCATATACGCCCTGAGGCTGTACTCTCCCGCCGACCTGAAAGAAACTTCCGCCGTCAGCTCCCGCCCGTCGGCTTTAAGCCCGTCCGTACGGCTTTTGCCGTAATACAGCGCGGTTTGCTCTTCGGGGATTTCGGGAAGGATTATCTTATATGTAAGCTTTGCCGTGTTGTTTTCGTCGCCGCCGTAATAGAACCACCGGCTGTAATAGTGCTTGAACAAACCTATGTACAGTATGTCGTCGCCGTCCTCGTCGTCCGACAAATCCCAGATATAGCAAAGTTTTATATTGTAGTAAAGCTGATTTTCGCGCGTCCACTTTTTAAATTTTTCCTGCGGACAGCGTACGTCTATATGCTGATTGGGGCCGTTGCTCTCCTCCGTCCGGGCTTCTGCGGGAACGCCGTCCACCTCTGCGGTTATGTCCGAAATGCGGGCGAGATAACTTCTGCCTTTTACCGTAAGGTTTCCCCAGCGGGTAAGCGAACGCATCTTTCCCCCGACGGCGCGCACGAGGTTGGCGCTTTCCTTTATAAAGCCGACGGTAAGATTTTCTTCGACGCGCAGTACCTTGTCCGTATCTGCGGTTACGGTTATCTGCGAATTTCCGTAAGCGAACCTGTCTTCCTCGGAGGAAGCGGCGCGCGCCGAAACCCCTCCGTCAAAGCACAGCCCCCCGAATATGGCGCAGATAACGGCGATCAACGCTGTAATTATAAAGTTTTTCGCGTATTTTGCGCCCTTTATTTTCATCATAAATCAATGGAGAATTTGTACAGTTCGGACTTGGGCACGCCCCTGTCCCTGGCAGTCTGCTTGACCGCCTCTTTTTTATCCATTCCCCCCTGCATATAGCGGAGTATATGCTCTCTTTCGGTCAGGGAATTGAGCTCGTTGACGGGCTTTTCCGCCCCCTCTACTATGAGAACGTACTCCCCCCGCTTTTCGCCCGCAAGCCCCTCCGCCAGAGTGAAGGGCACGGCTTGCTCGTGTATCTTGGTAATCTCCCTTACCGCGCAGGCTTTTCTGTCGCCGAAAACGCCGTACATCGACGATATGTCGCGGTCTACGTCCTGCGGGGCGGTATGGAAGCACATTGTCATATCTAAATTTTTATATCTTTCGAGAAGCTTTTTGCGCTCGCCCGCCTTGTCGGGGAGGAAGCCTATGAACGCGAAACGGTCGGACGGCAACGCCGACAGAACGAGCGCGGACAGGAAAGCGTTGGCTCCCGGTATTACGGTATATTGTATGCCCGCCTGCTTCAAAGCTTTCGCGACGGTGTTACCGGGGTCGGAAATGACGGGCATGCCCGCGTCCGAAATAACGGCGACTTCCTTGCCTTCGCCGACAGCGGAAATTATCTTTTCCGACGCCTCGCGCTCGTTGAATTTATGACAGGCGCACAGCGGTTTTTTTATTTCGTAGGCATTTAAAAGTTTCAAAGAATGACGGGTGTCCTCGCAGAAAATTACGTCCGCCGAGCGGAGCGCTTCCAGCGCGCGCAGACTTATGTCCTTTAAATTACCGATAGGCGTCGCCACAAAACTTACCATAAATATATCTCCGTCAGTTGACAGCGGAAGGCAAAACTTCCACTCCCTCTTTTCCGCCCTTGACCGCTTCAACCAGAATTATATAGGGCTTAGCCCCCTCCGCGCCCGCAACGAACTGTATGCGTTTGGGTTCCAGCCCGCGGGCTTTAAGTTTATACAAAAGCTCGGCAGAGCGGTCGGCGCGGTTGAGCAAGCAAAGCCTTCCGCCGAATTTCAGCTTTCTGTAAGCCGTTTCTATTATCTCGCCGAGGGTAAGCGTTATCTCCTTACGGCAGACGGCGCGCTCGTACACCTCGTTCTCGAACCCCGCCTTTTCGTACGGCGGGTTGCAGAGAATAAGCGAAAATTTATCGTCGTATTCTCGGGGAATATCCTGTATACGCATAAGCTCCACCGTGCAGTCGAACCCGTTGAGTTCAGCCGTACGGCGGGACATTCCGGCAAGGCTTTCCTGCATTTCGAACAGCGTAAGCGAGCGGATTTGCGGGTTGAGGCAGAGAAAGTGAAAGCCTACCACACCGCTCCCCGAACAGAAGTCCGCAACGTTGTCGCCGTATTTTGCGCGCGCGAAACGCGACAGCAGAATACTGTCCGAAGTGAAGCGGTATAAATTCACGTTCTGAATTATTTTTTTATCGCCGAAAAATTCTTCGAGCACTTCTCCGTCTTTTAGCATATACCCAATAAATTATACTATCGCCCGTCTGAAAAAGCAAGCGTAAAATGTTTCCTGTAATGCAAAGGAGTCAAGCGTTTTTAGCATATTTTTAGAAATTTTTTATAAATTT
>CANOUP010000023.1 GCA_947570625.1 uncultured Clostridia bacterium | reverse complement strand
AAGATATAGTGTCAATTTTCTTTTTTCTAAACAAAAATTGCACCTTTTGGGGAGTGATTTGGGGAGTAGAATTTAACTCTCGGTTTTGTCGCCAAGAGGATGGCGACAAAACGCTACGAATTCAGGGCGTTGCCCTCTTTGCAAAATATTTAAATGCCCACAATTTTGAAATTTTGCAAATTCACCTACTGAGGCGATAAATCGCAAATTGGGTTGCGCTGGCGCAAAAGCGTGGTTTTGCTTGCGCCGTGAATTATTTTTAAATAGTTTCGCGAATTCAGGCTACTACAAAATTCACTTTGTCCATTTCACTGCGCATAAACTCGTCGCTGTAATGCACGTAGGTCTTGCCGACAAGCCGTTCGGGGCTGTCGCCCATCCATAGCTCGACAACTTCTCTTTTTACCTTTTCGTCGCAGACAGAGGCAAAAGTGTGTCGAAGCTGATAGGGAATAATTCCATCGGGCAACGCTTTTTTCATAATATCAAGCGTTCTGTCGTATGAAAGCGGAGATTTGAGCGGAGAGTTAAAATCAAATAAATTTTGCGCCTGACGGGGGATAGGTATCTTTTTGTAAGCCTTTTTTCCGTTTTTTCTTTTGCGGTTTCTGCAAATAAGGAAGCCGTTTTCAAAGTGAGCTTCTTCGTCAATCTCACACGGACGGAGTCCGAAAAAATACATTGCATAGGCAAAATTTCTTACTTTATTGAAAAGCGGTGCTTGCAGGTTTGTAAGAAAAGTTTTAATCTGTTCGTCGGTCAACCTGTCTCTGTTTTCACGCTCGGCGCGCTTGAATGGTATCATTTCCACAGGATTGTATGTAACGATTCCGCTTGCTTTTGCATACTTGAAAATGCTGTTAAATATTATCCGCAAATCCTCGTATTTGCGCGGGGTGTCAAGCGCATTCATAAGTTCGTCTATGTCTGAAGTGCGTATTGACTTAATCAGCTTGTCCTTAAATCTTGGCGGAATAAATCTGCGTATCTGACTTTCGTAGCCTTTCCACGTATCTTCCGCAACTTTACCGTGCTTGTAGCGTATCCATTCGTCTGCGATAAAACCGAAACTGAATTTGTTTTTCGCTATCGCATCGGGCGGCGGTAAGTTTTGCGTTGCTTCTATGAACATTGCTTTTGCAGTTTTCAGCTCTTTGTTGGATACGGCAATGTCGTATCCGTTTCTGCGGTAACGGATTTCGTAGAAACTTCCGTGTTTACCGCTGGGGCGCTCGATGATATGAGCAGCCATACCGTTTGCTATAAATTCTCTTTTAAATGTTTTCGACATACTTTCAATTTCCTTTTTTGTGAATTTGATTTTTGCCGATGATGTTTTTTTGCCGTTACTTTTATTCTCGATAAGCTCGTTCACGACGTCGGTTGTAATTGTATCAGCCGCCGATTGCAGCATAAGCTGTACTGCCTTGTCGCGCCTTTCACTATCGGGAATATCCTTTAAAATTTCCGTTATTTCCTGTAATTGTTTATAAGTCATTATCCTCCTTTTGAATAGTGGGTCCCATTATACCCTAATTATTCGTAAAATTCAAGTAGTGTTTTAAAGTTTTTTAAAAAAGTGGGAGTGCGGAACAGTTGCTGTTCCGCACTCCTTAAAATTTGAAGTTGTTATTTGATTTCGGTTTCGGCGTGGGGTGAATAAGTTGATCAAACGCTTCGGGATTTTCTCTTTGCAACTTAGCAAGTAATTCTATTGCGCGGTTGCCTTTGGCTTCTCTTTGTTCTGCCGCATCCGCTTTCTTTGCATAGTGCAACGTTTCGCTCATAGACGCGTCTAATCGCCTTGTCAATTCTTCATTTTCTTTCTTCGTTTTAATGGTCTCCGCCGTTGCCGCTATCGCTTGCTTTTTCAGTCCGCCGGGCGTCCAAGCATAGTTTCCGTTTAATGCTTGATTCAACGCTTCTTGGTAAGGTGCGGCTTCTGCCTTTATTTCGTCCGCCTGCTGTTCGGCATTTTCTACAATTTTTTGTGCCTTGTATTCCGAAGCGGTTAAGTGCTTTGCTCCGCTTTTAAATCTACCTCTTTCCAATCCCCATTTTTTACCTACCTTTTCGTAAAACTCCGTCTGTAATTCTGACAGTTTCTTTATGTCGTATAAATCTTTGGAGCAAAGTTTACCGTTCGTGATAGGTACAAGATTCAGATGAAGATGAGGAGTTGTTTCGTCTTTGTGGACGACGGCGCTTATAATATTTTCCGCTCCGTATTTATCTGCAAAAAACTTAACGCAATCCTTAAAAAATTCTTTCTCTGCCGTAAGCGGCAGTTCCGTAAAGAACTCTTTGTCCGAAGTCAATACAAAAGAATTCATATAAATAGCGTCAGTCCTTAACTTACGCTTTAAAGTCAGTGCCCTGATTCTGGCATTTATGAACTCTAAATATGTCGGCGGTGGTGTTACCAAGTGATAATTGCGGTTTGTACGGTTGCTGTCAATCTGCGGATTGCCCGCCTCATAAGTTTCGTTTCTTTCGTTTTCCTCCTCAACAGGTGATACTTCCTGCCGCTTATATTTTTCCATATGGCATACTATATAACTCAAAATTTTTTCCTCCTTGTTTTATCCGATTTAATTTTTTAAGTGTAGCTCATTACACTTAGTTTCGCTTCGCTGCATAAGTTCCGTTCGCTCTGCGAGGCTTTTATTCACTGAAAATCTTCATAAAATCATCTCCTTTAAAGGGCAAAGAAAAAGGCGGCAGCATTAAAGCTGTCGCCTTGATACAATTTTCCTTTCATATAAGTAGATAAAATTTTTACTAAAAATTTCAGGAAGTTTAAAATTACTTAAAAATTTTTTATATATGACCAAATTTGTCCTATATGCTGTGTTATAATACTTTTATGAATGACGAGTATTACAGGGACGAACCGATTTATAAAATAAGACCGTCCAACGTAAAAGCAAAATTAAAGCCGATGTTCAAAATAGAAAACGGCTACTTTTCTCCGTATCTTTTAAACGCAAAGCCGGTTCCCGCAAGCAAAGAGAGCTATTATAAATACTTTTATATGGAAAGCTATCACAAGGTTGAAAAACGTAAAGTCGGTGGTAAGAAACAAAACGTTACTGTGCTTCATTCCCGTAAGAAGTATGTTGAAGTTCCTTTTGAGCAATGGGAGAAGTTGCGTTATTTTGATTTAAAAGATTATGAAGCTGCTCGTGACGAATATGAAGGAACGGAATATGAAGTTCATAAAAACGACAGATACCACAACGTCTTTGATTATATGTTGCAACAAGGAGACAACCATAATCACGAACAATTTTGGATTAATGCCATTGATTTGGAAAGAGTTTTGAATAAGCTATCGGACGAAGATTTAGATATATATCTGATGCACAAGGAACAGCACTTGAAGCAGAAACAAATTGCCGCGAAACTCGGCAAATCGGAAGCGCACGTTACACGCCGAATGAAAGTGATTGAAGATATTATCGAATATGATATGCTCGATGACGGTGAACGGACGGATACGCAAATAAAAGCCGAAATGGAATACCGCAAATATTTAAGAACAGAAAAGACGGAAAGCTTTGTTGACGTGTACGTCTATGACTTCCTTTTGGCTTTTCCTCAGGAAGTTCTGTTACGCTATTTGTTTGTTTTTCGTGGGCAACAATATCTTATACGATTTTGCTTTCTTTGGATTTATGATTACTTTGCTTCAAAAGATAAAACGAGTTGACGATGCAATTGCTCTTTTCGGGGATAAAGAGGCATCGGGCATCGTTTTGATGAAAGGTTATAAGGATTATTATTTTGGTTATACCGATGAAAAGGGCAACCACAAATCCGGTTATGTCGATATGATAGACGAACTGACCGTAAAGTTTCCTTTTGAATTTTTTACGGGAATTATGACGGACAAGGATAAAAAAGCGTTTATATCATTGTTCGGGGCGATATTAAAAATGAGAAACCTTCTCTCTTCTTTCGATAAATTTAAGGGACAGGAAATTATTTCAGACTTTGATTTTCAAGATTATTGTAGTGAATATCTTGATATTCGTGCAGATATGATAAAGCCCAATCCTGAGAAGGAAAATATAATTGACGATGTCGTGTTTGAAATGGAGCTCATCAAACAAATTGAAATCAATATCGATTATATTTTAATTCTTGTGCAGAAGTACCACGATTCGCATTGTCAGGATAAAGAAGTAAGAATAGCCATTGAAAAAGCGATAGACGCTAGCCCTGAATTGCGCAGTAAAAAAGCGCTTATCGAGAACTTTATCAATGGCATAAACGAAGTGGATGACGTTATGGCAGAATGGCGAGCATACATAGCAGAAGAAAAGGAGAAGGAACTTCAGAAGATTATATCCGAAGAAGGGTTAAAGCCCGAAGAAACTCGTAAGTTTATAACTAATTGTTTCCGTGACGGAGAAGTGAAAACGACAGGTACCGACATAGCAAATATTATGCCACCCGTATCGCTATTCGGTGGCGGTGACAGGGAAAAGAAAAAGCAATCAGTAATTCAAAGAATTTTAGCATTCTTTGAAAGATTTTTCGGTATAGGGTAATCTTTAACAATTGTGCGCTTTGTGCGAAAATAGAATAATTATTAAACTTTAAAGTGTCGAAAAATTTATTGAGTGAGCAATTATGAGCGAAGAAGTAAAAAAATTAACCGAATGGTTCTTAAAAGTTAATGAGCCGATGAATCCCAAAAAATTTTTGCCGAGAGCATCTTGTGAAATTATTAACGTAAAAAATTTGTTAATAAAACTTTCATACGAGTTTAGAAAGGACTCTTATTTGCACAATCAGATATTTAGTTTGAAAGATAGCTTGTTTAATCCTGATGCAACAATCAACTCATGGGCGTTTGGTCAATTGTTTGAAATTATAATGCAAATCAATAGTGGCGTATATGTTAAGAGTGATAATTGGGAAATAATTCATCCGCTAATATTAAAGGCTTCAAAAGGATTATACGATGATGGGCATTATGCAAATGCGGCTGAAAATGCATTTATTGAAATTAATAGCCGTGTTAAAAAATTATTTCATATCGTTCGCCCAAACGAACCTATACCTGATGGCGATAAAGCAATGACTACAACATTCTCTGTAAACAAACCAGTAATTCAATTTTGCGATTTAACTGATAGTACGGGTTTTAATATTCAAAAAGGGTTTATGGAAATGCTTGCAGGTGCAATGTCGGCTTTTCGTAATCCCAAAGCGCACGATAATATAACTTTATCAGAGGAAGAATCGATGCGCCGTTTAATGTTTGCGAGCTCTCTTATGTATCAAATAGATGAAGCAGTTAACTACTCTAAAATAAGTGAGGGGTAAGAGATTTTTCGATAACTGAACTATAAATATGATTTTCACCTATGATGAATTAAAAACGAATGTTGGACGATACAGTGACATTCAAAAAGAAATACTTACAGGGAAGTTGATTCCGCTAAGGCGTGGACTGTATGAAACTGATGTAAACGCATCGGTAAAATATTTGGCAGCTAAAATTTATAATCCTTCGTACATCTCGCTTGACTATGTTTTGTCTGCTTATTCTCTAATTCCGGAAGCGGTTTACTCAATTACTTCTGCAACAAGTAATAATTCTAAAATTTATAACAACGCGTTCGGTTGCTTTATTTATAGCCATATTCCTAAATCTGTCTTTTCGTTGGGAATAAAGGAAGAAGTTGAAGGTGGTTGCTCATATTTGATAGCAACGCCGGAAAAGGCTATGTGCGATAAGCTGTACTCTTTTCCTGTTGTTTCTAACTTGTCAGAATTAACCGCTCTTCTATTCGATGATTTGAGAATAGACGAAGAAGAACTTTTAAATTTAAATAAAGATGACTTATTAAGGTTTGCAAAGTTATACAGATCGAAAAATTTAAACTTGTTTGCAGAATTTATAAATAAAAAATAAATACATAAAAGTGTAAATGTGCAAGCAATTAAAGTTCTTATACAAAAATACGGCTCCAGTAATGGAGCCGTTAAATTTAAATATCTTTTGTAAATTTGCATTTCGGGTAATTGCTACAACCGTAAAATTCGCCGTTCTTTCCTTTTCGTAAAACAAGCGGCGCATTGCATCTAGGACAAATATTTTGAGCAATCTGTCGCTGTGTTTTGTGAATAGATTTAATATGTTCTCTCTTTGAAATATCGGTTGCATAATTTTGTGTTAAAGCACCTACGATGTTTTCAATCTCTGTATTTGAAAGCGTATCTGTGGAAGTGGCGATTCGATTTTGCAAACCACGAATCGTAAAAACATTATCAGCTTGAATATGAGCAATATTCCCTTGAATAAATACAACGCAGGAGTTCACCCAAACTGATTTAGGCAATAAGCTTTTAATGTGGTATGCGTGAGTAGCATTTTGCTTTACAGGATTGTAAAATGTGTTTTTTACATTTCCTCCGGCTAAAACCTGTGTCCATTCTTTTTGCTCTGCACCGCCGTAAATATCTCCGCTATAATTTTTGGTTTCAATAACAAACACGCCTTGTTTGCCCACATAAATGTGGTCTATCTGGTGAGATTTATTAAATTCATCTACCATAAAATAGTCATTAAAGGTAGTTCCGTCGAATTGACTTAACATTTTGGCAACAGCATTTTCTCCATGCTTGCCACGTGTTGACGGAAGTTTTAGCCAAAAAACTAAGCCTCCGATGACTACTATTAAGATTATCCCGATAATTATAAAAAGCATAGTAATATCCTAATTATAAAAGTGAATAAATTATATCATAATTACGAATGATATACAAGTGCAAACCATGTAAAAAAACCAGAAGAATTAACTTCTGGTTTTTTCATAACATCATCGGCGAATTTGAATTTAATTTGGGGAGTAATTGGGGAGTAAAATTTTTGAGTTGGACAAATATACAATATTTGGTGTTTATTTCGATTGGAAACACTATATATTGTATTTTAAATGCTTGATTTTTGGTACGCCAGCCGGTTCAAATCCGGGTGGCGCCTCCAAAGAACAACCACCCAGTGAGGGTGGTTGTTTGCGTTTAAATGCCCCCATCGGTCACCGAAATAACGTAACGCGATTGACGCAAAGCGTATGCCTCAAAGAACACAATATTTTGATTTGATTCCAGCCCTGTATCCTGTCGATACGGGGCTGATTTTATTTTATAAAAATTTTTTGGAAACGTTTCCAAAAACTGTTGCGTTTTCAGAATTTGCGTGATATAATACAGTAAAACGTCAGTTTGTAACAATTTTAGATTAAGATTTTCAATTGCGAGGGGGAATTAAAAAATGGCGGGACTGTCTTTAAGAAATATTTACAAGGTATATCCTGGCAGAAACACGCAGAAAAAGGGGCTTATCAAGACCGTTAAAGAGCGGTTCAAAAAGACCGAGCAGAAGGCGGACACCGTGGAAAAGCGTTCGGGCAACTTCGTAGCCGTCAAAAATTTCAATATGGAAATAAAGGACGGCGAATTCATTGTATTCGTAGGTCCGTCGGGTTGTGGCAAGTCAACCACTCTGCGCATGATTGCGGGGCTTGAAGATATTTCAAGCGGCGAGCTGTATATTGACGGAAAACTTGTAAACGACGTCGACCCCAAGAACAGGAACATAGCAATGGTATTTCAAAGCTATGCCCTTTATCCGCATATGACGGCCCAGCAGATAATCGAATTTGCTTTGAAGCTGCGCAAAATTCCCGAAGAGAAGAAGGATAAAGACGGAAATCCCCTGCTTGAAATCGATAAAAAGAAAATCAAGGAATTGAAGGAAAAGATTAAAACGGTCGACAGCGCGTTGACGGGCGCCGACGACCCCGAATATAAAGACGGACTTCTCGCGCGCAAGGCTCAGCTTGAAAACGACCTGAAATATTACAGCGAAACTCCCGTTCAAGCCTATACTTTCAGGCACATGAGCAAGGAGGAAATTTCGGAAAAGGTTCAATGGGCGGCAAAGATACTCAATATAGAGGAGCTACTTGACAATAAGCCCGCGGAAATGTCGGGCGGACAAAGACAGCGTATCGCGCTGGGCAGGGCAATGGTCCGCGACCCTAAGGTCTTTCTTCTGGACGAACCGCTGTCTAACCTCGACGCTAAGCTGCGCGCCGCGATGCGTTCGGAAATAGTTAAACTGCATAACGAGCTTAAAACCACTTTCATTTACGTTACCCACGACCAAATCGAAGCAATGACCATGGGTACGAGAATAGTCGTAATGAAGCTGGGCATAGTGCAACAGATTGATACGCCGACTAATTTATACGATTATCCCGACAACAAATTCGTCGCGGGCTTCATAGGCACTCCGCAGATGAATTTCTTTGAGGTTACGGTCAGAAAATCGGGCAAGAAGCTCGAAGCCCTATTCGAAAGCGGGCAGAAAATAAACTTTAACCTCAATAATTTGCGTAAAATCGACGGGCGATATCTTGACGGCGAAGAGCACAAATTGACGCTGGGGATTAGGGCGGAAAGCATTTCGGTAAACGCGCAGAAAACCGAAAACGCGTTGAAGGCAGAGCTCACCGTAAAAGAAGTGCTGGGTAAAACCACACAGCTGTTCGTCAGACTTGAAGAAAACGGCGCGGATTACATAGTCAGCCTATCGGGACGCGGCCTGTATTGCGAAGGCGATGAAATTTATATGTTTTTCAACGAAAGCGACGTGCATTTATTCGATGCCGAAACCGAGCAATCCGTAATGGGCAGGGAAGTCGGAAACAATTGAAAAAGGGTATTAAATTTTTTTGGCTGAGCTTTTTCTCGGACAGCATTTCAAAGCAGGCGGTAAAACGCGGATATTGGAATTTGGTTTTAGGCATCGTTTTATCGCTCGTATTTTTGTTCTGCGGAGTTCTCGCGGCGGATTTGTTGCCGTTTTCAGCGCATTATAAAAATTCTTCATCCTTTTCGGCTTTCGTTAGCAACGCGCTGGACGGGTTGGAGTTAAGGGTAGACTCGGGTAAAATGTCCTCGCCGAGCCTTGCGGATACGTTCTCCTCCGCGGCGGACGCGTCCGCTTACGGCATGAACGGATATAATCTCGTGGTGGATACCCGCGCCGCTGACGCGTTTGACGATTTCGAAGTCTTTTACCTATCCAACGACGGCGTCGGACAGGAAATTACGAAAGAAGAATACGACGCTCTTTCGGACGCGGCAAAGCGCAATTTCGATTTTAAAATACGCTATACTTCGAGAGAGCTTGTGCTTACCGACGGGCTTACCGCCGGACACGAGGCTTATCTCGAAGGCGTAAACAGCGAAGAATTTTCAAAATTAAAGGAAAAGAAAGGCGAGCTTCCGGCAGAGGAATACAAAAGGCAAGTCTACAACCTGTATGTAAAAAAGTACTATCCCGACCTGTCGGCTTACGAAAACACGGGCAGCGCGCCGCTTTTGAGAAATTATTACTATCACAATTACGTCAACGGCGGGGCGCAAAAATATCTGTTCATATTCGACGACTCGCTTGTCGGTTCGTTTGAAACGGACGGGGGAATGAAAGTTGCGTTTTACGGGTTCTACAAAGACTTTCCCGACGGCTCGACCTTTTCAGCCGAAGCAAACGATTTTATTACGCGGTCGTTCTATGCGACGTCGGGGTTAAGCAGTTACATATATTTTATGAATATGTTAAGACTGTTCCCTTTTCCGGCGCTGATGCTATTGATTGTTGCTGTTATAGCGTACTGCGTTTTGAGAATATTGAAATCACCGCTCTGCACGGGTATCGGCGGAAGCTTTAAAATCGTCGGTTCATATTTGTTTTTCGGTTCGCTGTTTTCGGCGGTCGCAACCTTTATCTGCGGTTATTTTATACCGAGAAACAGTTTGATAATCGCGTCAATGATTATTTTCTTTTTGATACTGCTTATAAGAACGTCGGTAATGTTGATTACGGAAGCAAAAATTATAAAAAAGACGGATACGGAGAATCAAAAATGATACTTTGCATAGGCGAAATATTGGCCGATATGATAGGAAGCGTTAAAGACGGGTCGCTGTTTTACGAACGCAAGGCGGGCGGAGCGCCCTTCAACGTTGCTTGCGCGGCAAAAAAATTCGGCGCGAAGGCGGGCTTTGCCGGCAGCGTGGGCGACGACCTGATAGGCGACTTTTTAATAAAATACGCCGAAGAAAAAAACCTTGATATATTGCTTATAAACCGCGACGCGGAGCGCAATACCACTCTTGCCTTCGTCGAGCTTGACGAAAAGGGCGAGCGGTCCTTCTGCTTTTACAGAAAGCAAACCGCAGACTACGTTTTGCCTTACGTTCCTCAAAACGTTTTTGAGAACGTGGATACCGTGCATATAGGTTCGCTGATGCTTTCCGAAAAGCAAGGCTTGGAGTATGCCGAGAATATTGCTGAGCGCGCCCGCGCCGAAAATAAGCTTGTAAGTTTCGACGTAAATTACAGAACGGACATTTTCAGGGACAGAAAGAGCGCCGTCGACAGCTATAAAAAAATAATCGGGTATGCGGACGTCGTCAAGTTTTCCGAGGACGAGGTTGAAATTTTTACCGAGGAATACATAGACAACGAGCTTAAAAACAAGCTCGTCTGCATAAGCCTGGGCGCAGAAGGCAGCGAATGGCGTTACAAAGGCAAGAGAAACCGCGTTCCGACTATTAAGGTTACGCCCGTGGACACGACGGGCGCGGGCGATGCGTTCTACGCCGGAATTCTTTCCAAATTAGATAATCTTCCGCGCGCGATGCTGACGGCGGAAAAGCTGGATGAAATTTTTGCTTTTGCGAACGTATGCGGTGCGTTAAACACCTTGGGACGCGGCGCGATAGACTGCCTTCCGGATTTGGAAACCGTTAACGGCAAACTTAATTCATAGAGAGGGGTAAAAATGAGGGTTAAAAATCCGAGAAATGTCATTTTAATAGGTATTTTAACGGTTGTCGCGGCTGTTTGCGTCGCGCTGGCTTTTGTGACGTCGGCGTTAAACGCGCATGCGGACGGCGTTGTCGTGGAGGGCGAGGGAGATAATTTCATTCTCACCGAAACAAGTTACGGCGCGGACGAAAAATTCGTGTTTACCGCGACCGCAAATTTTAAAAGCGGCGCCGCGGCGGGAATAGTTTTCGGCGCGGACGAAAGTTCTAAATGGGTTTTCAACGTGGACAGGGAAGCCAACCGCGTAAAGCTTATGCATTTTTCCGACGACGTAGCGGACGTTATTAGAGAGGATTGGTTCATAGGCAACGGCAAAATGACGGAGGGCGAAAAATCGCTTGTCAATCCGAAGGTTGCCTCCGCCCGCTGGGTACAGTTAAAGGTTGTGGTAACTCCCGAGGACGATAAGGTTTATGCCGAGTTTTATGCGGATAATATTCGCCGCTTCGCCTTTGACGACAGGGGCGAAGACGTGACAATCGACCTCAATGCTTTGAGAGAGGAGCT
Organism: uncultured Clostridia bacterium; assembly: GCA_947570625.1. Taxonomy (GTDB): domain Bacteria; phylum Bacillota; class Clostridia; order Christensenellales; family Borkfalkiaceae; genus Coproplasma. The sequence goes on along the minus strand of CANOUP010000023.1, from coordinate 19,023 downwards.
TACCTATACGGGCGGGTCTACGGGCTTTAACTGCTTTAATGCAAGCGTAACCTTTACCGATATATATACGGGCGTAAGCGACTATTCCTACTATACCGAGCTGTACCGCCAGCAATACCATTTTTCGCAGTTCGCGCACTGGAATAACGACCCTAACGGCTTGGTGTATTACAACGGCTATTATCATCTTTATTATCAGACTTATCCCTATACTCACCCGAACGGCGCGGAGGGCTGGGGCGATATGTACTGGGGTCACGCGAGGAGCAAGGACCTCGCCCATTGGGAGCTTTTGCCCGTCTGCTTATTCCCCGACAGGGAAACGGACGGCTGGGGCGGTGGCGACGGCTTTATGTGGTCGGGCTCCGCTATGGTTTACCGCGAGGGAACAAGCGAAACGATAGACGCCAAAGGCTGGTTCCCCAACGGTGCGGGCACGGGGCTTTTGGGCTTTTACACGCGCGACGGCGCAAGGCAGGACCAGGTAATTATGTCCAGCGACGACGGCGGACTTACATGGACGAAGCGTAAGACAATCCCGCAGTCGACGACGGGCATTTCCGACCGCAAGGTATCTTGTCGCGACCCGAAGGTTTTCCCCGTTTTACAGGAGGGAGATAAGGTGACGCTGTGGGGCATGGCGGTAACGGGGCAGGAAACCAATCAAGTGTGGTTCTTCAAGTCGAACAATTTATTCGACTGGTCGTATGCGGGCGAGTTCGAGGCGTACAGACCCGAATGCCCCGACATTGTAAAGCTGACCGCAGACGACGGAAACACTTACGACGTAATGACCTTTACGGGCAGACAGTATCTTGTCGGCAAAATGAGCTATGACAGCGTTAGCGGGCACATAATATATTCGGATTTGCAGGGCAATTCCTTCGGGGATATGCAAATAGACGAAATACCTTTCCGGACAATGGACTACGGTCCCGATTCCTATGCAACGCAGTCCTTTTATATCGACGAGGGCGATTACGAGGGCAAGAAGATTGCAATAAGCTGGTTCAGTGGCGTGCCCGACGCGCCCGCTTCGATAAACGCGGGGGCGCTCGGCGCGGCGAGAAAGGGCTGGAACGGAGGCGGAATGACTATTCCCGTCGAGTTCGGCTTGAAAAAATCGGGCGAAGGCTATCTTCTGACGCAGACGCCGATTGTCAGGGGCTCGGAGAATTTCGAGAAAACTCCCGTTAAAAACGCGCAGGGCGAAAACGTGCTGGCGAACTTGAACACCCACTGCTTCGAGCTCGAAGCGGATATATCCAACCCGGAAGAAAGTTCGGTATATTTCAGAATAAATATGAGGGGCGGAGAGTACACCGAAATAGGCTGGAACGCCGAAGAGGGATACTATGTCAGCCGCGAGCATACGGGCGACGCGGGACTCAATTTAGGCAATTACCGCAGCCGCCATACCTCGGGCGCGGTCGGCGGAAAGGAGCTTTCCTTCTATATACTTTCCGATAACGGCGGCGTGGAGGTGTTCTGCGGCGGATTTACAATTCCCTTTTATGTGCTCACCTTCTCATCGCCCTACGCAACAAAGGCGCAGTTTTCCGCCGAAGGCGAAGTTGAGGCAAGCATAAGGGTCAACGCAATTTCTTCGGTATGGCGCGATGATGCCGGAGAGGGCGAAACCGTGCTGCACGTCGAGGAAGAGAACGTCGAGCTGGACAGAACGCTGACGCCCGAGCGCGAAATTATCGCGTATTCGACGGCGGGCGGCGAAATCGAGTGGAGCGTGGAAAGCGGCGAGGGAGTCGTTTCTCTGGAAAAGACGGAATCGGGCGCAAAGCTTACCGCCCTTTCGGCGGGTACTGCGATTGTCAAGGCGGTATGCGGAAACGCCGTCAAGACAATTAACGTTACGGTGCACACCGGCACGGTCGACAGCGATATAAGTTTTAAGTCCGAGGGCATAGTTTCGGGTAAATGGTATGCGGGCGAAAACGGACTGCTCGGCGTGCAGTCGGCGGGCGACGGCTTTATCCTTTCTGAAACCGGCGCGGAAGATTTTACATATTCTGTCAATTTCGGTCTTTCGGGGGCGGCCGCGGCGGCGGTGTTCCGCGCTAAAGCCGATATGAGCGATTATCTTATTGCCAACTACGACGACAACGGCAAGATTGTCAAGCTGTGGTCGCCGCGCGGTGAGATAGCCCGCGCAGACGCGACGGGCATAGACGCCTCGAATATAATTTTAAAGGTTAAGGCGGAGGGAAACCGCATAACCGTATACATTAACGGGCGCGAGGTAATAAACGCGGAGCTGGGCGAGGGCGAACCCCTCGAAGGGCTGTTCGGACTGAATGTATGCGCGGCGCGCGTAACCTTTAAATCGATAGTCCTTATTCCGGACGGCTACGATTATGCGGGCGGAAGCTTAACCGTCGGCGGAGAAGCGGAGCAAGCGATAACGGCTGTCTATAACCGTACGATGGGAAACGTAAAAATAAATCCCGCGTTTTACACGGTAAACGGCAGGAAATTAGAAATTTCGCGCGGCTATTTTCAAACGCTGAAAGCGGCGGGCGTGTATGAATTTACCGCCGTCGGGTCTGTTTCCTCGTTTACATTCTCGGTAAACGTAGCCGAAATTCCCGTAACCGAGGTCGGCGGCGTTACCGTAGACTACGGTTGCAACGCGGTAATATATATAGGCAATAACATGGCGGACGCGCTTGCCGTCAACGGCGAGGCGCTCAGCGACGGCTACTCGGTTAAGAACGGCGTGCTTACGATATCCGCCGACAAGCTTTCGGTAGGCGAAAATACCGTAACGATAAACGGCGGGCTGACCGTCACGGTGACCGTAAATCCGCAAGCCGTAACAGCGGAGGCGGCAGAGAGCGACAATCTTGTCCTGATAATTTCTCTGTCGGTAACGGGCGGGGTGCTCGTGCTCGGCGGCGCGGCCGCGGCGGCGGTAATCATAATTTTAAGGAAAAAGAAAAATGGCAACGACAATTAAAGATGTGGCGGATTATTCGGGCGTAGGAATAGGAACGGTTTCGAGGGTCATAAACGGTGAAAAATCCGTCAAGCCCGCGACGCGGGAAAAAGTGCGGAACGCAATGAAGGTGCTTCAATTTACGCCCAACGATATGGCGTCCAGACTGCGCAGAAACGAAACGCGCTGTATCGCGCTTTTAGTGCCCGTCATTAACCACCCGTTTTTTGCAAAATTCGCATATTACGTCGAGGATGAAGCGGACAAATTCGGCTATTCGACCATACTCGTATCCTCGCAACAGCGCGTTCAGAAGGAAACCGACATAATCGGCAGAATACACAGAAGGGAAGTCGACGGCGCCGTTTTCGTTACGCACTTTTCGCACAGCGAAGAGGAGCTGAAAGATTGCCCGATAGTTTCCATAGACCGCCATTTCGGCGACGATATGCCCTTTGTGACCTCAGACAACTATTCCGCAACTTGCAGGGCGGTTGAGTATCTGATTGAAAGAGGTTGCAAGGATATAGGATATATCGGCTCGAAACCTCTTGTATTTTCGGAGGTGATGGAGAGGGAGCGGGCATACCGCGACACGATGGCTAAGCATAATTTGCCCGTGAAGGCGGTAAACGAAATCATACTGCACGGCGAGGAGCAGAAGGTCGTACGGGATTTTCTGGACAAATATTCGGATATAGACGGCGTTTTTGCTTCGGGTTACTCGCTTGCGCAGTCGCTGTACGGCGAGCTGATAAACAGAGGCAAACGTATACCCGACGACGTGCAAATGGTATCTTACGACGGCTCGTTCGGGCAATGGAATAACAGAAATTTCACTTGCGTGGAGCAACCCGTGGAGCAAATGGCGCGGGAGGTCGTTAAAATTCTCATAAAAAAAATAAAGGGCGAGGACGTCGAAATAAGAACGGAGCTTAAAACCGAGTTCGTGACGGGCATGACCACAAAATAAATTTTCGGGCATTTTTCAATGCCCCCCTGTATAGCGGTTCCGCTATACAAAAACATTTAAAAGTAAAAAAACGGCAATTGCCGTGATAAGGAGTATAAAAATGAAAAAGATATTCAAAACGCTTTCAATGCTTGCTGTTTCCGCGGTTATGGCTTGCGGCTTTGCCGCTTGCGGAGGAGGAGGCGACGAGGGAGAGGTTGACAGTTCGGGCAATACCATTGTCAAGATTATGTTCCACGTCGACGAGAAATCCACCGAGGGGCAGGCGTACAAAAAGAGAATAGACGCCTTCAATACCGCTTATAAGGACAAAAAAATAAAGGCGTCCGCTTCCTATCAGGCGCGCACCACGGGCGCCGCGGGCTATGAAACCGAGCTTTTGAATAAGCAAATCGAGGGTACGCTTCCCGACATTATCACGTTCGACGCGCCCAACTGCGCTTCTTACGCAAACTCGAAGCTGTTATACGATATTTCTTCTCTTGTGCCCGACGAAGTAAAAAGCGACTTCATTTCGCTGAACGAATACAACGGACATCTTTACGGTCTGCCTATTCAGGAATCGAGCGCGGGCTTCTATTACAACAAGAAAATATTCAGGGCGGCTAATATAGACGTGTCGTCGTACACGGTGGAAAATCCCTGGACCTTCGACCAGTTCAAAGACGTTTGCGCAAGGCTTAAAAATCACGGAACGACCGCGGTGGATATGCGCCTCGACGCGACGAAGGACGAAACGGCTACGTACCTTTTGTATCCGTTCATTTACGCGGCCGGCGGCTCGTTCACGTCGGAGGACGGGTTCACCGCCGACGGATACTTCAACTCCGCGGCAACGCAGAGCGGTTTTCAGTTTTTGAAGGACCTCGTGTCCGAGGGCTACACCTCGTATTCAATCGGCGCGACCGATTTCTATACGGGCAAGGCGGGTATGTTCCTTTCCTCGGGCTGGACAATTCCCGAAATCGAAAACAAGTACAAGGAAACCTTCGCAAGCCGCGACGACTGGGGACTTTTACCCTATCCGAAGGGCGTGGCGACGGCAAGCGCAACGGGAAGCTGGTGCTTCGGAGTAACCGAAAACGGACGCAAGGACAAGACGGCGGCAAAGGAGTTGCTTCTCTGGCTTACGTCGACGGAGAGCTCTGACGCGATAACCACCGCGACGGGTATGATTGCCGCGCGCAAATCGGTGAATAAAAACTACGCGGCGGGTTCCCCCGAAGAGGTGCTTTTAAAGCAATTGCGGCTTACGGGCAAAGCTCGTCCCGCAACGGTTGCATATCCCACCTTCTCGACCTGCTTCAACCAGATTATTTACAGCCTTAAAGACGGCAATCTTTCGGGGCTGCTCAACACGCAGACGAATACTTTGCAGGCGGAAATGAACAAGCTTAAAAAATAATTTTTATCAAGGGGATAGAAAATGACCGTATCTACTCTGATAATTTTTGGAGTATTCGCCGCCGTCTTTTTGGGACTTGCGATATGGGATGCGGCGGCATCCAAAAAGAAAATCGTAAAATACAAGCTCCGCTCGTCGGCAACGGCATACCTTATGCTGTTGCCCGCGGTGCTGCTGGCTTTCCTGTTCATATTGCTGCCCATACTGTATTCGCTCGGCTATGCGTTTACCGACTATTATCTCTTAACGCCCAATGACATAAAATTCATAGGCTTCGACAACTTCAAAAACGTTTTCAAAGAGATAGGCGAAAAGGGAACGCTGTACCGCGCGATTATAAATACCGTTATCTTTGTCGTCGGCGTAGTGCCCCTTCAAATAGGTATGGCGCTGGGGCTCGCCCTATTTACCAACCGCAAGGTGCGCGGGGTGAAAATTTTTAAGGTGTGCTTTTTCGCGCCCGTGGTAATTTCCCTCAGCGTAACGTCGTTTCTGTGGCTTCAAATTCTTTCGCCGTCCGAAACGGGACTGTTGAATTCCCTTTTCGGACTGTTCGGGGCAAAGCCGCACGACTGGCTGCGCGACCCTAACACGGCGATGCTTTGGATAATCATTTTAAGCGCGTGGCAAGGGTGCGGATACCAGATGCTTATATTTACCTCGGGGCTTTCGAATATCCGCGACGACTTATACGAGGCGGCGTCGCTGGACGGCGCGAACGCCTGGCAGAAGTTCAGGACGGTCACTTGGCCGGGGCTCAGGTCGACGTTCGTATACATAATCATAACTGTGTTCATAGGCGCTTGCCGCATAATGACGCAGCCTATGCTTATGACGGGCTATCAGGACCACACCGTTACGCTTAGCTATTACATGTACACGCAAGGTTACAGCTACCGTTGGGTGGGCTATTCCTCGGCGGTCGCGCTTATTATGACGGTTGTCATCGGCACGATTACGCTTATTCAGCGTCGCGCGTTCAGGGAGAAATAATATGAAAAAGAAATTTATGCAAGTGGACGGCAGGGAAATACCTTTAAACAACCGCTTAACGGGAAAAAAGATTACCCGCGAGGTCATTTACTATATCTGCGGCGTTATTCTTTCAATGTTGTTTCTTTTTCCTATTCTGTATATGATTGCAACCTCGACTAAGAGCGAGGCCTCATACGCGGCGGACGCGGGCACCGTTGCAATGTTTTTGCCCGACTTCGCGCATCTCGGCACTATGTTCGACAACTACGGTAGCGTACTCGCGAACTACAATATCTGGAAATACGCGCTTAACAGCTTTGCGTACGCGTTAATCGTAATCGTTTTGAATATTCTGGTCAACGGACTTGCAGGCTATGTAATGGCAAAAATGCATTTCCCCGGCAAAAGACTTTTTTCGGCGCTGATAATCTTTCTTATCATCGTACCCGTCGAAACCTCGATTATACCGCTGTATTCAATCGTAAAAATAATGCTGGGTCTTAAAAAGACGGCGTCTGTTCTGGGTATTATTTTGCCCGCGTCCATAAGCATTTTCAACGTATTCTTGTTTATGCAGTTTTTCAGTAGCATTCCCAAAGAATACGAGGAGGCGGCGCGGCTTGACGGTTCCAGCACGATAGGCATTTTCTTCAAGGTGGTTTTACCGCTTTCCAAGCCGATTGTCGCGACCGTCGCCGTATTCTGCTTTATCGGCGTTTGGAACGACTACCTCTGGCCGTCGATGATATTGCCGCAGGCGGGCGAGGGCGAATGGCCGCTTATGCCCATACAGGCGGCGCTTACGACCATACAGAGTATGGAAGGTATTACAACGGGCGAAATAATGGCTTCGCTGGTAATAACGAGTATCCCCATATTCATTATCTACGTCGCGGCGCAGAAGTATATTGTTCAAGGGTTCGGGTCTGCCGGACTTAAAATGTGAGGTCTTTATGAAACTGAAAAACAGCATTGCTTTAATAACGGCGCTTTGCCTTTGCTCGGCGGGAGCCGCCGCGTGCGATAATAAGAAGGGCGGAGATGAAGGCAATCTTGCGCTTTCCTATTCCTTCGATGAGTCCGCGGGCAACATGACGAAGGAAGCCGTCAGCGGTAAGGATTATAAAATAAATTACGTCTTTAACGAGGAGAATGCGGATAAACTGTTCAAAGCGCCGTCCGATCCTTTGAAAAAGTCGGGAGTAAAGGGAAAATCCCTATATATGGACGGCTTTTCCAACAGTATAACCAACAGAGATTTCAAAATTCCCGCTTCGGGAATTACGCTTTCGGCATGGGTTGCGCCGCGCGTATTCGAAAATCTTCCTAACTACGGCGACGCCTCCGACGCGGCGGGCAATCCGCGTCTTACCTCGGTTATAAATAAAGGCAACGTGGAAGCGGGCGAGGGCTTCTTGCTCGGCTACGGCAGGCTGGGGCTTTGGGGTATTCAGCTCGCGTTGCACAACGAAGAAACGGACGAGGACTATGTGCTGGCGTTCTACGACCCGATAAACGCTTTGCCCTTGTACGAGTGGTCGCACATCGCGGTCAGCTTTGACGGCAAGACGGGCTACATAGGACTTTTCTACAACGGCGCGCCCTCCTACGAGGCGATAATTCCCGAGCTCGCCGAAACGCGCATAATCAATTCCGAGGACCCGCTTTATATAGGCAGGTTCGTCAATCCCGTCACCGAATTCGGTATTGACCGTCAGCTCGTTTCGGGGCTTTTGGACGAGGTTGAAATTTATAAATCCTCCCTTTCACCCAAGGAGATAAGAGAGGTTTACGGCGACACCGATTTTGAGGGGCACCCCGCGCTCGAATGGAAGGAAATCGCGCTTGACAGCTCTGTATACGAGGGCGACAGATACAGACCGCAATATCACGGTATTCCGCCCGCAGTATGGATGAACGAGCCCCATTCGCCCTTCTATTACAAGGGCAAATACCACGTGTTCTATCAGCACAATCCCTCGGGACCCTACTGGTCGCAGATACGCTGGGCGCATATCGTCAGCGACGATATGATTCACTGGGAATACGTCAAAGACGCAGTCGTTCCCACTAAGGGCATCTGCCCCGAGGGCGTGTGGACGGGCGGCGCGTGCATAGGTCCCGACGGCACGCCCTGGCTTGCAATAACCGCGGGCACCAATACTACCGGTTGGAGCGGTCAGAACGTGGCGTTTGCGCACGCGGCCGACCCCGACGACCCCTATCTTACGGACTGGATAGTGGAAGACAAAGTTGCAATAACCCAGCCGTCCGACGATTCGCAGGGAGAGCGCGACCAGTTCCGCGACCCGTTCGTGTGGTACGACGACGGAGTTTACTATATGATGGTTTCCACGTCAATCCCCGGCAGGGGCGGTTCGGCTAACGTATACACTTCGACCGATATGCGCGAATGGCAATCGAGAGGGTATCTCTACGAGTGCGACTACAATCTCTATCCCGAACAGGGCGCGCACTGGGAATGCGTCGTAATGCTTCCTATCAGCACAAAGGACGGTTCGCAGACGAAATATATTCTCTTTGACTGCCCGCAGTACACTGTGGACGGCTACACCGTCGAGTGTTATTACTGGATAGGCACGTTCGATAAGAACACATGTCGCTTTATTCCCGACGACCATAAGCCCCGCCTGTTCGACATGGGGCGCGGAGTATATACGGGACAGAACGGCTTCTGCTTCCTCACCGACGAGGACGTTGCGGCGGGGAAGACGGATTACGAGCAAGGCAGAACGGTAATTTACGCGATTGCGCAGGGTAAGGACGCGGGCACGGCGCAGAACGAGAACGCGGGCTGGGCGCATAACTTTGCGATTCCCCTTGAATTATGGCTTTCCGACGACGGAAACGAAGTGATACGCGAGCCGATAAAGGAGCTTGAAAGCGTAAGACAGGAAACGCTTTACAGCTACGAGGGAGAAGGAAAAAGCGCGGGAGAAATCAATGCGGAAATTTCCCCGATAAGGGGCGACTTGCTGGAAATAAGGGCGAAATTCACGTTAGACCCCTCGGCGGAAGCTTACGCGGGCGGCATAAGCGTCCGCTATAACCCGAACACGGTCGACTTAATGACCGAGCGCACGGACATCAATTTTACTAATACGGGAGTATTTATCGAAAGAAATAAATCCTCGCTTTTGGACTACGTTTCCAAGCAACCCAGCCATAGCTGGGGAAACGTTTCGAGGGAGTACAGCGTAACTATCCTCCTCGACCGCTCTATGCTGGAAGTTTACGTCAACGGCGTTATGAGCTTTACCACGAGAATTTATCCCAAGTACGGCGATTCCGATTATCTGAGAATAATCGACGAAAATTCGGGAATACGCTTTAAATCCCTTCAAATTTACAGAATGGGAAGCGCGTATTCCGAAACGGTTACGCCCGCCTATTACGGGAATACGGGCAACCTGGGAAATTGAGAGGTATGAATATGCGAAAAACATTGATAGCTGTTCTTAGCGTTCTCTGCGCGGGCGCGGCGATAGGCGGAACCGCCTGTGCGAAAAACGTTCCCGCCGAAAATCCTTCCGCGCCGATAAACGGCGGTTTCGAAAGCGCCGATTTAAGCGGCTGGACGGCGGAGTACGGCAACGCCTTCGGCGACGACTGCGTCATGTCCGACAAAACCTTTACATACGATTACGACGCAAACCATAACGCGCTTCCCGTAAACGCAACGGGCAACTGGTATCTGAGCGGAAGGGGTTTCGACGGCAAGTATTCGGGCGCGCGCACGGGAGCGATACGCTCGACGGAGTTCGTGTTGCCGAATGACGGAATTATAAGCATGAAGCTTGCGGGCGGAGCGCTTACCGTCGGCAAGGGCGAAAACGCCCCCTTGAAAAGCAAGGAAAAGCTGTGCTATGTCGGAGTATACCGCGCTTCGGACGACAGACTTCTCGCAAGACAGACCAACGAGTATTTTATCGAGCATACCGAGGATTACGTCAACCCCGACAAATATGCGGCGGGCGTTTATAATACAGACAATTTCAGCGAATACACCCTCGATTTATCCGCATACGCGGGCGAAAAAGTTTATCTGCGCATAGTCGACAACGACGACAGCTATTATTACGGCTATTTAAGCGTGGACGACATAAGGGTCGGAGAGGATGCCGAGCCTCAGACCGAGGGCGCGTTCTTCATCAAAACCCGCGACTACGCCGAGGATGCCGACAGCCCGTCGGAGCACGAAATAAAGAACGGCGGGTTCGAAACGGGCTCGCTTGCGGGCTGGGAAATTGTCGGGGGCGACGCGTTTTCCAATGACGGCGTAAACGCGGAAAACGTCTGGTGGAACGAGAATATCACCTATTCGCGCGACGGCGAATACCATTACGGAAAATACCGCCCTTCGGCGACGGGGGTAATGCGCTCATCCGAGTTCGTGCTCGGCGGCTCGGGATACATAAGCTGGAAGCTGGGCGGTTGCTCGGACAACGGCAAGACATATCTCAGATTTATGGTAAAGACGGAGGGCGCCGACTACGAGGCGGCAAGATTTTCCAACTTCAAATACTGGAATTTCCAGTTCCCCTTCGTTGCAAACGGAATGCGCCTTCTGAACATGGTTCAGTATTACGCCGATTTCTCCGATTATCTCGGCCGTACAATGTATATCGAGGTTGTCGACAAAAACGACTCGGCCGACGAGCTCGGCTGTATTACTTTGGACAGCGTCAAGACCCACTGGGAGGAAAAACCGGTGTGGTACGACAGCGAAGCGTACCGCGCGGAAGTTTCCAACGATACCGACGTTATGCCCGACAGCAAATATCAAGTCAAAAACGGCGGGTTCGAAACGGGCGATTTGACCGACTGGGAGTGCGTAGGCAATATCGGCAGAGTAGTCGAACACAGCTATTGGCTTGACCGCCCCTACAACAAAAAGGGAAGATACCTCTTTACCGGGTTCGAGCACGACGGACAGAATTTAGAGCGCAATATGGGAACCTTGACAAGCTCGGCGTTCGAAGTCGGCGGTTCGGGTTGGATAACATACCTTCTCGGCGGCGGCAAGGATTTATCGCTGTGCTATTTGTCTGTCATAGACGCCCAAACGGATGAGGAGCTTGCGCGCTACGGCAACAGCCTCTTCAACGACGGTACGATGAATTTTTATAAAGCGGATTTATCGGAATTTATCGGTAAGACAGTCAAGCTAAGACTTACCGACAGTGCGGCGGACGACTGGGGGCTTATTATTGCGGACAGCTTTGTCACATACTATGCCGATTCGAAATCCGTCCCCGACAAGGCGAAAACGGCGAACGACCTGCTTGAAATCGATTATCTCGGCAAGGATAATATATATCAGGTGGATAACGGCGATTTCGAAACGGGCGACTTGTTAGGCTGGAAAAAGACGGGCAATATCGGCGGCATATCGTCGGAAACGGTCTGGTGGAACGAAAAGCTTCCCTTCGATAAGGACGGCGAGTACTTCTTCAACGGCTGGGCGGGCGAAGAGAGCGCGACGGGCGTTTTGGAGAGCGGTAGTTTCGTGCTCGGCGGTTCGGGCTGGATAACCTTCAAGCTGGGCGGCGGTAAAGACACTGCGCTTTGCTATATCGAAATATACAACAAGACGAAGGGCGAGGTTGCAGCCAGATTCGGCAACACCGAATTCAGGGACAACGGAATAGGAATGAACGATTTGAAGGGCAGCAACCTTGCGAACATGGTGCAGTATAAGGCGGACCTTTCACAATATCTCGGCGACGAGCTGGTTATCCGCATTGTCGATAATGCCGTCGATAACTGGGGCTTAATGTTTGCCGACAGCTTTATAACCTATTACGAAAACGCGGCCGGACTTGCCGAAGGGGCGGTTTTGGCGCAAAATATAAAATAAGGAGAAAAATATGAGGAAAATTTTATTGTCTTTCGCCACGGCGTTTGCCTGCTGTATAATTGCGGTGTGCGCGGGCTGCGGCGATAAAAAGAAGCCCGAGCCGATTAAAGACGGCGAGGCGCTTACTATGACCGCGGGCGAAAGCATAAGCATTGACTTGTCCGAGTATATTTCCGTCGAGGGGACGGAATATGCTTACGAAGCGGAGTCGTCCGATACTTCGGTCGCAACAGTTTCGGTTGAGGGAAACACTGCAACGGTCGCGGCGGTTGCAGAGGGAAGCGCGGAAATTACCGCGTCGGCGGATACGGCAGAGGTAAAGTTCGAGGTAACGGTAAACCCGAAGCCCGTGCAACCCAAGCCCGCGCCCGTGTTCGTGGACGCAACGCTTACATACGATTTAAAGGATAAGCAGTCCGGGCAGATTACCCTTGCGCCCGTAAGCGGCGAGGCGACGTACAGCTACGCCTACGCTTTAAAAGAGGCGGATGAAAGCGTTACGATAGAGGGCGATAAGCTGACCGCGGCGTATACTTCCGCAATAGAAAAGACCCTTACGGTCGTTGCGACGTACACGGACAGCTCGAATTCCTTTAACGGCGAAAGAGCCGTAGAGTTCAGAGTCGCGGTAAAGGTAACGGACACGAGAGAGCCCGCAGGCGCGTCCGTGCCCGAGCTTAAAGAGAGCGAAATCATTGTCGAAAAGGATTTATTCGAAGAGGACGCAAGCTCCTTTACAATCGACTTCGCGGATAACGTATCAAATCCCGGCAACGTCGAGCTCAGATTTACCGTTAAAAACGTAGAAGAGGACGTCGCGCTGAACGGATCTCAATACAGCTTTGTTTACGGAACGTATGACGAAACGGCAACTACGGTCGTTTATTCGGTATCGGTTAACTATAACGTTGACGGCGAGGACGGTACGCTCGCATATACATATACTTTAAAAATAAAGGATACGAGAGCATACAGAGCGGAAAACGGCAATTTCGATAACGATTTGGAAGGCTGGGAGCTGAACGGCGAGATAGGCGCGATAACGGACCGAAGCACGTTCTGGGCGGAAAACTTCCCCATATTCAACGACGGAAAATATTTCTCGGGCGACGGCAAAGAGGAAGCCTCGGGTAAGTTGAAGTCGTCATTGTTCAAGGTAGGCGGCGCGAAGAAAATCACATATATGCTGGGCGCGGCGGGCAACAAGGATTGCTATATAACCCTTGAAAAAGAGGACGGAACGGTGCTTGAAATATGGCGCAACACTAAGTTCGAAGACGTCGGCAACTGGCAGTTTGAAGAGATAGGCAAAACGCAGTTTGCGTGCAACCTTGTAACGTATGTAGCGGATTTGTCGGCATACGCGGGCGAAACCGTGCGCATAGTACTGAACGACAACGCGGATAATGGCTTCGCTTTCTTCAACTTCGATAAGCTCGTAACGTATTATGCGTCGGAAGACGAAGTGCCCGAGGGCGTTGCGACGGTCAACGAGATTGCGGATAAGACGGCATTGAAGGAAGCTGTTGAAGGAGCGATAACCGAGCAGGGCGATTACACCGAGGAAAGCTTTATTGCATACAGAGAAAAGGTAACGGCGGCGCAAGCCGTGCTCGATAAGTTTTCGGCAACGCAAGGCGAGGTCGATACCGCGCTGACCGAGTTGCAGACGGCAAAGGACGCGCTCGCGCTACGCGAACCCGAGGAAAAGGCGGACGCCGAAAAAGAGATAATCATAGTAATAGGCAAGCACAAGCAAATCACTCTTTCCGATTATATCGACGATAAGGGTTTGAGCGGCATAACCTACGAGGCAAAGGCGGACGGAAAGGTTACGCTTAGCGAAATTTCGGAGGGCAAATTCACTATAACCGCAGGCACCGAAGAGGGCGAAACGCAGGTTACCGTAACCGTAAAATATAAGGAAGAGGTAAAACTCACCGTTACGCTGACTGTAACAGTAATAAGCGAAAAGGCGCCCGAATTAAAGAAAACGGCGGTGGAGAGAAGCGTCGACCTGTATTCGGAACAGAACACGACGGACATAACTCTCGACTTTGCGGACAATGTAAACGACTTCGGCGTAGAGCTCGAATATTCGGTAACCTGTGACGGCGCGCCCGTGACTCTGGACGGAACGTCTTACACGCTTACTTACGGCAGCTATACCGATGAGGATACGGTTATTGTTTACACCGTCAATATTTCCTACGCGTTAAGCGGGGATGAGGGCGAACTTGTATATACATATACCTTAAAAATAAAGGATACGAGGGCATACAGAGCGGAAAACGGCAATTTCGACAACGATTTGGAAGGCTGGGAGCTGAACGGCGAGATAGGCGCGATAACGGACCGAAGCACGTTCTGGGCGGAAAACTTCCCCATATTCAACGACGGAAAATATTTCTCGGGCGACGGCAAAGAGGAAGCCTCGGGTAAGTTGAAGTCGTCATTGTTCAAGGTAGGCGGCGCGAAGAAAATCACATATATGCTGGGCGCGGCGGGCAACAAGGATTGCTATATAACCCTTGAAAAAGAGGACGGAACGGTGCTTGAAATATGGCGCAACACTAAGTTCGAAGACGTCGGCAACTGGCAGTTTGAAGAGATAGGCAAAACGCAGTTTGCGTGCAACCTTGTAACGTATGTAGCGGATTTGTCGGCATACGCGGGCGAAACCGTGCGCATAGTACTGAACGACAACGCGGATGAGGGCTTCGCTTTCTTCAATTTCGATAAGCTCGTAACGTATTATGCTACGGAAGACGAAGTGCCCGAGGGCGTTGCGACGGTAAACGAGCTTGCGGATAAGACGGCGTTAAAAGAAGCTGTTGAAGGAGCGATAACCGAGCAGGGCGATTACACCGAGGAAAGCTATACGGCGTACAGAGAAAAGGTAACGGCGGCGCAAGCCGTGCTCGATAAGTTCTCGGCAATGCAAAGCGAGGTCGACACCGCGCTGACCGGATTGCAGACGGCAAAGGACGCGCTCGCGCTACGCGAACCCGAGGAAAAGGACGCAGAAAAGACGGTTGTAATATTCGTCGGAAACAGCAAGGAATTGACGATTTCCGATTATATCGACGATAAGGGTTTGAGCGGCATAACTTATACGGCGACGGCGGACGGAAAGGTTACGCTTAGCGAAATTTCGGATGGCAAGTTCACTGTAACCGCGGGCTCGGAAAAGGGCGAAACGCAGATTACCGTAACCTTAAATTATAAGGGCGAAAATAAACTTACCGTTACGCTGACGGTCCATATAGAAGACGAAACGGCTCCCACGTTGAAGGAAGAAGCCTTCTTGAAGGACGTCGATTTGTTCTCGGCGGAGGACAAGGAAAAGATAATCCTCGACTTTGCGGAAAACGTAAACAATATCGGCGGACTCAAAGTCAGTTATTCGGCAACGCTTGATAATCAGCCCTTAACTTTGGACGGAAGCCTTTACGCGTTTACGTTCGATACATATTCCGAAACTGCGGTTGAGGTTATAATTAACGTAAAGGTTTCCTATACCGTGAACGGCGTAAACGGCGAACTTGAATATGCCTATACCTTAAATATCAGGGATACGAGAGAGTTCCGGATTGTAAACGGCACTTTCGACAACGGCCTCGAAGGCTGGACGCTTAGCAATTCCAATCTCGGCGCAGTCAATGCCGACGAAACATATTGGAGCGAAAACGTACCCTTCAACGCCGACGGCAAGTTCTTCAACGCGTATGCGTTCGGGGATAGCGGTAAAGACGCGATAGAGAGCGCAATGGGTACGCTTACAAGTTCCGCTTTCAAAATCGGCGGTTCGGGCTGGATAACCTATAAGCTCGGCGGTGCGAAAAACGCGGATAAGGTATATCTGGACGTAATAGAAAAGGATACCGGCGCGATACTTGCAAGATATTACAACAACGCGTTTTCGGACGATAATTCCCAAACTGCTGTAAGAGGTTGTACGCTGATTGCCTATAAGGCGGACCTCTCGCGGTTTATCGGCAAAACGGTTTATATACGTTTGGTCGATAACGGCGTAACAGATTACGGTCTGTTCTTCGCCGACAGCTTCGTTACCTATTATGCAAGCGAGGAAGAATTGGCGCAGGTGTCTAATACCGCAAATCCCGTCAAGCATCCGGACAATATATATCAGGTATATAACGGCGGATTTGACGACGGTTTGCAAGGTTGGTTTGTGGAAACGACGGACAACCAAGGCGGAGATTTCGGCGTTTTAAGTGAGGTTGAAAACGAATTGTGGGGCGTAAACAATCAGCCTTACAATAACGATGGCAACTTCTTTAAAAACGGGCACGAGCCTTCTAAGGGGTATTTGCAGAGCAATTCCTTTACGGTTTCCGAAAACGGTTGGCTTACGTTTAAACTCGGCGGAAACAGCGCGTCAAGCTATGTGGCTATATTAGACGCCAACACGGGTAATGAGCTTGCACGGTTCGTTAATAAAAATTTTGTCGGAGATTGGGGCAACAATAAAGGTTGGGAAATGTACGCTTATAAAGTTAATCTTATAGAAAGCGGCATCTCTGCGGGAACCGAAGTAAGAATTAAAGTCGTTGACAATGCGTTTGAAAATTACGGCGTTGTGGTCGTCGACAGTTTTGCGGCTCACACGGCAGATCCCGGCGATAACTTCGAAAAAATAGATAAAGTAACAACAGAATAAAACGTTTGTATTACCTGCCGTGCAAAGCGTGCGGCAGGTAGATGTAAGCAACAGGATGATTAACTATATGGCAGACTTGAATTTGAGACCTAAATTTCATATTACCGGCGAGAAAGGATGGATAAACGACCCTAACGGGCTTGTGATTTTCAACGGCGAATATCATGTGTTTTTTCAGTACTATTCTCAAAATATTTACTGGGGACCTATGCATTGGGGGCACGCCGTAAGCCGCGATTTAACCGAATGGAAGCATTTGCCCGTTGCGCTTGCTCCCGATGAGCAAGACGACGGTTGCTTTTCGGGCACGGCTATCGTGTGGCAGGGCAAAATCTGGCTTATGTATACAAGCTTTAAGGAAAACGGCGGCGGTGAAAATATACGGCAGCTTCAGGCGCTCGCGTCGTCGGAGGACGGCGTGCATTTCGTAAAGCACGGCATTGTTATAGGCGAAAAGGATTTGCCCGCGGAATACTCGCCCTGCGATTTCCGCGACCCGATGATATTCGAAGAAAACGGAGTTTTATATTGCCTTGTCGCGGCGCGCAAGGTTGACGGCAGGGGAAGAATGCT
Organism: uncultured Clostridia bacterium; assembly: GCA_947570625.1. Taxonomy (GTDB): domain Bacteria; phylum Bacillota; class Clostridia; order Christensenellales; family Borkfalkiaceae; genus Coproplasma. The sequence goes on along the minus strand of CANOUP010000023.1, from coordinate 1,579 downwards.
TCTGTATTCTTCTGAGGATATGTTTAAATGGAATTTCGTTTGCGACGTTTTCGGGCGTGACAGCGGCGGAATTATGATAGAGTGTCCTGACTATTTAAAAGACCTCGGGCTTATTACGTACTGCGAGCAGTTTCAGCCCGCGCAAGGTTCGAAACACTTAAATATTCACAGCACCTTCTACCGCTTGGGCAAGCTTGACCTTGAAAAAGGCAAGGCGGATTTCGGCGAAAGCGAAATTATCGATTACGGTTTCGATTTTTATGCCGCGCAGTCCTTTGCCGACGAGCCCGTTATGATAGGCTGGTTGAATATGTGGGACAGAAACACGCCGTCGGACAAATACGGCTTTGCGGGCATGCTTACCGTTCCGCGTAGGCTTGAAATCAAAAACGGAGAGCTTTGGCAAACGCCTGTCATCAATATGCGCAAGGTGTATGAAAAGAAAGTCGGCGGAAAATTTTCCGAAAAGATAAAGACGGGGGCGGTTAAGATAACTGCGGAGGCTTTGCGTGAATTTAATTTGCTCTTGCGAAAAAAAGGCGACATGTATACCGGCTTTTGCCTTAAAGACGGCGAGTGGGTGTTCGACCGCTCGCGTTCGGGAGAAGCAATCAAAGGAAAGGAAACGGACGCGGACAGCCTTGCGGGCATACGCCGTATGCCATTTGCAAACGGCAATGAAACGCAGATAATCGTCGTAATGGACGAATTTTCGGTTGAGATTTTTGCCGACGGCAAATCGCTTTCGTCAACTGTTTATCCCGATTGCGATGCAGACGGGTTCGAGCTTGAAGTTAAAGCAGAAAACTGTAAGTTGCAGTTATTTGAAATCTAAAATACAAAGCCCCGCGAAGCGGGGCTTTGTTTATTTCTTTTTAAAAAGGTTTAAAAGCCTGTCGGTGACTTTTTGGTTGAATACGATGTACTTGTCCCAGAAAAATTCGGTAATAAAATTGATAAGAAGGGAAATCGCGGTAACCAAAATTCCCCATTGCTCGCCCCATAGCTTAACAAGCGCATCGCCGCCGAGCGCGAGCGGTACGACGATAATGCAGTTATAAATAATAACAAGCGTCATTGCAAGCGGCACGTTGTTCGCCGCTTTGAACGTGAATTTGCGGTTAAATGTAAAATTCCATATGACCGACAGCGTCAGTCCGATTATGTACGCCAGCCAGTAGTAGTCCAGAAGCCAGCCGGTCCATTGATGCAAAATCGTTGTGGACAGAAGCTGGATTGCGCCCGCCGAAGCCGAGAAAAGCGTAAATTTAATAAACTGAATAAATTGTTGATTTTTAGAGGGCTTAATTTCCTCTTGCGGTTCTTCCGTGTTTTCCATAAAACATATTTTATCACCATTTATTTTGCGGCGCAAGTTTTTAACCGCAAAAAGATTGACAATTAAGCCGCATTTTGATATTATAGCAATGCTTTTAAAATATATGCCCGAGTGGTGGAATAGGCAGACGCAAGGGACTTAAAATTTTTGGCGGAAAATAATTAACAGAAAATTAACATAAAAACTGAAAACTTAACAAAAAAGTATGCTCGTGTGGTGGAATAGGCAGACGCAAGGGAC
>CANOUP010000022.1 GCA_947570625.1 uncultured Clostridia bacterium | reverse complement strand
TTTCGTCCGTACATATGCTTGAACTACCGATATCAAGCTCCGCACAGACCGCCGTTTGTTCGCCGTACAGATTGCGCTTCTTTTCCCAAGTCAAACCGCCGCAATACCAGCCCTCATTTACGGTAAACGAAATTACGTTTTCGTCCTCTTTCAAAAGCGGGGTTACGTCGTAACTTTGCATTTGCAAAGTCTTGTTATACGAAGTCCAGCCGGGGGTTAAATAGCTATCCTCGACCCTTACTCCGTTTATTTCCGCATAATATAAGCCCAAAGCCGTAACTTTTAAAACGGCTTTTTCCAAGCTTTCAATTTTAAATTTTTTCTCTACCGTAAAGGTGTTTACCCTTTCCTTTACCCCGATAAATTTACCTTGCAACATTGATCGTCTCCGTTTTGCCGTTCAAGCAGATATTTTTAACAGATAGTTCGTTGATTTCTTTGGGCAATACGCACTTCACTGTATAGCCCTTTTCATCAAAGCCGATATTCAAAAGTCCGTCCGTAAACACGCGGCAGAAAAGCCCGCTCTCGGCGGAAAGATGCCGCATTCCGCCCTCGGGATACGCTTCCACCGCATAGGGAACATGCTCGCCCAACAACCGCGTTTGAGCATACTCCTTGAGCTTTTTCCACGCCCGTTCCGTTTCTCCCGCGCGGAACAACGCCATAATATAATAAAGCGCGCTTCTATCCCAAAGGATTGTTTCGCCCTCGGTAGAGCGGCAGCTTCCGTCCGTCCACAGTTTTTCGTCGATGCTGTTTAGCGTGTCTTTCGCACGGTTCGTGATCCCCATATATACGGGCAGGCAGTACCAAGCACGAATTACGTAACAACCCTTGTGATAGTGATAGGTATGGTATCCGCTTACTTCTCCGCCAAAGTAGCGTTCTATTGCCTCGCTCAACGCCGTTTGCATTTTTATAAGCTTTTCCACCTCGTCCGCTTTCCCCATTCGTTTTAATAAAATTGCGTAGCCTCCGAGTCCGCCGTATGCAAGAGAGGACGTGTTTAAATTCACGCCCGAAGATATGCGGTTCTCCAATTCGTCGCTGTCCGAATAAACCACGCCGTCCTCGGTGATATTTCTTTTGATATATTCCACACACCAATCAAGCGCTTTTTTCTGCTCTTCGTTCGGAAGCTTTCCCTGCGTTACTCGCCACACTTTACGCCGTAGGTTACGGCGCAGGAAACTTGCTCTCCGCCCATTTCGATACGGTCGGAATGTCCCTCAAAGCTCTCGCTTGCGATTTTCCTTTTATTTTCTGCAATATACCAACGCATAATTTTTCTCACAGATAAAATTTAATTTCGTAATTTTCGGTTACATCTGTAATTAGGGTTACAATCGCCGTTTCGGAATCGGGCGCGGTTTCGCCTGCGTTTATAGGGAATACGGAAGTATCTTTTCTCACAACCTTAAACTCAATTTCTTCGCCGTTCACCGTTACGCGCTTGATTTGTTCATTACCGAGTAAATGCACTTTAAACGTAAGCTCGCGCTCCGCAAAACACTTTTCGCCTTTAAAGTTGCCTTCGGCCTTTGAAAGGTTTATAACGTAAGCGTTGCAATCCTTGCAATAACCTGCTTTGTACGCGCTCTTTCTGCATTGTCCGAGTTTATACGCCGTGGTTTCGGTATCGTCCTCGTAAAGGTATCCTCTGTCCGTCGCATCTTTGCAGGGGTAGAAATCGTAAACGAGCCTATCCCACTTCTGTTCTTTTGTGTTATGAGCCTCGTATGCCAAAGGCAACAACGCTCCTAAACGGACAAACAAAGGCATTTCCTTTAATTCGTACTCACGCCGTACCGTCTTTCCGCCGCCGTAAATATTACCGCCGAATACGTCCAGCCACTTGCCCGCGGGCAGATAGGTTGCCATTTTGTTATCATCGGGACAGTCCGCAGCAAACAAGCCGCAGCACGCTTCGCCGCCCGCCTGGAAGTATTCTATCTTTAAGTCGTACGTTTTGCCGGCCTCTAACCTTTTTAAAAGGAAAGTCATTGCCGAATGAAGCGTTTTGTCTTCCAACACCTTTTCGCCGTCTATCCACACGGTTGCCCCGTCGTCGCAGGATATATACAGCACACATTTCTTATCGAAACGAAGTTTTGTTTCGAACCGTGCGGAAAAATCGTACACCGGCACGCCTCTTTCGGGCGAAGTGCGATTGAGTATTAAATTGAGTTCATCGTATTCGGCGACAGCCAAAGGCTCGCCTTTCAGCTCTCTGCCGTCGTAATAAGTTGCCTTTACGGGCGCGGCATAATGCTTTTTATCCACGCTGTTCAACGGCGCGTCAGTTACGGGCTTAATAATAAAATTTCCGCCGAGCATATACTCGTCATTCAGTTCAGCTGCCGTTTTATCTTTGGGATAATTCCAACCGAGCGGCTTGAATATAGGCGCGCCGCTCTCGTAACTAGCGTACGCGCTTTTGTATATTACGGGTAAAAGCCTGTAACGCAGATTGTTGTATTCGCGAACTATATCCAGCGTTTCGGTATCGTACGCCCAAGGGTCGCGGTAGCGTTCCACTATGTTAGTGCAATGCGGTCTGAATACGGGCGACAGCGTGCCGAACTGCATCCAGCGGATAAACTGCTCTTTGTCGGGATTACCCAAATGCCCGCCGCAATCTGCGTTTACGTACGATACACAGTTATTGCCGCACTTTATTAAACTTTTAACCTCGTTTGAAAGCGAGTCCGAACGGCATGATATGTCGCCCGTCCACTGTATGGAATACCTATGGCTTGCACTGTCCTCGATTGAAAAATATCTGCCGTTGACTATATTAACCACGTTACCCATTATCACGGGTCTGCGGTATATATCTTTATTGCCGTTATGCTTTTGGTAATGATGCCGCGTTATATCCTCGAAAAGATACAGCCCGAACGTTTCCCAATATATTTTATCGGTGGGCGATATCAAGTGCGTTCCCCAGTTCCTGTCGTACCACCATATATCCAAGCCTAAATCCATTACGGCTTGCAAATTGCTTTCGCGGTATTCTATCTCTTCGGGTGCGAACACCTGCGCGCCGTTCACGGGTTCGGGATGGTCGTTGAACATTACTTCAACCCCGTGTTCGTGCGCAAAGTTCAAAAATCGCTTCATATCGGGGAAAAGCTTTGTATTGATATCGTAACCCCAGCCGTTTTCGCAGCTGCGCCAATCGGTATCGACAACCATTACGTCCAATGGCACGTTGTGCTTTTCGTAATCTAATATAAGCTGTTTCGCCTCTTCTTCGGTGTATGCGTAATACTTAGAGTTCCAACCGCCGAGCGTGGATAAACGCACAAGTTCGGGCTTGCCCGTTAATTCCACATATAGTTTGCGGAGTTTTTTAGCGTCTTTTCCGCAGAGTAAAAGATATATATCCTCTGCGTTTTCTTCTATTATATATTCACCCTTTCTTTCAACGGAATAGCCGCCGTCGGGCACGATAATTCTCGGAGTATCGCTTATTGCAAAAACTTCGGGCGTTTTGTCCAAATGCGGAAGTTCGCCGCTGTTTTTAAGCTTTTTATACGAATATACCTTCTTGCCGTTCTTTTCCAAACGAACGCCCGACAATGATTTCGCATTTTCGGGAATATATAATTCGTATTCGCCGAAGCAGATTACGTTTTCTTTGCACGTGTAGACAACGCCGCTCGTATACGCCGTTCTGTCGGGTATAAAAAACGTATTGTCGTCGCAGAATTTGCAGTTATTGCCGTACTCTATGCGTACGGTTTCCTCGCTTAATAACTGTACTCTGATATTCCCGTAAATGATTTGTTCCATAAATGCACCTATCATTTTTTTAATATTAAAACCCTGTACGGTTCGATTTCCGTTTTGCCGCTGTATTTTTTGTTTGTAATCAGGTCGGTATATTCGCCGTCCAAAACTATATAGCCCTCTCTGTTTTCCGTTTCCACGGCTATTATTCCGCTCTCTTCACCCGTGCGTTCGGTGAGAATTACGTTTTTACTCGCTTCGGCTATCGGCGCGCGGTTTACAAGCCTTAAAAGGTCGCCGTGCGATATTACGCTTCCGACAAGTATCACCTTACCTTTGCCGACTTTCCTTTCCGTTATCACCGAAAGGGGCGCAAACTCGCAGTCTGCATATCGGGCAAGACTTTCAGTATCCTTGTTGCACTCGTACGCGTCGAAGCAGGTTGAAACGGAGCAATCGCCGTCGTTAGTCCACTGCGCTTTGAACACGTTATTGTCAACGGGCTTTTGATATTTCACGTATACTCCCGCAAGTTCTTCAACGAAAGAATAAGGCGCATGAGCGTATTTGGTTACGTTTCCGTCCATTATATCCGACATAGGTCCGACTATCCACACGCCACCGTCTTTTACCCATTTAATAACCCGTTCTTTAAAGCCATTTTCGTCCGCGCAGGCTAAAAAGGGTGATATCAAAACTTCGTAGCCGTCCAAGCTGTGTTGAGTGTCTATTACGTCAATATTGTAATGCCTGAACGCAGAATAATACTTTTCGATAAGCGTTTCGCGGTAATTCAAATCCTTTATAAGCGGCGCGCACTCAAACGAATTGTGCGCCGTAGAAGAATTGTGCAACGCTATTTTACTCTCTATTTTGCTTTCCGTTAAAAACTTTTCGCAGGTCTTTATATCCTTGCAGGCCTTTACAACCTCTTCGGTCACTCTGTACGCCCTGCCCGCCGAAGAAAACAGCGCGCCGTGCGCCATTTCGTGTCCGTTGGGGTGCGTGCGGAACAGCCAGTACAAATTCATTTCCGCGCCCCTTGATATCGGAAGCATAGTATTTGCATAGCACGCGCCCTGCGGACGGTAGCCGTTATCAGCGTACTCACTGCCGTTCCAGCCCACCTGTGTTTCCATTATCCAGAAAGGTTTATCCTTTACCGTACGAACGAAATCGTAGCCGAACGCCGTAGAGGCAAGCCTTTCTGCCGTGTCATAATGATTGTACTGCGCCACGTCCAACTTTTCATTTAGTTTATAAAAACTCAACGAGTTGTGCTGCATCATATTGGTGCCGAGCGGTAAGGAAGTATACTTTCTTAAAACCTCCGCCTGCTCTTCTATATAAGACTGAATTTGGGCGTACTGAAAATCTCTCCAGGCTTTTCTCAGCGACGGGTGCCTCCACTGTTTGGGGTAAGGGGGCTGAATATCTTCGAAACTGTCGTATGTAAGCGACCAACGCGCCGTGCCCCACGCCTTATTCAGGTTGTTTACCGTTTTAAATTTATCTTTTAAATACGTACGGAATGCGGACTTGCAGTTATCGCAGAAACACCCTTCGTTATAAGGGTAAATTTCGTTATCCAACTGCCAGCCGATAACACCCTTATGCTTGCCGAAAACCTTGCCGAGCTGCCCGCAAATAAGGCGGTTTTTCTCTCTCAGTACTTTCGAAGTCTTGCAGGTATGGCAGCGCGAGGACACGTCCGAACGTATCAGGTCGTGCATTACAGTGCGCGCTTCGGGATATTTATCCAGAAGCCAACGCGGCGGGGTCGCCGACGGCGTGCACATTACCGTGTAAATTCCGTTTTCGTATAATTTATCTACGATTTTTTCAAGCCACTGTAAATCGAATTCGCCCTCGCGGGGTTCCATTTTTCCCCAGGCAAATTCGCCTATGCGCAGACAGTTTATCCCCGTTTCTTTGCATCTTTTTATGTCTTTTTCTATCTCGCTTTCGTCCCACATTTCGGGATAATATGCCGCGCCTATATATATTTCTTTCATATTCGTCCTTTTGCCGCTTCTTTGTAAGCATTTTTCGGAAAAGCGGGGAAGCGCGAACGCTCCCCCGCCCACCGAGTTTTTTGTATTTATTCTTCCGTTTCTTCCGCCACGATTTCCGATACGGTCAAATCCGATACCGTCCACGTTGCGCCTTTTGCAATAAATTTAATTTGAGTTTCGTCTTCCGCCGAGCAAGCCACCGAGCCGAGATATAACCATTCCGTGCCGTTATGCGCATAGCAGCGAATTGTATCGCCCTTGCGGATCAACTTGAAGTTCGCGCCGCCATCCGATGCGATTGCATTGCCGAGCCATTTATATTCACCCAGCTTTGCCGTTTCGGTTTTCATCGTTTCGTCGACTATGCCGCATATCATACCGGCGTTATCGTTATTCCACACAAACAACCCGCTCGTCCCGGCAACTTCGATACCGAAGCGGCCGCTCGCCCAAAACACCTGATTTGCTCCCTTTAAGTTAAAGTTAATTTCAACTTCTTTCTCCTTGCCAAACGTCTGCGCGACGCTGATTTTCATAGGATTTGCTTCATAATCAGCCCAATCACCTGAAGCGTTAGTTGTGAAAACCATACCGTTCTCCGAAAGCGCAACTTCTTCTCCACGGGCGTCTTTCGTAAACTCAGTTTCATCGGAACCGTCGAACGTATACGTAGGCGTTGCAAGCAATTTCGGAAGCGTAAACTGTTCGGGAGTAACAGGTTTAAAGTCGGTTGTAATATAACTTCCCGCATAGGAATAATAGGCAATATTACCCGCTTCATCCGACGTAGGAGCTTTCGCTGCTACAAATACCAATTCCCCTTCCGCCGTAGCGTTTGCCTTAATTTTCGAAACGGTAAAGTCTGCCGCGCCGGTCATAAACTTTATCTCCGTTTCAGCGTCGGCTGCGCAAGCTGCCGCAAACAGTAATTGCCACGTTCCTTCCGCATCCTGCGCAACCAAAGCAATGCTCGCTCCGTTGCGGACAACGCGCAGGTTTAATCCGTTGTCGCTCAATGCAAGTCCTTTTATCCAAGCGTTTTTGCCGAGGAATTTCATACCGTCTTCGCAAAGCTTCTGCGCATAGAGCTCGCTTACGTCGATTTCAGTGGCGTCTGAGCCGAAAGTCCTGAGAATAAATCCGCCGTAATCTTTTACTACCGACACGCCGAACGCATTAGTTCCCCAGAAGCCCTGTCTTGTAAGCTTTAAATTGAACTCTACCGTAACGTTTTTGCTTGCCGCAACACCGTCGGGAAGGGTCAAAGTTGCTTCGGGGACCGGATTGTTATAATCTGTCCAATCGCCGCCGCTGCCGATAAGCTTTATAACATTATCGGTTTCGTTCATATCCGACAAATCGACTTGTTCGGGCTTAAAGGTTGCCTTAGCATATTCGTATTCAAGTACGAGTTCGTATTCGGCTTGATCGGCAATTACCGTAAATTCCTTTGAAACGTATCCTTCAACCGAAACGGTGTACTTTACCTCATATGCGTTGACGGTAGCGCTACCGTTATCAAGTGTTCCGCTAAAAGACGTTTCGTATTCGCCGGTTGCGGATACCGTACCGGTTAACAGAATTTCTTTGCCGTCTTTATGTCCTTTGATAGTGAGCGTAATTTCAATTGAGGTTAATTTATCGATTTTCAGCTCTTCCAAAGTGGTCTTTTCACCGTTTTCCTTATAAAGCGATTTACCTACCGAATAATACGCATTGCAGCCTTCCTTTTCAACGGTGGGAGCAACATATTCGTGATAAACGATATTATCAGTCATTTTCACATAACCGTCTATGGAATTAAACGCTGCGGGAGCGGTACAAACGACTATGTCGGAAACGGTAAAGTCTGCCGCGCCGGTCATAAACTTTATCTCCGTTTCAGCGTCGGCTGCGCAAGCTGCCGCAAACAGTAATTGCCACGTTCCTTCCGCATCCTGCGCAACCAAAGCAATGCTCGCTCCGTTGCGGACAACGCGCAGGTTTAATCCGTTGTCGCTCAATGCAAGTCCTTTTATCCAAGCGTTTTTGCCGAGGAATTTCATACCGTCTTCGCAAAGCTTCTGCGCATAGAGCTCGCTTACGTCGATTTCAGTGGCGTCTGAGCCGAAAGTCCTGAGAATAAATCCGCCGTAATCTTTTACTACCGACACGCCGAACGCATTAGTTCCCCAGAAGCCCTGTCTTGTAAGCTTTAAATTGAACTCTACCGTAACGTTTTTGCTTGCCGCAACACCGTCGGGAAGGGTCAAAGTTGCTTCGGGGACCGGATTGTTATAATCCGTCCAATCGCCGCTGCTGCCGATAAGCTTGAAATTTACGCCGCTTTCATTGAAACCGGTTTGCACGTTTTCGGGCTTATAAGTCTTGGTAATTTCTACTGCGTTATATCCCGCTATCTTATGCAACGCAACCGTGAGTTCCTGCGTATCGGTACCGACGATAATATCCGCAACGGCGTATCCGTTTACGGTTACGGAATACTTGCCCGCATAAATTTTACCGTTGTTAAACACCAATTTACCGTCTTCGATACCAAGATTTGTATAAACGTTATTATTGTAGCCGTATTCGCCCGTAAGGGATACCTTAACTCCGCTCAAATCTTCATTTTCAATAGCTTCTCCGTCCGTTCCGTAAACAACAACCATTATTTCAACGGACTGCTCAACTATCTGAGGAATAATTACCTCTTCCGCGTCGGATAAGCTGCCGTCGGGAAGATAATAATTAACTCCGTCGGTATAATATGCGATATTGCCCGCGCTTTCAAGCGTCGCATCTTTCGCCTCCACGAATTCGAGGTTTTTATCGGATACAGCCGAGAATTCGTAATCGTCGCCCTGTGCATAGAACACCGGATTGGTTTCATCGTCTGCGCCGCACTCAACCGAGCCGATAACAATCCATTCACTGCCGTTGTAAGCACTCAATATGATTTTCGTGCCGTAACGCAAAATGCGGAACTGCAAACCGTCGCCCTCAACCAATGCTTTCATCCAGCCGTGGTTTGTACAGATTAAATCGCCTTCATACGCGCCGCCCTGTCCGCCGCCGTTCGGTCCGACGTTGGTTGCAATTAATTTTCGAACCGCTACTTCGTCAGCACTGTTAAACCAAATAAAGAACCCGTTATTGCCGGCAACCTGAACGGCAATTCTGCGCGCAGCCCAATCATAATCGCCGTCTCTTACATTTGTATCTTTAACGGTAAACTCAAACGCCTTATCCGCATTCGTTTGGTCGGTGACAATTTCCGCGTATCCGCTCCAGGGCGTGCCGTCCGCAGGACAGCCGCTACCGGTAATCGTTACTGTGCCGTTGCCGTTATCGACCGAAGCTTCTCCGTAACCGTAAGCAATCGTCTGAACGAGCACGATTACCACGTCTTCACCGGTTTCGGTTACGGTTACGTTAGCCGCGCCGTAGCCGTAGAGGAACGCTTCATATTCGCCGGCTACCATTTCGAGCTGAGTAGTTTCTCCCACCGTGTACATGTAAGTTTGATACTTGCCCTTTAAAGTAATCTGTGTTCCGTTTGCAAGAGTTACTTCGGTTTCGCCGTCCTTCTCAAACGCGCTTATGCTCAAATTTACGTTTGCCGCCGTTAAGACCAAATCTTCTTCGGTCGTCATTGTGCCGTTCAGATTGAACAAGTCGCCGTTGGACGCCTTCAGATGCCCGAATATACCGCTCGTATCGCCGCTCGGTAATTTCGTTTCAATAACTTCGAGCTTTTCGAAAGATATATCCGAGAATGTCCAGCTTTCGCCGCTTACGTGGAACACTATGCGGTTAGCCGCGGTTGCGGAGGTTTTGCCTTCAAGCAGAGTTACCCATTCCTCGGCATCGAAATTATATGCGGAAACCGCGACGTATTCGCCGTTGCGCACGACTTTCAGCCGTAAACCGTCCATTACCGCTTCGGCAAGCCAATCAAAAGATTTGTTTCTGTCAACCGCGCCGCCGCAAGGGGTGGCGTCGTCAGCCCATATTGCAGAGGGGAACTCGTTTGTAAGTAAATCATTCCACCAGATTACGAATTTGTTTTTATATTTGTCAGAATCGCCCTGCGCAAACGTAATTGCAAACCTTTGCAACCACGCGCCCTTTTCCAGAGGGTCGTTTACCGAAACGGTGGTTTCGAGAATATACGCGCCTTCTTTCATATCTTCGGGGATATTTATTTCAACGCCTACGCCCTGAGCGTATTCACCCTGACCCAAGCCGTTAAGTCCGTTAGCGCCCATGGTTATCGTTGCGCTTTCATCGTTCATATGCGACAAATCCACGAGATGCGAAACGTCGCCTATGGGAGACGCGAATTCGTATTCGACTACGACATCGCCCACATCCGCGGATGTTACGTACATTTCACCGTCGAGATAGTCATTTATTTTTACGACGTAATGCTGACAAAGCAAATTATTGACCGTAACCGAGCCGTTTGCGCCGACTTCCGCCGATATTTCGTTACCGAAATCGTCTACAAGCGTAATTTGCGTACCTTCCGCTACGGCGCTAAGTTTACCGCCCGAATTTCCTTTAACGGTAAAGGCTGCATCCACGTAATTAGCTTCGATAACCACAAATTCAACGTCGAGGTCGGTTACGTTCCAGGCAAGGTCTAAATCTTCAATACCTATTTCAAAATCATAAACAAGCGAACCGCCTCCCAGAGCGCCGCCCGTATATGCGGCTTTGCCGTTGATTTTGATACCCGTAAGAATGTATCCGCTGTCAACGGTCAACTTTCCTTGAAGCTTGCCGTCCCAATCCACCGTTGCGGGCAACTGCGCGGAAAGAGTTGCGTTGGCATACTCACGCATATTTACGTTATAAACGTCCGTTCCGCGTACGTGCGTCTTAGAGAACCCGTCTTTACCGACAACCATATACTTCTGGTCGGTACCCCAGTCGCCATAGCCTTCCCTGTATATAAACGTCCATTCACCGTTGTTGTGGTTGTATTTGCAAACACTGCCGTCGCCGTCGTCAAACCTGTCCTTCTCGTTTAAAGTCAGATTGCCGCATACCGTCATAAGCACGTTATAGCCCTGTTTAAGCAAGGTTTTTCCGTCCTTTTCTTCGAACGCGCCCGAAAGTTTGCCGTTGTTTGCCTTAGCAAGCTCGGCGTTGGGCATAAACAGCTCCCAAACGGTTGTATAAGCCGTTGCGGCGCCCTCGGCGTTAGTCTTGTTTTCGAAGTGTTTCAGACTGAACGGCTGTTGCTGTTCTACTTTTCCGTTTATGTACAGCTCTATACCCACACCCTCTCTGAAACTTGTGCCTGCGTCGCCCGGGAGATAGAGATTGTTTTCGTTGCGTATATTCATATACACGCCAACCTTGCCGTGCCCCTGCGACTGTTCGTCGGGAGAAGAATTGTGGTTAAGCGTTATGTGCAAATACACGCCGTCTTTGCCGAGAAATGCGTTTGCGATTATGCCCACGCCGCCGTTTGCCACGTCGCGCCCGATAACGTAAGCGGTAGACTGCGTATACGCGCTGCCCACTACGCCGTCGATATTGTCAACCACCTTATCAATCGAAAGCTTATCTTTCGTGGTAACGGTATCTCCGTAGCTGTCAAGATATACGTTGCCGCACTCACCGCACTCCCAGTATTCTTTGGTACCTTCGGTTTCCGTAGTGGGATAAACCATTTCGTGGTGTCCGTTCGTGCTCCAGGTATGGGATTTTGTTGTAACAACATCGGTCACAGCTTGCATTCCCTGCGCGTCTTTAAACTTGCCGTCGCCCCTAGAGCATTCCCAATACTCGATATTTCCGGGCTTTGTGCAGGTTGCCGCTTCCGCCTCTACGTGCTTCGACAGGTCGTGTCCGAGCTTGCTTTCCGCAACGTCTTCCGCGGTGGTTTCGGTCTTGCCCTCGCCGTCCGCAAAAATCAAATCGCAGCCGCTGCATACCCAGTAAGCGTGATTTCCGTCCTCGGTGCAGGTTGCCGCTACCGCTTCAACTTCCGTTAAGTCGTGCGTATGTTTATTACAGCCGTTACAGCCCGCAAGCGCAATGCCCGCCACTGCCGAAACTGTAAAAACCGAACTTACCGCTATAAACTTAAAAAGTCTTTTCTTGTTCATATTTTCCTCCTGATTTTATAATTTACCGGTTTACGGTTAAATTTTTTAATTTTCTTTTGCCGCTATATATCCGCAGTACAGATATACTCTCGACCTGTTTATTCTTTCGCTTTCAACCGCGCTGGTTACGGGCGCATAAGTGAAATACAAAGTACTTGCTTCGCCCGATTCAACGTCTATTTCCACTTTTTGCATATAGCTTTTTTCGGATTTACCGCCCATATAAACGGTTTTAACCTTACCCGCCCTGTCGCGTACGGAAAGTTTTGCAATGCATTCCGTTCCGCCGATATACAAAACTATTTTTTCACTGCCGCCCGAAGTTTTAACGGTAAAGCCGTACCCCACCGCACTCTGCGAGCCGCCCCTTACTCCCGCTCCGGAAGAAGGTTTGGAGCCGTTTCCATCCGTGTAAATTTTATTCAGTCCCACGGTTAAAGGCATTGCCATATGGTCGGTGCATAATGTGTTTAACAATGTTAAAAGATTTTCCGGTTTTGAAAAAGCTCTCGGTCCGTTCTTTTTATAGAGGATACTAGTGCCGAGTCCCTGACCGTAAGAAACCCAATCGGTCGTGCCGAGTTCCGTAAGGTTTACGCTGCTTTCAGTGCATTCGCTTACCTTGACTTTGAAGTTAACCGCCGTATTGTCATAATCTTCGTATACCGCGGAGTCTTTTACGCTTGCGTATTCTATTTCTATTTCGTAAGCTTCGGAAATCTTGGTATTTATCGTAAACGTCTGTATATCTCCGTCGAGCGCGCCGCCCGAGAATGCAAACGGTCTACCTTTCGTGTTGTACGCCAGCTTTGCAAGCGTTTGGGCAGTTACGCTCTGTCCGTTGACTCTTACGCTCTTAATCTCGCCCCAATCGGTATTTTTATGCAGACGCACGTTCCATGTCCTCGACGTTTTCGCGTCCTTAAACGTTCCGTTCGACTTGCCTATGCTTATTTTAAGCATGTTGCCAGTGCAGTTCATCGAAACGTCGGTAGTACGGAACTGCCCGTGCTTATACGCAACCGATTCTCTGTCGTCTTCATAAACGGTAGTTTTAGCAAAGTAGTTTGCGGACGGATAAACGTCTAACGCGAGTTTGCTCCAATCCATTTCGCCGGTGTTGTAAACATTTCTTATTGTACCGCTTTCCTTATCGGTAATCGTATTGTCGGCAAGCGCGATAAGCGCGCCTTCGCGGACGAATATAGGCGACGTTTTAATGTCGTGAGTTACTTTATATGTGTTGGGACCCGAATACCTCTTACCCGTCCACACGTCTACCCAAGTTCCTTCGGGGAAGAATACTTCACGCGTATCCTTACCGGTACTTTCCGAAATGGGTGCGACCAGAATATAATCTCCCAAAAGATACTCGTCGTTGTTTTTTGCTTCTGTGTACTTCGGATATTTTATATCCAGACGGCGCATAATCGGCAAACCCGTTTCGTAATTTTCGTGCGCCAGCGCGTAAAACAAAGGAAGCAATCTGTAACGCATATCCTGATAGGTATGCACTACCTCTTCCGCAGTAGCGCCGTATACCCAAGGCATACGACCGTCGTCGGTATTGGTACATTGCGTACGCATTACGGGCGACAGAGCGCCGTATTGCATCCAACGCATATAACTGTTAGATGATTTTTGGTTTTTATGTCCGCCCAAATCCGCGGAAACATAAGGCAAGCCGAGTTCCGCGCCAGCGAAAATTGCTCCTTCTATCTCTTGCTGAAGCCAATCGTCTCCGGACTCGGTATCGCCCGTCCACTGTATAGAATAACGGTGCGCCGAAAGGTCGGAAGCATAGACGTAAGAACCGTTGTAACAACCGTCTACGTTTGCCTGAAGTAATGCGCGGCGGGCGTATTCACCCTTGTCTGCTATGCTCTCGTAATACTTTTCGGTCATCCACTGATACGCATACATTCCCGTAGCGTACTTGGAAATGTCGGGGTGTATCTGATTGAGCGCAACACCCCAGTTCCTGTCGTAATACCAGTAATCCATTCCCATAGCAAGGAACATTACTATTTTTTCGTTTCTATACTCAACCTCTTCCTTGTCTAAAAGATTATTCGTTCCCGGAACGGGTTCGGGGTGGTCGTTAAAGAAAATATTAACGCCGAGGTCGTGCGCGTCCTTTAAAAACTGTTTCATATCGGGGAATAGCTCGGTATTGATTTCATACCCCACTCCGCCGCCGACGCGCCAGTCGGTATCGACCGTAAACACATCTATGGAAAATCCTTTATCGCGGTATGTCTTAATCGTTTCCAACGCGCTTTGCGCGGTGTGGGCATAATAACGCGACTCCCAGAATCCGAACTGTTTTAAAGAAAGCATTTCGGACTGCCCCGTCAAAGAAACAAAATCGGTAGAAAACGTCTTATAATCGCCGTGCGGCAAAAATACGTATATATCCATCGCGTTTTCTTCAAATTCCCAACCGTTGACGGGAAGATTTTTATCCGACGGCGTATAACCGCAATCAGAAGGAATAACGCGGGGGCTGTCGGTAAAATACCAGCTTGAAAGTTCGTCCGACGGCGAAGGAAGGTATACGTTAGACCCCGTTTTACCTAGATAATTGAATATCTTTTCACCCTCGTCGTCAGTTATGTACATACCTGCGGCTTTACTGCCGAAAGGAATAACCAACGTATAATTTTCGGTAGAAACTTCAAAACTTTCTTCCGTTTTATTGCTTTTGTATTCAACTTTGTCGGTTTGAAACTCGCGGTTGTAAACCGTATAACTGTCTCGGTCCTCAAAGCCCTTATTCGTTTTATCTTCCAGCCTTAACAGCGAATCGGATAAAAGCTGAATACGGGTATCGCCGTAATAAAGCGTAGTTACCGAACAGTCAGCATCTTCAATCAGCTCAGCCGAAGCAGTCTGCTTTACATAATCGCATACAGTACAGTTATTTCCGTTAAAATTGTGAGCGCCTCTATCCTTCACTTCGTCCTTGTGTTCGCACGTCGCCGCGTGCCAATGCTCGGTCGCGCTGGTAGCCCATTCGTCGGAAAAAGTATGCTCGTGCGGTTTTGTGCAAGCGGATATAATACCCGCCGTACCCGATAAAACAACCGCCGCTGCAAGAACCGCGATAATTTGCTTTTTCATTTATTTCTCCTTATCACTCAAAAGTTGCGTTTATATTTATATCGCCGCGGCAAAGCACGGTAAATTTGCCGTCTTTTACTTTGCCCGTATAGTCCGCGCCGTTTACGGTAAGCGATTTTAAATTTTTGCCGGTTTCGGGTTTAACGTAGAAATTTACGTTATCGAGATTAAGACACCAATCGTAACCCCATTCCTCTTCGATTTTTCCACCCGTAGCATCTACCGTAATTTTATTGCTTATAAACCCCTGCGAATTAAAAGCGTAACCGGAATCGGGCTCTCCCCATTTAAAAAGTTCTTGAGCTTGGCGGTCGGCGAAATTGTACCAAGTTCTCGCTTCCTGAATATAATTCCCCGTTTCATCGAGCGTTGACGAAATCATAGTAGGATTAAGGAATACTTTTTCGGGGCGCGTCTGCTTGCCGAATAATGCGTAGGGCATAAAATACTCTACCGTATAGTCATAGCACTCTCCAGTCTTTATATCCCCATCGCGCTTAACCGCGCTGACGGGAGCAACGTCGAGAGCAGGACTTAAAACTTTCATACCGCTTGCCGTGAACTGCGTAATTTTAAAGCGGTTGCCTGCCGTACACTCTATTTCGTAAACGCCGTCGGACTGTTGTTTTGCGTCGCCGAATGCGAAGTAGCAGTTAAAACAGGTAATGTTGCCCGTTTCGACCCAGCTTGAATGAACCGCTGGGCGGCTGTCGTGAACCTTTGCCGCAATCACTATGCCCGTTTCGGCAAAATACGTTGCGACTTCCAGCGTACCGTTTTCGGTAGGAAGTATTTTGTTGCCTTTAAACCATTTGGTATTTTTATAAAAATCTTCGTCCAAAACGCCGTCGATTTTTATTCCCGCGTCGGGAACGACCGTCGTCGTGGGGTTGCCCGTAAACTCGTACTCACCGGTGGAAGGAAGTTTTTTATACTCGTACGTAGGACCGTTGATAAAATTGTTTCCGCAACCCGTAGCCAACAATCCCGCAGCCGACAAAGAAGCCGCCGAAAGAGTTATTGCAATAAGCCTTTTAATTGATTTTTTCATAACTTCCTCCTTAACCTATCTTCCCTACAAGTTTGACCTCGGAAACGGCCGCCGACTTTTGACCTTCGGGTATTTCCACGGTAAATCTGATACTTTTAACTTTTATCGAACTGAATTCGGCGTAGCATGTCGCGCCGTAAACGAGATAGTACTCTTCGTTATCCTTACTGTAAACGTAGTTTACGTCTTCGTTGACTTTTAACTCGTCGATAAGATAAATTTTCTCCTTGCCGTTTTCTTCGCAGATAAACGCTATATTCTTTATCTTTTCAAAAGTTTTCTTTTCGTCTTTGGAATTATAAAACATAATTCCGCGCACATCCTTGGCGTCGCTTAAAGTAAGCTCGAAAGTAGTTTCCTTTACTATTTCCGTTTCTTTTACGTAGGTTTCGTTAAAGGGCTTACTTACCCTCGTAAAGTACGAAACGAGTCCGTCGGCAAGACTATTAGCCGAACTGCCTTCCGCAAGCTCGCCGCGCACCGTTTCGGCGTTTGAAATTGCAGAAGAGATATCGCCGTATTCTTTGCCAATACCGAACGTGGGCTGAACGGTTACGGTAGGTCCGTTTACGTGCATAACCTCTAAATCGTTACCGAACTTATCCTTGACCTTCACCCATTTAACTTCGTCAAATCTAACGTGCCTGCCCGTATAGACGTCGGGGTTATTGTGCGCGTGATAGGCAATTAAAAGTTTATTTTCGCCATTTACGGATATAGGTACGAACGAATGGTGTCCGGGTCCCGCAACCGCATGGTTGCCGCCTATATCGTTGTTGAGTATCATTCCGTTTTCTTCGTCGGTAAGTTTACGGAAAGGTCCTAACGGCGAATCGCCTACGGCTTGCATTACGCCGTAAGACTGCTCGTCGTACGCGCCTATAGAGAAGGTCAGATAGTACTTTCCGTTATGCTTATACATAAACGGACCTTCGTTGCAGTAGGCGGCGGTTTCTTCATAGAGAACGTTATCAACTGTTTCGCCGTTCATACTCTTAATATAGTCCTCAACTGTATAGAAGCCGCACGCCGTAAGCGTCTTGAACGACGACCAGTCGGGAGTGTACCAATCTGTCATTTTCACGCCCGCAATCGCCCCGGGAGTTTGGCTCCAATAAAGGTATCTGTCGCCGTTTTCGGGGTCTATAAACGGATGGAAATCTATGCTTCTTACCCAGCCGCCGTCTATATTGCCGCCGTCTACGCTGTAAATTTTAAGCGGAGTGCCTTCCGCCACGGGCAAGCCCTCTTTTTCGAAAGCGGCTTGATATTCGCCTTCGTCGAACAGACAGTATTTTGCGTAATACTGAGGGTAATTCGAATTTTCCGTCCTCTTGCTTTCGCCGTAAAAATCAACGGGCACAAATGGTCCTGCAGCACTGTCCGCAACCGCAAGCACAGGCATATAAGTTACCGCCGCCGAAGTTTCCATATCGCCGTCGGGAGGTGGCGTAAGCGAGAAAAACGAATAATACTTACCGCCGTCATAAATTACTTCGGGCGCCCAAGTAGCTTGCGAACCCGACAATTCAGCGGGAAGATTTACGAAACTACCGCCGTAAGTCCAATCTTCGAGATTGGGCGACGTATAATAAGTTAAACCCGTTACGTAAGCGTAATAAAGTCCGCTTCTTGCCGTATCATCCAGAATGAGCGGGTCTGCGCCGCCGAGCGAGATGTCAGACCTGCGCCAAAGCTCTTTATTGAACTGCGGTTTATCTTTATCGTCAAGCTCTTGATAATAGTTGCCGTCGTAATAAGGCAGTTCGTACGCGTTTTTCGTGATTACTTCACCGTCGGACTCTCCGCAAGCCGCCAAAGGAACGCAAGCGAGCAACGCCGTCATTAAAATTGCCGTGATTTTGATTTTTTTCATCGTTTTCTCCTAAATCAATTATTTTCGCAGACGTATCCGCAGTACATTGTTACAAAAGAACTTGTGTTCTGACTGTTTACTTTATAGGCTACCGGCGAGTACTGCATAGTAAGCGTGCTTGCCTGACCTGCTTCGACCTCGATAATAACCTTACTTGTAAACTCTTTTTCGTCTCTGTTACCGATATAAACGGTTTTAACGTTGCCCGCCCTATCTCTTACAGTCAATTTTGCAAGCGTTTGCATGCCGCCGAGATAGAGAACGATTTTTTCCTTATTACCGGTGGTTTGTACGGTAAAATTGTAACCCATAGAGTTTTTCGTTCCGCCTTTAACCGTATTCGACGCCTTTCTCGAACCATTTGTATACGTCTTTTCAAGTCCCGTTTTAAATTGCAATGCAACGTACTGTCTTGTAGGATTATCGAGCATAAGCCTTACGTCTTCGGGTGCCGAAAACAGGCGAGGTCCGCCCTTTTTGTAATCGGTATTTGTTCCGAGACTGTAACCGTAAGACACCCAATCCGTTGTGCCAAGCGCGGTAAGGTTTACGCTGCTTTCGGTGCAAGCTTCCGACGTTACCTTGAACTTAACCGCCGTAGCGTCATAGTCTTCATATACCGCAGATCTTACTACGCTTTCGTATTCGATTTCTATTTCGTAAGCTTCGGAAATCTTGGTATTTATCGTAAACGTCTGTATATCTCCGTCGAGCGCGCCGCCCGAGAATGCAAACGGTCTACCTTTCGTGTTGTACGCCAGCTTTGCAAGCGTTTGGGCAGTTACGCTCTGTCCGTTGACTCTTACGCTCTTAATCTCGCCCCAATCGGTATTTTTATGCAGACGCACGTTCCATGTCCTCGACGTTTTCGCGTCCTTAAACGTTCCGTTCGACTTGCCTATGCTTATTTTAAGCATGTTGCCAGTGCAGTTCATCGAAACGTCGGTAGTACGGAACTGCCCGTGCTTATACGCAACCGATTCTCTGTCGTCTTCATAAACGGTAGTTTTAGCAAAGTAGTTTGCGGACGGATAAACGTCTAACGCGAGTTTGCTCCAATCCATTTCGCCGGTGTTGTAAACATTTCTTATTGTACCGCTTTCCTTATCGGTAATCGTATTGTCGGCAAGCGCGATAAGCGCGCCTTCGCGGACGAATATAGGCGACGTTTTAATGTCGTGAGTTACTTTATATGTGTTGGGACCCGAATATCTCTTACCCGTCCACACGTCTATCCAACTGCCTTCGGGGAAGAATACTTCACGCATATCCTTACCCGTCCACTCGGAAATGGGCGCAACCAAAATATAATTTCCCAAAAGATATTCGTCGTTGTTTTTAGCTTCTGCGTACTGCGGATAATTTATATCCAGACGCCGCATAAGCGGCAAGCCTGTTTCGTAATTTTCATGCGCCAAAGCATAGTATAACGGCAGTAAACGGTAACGCATATCCTGATAAGTATGGGCAACCTCTTCGGCGGTAGCGCCGTAAAGCCAAGGCATTCTTCCACCACTCGTCGTACCGTTCCAGCAGTGCACTCTTAAAATCGGGGAAAGCGCACCGTACTGATACCAACGCGTATATTCTTCGTTGGAAGGGTCTACGTTATGCCCGCCGATATCGGCGGATACGTAAGGAATGCCCAGCTCCGCGCCCGCAAACACCGCGCCCTCGATTTCCTGACGGAGCCAGTCGCCCTGCGCGCCGATGTCGCCCGTCCACTGTATCGAATATCTGTGAGCGGACAAATCGGAAGCATAGACGTAAGAACCGTTGTTGCAACCGTCCAGATTACTCATTATTATCGCGCGTTTAGCATATTCGTTTACATCCTTAATACTTTCGAGATAGCTCTGCGTAATCCACTGGTAAGCGTACATACCCGTTGCATACCGCGATATATCGGGATGTATCTGGTTGAGTTCGACAGACCAGTTTCTGTCGTACCACCAGTTATCCACGCCCATAGCCAGAAGCATAGTAAGCTTTTCGTTGCGGTAAGCCACCTCTTCTTTGTCTAAAAGATTGTTTCCGCCGTTGGGCTGGGGATGGTCGTTAAAGCAAACGTTTACGCCCAGCTTGTGCGCTTCTTCCAAAAACCTTTCCATATCGGGGAATAGGGTGGTATTGATATCGTAGCCGAAACCGCCCGAAGCGTCGCGCCAGTCGGTATCCACGACAAGAACGTCGATTGCAAAGCCTTTTTCCTGATAATCCTTTATCTGCTGTAAAGCCGTTTGCTCGTTATATGCGTAATAACGCGAATCCCACTGTCCGAAAGTTTTAAGCTCTACCATTTCGGACTGACCCGTCAGCGAAACGAAATCGCTTGAAAAGTTCCGGTAATTCCCGGCAGGCAGAAACAAATAAATGTCCGTTACGTTTTCTTCAAACTCCCAGCCCTGCAATGGCACGTTATTGTCCGCGGGCGAATAGCCGTATGACGAAGGGATTACGCGAGGACTGTCGGTAAAGTACCAGCTTGAAAGTTCGTCCGAAGGCGAGGGAAGATATACGTTTGTACCCGTTATCCCGTTGTAGCCGTATGCCGTTTCTCCGTCCGTATAATACGCCGTTATATCGTCAGCATCACCTCCCGTCGGTATTTCAAGAGTATAGGTCGAAGTTTTTATAATGCTGTACTCTTCGGTTTTTTCAACGGTATAGCTTATTTTTTCGCCCCAATTCGACTTATTGCAAACTATGTAGCTCTCTCTGTCCTCGAATCCGTTTGCGGCTTTATCCTCTATTCTTACGAGAGAATCCGAAAACAACTGAATACGCGTATCGTTATAGACGAGAGTAGTTATTTTCTTACTTGTGTCTTCAACCACCGTATCCTTTACGGGGTCAACCGAAGTCTTGACGTAATGGCAGACGGTGCACTCGTTGCCCGAAAAATTATGCTGGGCGTTACCGCTTTTCTCGTCTTTGTGTTCGCACGTCGCCGCATGCCAATGATGGGTTGAACTCGTTGTCCAATCATCGGAAAAAGTATGTGTATGTTCGCTGCAAGCAGATAAAATACCGGCCGTACCCGATAAGACAACCGTTGCCGCCAAAACCGCGATAATTTGTTTTTTCATTATTTACCCCTTTTTATTATTCTTTTCCGCCGCCGATGTTGATGCCTTCGATAAAATACTTCTGAACGAAAATATACAGTACCAAAAGCGGCAACAATCCCATTATTGCGACAGCACACTGCGCATTGTTGTATCCACCGCCTTCCTGCGACACAAACGACACCATTTCGGAAAGAGTGAGCTGTAAATTCCAAAGCGATTCGCTTTTATACAGGTACATTAAAGCAGCGCCGTAGCTGTTGTATCCGCCGACAAATCCCAAAAGGAACTGCGCTATAACGGCAGGCTTTGCCAGCGGTAAAACCATAGTGAAAAATATTCTGAACGTTCCCGCGCCATCGATTTTCGCCGATTCCAAAACGTCGTTTGAAAGCGCGCTGTCGAAGTAAGTTCTTAAAAAGAAAATTACAGTCGCGCTGCCGAACAGCCCGGGGATTATTATGGGCAGAATTCCTCTCGCTCCGCCTACCCAACCGATATTCTGATAGAAGAGAAAGCTTACGAAACCGAATGCGCCCAAGGGGAACGTCATCGTCAGCACGGTTATCATAAACAGAGCCTTTCTGCCGGGGAATTTGAATTTGGAGTATATAAACGCCACCAAAGCGGAAACGAACAGTCCGCCGACAAGAGGAATAAGCGTTTGCCAAAGCGTGTTGAAAAACCCCAAAAACAGATTGGGCACGTCCTCGAAATCCGTTCCCACGCCGAATATCAGCTCGTACCCCTCTATCGAAAACTTTTTCGGGAAGAGATGAAAGCCGTTGCCCACGATTTCCGCGTCCGACATAAACGAAGTGAACAGGATTACGAGAAAAGGCACGAACAAAAGCAGCAGATACATCGAAAGCACGACGTAGGTTATTACGGTTGCGGGCTTGACTTTTTTAAATCTTTTACGTCTTTTTATAACTTCTTCCATATCAGTTCTCCGCAAGTATTCTTTTTCTTATCAGATAAGCCGACGGTATCATCAAAACCAGGAAAAGCAGCCAGCTCAATACCGACGCATAACCCATATTGCCGAACTTGACGCCTTCGCGGTAAATGTAATACATTATCGTAAGTCCGGCATTGTCCGGCCCGGCAACGCCCGTCCAGGTATCCGGCGCCATAATCTGCGCCGCTTCGAACGTGGTAAAGCCAGTGAGTATGCCTGCCAACACGAGAAACAGCGTTATGGACGTTATACCGGGCAGCGTTATGTGTCTGAATTTCTGAAATGCATTCGCTCCGTCAAGCGCCGCCGCCTCGTAAAGAGACGGATTTATTGCCTTGAATGCCGAGCAGTACATAACTATTCCGTAACCGGGAGCCTGCCAGATTATCGATATAAAAATCGCTATGGTCAGCGTATACGGATTATTCTGGTTATCCAACCATTGAATGTTTGTGCCTAATAGTGCATTGAGCGCGCCCTTGCCGCCGAAAATCTGCGTCCACATTATTGCGATTGCAACGGTAGAGCAAATGTACGGAACAAAGAACAGTGTTTGAAACACTCTCGTTCCCTTTACGTTCTGGCTTAAAAACGCCGCTATCGTTATCGCTATGGCCAAAGACACGAACTGCGCGCTTGCAATAATCAAAGTAACCTTTACCGACTGCAAAAGCGTTGCGTCCGAAAACAGTCTTTGGAAGTTCGCAAAATTATTCCAGGTAAGCGTATCGAGTTTGTTGTATTTCATATCGCAAAACATCGATATAAACGATAATATAACGGGAAAACCGCTGAACGCAACGAACCCGATAAGCGGTATGCTGACGATAAGCAAACACATTAAATACTTTTTATTAAAGCGTATACCGTGCCTGCGCGGTTTTTTAATAAGAGTATCTTTAACTCCAATTTCCGCCGTCGCCGTTTGCGAGCGCATTGTTATTTCCTCCCGTTGAAAATAATATTTACCTTACCGATTGCATTGTTTGCCGCAGAGGCATTCTTCGTTAAAAACGCGGATATCGTCTGGAAACCGCCGCGAAGCTGACCGTTGAAATCGGATTCCCAATCGGTAATCCATTGACCGTTTTCAAAGTACGCCCAGTCTCCTATGCTTCCGTTCCGTACGCCGTTTGCAAACGCCCAATAGTTTTTATTTGCAACGCTTTGAGTATATTTTTCACTCATTGCAAGCGACGTCTGATTGGGAACGTAGCCGGTTTTCAAATAAATTTCCTGTCCGGCGCTGCTTGCCGCCCAACGGATAAACTTCCAAGCCGCTTCGTAATTGCTCGCGTCGGAATTTTCGGGAATAACGAGAGCCTTAGTCTTTGAGCAGTTGGTCTGTAATCCCTGCACGGGAGTATTTCCGACTTTCATAACCTCGCCCGTAAACTCGACGCCGTCATAAGTTTCTCCTATAACTTTGAGATATTCGTTTTCAAAAGTTTCGCTTCCCTTATAGTAAACGCCTTTGTCATCATCGTATTTTTTCCACTGCAATGCGGGAGCTATATCGTATTTATCACTGTAAGTAACCGAAAGCGAAGTTACCGTGCTTAAATCGCTTGCTATCATTGCCGCCGTTCCGTCGATAAGCGTTTTTGCGGAATTATCCTCGTTAGCCGTAGAAATGCCGTAACCGTTTATTCCGTTATCTACCGTTCTATCTGTCGGTGTAGTCGTTCTGCAAAATTCAACGAGTGCGTCGTATTGAGAGGGCAATTCGTATAGTCCTTCCGTTTTTGCGATATCCGCAGTTTTTATCTTATCCCCATAACCGATTATTTCGCCTGCGGCATAGTGTTTGCCGTTTATCTCCACTCCGTTTTCCGCGGTAACCAGCCAATTTGAAGATGTGTCCGCAACGGTAAACTCGTATTTTTCACCGTTATATCCAACGCAATCGCCGCCGACCGACCACCCGTAAGAAAACCACCAATGCTGGGTTATTCCGTATGTAGTGGGCGATGAGGAATTATAACTTTTCGTAAACATTTTCGAAACGTATCTGTATTCCTCCCAGTTCATAGGAACGCGATTATTAAAAACTTTGTACACTTCTTCGCCGGCAAGATTTACCGATTTTTCAAGTGCGGGATTTAAATTCGGCAAAGGATTTTCTTTATATTCCGCATAACCGTGAGGCTTAATTTTAGCATACACGCCCGTACCGTCCAATTTTTCTTCTTCAACGGAAATTACGTTTACGTGTTGATTTTTCAGCGCGTCAACGGAGTAATAATAAACCATAGGAGTAGACCCGAAAGGCAAGCCTTGTAAGTCCGCCCCTTTGCCTGCCATCCTTTTACCGTTTTTAACTTCTCTATCCAAACGCAACTGGTTAACGACGGCTTCGGGAATATCTTCTTCCTTATAATTACCGGGCGAAGACTTATAATAATCGGTCAGATTGTGATAAAGCCCTTCCACAGCCCAACTTTTAAAATTTTCGTCCTCTACCAAAACAACGTTAGGGGCGTCGAAAGTAAGCGTGGATTTATCTATTTTCTGCCTGCTTTTTGCGGTAACGGTTACGCCGTCTTCTTTACCCTGACCGTTGTTGTATATCTCTACCATATCTTTAATAATTTTGCTGTCCGAAGAGCCTGCTTTATACCAAAACATTATTTCTCCGGAACCGCCTCCTCCGCCACACGCGCTGATAAGCGGCGTCGTCATAAGCGCTCCGCAGACACAGGTTGCCAAAATCTTTTTAAATGCTTTCATTATTTTTCCTCTTTCATTTTTATTTGAAGCCGAATACGGCTTTCATAAATTTTCATTTTTATCATTTACTTCGGCATTTTCCGATATTTCAGTTGTAATATTCGAAATATCGTTTTCGGTTGCCTTCTCTTTATTGAGTTTAATGCAAGACGTTATGAAATAAGTCGCAAGCCTTATCAGCATAATCGCGCCGAACATAGGCGTTATCATTGCGAAAACCGTATTAACCGAAACAAAAAATCCGCAAATAAACGCAATAAACGATACTGTAAGCGAGCTTATAAATATAAACGAACCGATAATTTTAAACCACGCCCCGAACTTCTTCGGTAAATTGAGTTTTATGAGTTTCGATATACCGAACGTTATAAGCGACAGTATAAGCCATATGCAAATTACGAACAGAAAAATCCGCCTTGAATTTATAAAATATAAATACGAGCTAATTCCGAGAGAATCTCTGTAAGCCCCATCTATGAACCCGTCAATCTGTTTTTCGGCTTCACCCGTTCCGACCGCCGTTACGACAACTCCGTCCAAAAGCTTGGAAGCATATCCGTAAAACATTCTCGAAATTCCGCTTTCGGTTGTAAAAGAACCTACAAGCATATCCTCGAACACGAATAAATAATTTTTTACGTTTTCGTTTTCGATAAATTCTTGCGCATAGTAATTTCTGAGCACGGGTACTCCGCTTTTACCGTCGAACGTCTGAGGATAGTAAGCCCGCAAATAAAGTTTGTAAATCTTATCGGCTTTCCCCTCGTCATCCGAGTTTTTTATCGCCGCATATTCTTCGGATAAAGCTTTGTCGTAATTTATATCGATAGGCGACGAAACCTTTTCAAGATAACTTTCACAATACCCCATAAACGCTTCGTCAAGCCCGATTACACCGTCGGTCAGTCTTATTTTGACCGAACAGTTCTTCTTCGCGGTAAACGACAGTCCGGCATATTCCTCCGCGCTTATTTTTCCGCCGTCGAACTCGGCTTCGAAAGCGTCGTATGCGTTCATCGGTCTTGTATCTATTACCAGATTGTAACCGTTTAAGGAATACGGTTTATCCTCTTCGTATTTAAACGAATTTAAAATTCTGTCCTTTAAGTATGCCCCGTTTCGTTTTGCCGCCGTAATTTTTCCTTCTTCGACTTTCAGCGAAATCCTTTGCGAACCGTCGGCGACAAATGCGTTGTACATCGTATTTTTAAAATCTTTCGCGTCCGCATAATGCAGCGAAAACGGAATAAAATCCGCCGCAATGACAACCGCCACAAAAAGCACGAACGCAAAAAACAAAGCAAAAAAGGATGAATATACTCTCCTGTGCGGGGCTTTTGCCGTCAATTTATCCGAAAAAAAACCTAACGTAAAAAATTTTATCCAATCTTTCATCGTATTAATTATTTCCGAAATCTCTCGACATTATAGACGCTTCCGTTTCGGTATCGAAAAGATGCAAGCTTCGCGCATCGGGCAGCAAATATATTTCCTGTTCGGCGCGATAATCGTTGCGTTCGTTAAGACATACTATTTTTTCGGTTTCTTCGCCTTCGGCGGTAACAAACAACTGGGTAGTATTGCCCAATATCTCTTTCATCGAGATTTTAACTTTCAGTCCTTTATCTGCAACCTTTAAATTTTCACCGCGGATACCAAGAGTAACGCCGTGTTCTTTACCGTCGAGATATTCCTTATTTATATCTCTCATTTCCGACAAATTGAAATCTATCGTCTGCCCATCGGCAAAGACGGTTTTGAGTTTTGCACCGCATTTTTTGATTTTCACGTCAAAGAAATTCATCTGCGGCGTGCCTATAAAGCCCGCTACGAATTTGTTTGCGGGATAGTCGAACAGATTTGTCGGCGTATCTATCTGCTGCACAACTCCGAGTTTCATAACGACTATGCGCGTACCCATCGTCATCGCTTCTATCTGGTCATGGGTTACGTAAATAAACGTTGTTTTAAGTTCGTTGTGGAGTTTGACTATTTCCGAACGCATCGTAGTGCGCAGTTTTGCGTCAAGGTTGGACAACGGCTCGTCAAGAAGGAAAACTTTGGGGTCGCGCACCATAGCTCTGCCGAGAGCAATTCTCTGACGCTGTCCGCCCGACATTTCTTTGGGGCGAATATCCAAAAGCTCCTTCACGCCGAGGACTTCCGCCGCCCAATTGACTTTCTTTTCTATTTCCTCTTTGGGAATATGCTTATAGTCATACATCTGAACGGGTGTATTTTCATAGTACTCCAAATCTTTTTCAAGCTTTGATTTTCTTAATAACAGCGCAGACTTTATTTCGCTTTCGGCAACATCTTCGAGATTTACGCCGCAGGCGGATGCCGCCGTTCCGGCCGTTTCCCGAGCCGCCTGAATTTCCCCTTCGATTTTCCCTGCATATTCGAGTTTTATAACCTTAACCGCTGCTGTATAGGCAGAAATCAATTCTTTCTTTTTCTCTTTCAATAACGCGACATTGTCGGCAAACTCGCTGCATACAGCTTCGGTTCTCGTATTAAACAACCGCCAGACGGCATTTTCGTCCTCGTACCGCATTTCCGCTTTCACGGTCTTTAAATTTCTTTTAACTTCGGAAATCCTCTTTTTATCGATTGCAAACACGGGGTTTCCGTTTTCGTCGAGCTTGGGAACGGGATTTTTTCTGAGTTTAAGCCCGAACGCGATATTTTCGCCCGCCGTCATATGCGGATAAAGCGCATAATTTTGGAACACCATTGCAATATCCCTGTCTTTCGGTTCCACATCGTTTACGAGTCTGTCGCCTATGTAAAGTTCGCCCACGGTAATCTCTTCAAGTCCGGCTATCATTCTAAGCGTTGTAGATTTACCGCAGCCCGAAGGTCCGACAAACACGATAAACTCCCCGTCCTCGATTTCCATATTGAAATCCCTGACCGCAAGAAAATCACCCGTACGTTTTACGGCGTTTGCATCTTTCTTTTTAACTTTTTTGGTTTTGCCTTGATAGACCTTATAAATATGTCTTAAAGATAAACCTGCCATTATTTTCTCCCTTTATTTTTCTTAATAATTTTAAAAATGAAATTATCTAAACAGCATCCCCTTTTCTTTTATCCACAAAAATGGGTCTTCCAAAGTTCCGCTCTTTTTATATTCCTGCGGACTTACGCCTTTTATGTTCGTAAACACGCGAGTAAAATATTTTTCATCAGTAAAACCCACTAAAAAAGCGGCATCTTTAACATTCAAATTGGTAGTCTGAAATCTTTCGCACGCCGTTGCGATACGGTAAGCGTTTATATAATCAACGGGCGGCATTCCCAAAATATCGTTGAACAGCATATTAAGCGAACTTAACGACATACCGTTTACCTGCGCTATCATTTGATTTGTTAAGTTCGCAGCAATATTATTGTTTATATAAATAAGAATTTCTCTCATCTGTTTTCTTTTCAAAGCTATCTTGGGGGGAACCTTTCCATCCTGCTCGTATTCTATAAGCTTACTTATAACAAGCAACAAATAGGCGCCGCATTTCAACTGCTGTGCTTCGCCGGCATCGTACGCATCATACAAACTGCGCATTAATTCAAGATAACAAGAAAAATCTTTTACGTGCTTTTTGATATTATTTTTTTCAAAACCGCAAGCAGATATTAATTTGTCTAAATTTTCACCCGTAAATTCCACCCAGATATACGACCAAGGGTCTGTGCTGTTAGGATAATATCTATACTGCTCGCCCTCATACAGCAAAAATACTTCGTTTTTATTCACGTTGTAGCGGTATCCGTCGCTTGAAACTATCGTACCCCTGCCGAACATTACAAAGTGCAACGAATAGCACGGTCTTACACAGCCTTCCACAGGTTTACGCGGACTGCAATGCTCCTGACCGACTTTAACGACGTCCAAAGTAATATCTCTATCATCGAAAAGCTCATTTTTAATCGATATTAACATAAGTTCTCCGCAAGTGTTTTTGTTGCGTCATATTTTATGACGCAACAGGGGCGAGCCCCTGTATAATACTTTTGCCCTTTTGTATTTTGAGATTTTGATTCCGTTATTATTCCGTACTGTTATTTACTATCAACAAAGTTAACAAGTAACATTTCGTGCTCCGTTTTTGCATTGTTATAATAATTAAAGAAAAGCTTGCAGTCAATGCAGATTTAAAGAATTTGGAGAATAATCCACCTTTTGTTGTATTATCAACAAAAAACGCACAATCGACCAACAAATTCACAATTTTTTATTAAATGACATAAAAAAACGCCGTTCCTCATATGAAGAACGACGCCGCAGAATATACCGTTCATCGTTGAGTCGCGAAACAAAATTACAATTCACCAAAGGGATTTGTAAACAACAAATAGGGTATAGTCCTACCTAAACTATGCCCGT
This sequence comes from uncultured Clostridia bacterium, assembly GCA_947570625.1. Lineage (GTDB taxonomy): Bacteria > Bacillota > Clostridia > Christensenellales > Borkfalkiaceae > Coproplasma. Next base: position 2,716 of record CANOUP010000022.1, on the reverse strand, counting down.
TGGTTTAAATAATATGTAATTTTGTTTCGCAGTTTTATTTTAGCAAAATACGGTTTTACTGTCAATGAAAAGGCGCCCTACCATTACGTTTAAACGCCGTAAATTTAATTATATCACTTAAATAATAGGCGTATTTTTAAGCATTCCGCCTACCGTTTGTTTCAATTTATAAAATTTTTTAAACCGTGCCAATATCATTTCTCTGCCGTGAGGGAATAGGATTTTGTCGCGGTATTCGGCAACAGTCATTCCTTTGGCGGCTGCCACTTTTTGTACGGTTTTTATGAACTGTTCGTTGGGTTTGCTGTCTCGTATGCCGTATTTCTTAACTAACCTTTCAATTTCTAACTCCAACGCAATAAGCAGTTGCTTTGCCCACGCTTGCCGAAACGAGCTTTGCGTTTAAAAGATACGGAGAAAAATTGCGAAAGCCGGAGCGTTTATCAAGAAACTATGCAAATTTATGTTTCTGGACGAAAAACTGCAAGCGAACGCGAAAGACAAGGTTACAAGCATTTTAATACTTCTTTCGGACGGACTTACCGAGGAAAAGAACGGAACTTGCATCACACGTTCAAAAGGTAAACGCTTTACCTTTAAAAGTGTTTACGCCAACGTGTTCTATTCTTTAAACGACACTAACGCAGGCATTTTAATTAAAGCCGTATGCAACTTTATGTTCGGGAACATAGAAGTTAAGCCCGAAGAATTAAGCAAGGTTGCGGGCTATTACAACCTATTGAAGGGCGAACTAATTAAGAGCAAACGCAAAGCCGAAAGCGGCAGTAAAGAGAAGTTTACCCTTGAAAAGATTTACGCGGATTTTCCTAATATCCGTAATCCGTTGGCGCGCAGTAGTAATCTATTCAGGGGCGTTAAATTGAAAGACGTATACGAATTTATTAACGCTCACCCCGAAGAGCAAACGCGCGATATGTACCGCGTTATGTGCAACTTTTTAGACGAACAACTGAGAAATTACAGGAGATAAAACCATTGAAAGAGAAAACGAATAACAAACAAATTTGTAGCAGGCTAAGAAAATGCAGTTTCACTGCATTTTCCTTTTTACCCGCAAAGCGAGGTTTTTATTGAGTGCGCCCGTAATATTCGATATAGCCTACACACCATTTAAACTTAAAAAAGGTTCGTCCGAAAAGGATATAGCAAAGCACGCAAAAGAGCGTGCTTTTTTCGATATGTCGGGTGCGGAAAATATCTACAACTATATGACGCGCGAAGGCAAGATTTACGGCGAGGAAAGCAAGCGACTGACTATCCTTGAATACTTACAGAAGTCCACGGGCGTATTTAATCAAGAAGGTATGCTTTCCAAGGACGAAGTTGCCGATATGAAATTCCGTGTAAAGAACGGCGAAAAGAATATCTGGCACGGCTTTATATCCTTTGACGAACAAAACTCGGAAAAGATAGACAGTCCGGACAGATGTATATCTTTAATCCGCAAAACCTTTCGCCCATTCTTTAAAGACGCGGGTTTTGACCACGACAATATGGACTTGATGTGTTCACTACACTTAGACAGACCGACGCACTTACATATCCACTACGTGTTTTGGGAAAAAGAGCCGAAGGTAAAGAACAAACGAGCGGCGGGCTACATTTATCGCAAGAAAGGCAAGATAAACTTCGACGCTATTGCCGATATGACCGAACGACTTAACGCCTTTGCGATTGACGACGAGCTTATTAAAAAGCGCAACGAGGTTGAAAAGGCTATCTGGCACAGAAAAGATTTTAGCAAAGCCCACAGAACGGATATTGCAATGCGCGAAATGCGGAAGCTCGCCGATGCGTTGCCGGACAACCTTTCGTGGAACTACGGAAGTAAAGATATGCTACCATATCGCTCACAAATAGACGACGTGGTTGAAGCAGTACTCTTCTCGGACGATAAGCTTTACGGTTTAGACTATAAATTCAAACAAGAGTTAGCCCGCACGGAAACGACGTTGAAAGACGTAATGAGCAAGTTTTATAAGGACAAACTTAACCGCGATATGATTTTCACGGAACACATGACGGACGCCGCCGACGTTGCGGGAATGAAAGATATAAAGACGATTGAACGCCTTAAATGGGATTACAAACGGCGGCTGGGCAATATCGTTCTTAGAAAGGTGAAATACATAAAAGAAAACGTCTACCGCTACGACAAAAAGAAAAAGCATAGGACGAACGATAAGCACCTTAAACGGAAAATTACGATTGCGGAAAGGAAGATTAAGGGCAATCTTACGGGTTTCTTGTCGTCATTACTCGAACTGTTTCAACCCGAAATTAACGCTTACTCAAATCGGCTTAGAGAGATAGAAAAGGAAATACAAGCCGACAACGAGAGAGAACAAGAACAACTTAATACTACCCCTACACCGTCATCTAAATACGGCTGGGGAAAAATCTAAAAATAATTTTTAAAATTCACTTGCGATCCATAGAAAACTATGGTAGTATTTTACGCACAATTGAATCAAGGAGGATAATGAACCAAGACAAACTAATTGAAGTACTTAATTTTATCACCAACGTACAATGTTCGGACGAACAAAAACGCTTAATGCTTGAAATGGCGGCTAATACTATAACCGTTGACAAGTTAAGCTCACTTGTGAAATCCGACGAAAAAGAAGCAGACAAAACAAACGAGGTCGAAATCTTTAAATTCACTAAACAGGAGATTTTAAAGATGCCTAAA
>CANOUP010000021.1 GCA_947570625.1 uncultured Clostridia bacterium | reverse complement strand
TACATTCAGTGCTTGAATAACAAATTATCATAGTAACGATAAATTTCAATTTATCCTTCCAAATAGTTTGTAGTAAAAAGCTCTCGAACATATCGTTCGAGAGCTTTTGTTCTCGTTTGAAAGTACAACTCTTAAAAATTTAGTATTTAATTCCCTATGGGAATTGTGCTTTTACGGGGAATTTTTCTTATGCGTGGAGCCGAATGTATGGGCATATGCGGAACAAACGCACCCTTTTTGCGGTAATGCGCCTGACGCGAAATATTTGTTTCGTAAGAAATATTCAAAGGCGGTTGTTTTGCGCGCTCTTCGTTGTTTTTGTCGGGCGAATCACAGCCGAACAAGAAAACCGGGCAAATCGTTACAAGACTCAAAACCGCGATAATAAACTTTTTCATAAAATAAGTATGCTTAATCGTTTTTAAGTTATTCAATCGCTTGTAATTAAATTAAAGTTATGTTAGAATAAAATCACCTGAATTCAAAAGTTTTCTTGCGGGTAAAGGGCTTAATAATACGTCGGTTAAAAGCCGGCTGTTTTTTGCCGTTCCCCCCGCACAGGAGGAATTTTTTTATGTCCGAAAAAAGACTTGCCGTTATCAGCATAATCGTCGGCGACAGAACCGAAAGCGCAAGCGTAAACGCTTTGCTGTCCGAATACGGGGAATACATAATAGGCAGAATGGGTATCCCTTACAGGGAGAGAAACGTATCTGTTTTAAGCGTAGTTATAGACGCTCCGTCCGAAGTAATAAACACCGTGACGGGAAAGATAGGTATGTTGGAAGGCGTAACAGCCAAAACTTTTATGACCAAAATTTAAAGCAAAATATTTTTTAAGGTAAAAGGCAATACCTGATACCGAAAGGAGTAATATTATGAAAAAATTCATTACGGCGTTTCTGTGCGCGCTTGTGCCTGCACTGACGTTATTTACCGCGTGCGGCGAAAAGAGCGGTGCAGTCAGCGTTTATGTTCCCGACGGAGCGCCCGCGCTTGCAATTGCAAGATTGCTTGCCGAGGACGCGGATTTCGGCAGAGAAGTAAATTACAGCGTTGTCGGCGCAGAAGAGATTAAAAGTACCGTAACCGCGGCCGACGCATCCAAGAACGCCGATATATGCATACTTCCCGTCAATACGGCAAGCAAGCTGTTAGGCGGAGGCGATAAATACCGTATGCTCGGCGTAGTGACGCACGGCAACCTGTTTATCGCGGGCAACAGCGAAAAAGAAAATATTACGCCCGACAACTTCAAAGGATTGCTGGAAGGCAAAAAGGTGGGCGTTGTCAATCTGCCTGCGTTTCCCGGTTCGGCTTTTAAGCTGATATTAAACAAGTACGGCATTGCCGACGGCGTGACCCTTGAAAACTGCGCGGTTGCGGCGGTAAGCGGGATTTCGTCCGACTTCGATTATTACGTACTGCACGAACCCGCGTTGAGCGTCAGAACGGGCAACCCCGCAAACAGTCTGAAAACGCTGGGCAGTCTGCAAAGTTTGTACGGCGAAAACGGTTATCCGCAGGCTGTGCTTGTCGCGAAAAAGAGTTTAATTGAAAACGACGGGGCGTTCGTCCGTGCGTTTATGGATTCCATGGAGGAGAACGCCGAATGGCTGATGCGCGAGGACGTAACAGCGGAAACGATAATTTCGGCGATAGCGGACCACTATCCCGGTCAGAACACGGGCACGGCTTTCAATTCCAAAAATTTGAATAAGACGGTAATCGCAAACTGCGCGGTGCGGTTCGAAGACAGTAAAGCAAGCAGTGAAGCGGTTAAAAATATTTTAGCCGAACTCAGAACGGCGGGCGACGCTTCCGCGACGGAAGTGTCCGAATCCTTCTTTTACTTCGCGGAATAATGCGTAAATTTTTTACACAGAGAAAACTTAATATAATTTTTTCGGTGCTTGCATTGGCGCTGATGTGGATTTTCTGGATAATAGCGTACTACATCGCGGGAAATCCTCTAATCGTTCCGTCGTTTACCGATACCGTTAAAAGTCTATGGCAGTATTTGGGTGACGGACAGTACTGGCTTGCCGTATTGAATTCGTTTGCGAGGACTTTACTTGCGTTTACCGTATCGTTTGCGCTCGCCTCTGCGTGCGTTGCTTTTTCGCTTGCGGGCAAGTGGGCAAAAGCGCTGTTAAAGCCCGCCGTAGTTCTCATACGCACTCTGCCGACCATGGCGGTAATTCTCCTCATACTCAGAGCGACGCACTATAACAGGACGTTGTCGCCTGTAATCGTTACATTTCTCGTGCTGTTCCCTATGATTTATTCGCAGATTTCCTCGGCGGTAGAAGGGATAAGCAGGGACATAACCCAGATGGCGGACGTGTATTCCGTCGGCAAACGCGACAGACTGTTTAAGATATATCTTCCCGGCGTGACGCCCTCTATTTTGGCGCAGACTGGCGCGAATATTTCGCTCGGTCTGAAAATTATGATATCTTCCGAAGTGCTTGCAAATACCGCAGACGGACTGGGCGGAATGATGCAGTACAGCAATCTCGCGTCGGAAATCGCCAATCTGTCGGCATTGACGCTTACCGCCGTATTTTTGGGCTTGGCGGTAGAGCTCGCTTTTTCTCAGTTGAAAAGGGTCACTTTCAAGTGGAGCGAAAAGGAGGGGTGCGGTGATTGAAATAAAAAATTTCAGCAAGAGCTATTCCCGGAACACTGTTTACGAAAATTTCAATCTGACTTTAAACGACGGTGAAATTACCTGTATACTCGGCGAAAGCGGAAGCGGAAAAACTACGCTTTTGAACGCCATAGCAAAACTTACCGAATACGGGGGAAGCATAACAAACCTAAAGTGTTCGTACATTTTCCAACAGCCCCGTCTTGTTCCAAACCTTACCGTGCGCGGAAATCTTCGGCTTGTCTGCAAGGACGAGAATAAAATTTTTCAAATGCTCGAAAAAGTGGAGCTTTCGGATAAAGCCGAAAGTTATCCCGTGCAACTGTCTGGCGGGCAGGCTCAGCGCGTTTCGGTTGCCCGCGCCTTCCTTTATGCGGGCGATGTTATTCTGATGGACGAGCCTTTTTCTTCGCTCGATTTGAAACTCAAAAAACGCATTATGGATTTGTTTTTTGAAATTTGGGGGAGCGACGAAAGAACGGCTGTTTTCGTTACGCACGACGTTGATGAAGCGGTGTGTATAGCAAAGCGGATACTCGTACTCGACAGGGGAAGGATAATATACGACAAGACGGCTAATGACAGTCCTCCGCGCGGATACGGAGAAGCAGAAGCTCTGCGCAAAGAACTTGTTTCGGTTTTGCTCGGCAGATAAATATTCGCTTGACAATCTCTGATATGGCTGTCGGTGCTTGGTTTCGGCGCGGTGATTACTGAATAGTAACGTTTTTATTGACTGCGCCGGTACTGTTCGCATCAATTCGGTACACGACAGAAGCAAAAAGCCCGTTTTAAACGGGCTTTTATGTTTTTACGGTAACATACCGTGCGTATGGAAAAAAATTATATCTTAAAATTTAAAAAAACCTTATTCAAAAAGTTTCCTTTTATCAATATATTGTGTTATAATCATTGCGTCGGTTGAAGATATTGTGTTTTAAACAATGAAAAACGTCATTCCAGAGCGGAAAGCGGTAATTATCAGGTAAACGTTCAGTACCCCTATTACGGGCATAAGTATCATTAACAGCAGGTTGTTTGTACGGAAACGCAGTATGAACATCGTGATATAAATTCCTATCGCGCCGCCTAAAAAAGCGGTCAGGATAAGTTTGCCCGTTCCGCTGTTTGCTTTGGTTTCGTCGGCGCCGTATTCGTCGCGCTGTGATTTCAATAACATAACGGCGTAGAAATTTACGGCAAGAATATATACGATAAAAATTATATATAACAACAGCATATAAAAAGTATGCATAAAAATATAAAAACTATTAATATAGAGAGGTTTTGCTTATGGCGAAAGTAGCGGTGATAATGGGCAGTAAATCGGATTTAAGCGTAGTTAAACCCGCAATAACCGTTATTAAAAGTTTCGGCGTAGAAGTTGAAGCGCGCGTGATTTCCGCGCACAGAACGCCCGAAGAAGCACACGAATTTTCCGTTAACGCGCAGTCTCGCGGAATAGAAGTAATAATATGCGCCGCCGGCAAAGCCGCGCACCTCGGCGGAGTAATCGCGGCTAGCACGGTGTTGCCCGTTATCGGTCTGCCCGTCAAAACAGATATGATGGGAGGGCTTGACAGCCTTCTGTCGATAGTGCAGATGCCTTCGGGTATCCCTGTCGCAACGGTAGGGGTCAACGGCGGTGAAAACGCCGGACTTCTTGCGCTTCAAATTCTCGGACTGAAATATCCCGAAATAGCTTCAAAGCTTACCGATTATAAGAAAAAAATGAAGGAAAAAATCAACGCAGACGACGAGGCGCTTCAAGAAGAATCGAAGCAGTTTTAACCATACCCGCAGTACACCCTGCGGGTATCTTATATTAAAAATAATTTTTTTACAGGAGTTATATTATGCAAAAAAAGGAACAGCTTTACGAAGGCAAGGCTAAAAAGGTTTTCGCAACAGAAAATCCCGATTACGTTATCGTATCCTATAAGGACGACGCTACCGCGTTCAACGGACTAAAAAAGGGCACGATTACGGGAAAAGGCGTCATAAACAACAAGATGAGCAACCTTATGATGGCTATGCTCGAAAAGAAGGGCATACCCACTCATCTGGTCGAGCAAATCGACGACAGAAACACGGTCGTTAAAAAGGTAAGTATCGTTCCGCTCGAAGTAATAATAAGAAACGTTGCGGCAGGCAGTTTTTCGAAGAGATACGGCGTGCCCGAGGGTACTGCGTTTGCGTCGCCTACGATAGAATTTTCGTACAAAAACGACGACCTCGGCGACCCGCTTATCAATGATTACCACGCGCTGGCACTCAATCTCGCGTCCGAACAGGAAATAGAAACCATCAAGAAAATGGCTTTCGCCGTAAACGATGCAATGAAAGAATTTTTCAGACGTCTTAACATCGACCTCATCGACTTCAAACTCGAATTCGGCAGATTCAAAGGACAGATTGTTCTTGCGGACGAAATTTCGCCCGATACCTGCCGTTTCTGGGAAGCCGGTTCGTGGGATACCGAAAAACACGTCAGCCTCGACAAAGACAGATTCCGCAGAGATTTGGGCGGAGTGGAAGACGCTTATCAGGAAGTGTTTAAACGCCTGACGGGAGAATAATATTATATGGGCGGTTTTTTCGGTTGCGTAAAGAGAACGAGCGCCGTGTTCGACGTCTTTCTCGGCACGGATTATCACTCGCACCTCGGCACCAAGCGCGGAGGTATGGCGGCTTACGATAAAAATATCGGTCTTCAACGCGAGATACACAATATTGAAAATGCTCCTTTCAGAACAAAGTTCGAGCGCGTCCTGAGCGAAATGAAAGGCAACTCGGCAATCGGCTGTATAAGCGATACCGACCCTCAGCCTCTTTTAATGGTTTCCAAGCTCGGCACTTACGCAATCTGCACGATAGGCATTATAAACAATGCCGAAGCGCTTAAAAAAAGCGTTTTGAATAACGGCGGATACTTCGACGCTATGACGGGCAGTAAAGTCAATTCCAACGAGCTCGTCGCCGCGCTTATAAACAGCAAGGAGAGCTATGTCGAAGGCATAAGATACGCGCAGGACGTAATAGAGGGTACGGCTTCGATACTTCTGCTTACAGACAGGGGCACGCTTATCGCGGCAAGGGACAAGCTGGGCAGGCTTCCCATACAGGTGGGAAAGTGCGCGGACGGTTACTGCGTTTCGTTCGAAAACTTCGCTTACAAAAAACTCGGGTATACGGACGAGCGTGAGCTCGGTCCCGCCGAAATAGTCGAAATATCTGCGGACGGCATTAAACAGCTTGCGCCCGCGGGCAAGGAAATGCGTATCTGCGCGTTCCTCTGGTCGTATTACGGTTATCCCACTTCGAATTACGAAGGGATAAACGTAGAGATGATGCGAATAAAGAACGGCGAAATTTTTGCCGAGAGCGATAAAGCGTTACACGGAATAAACGGCATCGATTACGTAGGCGGTGTTCCCGATTCGGGCACGCCCCACGCTATCGGTTACGCTAACGCAAGCAAGGTGCCGTTTGCAAGACCTTACATAAAGTACACGCCTACCTGGTCGCGCAGTTTTATGCCGATAAACCAGGCGGACCGCAATAAAGTTGCGAAAATGAAACTCATACCCGTACACGAATTTATCGAGGGCAAAAGCCTGCTTCTCGTCGACGATTCGATTGTGCGCGGTACCCAGCTTAAAGAAACGGTCGAGTTTTTATATTCGCACGGAGCAAAAGCTGTGCACATGCGTTCGGCGTGTCCGCCCATTATGTACGGCTGTAAATATCTTAATTTTTCCCGTTCGTCAGGCGATATGGATTTGATTACCCGCCGTACAATGAAAGAGCTCGAAGGCGATGAAAGCGTCAACTATATAGAAGAGTACGCAAATTCGCAAACGGAGCGCGGTAAGGCTATGCGTAAAGCCATATGCGATAAATTTCAGTTCGAGTCGCTGGAATTTCAGTCAATCGAAGGATTGATAAAAGCGATAGGAGTAGAGCCCTGCAAGCTTTGCACTTACTGCTGGACGGGTAAAGAATAATACGGGAGCTATATGGGCGAAATTTGCGATGAAATTCACGAAGAATGCGGGGTGTTCGGCGTTTATTCGCCGGAAAACCGCAGTGTGGCAAACACTGTGTATTACGGGCTTTATGCCCTTCAGCACAGGGGGCAGGAGTCTGCGGGCATAGCCGTAGCTTATGCCGATAAAATTACTTATTACAAGGGAATGGGACTTGTTGCCGACGTATTTGCGGGCGGAAAACTGTTTGAATTCCCCGAAGGCGACATAGCCATAGGTCACGTAAGGTATTCGACTACCGGAGCAAGCCAGCTTCTCAACGCCCAGCCCGTAGTATTCGCGGGCAAATGCGGTAAAGTCGCTGTCGCGCACAACGGAAATCTTACCAACACGAAACAGTTGCGCGACGAAATGATTTCCAAAAATGCTGTGTTTCAGACGTCGATTGATTCGGAAGTCATTGCCGTTTATATAAACAGTCTTTCGGACGGAGATATCGTCACGGGTATAAAACGCGCCTGTCCGATGTTCAAGGGTTCGTATGCTCTCGTCATTATGACCGAGAATAAACTCATAGCCGTCCGCGACCCTTACGGAATAAGACCTCTCTGCATAGGCGAAACACTTTCGGGTGATTATATCGTTGCAAGCGAAACGTGTGCGCTGGACGCGGTGGGAGCGAACTTTCTGCGCGACGTAAAGCCCGGCGAAATAGTAATTATAGACGATAGCGGATTGCGTTCGGAATTTATGGACGGAGTCGCCGAAAAGAGCGCGATGTGCATTTTCGAATATGTTTATTTCGCCCGTCACGATTCGGTGCTCGACGGCAAAAGCGTTTACGAGGCGCGGAAAGAAGCGGGAAGGCTACTTGCACGTCACTGCCCTGCGGATGCGGATTTGGTATCGGGAGTGCCTGACTCCGGCAACGTAGCCGCGAGAGGGTACGCCGAAGAGAGCGGTATACCGTTTGTTGAGGCGCTTGCAAAGAACAGATATGTTGGCAGAACTTTTATCCAGCCCGACCAAAGACAGCGCGAAAACAGCCTTAACGTAAAAATGAACGCTCTGCGTTCAAACGTTAACGGCAAGCGCGTTATAATAATCGACGATTCGATTGTGCGCGGTACAACAATGCGCAAAATCGTAAAAATGTTGAAAGATGCAGGGGCGTCGGAGGTGCATATACGCATATGTTCCCCGATAATCAAGCATCCCTGTCATCTGGGAATAGATATTCAGACATATTCTCAGCTTATCGGAGCATATAAAAACGAGAAGCAGATTTGTGAAAGTTTAGGAGCTGACAGCGTAAGATACCTTACCGTTAACCAGCTTTTAAAGACTTGCAAGGGCGCTGACGTGGATTTTTGCCTCGGCTGTTTCAACGGCGAATATCCCTATCCGCTTGACGGATACGAGGCTGACAAATTAAAACTCGAATAAAGGAGAAACAAAAAATGGCTATTTCTTACAAGGACAGCGGCGTTGACGTAGAAAGAGGTTACGAAGCCGTAAAACTTATGAAGGAGCACGTACAGTCTACATATACGGAAGGCGTGCTCGGAGATATCGGTTCTTTCGGCGGTTTTTTCCAGATGCCGAAAAAAGTCAAGCACCCCGTGCTCGTTGCGGGAACTGACGGAGTAGGGACGAAACTTAAATACGCAATCGTTGCCGACAAGCACGATACGATAGGTATCGACGCCGTTGCGATGTGCGTTAACGACATCGTCTGCCAGGGCGCAAAACCTTTATTCTTTCTCGACTACTTTGCTACGGGAAGCCTCAGCCCCGAGAAAGTCGCAACGGTAGTATCGGGAGTCGCGCAGGGCTGTAAGCAGGCGGGCGCGGCGCTGATAGGCGGTGAAACCGCGGAAATGCCCGGGTTCTATGCAAAGGGCGACTACGACATTGCAGGTTTTGCGGTGGGCGTTGTCGACCGTAAAAAGATTATCAACGGAAGCGAAATTAAAAAAGGCGACGTCCTCATCGGTTTGAAATCGAGCGGTATCCACTCGAACGGTTACTCGCTCGTGAGAAAGCTGTTCGGCGAAGATATCGACAAACTTACCAAATTCGACGACGAACTCGACGCAAGACCCATAAACGTATTGCTTACGCCTACAAAAATATACGTCAACAGTATTCTTTCGCTTATCGAAAAAGTGCATGTCAAGGGTATAGCGCATATCACGGGCGGGGGCTTTATCGAAAACATACCCAGAATTTTCCCCAAGGGTATAGGCTGTGAAATAAATACTTCTTCATACGAACTTCCCAATGTGTTCAAAGTTATGCAGAAACGTTCCGGGCTTTCCGCAGAGCAAATGTACAATACCTTCAATATGGGTATAGGCATGGTCGTCTGCGTAAGGGAGAAGGACGCGCTTGAAACCATAAACCAGTTACAGCTGACGGGCGAAGAATGCGTAGTTCTGGGTAAAACAGTCAAAGGAAGCGGAGTCAGATTCGTATGAAAAAGCGAATAGCGGTATTCGCTTCGGGCGGTGGTACGGATTTTCAATCTGTTATCGACGCAAATTTAAAAGATAATTTTTGCGAGATAAGTCTGCTGGTTGCCTCGAAAGAGGGAATAGGCGCGATAGACCGCGCAAAAAAGCACGGAATACGCACCGCCGTCTTTTCAAAAAACGATTATCCCGATACCGAAAAACTGTATGCCGAACTTGCGTATCTTCTCAATATGCACAGGGTCGACTATATCGTCCTTGCGGGCTGGCTTAAAATTATTCCAGAAAGCTTTATAACGGCTTTCCGCGACAGAATAATCAATATACACCCGTCGCTTATACCCTCGTTTTGCGGCGCGGGGTATTACGGGCTTAAAGTGCATAAAGCGGTTATAGAATACGGCGCAAAAGTTTCGGGATGTACCGTGCATTTCGTAAATGAGGTTCCCGACGGCGGCGCGATAATCGCGCAGAAAGCCGTGTATGTTTCCGACGGGGATACGCCCGAAAGCTTACAGGAAAAAATTCTCGAAGAAGAACACAAACTTTTGCCTTATTGCGTAAAAAAACTGTGCGAAGGCAAGATAACCAAAGACGGCGCAAAAGTAAAAATAATTTAATTTGACAAAAGAGGAGTGAATTATGGAAATGAAAAAGAGAGCGCTTGTAAGCGTATCGGACAAGACGGGAGTAGTGGAGTTCTGCAAAGGGCTCGAAGAAAAAGGGTTTGAAATTATTTCTACCGGCGGAACGGCGAAAGCTCTTAAAGACGCGGGACTGGAAGTAATAGGTATATCCGATATTACGGGCTTTCCCGAGTGTCTTGACGGAAGGGTAAAAACTCTCCATCCCAACGTCCACGCGGGGCTTTTGGCTATGCGTTCCAACCCCGAGCATATGGCGCAGCTCGAGGAGCTCAATATCAATACCATAGACATCGTCTGCGTCAATCTTTATCCTTTCAAAGCCACGCTTGAACGCGGCGCCGATTTTGCCGAATGTATCGAAAACATAGATATAGGCGGTCCCACTATGATAAGGGCGGCGGCTAAAAACTATCAGGACGTTGCCGTTATCGTCGACCCCGAAGATTACGGCAAAGTGCTTGAAGAGCTTGCGGACGGCGGTATTACGCTCGAAACCAAAAAGCTTTTGCAGTACAAGGTTTTTGCGCATACGGCGGTCTACGACAGTCTTATTTCCAATTACCTCGCTTCTCAGCTCGGTATAACTTTCCCCGACGAAGTCACGTTCGCTTACAAAAAAGCTCAGGATATGCGCTACGGCGAAAATCCCCAGCAGAAGGCGGTTTTCTATAACGAGCAGATTATACGCAAAGGTTCGCTTTCGTCGGCTGTGCAGATTTGGGGCAAAGAACTTTCTTACAACAACATCAACGACGCAAACGGCGCGCTCGAACTTTTGAAAGAGTTTGGTTCGACCCCTGCCGTCGTCGCGTGCAAACATGCCAATCCCTGCGGAGTGGGCACGGGCGAAAACGTGTTCGAGGCCTATATGCGGGCATATAATTCAGACCCTGTTTCCGTGTTCGGCGGAATACTTGCAATAAACGGAACTGTGGACGAAGCGACGGCTATTGAAATCAACAAAATTTTCATAGAGATAGTAATTGCTTCCGCTTATACGTGCCAGGCCCTCGAAATTCTCGAAAGCAAGAAAAATATAAGACTTTTACAGATTGACGATATAACGTCCAAGCGCGAAAAATCCGCATTCGATATGAAAAAGGTTTACGGCGGTCTGCTTGTACAGCAGTATGACGAAAGCCTTATAAGCGGAGAAGATGTTTCGCTGTTAAAGACAAAAGCAAAAATTGAAACGACCGAACTTTCCGACGGTAAACAGAAAACCGTTTACGGACTGGGCGTCGTTACCGAACGCGCGCCTACCGACGAGGAAATCGAGGCTCTGCTGTTCAACTGGAAGGTCGTCAAACATACCAAGTCAAACGCGATTGTAATAGGAAAGCGCGACAGAACCACGGGCATAGGTATGGGGCAGACGAACAGAATTTGGGCGGCCCAACAGGCAATTGCGCACGCGGGCGGAAAGGCGAAGGGTTCCGTTATGGCTTCCGACGCATTTTTCCCTTTCCCCGACTGCGTCGAAGAGTGCGTAAAAGCGGGTATTACTGCCATAATACAGCCGGGCGGTTCGATAAGGGATAAGGATTCCGTAGAAGCCTGCAATAAAGCAGGCATTGCTATGGTGTTCGTCGGTGACCGTCATTTTAAACATTAATCGGGGATTGACTATGAACGTACTTGTTATCGGTAACGGCGGAAGGGAGCACGCAATCCTTCTCGCCCTCAGAAAGAGCAAACGCGTCGAAAAACTTTATTGTATGAAAGGCAACGCGGGTACCGCGGAAATCGCCGAAAACGTCGACGTCGACTATATGAATATAGAAGCGGTGAAAAAGTACGCTTCCGAACATCCCGAAATCGATTATTACGTCGTTACACCAGACGACCCGCTTGCCGTCGGACTTGTCGACGAGTTGGAAGCGTTGGGAAAGCGCTGTTTCGGTCCCCGTAAAAACGCGGCGGTAATCGAAGCGAGTAAAGCTTTTGCAAAAGAGCTGATGAAAAAGTACAAGATTCCCACGGCGGAATCGCAGATTTTCGAAAGTTACGGCGAAGCGCTTGAATACGTCAGAGCAAAGGGCGCGCCGATTGTTTTGAAAGCCGACGGGCTTGCGCTCGGCAAAGGCGTGCTGATTTGCGAAACGCTGGAACAGGCTGAGGAAGGGCTTAAAGAAATTATGCTCGACAAAGCTTTCGGCTCGGCGGGCAATAAAATCGTAGTGGAAGAGTGTATGCGCGGTCTTAAATACACGCCGGGCGAAGAGGTGTCCGTGCTTGCGTTTACCGACGGCAAAACTATCGTGCCGATGATTACGTCTTGCGACCATAAACGTACGTACGACGGCGACAAAGGTCTGAACACGGGCGGTATGGGAACGTTTTCGCCCTGTCCTTTCTGGGATGAAAAGCTTGAAAAACAAGTGCTTAAAACTATTATGATTCCCACCATGAACGCAATGAACGCCGAGGGCAGAACGTTTAAAGGCTGTCTTTATTTCGGGCTTATGCGCACGGATAAGGGTATGAAAGTCGTCGAATACAATTCGCGTTTCGGCGACCCCGAAACTCAGGCAGTGCTTCCTATGCTTAAAACCGATTTGATGGATATATTCGAAGCGGTCACGGAAGAAAGGCTTGCCGACGTAAAAATCGAATGGGAGGAAGGCGCCTGCGTTTGCGTAGTGTTGGCAAGCGGGGGCTACCCCATAAGCTACACCAAAGGCAAAGAGATAAAGATAGGCAACACCGACGGCGCCGTTCTCGTGCATGCGGGCACAGCTATAAAGGACGGTAAACTCGTAACTAACGGGGGCAGGGTGCTCGGCGTTGTCGCCAAGGGCAAAAATATAAACGAAGCCAGAGATAAAGCGTATAAAGCCGTAAAAAATATTCACTGGGAAAATATGCATTATCGCACGGATATAGGCGATAAATACCGCAAAGGTTGATTGAAATGAAGATTTACAGAATATTCGTTGAAAAAAAGGATAATTTGCAGGCGAAGAAGGTCAAGGAAGATATAAGAAATCTTCTCGGAATCAAAGTCGCCGATGTAAGAACAATGATACGTTACGACGTAGAGGGAATGACGCAGGAGGAATTCGATTCCGCAGTGCCCTGCGTGTTTTCGGAACCTCCCGTAGACTGCGTCTATTACGAAAGGGCGGATTTCGGCGAAGAATACAATGTGTTTGCCGTCGCTTATCTTACGGGTCAGTACGACCAGCGCGCGGACAGCGCGTCGCAATGCGTTCAGCTTCTCACCCAGAAAGAGCGTCCCTTGATAAAGTGCGCTACGGTATATGCCGTAAGCGGTGTCGGCGCAGGCGAGATAGCGCGAATCAAAAAACATCTTATCAACCCCGTAGAGTGCGAAGAAGTGAGTCTTGACAAACCCGAATCGCTTGCGCATATTACGGTTGAAGCAGACAGCGTAAAAACGATAGAAGGTTTTATAACATATACTGACGCGCAGATTGCCGACTACCATGCGAAAATCGGGCTTGCAATGTCTGTCGCAGACCTCGCGTTTGTTCGCGACTATTTCAAAGGCGAAGGCAGAAATCCAACTGAAACTGAAATAAAGGTTATCGATACGTATTGGTCGGACCATTGCCGTCACACCACTTTTGCGACCGAGCTTAAAAATATACAAATCAACAGCGATAACAAGCACGTAAACGAGTCGCTCGAACTCTACAAAAATCTTTTCAAAGAGCTTTATAAGGACAGAGATGACAAATATCCCTGTCTTATGGATATTGCGACAATTGCCGTTAAAAAGTTAAAAAAGGAAGGCAAGCTTAACAATCTTGACGAATCCGACGAAATTAACGCGTGTTCGATAAAAGTCGACGCGGTAATTGACGGTGAAAAATGCAAATACACCGTTATGTTTAAAAACGAAACGCACAACCACCCGACGGAAATAGAACCTTTCGGCGGTGCGGCAACCTGTCTCGGAGGTGCTATCCGCGACCCTTTGTCGGGCAGAACCTACGTGTTGCAGTCAATGCGCGTCACGGGTTGCGCCGACCCTACCGAACCCATAGAAAAGACGTTGAGCGGAAAGCTTCCGCAAAGGGTAATAACCAAGACAGCGGCCGCGGGGTTTTCCTCGTACGGCAACCAGATAGGTCTTGCTACGGGGCAGGTAGAAGAAGTTTATCATCCCGGTTACAAAGCCAAACGTCTTGAAACGGGCTTTGTCGTAGGCGGGGCGAAATCGGATATGATTTACCGCTCTAAACCCGTCAAAGGCGATTTGATAATCCTTTTGGGCGGAGAAACGGGAAGAGACGGGTGCGGAGGTGCGACGGGCTCTTCGAAAGCGCACGACGTTAAATCCGTACAGACTTGCGGAGCGGAAGTACAGAAGGGTAACGCGCTTACCGAGCGTAAGCTTCAACGCCTTTTTATGAACGGCGAAGTTACGCGCATGATTAAAAAATGCAACGACTTCGGAGCCGGCGGTGTGTCGGTTGCGATAGGCGAGCTTGCTGACGGGCTTGAAATTCAGCTTGACAAAGTACCCAAAAAGTACGAGGGGCTTTCGGGAACGGAACTTGCCATATCAGAATCGCAGGAACGTATGGCGGTTGTGGTGTCTGCCGAGAACGCGGAAAGATTTGCGGAACTTGCTGGAGAAGAAAACCTTACGGCAACCGTCGTTGCGGTAGTAACCGACGACAGAAGGATGAAGATGTTCCACAGGAACAGGGCAATCGTGGATATTTCCCGCGATTTCCTCGATACCAACGGCGTAAAACAGGTTGCCGACGCTCAGATAAACGAAGAAATAACAGACTTTTTCAACGATAAAAACAAAGCCGATTTCAATGAAGCTTTAATTTCGGCGCTTTCCGAGTTCAACGTCTGCTCTAAAAAAGGGCTTGCGGAAATGTTCGATTCGACTATCGGCGCAAAATCCGTATATATGCCTTTCGGCGGTAAAAATCAGCTGACTCCCGTTATAGCAATGTCGGCAAAATTTACGGGCGGAGAAACTGACGACTGTACGGTTTCTGCTTACGGGTATAATCCCGAACTTATGTCGACTTCGCCGTTTACCGGTGCGGTATACTCTATCGTGACTTCGGTTTCCAAAGTCGTCGCAACGGGTGCAAAATACGAGGACGTGCGCCTGACTTTGCAGGAATTTTTCATGCGCCTGCGCGAAGACAGTAAGAGGTGGGGCGTTCCGCTTTCCGCGCTTCTCGGCGCGCTCTATGCCCAGATAAATCTCGGACTCGGCGCAATAGGCGGCAAGGACTCTATGAGCGGAACGTTTGAAGATATTGACGTTCCTCCTACGCTGATTTCGTTTGCGCTTGCGCCTTCCAAAGCGTCGGCGCTGATTACAAACGTTATAAAAGGAACGGGCGAAAAACTTTATCTTCTGCCCATGCGCAAAGATAAAGAATTTATCCCCGATTTCGGTTATCTCAAAAAACTGTATACGTTTATAAATAAAAATATTTCCGGGCATAAAATTAAATTCGCAACGGTTGTCGAAAAGGGCGGACCCGCCTGCGCGGTCGCAAAGAGCTGTTTCGGCAACGGTTTAGGTTTTGATTTCGTTTGCGATGTAAATACTCTGTTTAACGAACGTTACGGCGATATAATAGTTTCGGTTGAGGATGAGAGTATTTTGAAAGATGTCGACTTTGTCTATTTGGGCAAGTCGGCGGATGGCGCGTTTACTCATAACGGCTCTGCCGTGGAGTACAAGACGGCGGAAAACGCTTATACGGGCAGGCTTGAAAGCGTGTTCCCCGTAACGGCGCCGGCAACTGGTGAAATTCCCGATTGCGATTATAAGGTTAAAAATGGAAAAGCTTCGTCTATTAAGACGGCAAAACCCCGAGTATTCATTCCCGCGTTCCCCGGTACAAACTGCGAACTCGATACGGCAAGAGCGTTCCGTCTTGCGGGCGCCGAACCTGAAATTCTCGTTATAAAGAACCGCACTCCCGCCGATATAGAAGAAAGCGTACGCGCAATAATCAAAGCGGTAGAGCGCGCCAATATCATAGCTTTTCCCGGCGGTTTCTCGGGAGGCGACGAACCCGACGGTTCGGGCAAATTTATCGCGACGACTTTTAAAAATCCCGCGGTTTCAGAAAAGGTTATGGAGCTGTTGAACAACCGCGACGGACTTATACTCGGAATTTGCAACGGATTCCAGGCACTTATAAAGTTGGGGCTCGTTCCTTACGGACGCGTTGCGCCGTTGACCGAGCAGTCGCCCACGCTGACGTTCAACAACATTTCCCGCCATGTTTCTACTATGGTAAACATAAGGGTTGCGTCCAATCTCAGCCCCTGGCTGTCGCAGTGCAAAACGGGCGAAGTTTATGCAGTGCCCGTATCCCACGGAGAGGGAAAAATAGTTGCTCCTTCCGCCGAGCTCGAAAAAATGAGAATAAACGGACAGATTGCAACTCAGTATGTCGGACTCGACGGTAGACCAACTATGCAGAGCCCTTATAATCCCAACGGAAGTATGTATGCCGTCGAAGGCATTACGTCGCCCGACGGAAGAGTATTCGGCAAGATGGGACACAGCGAAAGAACGGGCGAAAATCTTTATAAAAATTATTGCGGTAATTTCGATATGAAGATTTTCGAAAGCGGTGTGAAATATTTTAAGTAATCCTGTTTACGGTAAGAGAGGTTAAAGATGAGATGTATTTTCTGCGGTTACGAGGACAGTAAAGTTATCGACAGCCGTTCGGCGGACGAAGGCAGAACCATAAGACGCCGTCGTGAATGTTTCAGTTGCGGTAAAAGATTTACGACTTACGAAACGATAGAGGATACGCCCGTACTCGTCATTAAGACAAACGGCGCGCGTCAGTCTTTCGACCCGCAGAAAATTAAAAACGGCATTATAAAATCCTGCGAGAAACGACCCGTTTCTATGAACGTCATCGACGAAATAGTAAACGCGGTAATCAAGCAGATTTATAATTCGATGGAACAGGAAGTATCTTCTAAGTATATAGGCGAACTCGTTATGGAAGAACTTAAAAAGCACGACGAAGTCGCATACGTAAGGTATGCCAGCGTGTACAGGTCCTTCAAAGATATATCGAGCTTTCTCGAAGAGCTTCAACTTATGATGCGGAATAAAAAATAAATTTTACAGGCAGTGGGCTTCACTGTCTGAAATTTTGTGATTTATGTCAGTTAAAACAAAACAAATCAAAATAGGAAACACGGCGATAGGCGGAGGAAGCAGAGTTGCGGTACAGTCAATGTGTACCGTAAAAACGTCCGACGTTCAGTCAACCGTCAATCAGATTATCGGGCTTGAAAAAGCGGGCTGTGAAATAATAAGGGTTTCTGTCCTCGACGAAGACGACGCAAAAGCCGTTAAAAGCATTAAGGAACGTATTCATATTCCGCTTGTCGCCGATATACATTTTTCGCATAAGCTTGCCGTTGCGGCTATTGAAAACGGCTGTGATAAAGTAAGAATAAACCCCGGCAATATAGGTTCCGAAAGCGCGCTTAAAAAAGTTGCGGACTGTATCAAGTCGCATAAAATTGCCGTGCGCGTCGGCTCGAATACGGGCAGTATCGAAAAGGAATTTTTAGAGAAGTACGGCAAAAACGAATTTTCGCTTGTGGAAAGCGCGCTTAAAAGCGTGTCGCTTTTGGAAAAGTACGGCGTCAACGATATTGTTATTTCGGTGAAAGCGTCGGACGTGCCTTTGACGGTAAAGGCTTATACTCTTCTTTCGGAAAAGACTTCGTATCCCGTGCACATAGGCGTGACCGAAGCGGGGACTGAGGAAATGGCGGTCGTAAAATCAAGCACGGCTCTCGGCGCATTGCTGTTGAACGGAATAGGCGACACACTGCGCGTTTCCATAACAGACGACCCCGTTAAAGAAGTTTATGCGGGCAAGCGTATTCTCCGCGCCGTCGGAATGGACAAAAATTATATTGACGTCGTTTCGTGCCCTACCTGCGGGCGCTGTCGGTGGAATTCTATGGAGCTTGCAAAAAAAGTTTCGGCGTATACCGAGCGGTTTGCAAAGCCTTTGAAAATTGCTGTTATGGGCTGTGTCGTAAACGGTCCCGGCGAAGCTAAGGACTGCGAAATCGGTATCGCGGGAGCAGAGGATTACTGCGTAATATTCAAGAAAGGCGAAGTATATAAAAGAGTGTCCTCACAGGACGCGGAGAGAGAGTTTTTCAAGGAGATAGATTCTATTATTAATGACTGAAAATTTTTTGAATGAAATCAGGTCGCTTCCCAATCTCAGCAACGCCATTATAAACTCCGTGACTCTCGAACGCGAAAGCAATCGCGTAACGGTAAAACTTTTAACGGACAAGGCGTTTTCCGCAGGAGAGAAGGAACAGGCGACCTGCGTAGCGAGAAAATACATACCAGAATATTTCGATTTCGAAGTCGCGATTTCCAAATTGACGCCAGACGAAGATATGGTAAGGCGGAAAATAAGAGAAGCGATAAAAGAAAATTTTAAAACGCTTTACGTTACAGTACGCGAAGAAGATATAAAGGTTGAAAAAAAAGACGCAGGCTATTCGTATACGGTTTCTGTTATGCCTGCTATTTCGGTCAACGGAATATGCGATAAAATCACCGCGTACCTGAAAAAATGTTATTGCGGTGAATTTTTCGGCGAATGCGTGCGCGGAGAAAGAAGCGCAGACGATTTGGAAATAGAAGAAGAACACGAGAATATCGAATTCGAAATTCCCATAAGAAAATTCGAGATACGCGATTTCTCGTTTTTGGAAGGAACCGAACGCAGAACCGAAGCGGTATATCTCAGCGATTTGAATTTCGAAAGCGAAAAAGTCACGGTCTGCGGTGTCATAGAAGATATACGCGAGCGCAACTACGTAAACAGCAAAAACCAGGAAAAGGTTTATTATAATTTTACGATATCCGATACTACCGCGATGTTGCGCGCAACGTACTTTACAAGGCAGAAAAGCATAGATAAAATAAAGGCGCTTAAAATAGGCGACAGTATAGTCTGTACGGGAAAATCCGAAATTTACAACGGTTATCTCAGATTTACGGCAAACTGCATAGACTACGGTTTTACGCCCGAAAATTTCGTGCCCGAAAAACGCGAATCCAAACCCGTGCCCGAATATTACACGGTCGTAAAGCCTCAGCCGTTTTCTGATATTTCGCAATCGGATATGTTTACCGATATTTCCGTCCCCGAATGTCTTAAAGGCAAAACGTTTGTGGTTTTCGATTTGGAAACGACGGGACTCAATTGCTCGCCCGTTTCGGGCAATATGGACAAAATAATCGAAATAGGCGCGTATAAAGTTGTCGACGGCGCTATAACCGAATGTTTTTCTACATTTATAAACCCTCAGAGAAAGCTTTCCGAAGAAATAATAAATCTTACGGGAATAACCGAAGAAATGGTAAAGGGGGCGCCCGTGTACGAACAGGTAATGCCCGACTTTTTTAAATTCTGTGCAGGTTCGGTTCTCGTCGGTCACAACGCCGCGGGTTTCGACTATAAGTTTATAGATTATTATTGCGCAAGCCTCGGCTATATGTTCGAGCGCAAGGTAATCGATACATTGCCTCTTTCGCAGGAATTGCTGTTTTTGTCTAATTATAAGCTGAATACCGTCGCCGATAAATTCGGCATAACGTTTAACCACCACAGGGCGGTTGACGACGCGTATGTCACCGCTAAAATTTTTATCGAGCTGATAAAAATCAAAAAATCTTTACCAAAACTTCAATAAAGCTTGCTTTTTTTATTTTTATATGGTACAATAAACTCAACCTTAATCAACAGTTAAGATTGAGTGCCTTTGAAGGCACTCAATACTCATATTAAGGGTATAAGGCGGAATATGCAGATTAAACCTATTGAAGAGATACGCGCGTTTTTAGAAGATTTTGCCTTGCCTATGGGCATAGAAATCGTTGACGTCGAGTTCGATAAAAAGAATAACGCTTTAACGGTTTTTATTGAAACCGAACAGGGCGTGGATTTGGACACGTGCGAAAAATTTCATAATGCGATAAACGAACCGATTGACGTGTTCGACCCTTCTTACGGCGAACCTTATACTTTGAACGTTTCAAGTCCGGGACTTGACAGACCGTTTAAAACCAAACGCGATTTTGAGCGGAATATCGGCAAAGAAATAGAACTGAAACTTTACGCGCCTTTGAAAGGTGTGAAGTTTATAGAGGGCGAGTTGACGGGTTACGACGGAAACGCGGTAACAGTAAAAACGCCTAAAGAAGAAATAAAAATAAGTCTGAACAAAATAGCAAAAATAAACAAAGCAATCAAATTCGATTGATATTACAGTCGAAGATAGGAGAGATAAAATGACCAATAAAGACTTTTTTGCGGCTCTTGCCGATTTGGAAAAGGAAAAGGGTATACCTCAGCAGGTATTTCTCGACGCGCTCGAAAACGCTCTTGTTTCCGCATGCAAAAAGCAGTATACGGGTTCGATAGGCGCGGTTGAAATAAAGACCAATCCCGAAAAGGGCACGATAGACTTTTTCACCGTGAAAACCGCGGTCGAAGAAGTTATAGACAGAGAAAACGAAATTTCTCTCATAGACGCGCAGAAAATCAAAAAGAGTTATAAGCTCGGTGATAAGGTAACCGAAAAGTTTGTTCCGAAAGATTTTTCGAGGATTGCCGCGCAGACCGCAAAACAGGTCATATTGCAGAAATTGCACGAAACCGAAAGAGAAGCCGCGGTAAGCGAATTTTCGGATAAGGAAGGCGAGCTTCTTGTCGGAGCAGTGCGTAAAATCGACGCCAGAAACGTTTATATAGAGCTCGGCAAAGGTCAGGTGGAGGGTGTTATGCTTCCCGCAGACCAGGTTCCCGGCGAAAAATATCTTGTAAACGATAAGCTGAAAGTTTTCGTCAAACGCGTTAAAAACGGATTCCACGGCGCGCAGGTTATGGTAAGCCGTTCTTCCCCCGGACTTGTAAGGAAGCTGTTTGAAGAAGAAGTTCCCGAAATCAAGCAGGGTACTGTCGTCATTAAAGAGATAAGCCGTGAAGCGGGTGCAAGGACGAAAATCGCGATTTATTCGGAAGACCCCCGCGTCGACGCTATCGGCTCGTGCGTGGGTAATAAGGGCGCAAGGGTCAACGCAATCGTACAGGAGCTCAGGGGCGAGAAAATCGACATAATTCCCTGGTCCGACAATCCGCTTGAATTTATTGCAAAAGCGTTATCGCCCGCAAAGGTTATTTCCGTAACCCAGCTTGACGAAGAAAAAACGGCGATGGCTGTCGTTCCCGACGATAAGCTTTCGCTTGCGATAGGCAAGGACGGGCAGAACGCGCGTCTTGCGGTAAGACTTACGGGCTGGAAGATAGACGTAAAATGTGAATCCGCGGCAAAGAAGCTCGGCGTGGCTTCCGAAAAAGAAGAAGAAAACGGAGAAATTGACGAATAAATAATGTCAAACAAAAAGATACCTTTGAGAATGTGCATTGCATGCCGTGAATTGAAGGAAAAAAGAGATATGCTTCGCGTTGTTAAAAATGGCGAGGGGAAAATTTTCATAGACTTTTCGTCTAAGGCGTCGGGGCGTGGAGCCTACATCTGCAATAATCCCGACTGCATAAAAAAACTTGCAAAGCAGAAGCTTTTGAACAAAGTTTTTTCTTGCGCGGTCGGCGCGGAAGTTTATGCGCAAATCGAGGAGGAGTGCTTTGGAGCAAAGTAAAGTACGTTCCTATATAGGCTTTTGTCTGAAAGCAAGAAAAATTACTCTCGGTTCTAGCGCGATAGGGACACTTAATGGCGGTGTATATCTTCTTATACTCGACGGCAAAGCAAAGAAGAATTCTTTAAGATACGCGCTCAAATATAAAAACAGATTTTCATGTCCGCTTCTTGTCTGTAACGACAATTTCGAAGAAGTCGTCAATAAATCGCTTTGCAGACTTGTTGCTGTAAGGGACAAAAATCTTGCGGAAGCAATACTTAATAGCGGTGACGGCGGATATGAATTATATACCGAAGGCGGTGAATAATATATGGCAAAAAAATACGAAAATATAGAAAATATAGGCAAGCTTATTTCAGGCGGTTCGGTTGCGGAGCTGACTAAAAAATTGGCGTCTGCCGAAAAGCAGGCTTCAGATATTCTCAGAAAGCTGACCGAGCTTGAAAATGCTAAAATTGCCAAAAAGCTCGAAGAGGAAAGACTCGAAGCAGAGAAACTCGCCGCCGAAGAGGCCGCGCGCCGTGCGGAAGAATCCGCCGCCGAAGAAAAAGCTCAGGCAGAAAAAGCTTTGGAGGCAGAGCAAACCAAAGAGGTAAAAGAGGAAAAAGAAGTTCCTGCCGTTAAACCCGCAGAAGAAAAGCGCGAGGTTAAGCAACCCGTTAAAACTTTTGAAAAACCTTCTAAGCCCGTCGGCGAAAACAGGACTTTTGTCAACAGGGATACCCGTCCCCAGAGGGAGCGCCCTTTACGCCCCAATGCGCCCGTATACAATAATAACGGACAGGGCGGTTTCAACAAACCCGGCGCTAAGTTCACCGCGCCTTCGGCTTCTGCGCAGACCTCCGCTCAGCCCGCAAAACCCAAGAATTTCGGACCCGATAAAAAGAAAGGTTTCGAAAAGACGTACGTCGAAAAGGAAAGACGTACAGTTTCAAAGCGCACTCTACAAAAACAGCAGGGCGCAAGCATCGAGGACTTTGACGAGGATAAGAGCGGTTACAGAAAACTGCGCGTAAAGAAAGATAAAAAACAGCAAGCGCAGACTATCAAAATCGAACACGCTGTTGTCACCACGAATGACATTCCTTTAAAGGTATTGTCGGAAAAGCTGGGTATTTCGGCAGTCGAAATTACAAAGCGTTTATTTAAAGAAGGTATAATGAAGACCGTAAACGAGTCAATAGATTACGATACCGCGGCTCTGCTTGCCGCGGGGATAGGCATCGAGCTTGAATATAAGCCCGAAAAGACCGCAGAAGAAGTTCTGTTCGAAAAGCAGGCTGATACGGTTGAAGAGATTGAAAGCCTTGTTCCCCGCGCTCCCGTAGTTACCGTTATGGGACACGTAGACCACGGTAAAACTTCGCTTCTCGACTATATAAGAAATACCAACGCCGCGGCAGGCGAAGCGGGCGGTATTACACAGCATATAGGCGCTTATACGGTTAACGTCAGCGGTAAAGGAATAACGTTTATCGATACTCCCGGACACGAAGCGTTCACGGCTATGCGCGCGCGTGGCGCACAGGTTACGGATATAGTTATTCTTGTAGTCGCGGCCGACGACGGTATTATGCCCCAGACGGTAGAAGCGATAAACCACGCAAAAGCGGCGGGCGTCCAGATAATAGTCGCCGTCAATAAAATCGATAAAGCAGGCGCTAATATCGACAGGGTGAAGCAGGATTTGACCAATTACGGGCTTGTACCCGAAGAGTGGGGCGGCGATACTGTGCTCTGTCCCATATCCTGTAAAACGGGCGAAGGCATTGATTCTCTTTTGGAAAACCTTTTACTCATTGCGGAAATGAAAGAGCTTTTGGCAAATCCCGCAAGAGAAGCGCGCGGTGTGATTATAGAAGCGCGTCTTGATAAAGGAAAGGGACCTGTTGCGACAGTGCTTGTCCAGAACGGTACGCTTCATACGGGTGACAATATAATTTCCGGTACTGTAACGGGCAGAGTCAGGGCCATGATTGACGATAAGGGCAGAACAGTCAAAGAAGCAGGTCCTTCGATGGCGGTTAACGTCCTCGGACTCGAAGAAGTTCCCAACTCGGGCGATTCCATTTATGCGGTTTCGCAGGCTCTTATGAAAGAGGTAATGGACGAGAGAAAGAGAAAGGCAAGCGACGCAATGATTAAGTCTGCTTCCAAAGTATCGCTCGAAGAGATGTTCGGTATGATAGCCGACGGAAACCTGAAAACTCTTAACCTTATCATAAAGGGCGACGTACAGGGTTCGGTTGAAGCCGTAAAACAGTCTGTGGTTAAACTATCGAACGAAGAAGTTCAGGTCAAAGTCATACACAGCGGTGCGGGCGCGATAACCGAAACGGACGTAATGCTCGCCGATTCTTCCAATGCGATTATATTGGGCTTCAACGTTCGTCCCGATACAAAGGCAAAGACCCTTGCTGAAAGAAGCAAGGTAGACGTAAGGTCTTACCGCATCATTTACGACCTTTTGGATGACATAGAATCCGCGCTTAAAGGCATGCTTACGCCTAAGTATCACGAAGTATATCTCGGCAAGTGTGAAGTGCGTCAGACATTTAAGATTACGGGCGTCGGAAACATAGCAGGCTGTTACGTGCTTGACGGAAAAATCATCAGGGGCGGAAAGCTTCGTATATACAGAGACAACGTCCTTGTTGTCGAGGGCAACGTCCAACAGCTTAAACGTTTCAAAGACGACGTCAAAGAAGTATCGTTCGGATTTGAATGCGGTTGTGCAATCGAAGGGTTTAACGACATTAAAATCGGCGATATTATAGAATGCTATATGATTGAGCAAATTACCGCAGGCTAATTCAGAAAGGAGTTAAAATGAAAATTTCCAGAGGCGAACGCTTATCAGGCGAGTTTCAGAAGGAAATTTCTTCCGTTATATCAACTAAACTCAGGAATAATTATCCAGAGCTGAGCGCGATAATAAGCGTTACGGAGGCAGATGTCGCCCCCGACCTTAAAAGCGCGAAAATATTTATAAGTATATTCGATACTGATAAAGAGAAAAGCAAAAACAGTTTTGAAATTATAAAGCAGAACGCAGGTTTTATCCGCCGTGAACTTGCTAAGGTTATGCGGATAAGAACGGTTCCTGAACTTAGGTTTCAGTTAGACCAAAGTATGGAATACGGCGCAAAAATAGATAGAATACTCGGCGGACTTGTTGACGATAATGACGAATAGCAGTTTAAACGAAATTGTTGAACAACTGAAAATTACCGAAAGTACGGCAATATTCTGTCACGCAAGGCCGGACGGAGACGCTCTCGGAGCGGGGCTTGCCCTGTATGTCGCATTGCGCAATGCGGGCAAGCGTGTTATAATGTGCTGTGAGGATTTGCCTCCCGAAAAGTTCGGATTTTTGCCTGCGGTATCAGAAGTCAGGCGCGGGCTTCCTTCGAAAGCGGAATACGATACTTTCATTTGCGTGGACTGTGCAGACGTTGCGCGTATGGGCGTATTTGCTGATGCGTTCCTTAAATTTAACGGCGTTACCGTAAATATCGACCACCATATTTCGAATAAGGGATTCGCAAAGCTGAATTACGTTTACGAATGTCCTGCAAGCTGTGAACTGTTGACGGAGATAATTCTTTCCGCAGATTTTGAAATAACAAAAGAAATTGCCGATTTGCTTATGCTCGGACTAATAACCGACAGCGGTAATTTTACTCATAGGGACGTAAGCGAAAAAACTTTTACTGTTGCGTCAAAACTGCGTTCCTACGGCGCAGACGTAAACCTTATCAACTACAATATGTATTCCCGCCAGACCAAGACACGGGCGTTGCTGTGCGTCAGAGTAATGAACAGTTTAAGGTTTGCACTCGACGATAAACTTGCTTTTATAATCACTACGCAGGACGACCTCGAAAAGACGGGCGCAGACAAGAGTGTTACAGAAGGGTTTGTTGATTTTGCTTTGACTATCGACGGCGTGGAAGTTTCAGTTTCAATGATGGAAGTAAAAAAGCGTCAGTATAAAATTTCGCTTAGAAGTAAAGGAACCGTCAACGTCAATGCGGTTGCGTCGACTTTCGGGGGCGGCGGGCATATTCTCGCCAGCGGTTGTATGCTGAGCGGTGAACTCGAAGAGGTTATTGAAAAAATCACTTATGCGGTTTATCAGAACTTATGACAGGATTTATTACCGTTAACAAAGCGGAAGGGGTAAGTTCTGCCCAGGAAGTAAATAAAATCAAGCGTCTAACGGGTCAGAGATGTGGGCATATGGGCACGCTCGACCCTATGGCAAGCGGAGTCCTTCCAATTGCGTTGGGCAATGCATCGCGTTTGTTCGATTATTTTCTTACAAAGCGCAAAACTTACGTTACAACCTTCATTTTCGGGTCCGACAGCGATACGCTTGATACGACGGGCGTAATAACCGAACAGGGCGGATACGTTCCCTGCGAAGAAGAAATAATAAAAATTATACCTTCGCTGTGCGGTGAAGTTTTACAGATACCTCCTAAATACAGCGCTAAAAATATTAACGGTAAGCGCGGTTATATGCTTGCGCGCGAAGGCGTTGAGTTTGAGCTGTCGCCTAAAAAAGTAGATATTTACGGTATAAAGCTTTTGGACAGAGTTTCCGGAAATGCTTATTCATTTGAAATAGAATGCGGAGGCGGCACTTATATCAGGTCAATTGCCCGCGATATGGGTGCAAAGCTCGGCACTTGTGCAATTATGAGCGCGCTTTCAAGGACAAAGAGCGGATGTTTCAATTTAGAGCATTCTGTAAAAACGGAAAATCTTACAGCCGAAAATATAGAAAAGTACATAATTGCAACCGACAGCGTGTTGACTTATGACAGTATAAAACCGACGGACAGAGAAGCTTTTAAACTTTTTAACGGGCTTTCGGTAGAAAGCGGGCTATCCGACGGAGTTTATAAAATATATTATACAGACGGTTCGTTTTACGGGCTCGCCGAAGTAAAAGACAATTTATTAAAGGTAAGGACAAAGCTATGTTAGAAATCATCAAGTATAACGAAGACGAATACACGTTCCCTTGTCTGATTGTTTTGGGTTGTTTCGATTCATTGCATATCGGTCATGACGAATTGCTTAAAAAGGCCAAGTTGCAGGCAAAAATCAACGGTCTTGATTTAGGCGTGATGATGTTCGTTAACGGCAAGGGTGGAAGGCAGGTATACACTTTCGAAGAAAGGCAGAAACTTCTCGAAAAGTATAACGTCAAATTTATTCTTGCAATCGACTACACCGAAGATTTTAAAAAGACGAGCGCAAGCGAATTTTTGGAAAATCTTGAAAATAAGCTTAACGTCAAAGCTTATATGAGCGGAAGAGATTTCCGTTTCGGTGAAGGTGCAAAGGGCAAGTCCTCAACGCTTAAAGCATACGCCGAAGACGAGGAAAACGGAGTCTGGTATATGCAGGTGAAAGACCTTGTTTACGTGGGTGAAAAGGTCAGCACGACGGCGATAAAAAATTATATAGAGGACGGCAATTTAGTGAAAGCAGGCGCATTCCTCGGCAGAAACTATTCCGTAACAGGCTTTGTAATCGAAGGCGCAAACCGCGGTAAAAAAGTCGTGGGCTTTCCTACGGTTAATATGCGTTATCCCGTTGAAAAGGTAGAGGTCAAAAAAGGCGTCTACAAAGTCAAATGCCTTGTGGGCGAAGAGGAGTTTATAGGCATAGCAAATTACGGTCCGCGCCCTACGTTCAATGAACAGAGCAACGTTCTCGAAGCGTATTTGGACGGCTTCATAGGCACGCTTTACGGAAGAAGCGTAACCGTGGAATTTATAGAGTACATAAGGGATACGCAGAAATTCGAAAGCGTAGAAGAACTTAAAACACAGCTTAAACTTGATTTAAGACAGGCAAAGCTTAAAGTATAAACAGTACTATGTGTGACATAATGCGCAATTTCAGCGTAAAGGCGGATAAAATTGATTAAATTCGGACCGAGCGGTAACGGCGAAAAATTTTATAGCGAAGGTCATAAACATACGGAAGAAGCCGGCGCGTTCTGTAAAAACCTCGGGCTCGACTGTTACGAGTATTCCTTCGGCAGAGGGATTATGCTCTCGGAAGAGAAAGCCGAAATTATAGGACAGGCTTTCAAAGAGAACGAAGTTGAATTGAGCGTTCACGCTCCGTATTTCATTAACTTTGCAAACCCTTCCGAAGAGTCGGCGCAAAAGTCTTACGGATACGTACTCAACAGCGCAAAGTTTTTAAAACTGTTCGATGGCAGGCGCGTGGTTTTTCATCCTGCCGCCCAAGGTAAAGTTTCGCGCGAGGAAGCCGTTTCGCTTACAGCGGACAGGCTGAAAGTTTTAAGAGATTATATCTATCTTAACGGATTCGAGGATTTGTATTTCTGTCCCGAAACGATGGGTAAATCAGCCCAGATAGGCACCTTGGAAGAAATAATAAATTTCTGTAAAATCGATAAAGTTTTTCTTCCTGCCTTGGATTTCGGGCACATCAACGCAAGAGAAGGCGGAAGCCTGAAAACTGCGGATGACTATAAAAGCCGTCTTGAATATATGATATCCGAACTCGGTTACGAAAGGGTAAAACATTTTCACGTGCATTTCTCGAAAATTATGTACGGGACGAAGGGCGAAATAAAACATCTGACTTTCGAGGACAGGGAATACGGTCCCGAGTTTGAACCGCTTGCGGTTGCGCTTAAAGAACTGAAACTAGAACCTTATATAGTGAGCGAGTCGGCGGGAACACAGGCGGAAGACGCGTGCGAAATGAAACGGCTGTATTCAAGTGTTGACATATAAATTATTATTTGATAAAATAAATGGGTAGACGTATGAGTTTTACAAACGCTTCAAAAATATTCAAACTTGTAGGTGCGGAAGCCGTGCTTACCGAAGCTTCCGATTTGAGAAGGTATCTGACGGGTATTTCTACTTCGTTCGGATATGTTGTTTCGGATAAAAAAGGAAATACGTTTTATACTGACGCCCGTTATCTCGAAAGCGCGACGAAAGCTTTGAACGGAAGCGAACTTTCGGTTAAAGAATTTAAAGCTCCGCTCGAAGATTTGCTGTCCGGCTATAAGGAAATAGCGGTGCCCGTAGGGCGCACTCTGTATACGGATTATCGGAAACTCGTTTCTGCGGGGCTTGAAGTAAAGGACAGCTTACCTGCGTTTACTTCGGCTATGGCGGTTAAAGAGAGTTACGAACTGGACTGTATACGTCGCGCATGCAATATCGCCGACAGAGCGTTCGAGGCGCTTTTGGAACTCATTAAAGAGGGAATGAGCGAGAACGACGTAGGCGCGTTGCTGGAATATCTTATGCGTAAATTCGGCGCTAGCGGGACAAGCTTTGATACGATTGTTGCGTTTGGTGAAAATTCCAGCGTTCCTCATCACGAAACGGGTACGAGAAAGCTCAAATTCGGAGATATCGTTTTAATAGACTTCGGCTGTAAGTATGGCGGATACTGTTCCGACTGTACGCGTACATTGCTTTTCGGCGACGACGGCGGGCACGAAGACTTTAAGTCGGCGTACGGCAAAGTTCTCGAAGCGCATATGCAGGCGAAAGAAAAAATCACCTGCGGTATGACGGGTAAGCAGGCTGACGCGGTTGCGAGGGACTGTCTTAAAAATTACGGACTTGACAAATATTTTACCCATTCTTTGGGGCACGGAATAGGAATCAACGTACACGAATTCCCCTATATTTCGCCGAAGGGCGGAGATAAGCTTTTAAACGGTATGGTCTTTTCGGATGAACCCGGCGTTTATTTCGAAGGAAAGTTCGGGATAAGGATAGAGGATACCGTTATGCTTGAAAAGGGAAGAACGGTAAGTCTTACCGATTCGGATAAAAAACTGATAATTTTATAAAATATTTGTGCAAAAATTTTTGCACAATTTATAAGGAGAATATATTATGGCATCGATTTTAGCAGGAGACATCAGAAAGGGCAGCACTTTCGAATACAACGGCAAGGGTGTTTACACCGTAACCGAATTTCAGCACGTAAAACCCGGCAAGGGTGCGGCGTTCGTAAGGGCGACTCTTAAAAACGTAGTAACGGGACAAGTTCTTTCCGATATAACTTTCAACCCCACGACTAAGCTTGAAACGGCCCAGGTTGAAACCAAAAAAATGACCTATTCGTACACCGACGGCGAGTTCTATTACTTTATGGACCCCGATACTTTCGATATGATTACTCTCAATCTCGACCAGGTCGAAGATGCTCTCAAATATATCAAAGAGAACGACACAGTTACCATCAAATTCCTTAAAGGAACGGCGTTCTCGGTTGAACCCGAAAACTTTGTCGAGCTCAAAATTACCGAATGCGAACCCGGTGTTAAAGGCAATACGGCTACAAACGCTCTTAAAAACGCCGTTGTCGAAACGGGAGCAACGATTCAGGTTCCCATGTTTGTCGAAGAGGGCGAAATCATCCGTATCGATACCCGTACCGGCGAATATATGTCGAGGGTAGGCAAATAATTGAAAGCTGTTATTCAGCGCGTCGGCAAAACAGCGTTAAGCGTAGACGACAAGCTTGTTTCGGAAATTCCGTTCGGACTTGCAGTCTATTTAGGCGTTAAATGCGGAGATACTGCAATTCAAGCACAAGCTATGGCGAAGAAGATTGCAGGATTGCGCATTTTTGAGGATTGCAACGGAAAAATGAATTTGTCGCTTTCCGAAGTCGGCGGTGAAATACTTTTAATTTCACAGTTTACTCTGTACGGCGACTGTTCTCACGGCAACCGTCCTAGTTTTACCGAAGCGGAACGTCCCGAAAAAGCGTCTGCTTTGTATGAGTTAACCGCGCAAAAACTGCGCGAATACGGTTTAACGGTAAAAACGGGGGTGTTCGGCGCAGATATGAAAATCGGACAGTTTAACGACGGTCCCGTAACTATAATATACGAAATTTAATAGGGCGGTTTCGCCCTATTGTTTTATACGGTTTAACAATGAAAATTCAATTTCTCGGCACGGGCGCGGCGGAAGGAATACCCGCAGTGTTCTGTAACTGTGAAATATGCAGAAAAATAAGAAGTCTGGGCGAAGCGGAGTTCCGTACGCGTTCGCAGGTGATTATCGACGGCGTGTTATCGGTTGATTTTCCTCCCGAAGCGTTCTACCATTCTATTAAATTCGGCGCAGAATTATCAAAACTTAAATATCTGCTGGTTTCACACTCTCATATGGACCATTTTTACGCGCACGATTTCATTTTACGCGGATATAAGTATGCAGAGCTTGCGGAAGATAAGCTTGAAATTTTCGGCAACTCGGAAGTCGGAAAGGTCTTTGCGGAGTGTACTGAAAGGGAGTTAAAACCCGAAGTCGCGCCTCACATTAATTTTAACGAAATTTCGCCTTACAGTATTTTCATGATAGGCGGTTATAAGATTATGACCCTTCCGGCGGTGCACAGTAAAACGGAGCAAGCGCTTTTGTTCTATATCGAAAGGGAAGGAAAGGGCTATCTCCATATGTACGATACGGGTATTCCCGATGAAGGAATTTACGAATTTCTTTCCCGAAACAACGCAAAAGCCGACGCCGTATGTTTCGACTGTACTTTTACGGATAAAGTCGGCGGAAACTCTGTACGGCATATGAATATCTATGACAATATGACGGTTAAAAGTAATCTGGAAAAATACGCAATAACGGACGGAGGTACAAGATATATAATTTCTCATTTTTCGCATAATTCCAATCCGACGCGTTTGCGCTTAAAATCGTTGGAAGATAAGTTCGGAGTAACGTCTGCTTATGACGGTTTTATAATTGAAATCTGACCGATGCATATAATCAAACATTTTATCACAATAACGCGTCACCGTCACGCAGTTATGAAACACTGTTTCAAAGCCGGACTTATTCGCCAGGGATTTACTCACGATTTATCAAAGTATTCTCCTGCCGAATTTTGGAGCGGGGCAAAGTATTATCAGGGCAACCGCAGTCCTCAGGCAAAGGAGAGAGAGGTGCTGGGATATTCGCCTGCCTGGCTTCACCATAAGGGCAGAAACAAACATCATTTCGAATACTGGACGGACTATGCCGACGGAAAAAAAGTTTATATAAAGATGCCTGCAAAGTATTTTGCCGAAATGATTTGCGACAGGGTGGCGGCAAGCAAGATTTATATGAAGAAAAACTATAACGATAGCCTGCCTTTAAATTATCTGGAAACAAGAACGGATAAAGAGGGTATGAACAGCAATACTTACAAGGACTTGCATATGTTTCTG
The DNA here is from genome assembly GCA_947570625.1 of uncultured Clostridia bacterium. Lineage (GTDB taxonomy): Bacteria > Bacillota > Clostridia > Christensenellales > Borkfalkiaceae > Coproplasma. Next base: position 145 of record CANOUP010000021.1, on the reverse strand, counting down.
ACAATCCTTAAAGAGCACGGTGAAAAGTATATGTTCAGAAAACTTAAACAGTTTGTAAAAGAAAACAAGAAAAAATAAAAAGCGCGGGCTATTACCGTAGTTCCCATAGGGAATTTTACCACAGGAACAGAATGTAAGTATAGCG
>CANOUP010000020.1 GCA_947570625.1 uncultured Clostridia bacterium | reverse complement strand
GAAAGTCAAACTATTTATTGCTGATATAAAAAGTAAATCCGAACCACTCACTTGTAACAAGTAAACAATTCGGATTATACTCTTTTGGCGCGCCGTAAGAGGTTCGAACTCCTAGCCTTTGGTTCCGTAGACCAACGCTCTATCCAGTTGAGCTAACAGCGCATAACGAATAAACTGTTTCCGAACAGCTTATTCATTATATTAAATTACTTTTTTTTTGTCAATTATTTCACAGGGTAAAATTATTTTTTTGCAAGCCAGTTGACCTTTAAAGGTTCGGCGTTGCTTCCCAGCCATAACTTGCTCCATTTCTTGCCGTAGGAAGCTTTTTTTCTGTTGCAGGTAATTACCAGCCCGCTGCAATCGGTAAATACGCACATACCCATAAGCGCGACGTTTTTGGGTATGGTAATTTCTTTAAGTCCGTTACAGCCCGCAAACGCCCATCTGTCTATTTCGTTAAGAGTTTCGGGAAGGGTTACGCTTTCAAGCCCCCAGCAGTCCTTTAACGCGCCTTCGCCGATTGAAACCACGCCTTCGCGAAGTTCGAGCTTTTTCAAAACTTTGCAGTCGGAAAAAGCCCATTTTCCAACCGTCTTGACGCTGCCGGGAAGGGTAACGCTTTCAAGCGCAGAACAGCCTGCGAACAGGTTGTCTTCAAGCGCGGTTACCGCGCCTTCGATTTTTGCCGACGACAGCTTTTTGCAGTCTGAAAACGCGCTGTATCCCAAGGCGGTAACGCTTGCGGGAACGGTTATTTCGGTCAGCTCGGCACAGCCCGTAAACGCCCACCTGCCGATAGCGGTAAGTCCTTCGGGAAGAACGACGTCTTTAAGCGAACCGCAACCCCTGAACGCTTCGTCGCGGATTGTCTTTACTCCCGCGGGGATATTGATTTTTTCAAGACCCGAACAAGCCTTGAACGCGCTGTATCCTATATTCACGACGCTTTCGGGCAGAGTTACTTCCGTAACCCCGCACGTCGAAAACGCGCTGTATTCGATAGAAGTTACTCCGTCGGGAACGGTCACCGTTCTTTCGTTGCCTCTGTAACTCCTTAACACCGTACCGTCTATGTCGAATTGGTATTTGTCGTATTCCTGCATTTGTATACACCTCTTTCTTTTTTATTTATATTTCCACAGGTCGTTAATATCGAAACCGAAAACCTGTACGAGTTCAACGTGGGGGGAATTGGCTATATCTTTGGGGGTAACTACAAGCCCGCCCCCGCAGTCGAGGTCAATCCCGAAATAATTATACGCGTACCACACAAGGTGTGCGCACTGCGTTCTTTCAACTTTGTTCTTGCTTGAAAACACTCCCGCAGTGGGGTCGTAGACCTTGCCTATAAGATTGTTTTCCGCATATTCGCAGACCTGCGCTTTGAGTTCTTTGTCGGCTTTGGGCGAAACTATCATAAAATTCACCCTGTCGGTAAAGTCGCGCATAGTGCCCGGCGCGCTGGTATCGCCTATCGCGTTGGCTTGAAGTACGCCGCGCCCGCCGTTCATCGCTTCGTAAGCGTCGGTAACCAGCCCCGAGTGCCCCATTCTCCAACCCGAAAGGTGGGTGGAGGAGGTGAGGATTATGTCCCCGTTTTCCAGATACGAATAAGCAATATGCTTTTCTATGAAGTCCGTACACACAAAGGGTGCGAAGTAGTCGTTCTGCACACGGTGTTCGGCGAAAAAGTCGTCCTGTACGGAGAGTATGCGCTTTATTCCCTTTTCGCCCCTTGCGCGCATTCTGTCGATGCCGAGTTTTGTAAGTCCCGTCTGGCGAAATAAAAAGTCGTAATCCCCGTCGGAAAGCTCTTCCTTGTCAAGCAGGGTGCTTATTTCCGCGCGTTCGTAATCGGGGCGCCAGCACTCGATTTTGTCTGCTACCACAAAAGCAATCTGCAAGCCCGACAGCGCGATTATAATCGAACCGATAACCGCCCCGCACACGATTGCGAATATTATCTTTTTTGATAGCTTTTTACCTTTCATAACAACATTACCTGCAAAGACGCTCTATTGCAAGTTTATAAATTTCCAAACACTTCCCGATTTTCTCGAAGGTTATGTACTCGTCGGGTTTGTGGATGGTGCTCTCTTCGCCCTCTTCCTCGGGTCCGAACCCCGCACCGCATTCGAGCGCGCGCGCGTACGTTCCCCCGCCGATGGAAACGGGTTTTACGGTTTTGCCCGTCACCTCGCAGTAAGTTTCGCACAGCGTTTTTACAAGCTTGCATCCGGGGTCTATGTGCAAGGGCGCCTGACTGTTAAGAACGGTATAGGGTATTCGTCTTTCTTCAATCGCGTCCAGCACGTCTTTTTCCGAATAGGAGGCGGGGTACCTTATGTCGCACGTAACGTAAATGTTATCGCCGTCGCACTTTATTATGTTCGGCGAGAAGGTAAGGCTTCCCGTTCCGTCTTTGAGTTTTTTAAGCCCGAACCCGTCGTCGAATAACAGCGACGACATTTCGTTTAGCCCGAGGTAGGAGAGAACGGGCTCTATCGCGTTGCGTCCGAGATGGGGAAGCGAGGCGTGCGCCGATTTCCCGCGTGCAACTATTTTTCCGTTTTCGAAGGTAAGATCTTCGCGGATAGGGGTGCCGTTGTCGGACGTTTCGCAGTAGTCGCAGACCATATTCGCGCGTTCGCCCCCTTCGAGGTGTTTTACGCCGTTTGCGGGAAATTTGAGCTCGACGTGCAAAATTCCCTTTTCCGCGTAAATCACGGGGAAATCAGCGTCGGGCGAAAATCCTTCTTTGGGCATAACCGCGTGCTTCTTATAGTATTTTATGCATTCCCAGCCGTTTTCTTCGTTACAGCCGACAATAAGTTTAATCTTCCTCGACGGAACGAAGCCTTCGTCTTTAAGCTGTTTCAGGCAGTGTAATATTATCACGGCGGGGCCCTTGTCGTCCATCGTTCCCCTGCCCCAGATTCTGGAATTGACGTAATCTATTTCTCCGCCGAAGGGGTCGTGCTTCCAGCCCCTGCCCGCGGGCACTACGTCGAGGTGGGCGAGCACTGCGAATTCTTCGCCCTCGCCGAAAATTACTTCGCCTGCGTAGTTGTCGTAATTTTTTGTTTCGAACCCGAAAGATTGGGCAAGCTTCAAAAAATAATCCAGACAGTCCGCGGCGCCCTTGCCGAAGGGCGCGCCTTGGGCTGCGGGAGCCTGCGACGAATCGTATTTTACCGCCTGCGAAATATGGGTTATAACTTCATTAATATCGTACATTTTGCGCCTTTTAAAAAATATCTCTAAAAACATTATACACTTTTTATTTTTTATGGTAAAATGAATTTAACATATTTTTTAAAATGAAGGTAAAAATCTTGCACGAAGGGCACAGACAGCGCATGAAAAAGCGTTTATATAACGGTTCGGATATGTTCGACCACGAAGTTTTGGAGGTTTTGCTGTTCGAAGCCTGTCCGAGAATCAACACAAATCCTATCGCGCACGCGCTGTTGGATAGGTTTTGTTCCATTTCGGAAGTGCTGAAAGCGGACATAGAAGAGCTTAAAACCGTGCAGGGAGTGGGTAAAAATGTTGCCGAATATATAAGGACGGTGGGGCTTTGCACCGAACGCGCGGGCGAAATAGGCGCGATGGCTCAGCTTAAAACTTTCGCCGACTGCAAAAAATTCATATCCGTGCGGTTTGCGGGCAAAACGGAAGAAGCGCTCGAACTGTATTTCCTCGAAAAGAACGGCAGGGTAAGGCGCATTTACACGTATTCGTCTGCGGACAGAAACAAAGTCGTTATGGACGGAGGCGACATACTCAAAAACATCGCGCTGGCAAAGCCGTATGCGGTGCTCGCCGTCCATAACCATTTGAACGGCTGTACCGAACCTTCCGCAAACGACTGCGAATTTACAAACCTTTTGCAGTTTATCTGTTCGATGAACGGTATTGCGTTTCCGGACCATATCATCTACGACGGCGACGAAGGCTTTTACAGTTACCGCGAGAGCGGGGCGCTCGAAGATATCAGGAACAAATACACTATGGGTAATATCGTAAAATGGATAAAGAGTTCGAGTACAACATAAACGACAAACATTTCGTCAAATACCTCAAACTTTTGCTTTTGGGGCTTCTGGCGCTGATAGAAATACTCATATGCGTGCAGTATATAGGACACTATATCGAAAACGGCGGTACGGCGCAGTTGATACTGCTGATAGCAAGCAGTTTTCTTCTCTTCGTATTCGTAACGGTGGATTCGTTTGCGATTACGAAAATTGCTTTCAAGTTCGTTTTCTTCGGTTTCGACTCGCTGTTTTTGCTGGCGATATGTCTTATAACGGGCAACTCGTACCTGTACATTATGTATTGCGTCGTTCTTACCCAGTTTTATATTTCGATAAACGACATAAAAAACAATATGATACTCTTCGGGGTAAGCTGCGGGCTGTTCGTAATTTCCTTTATATGCAGTTGGGTGGTTTTCAACAACGTGGAGTCCTTTCCGCGCAATATAGTGCAGATAATGGGCGACCTCGTGTTCGGCTTCGCTATCATAGGCATACACGCCGTGGTTACCAACTTCATACTCAAATTCTACGGCAACAACCTGCATTTAAGGCAGGCTTTGAAGCAGGCGGACGAAAGCAAGGCACAGCTGAAAGAAGTGTACGAACAGCTGTCGCGCACGGCGGTTTACGAGGAGCGCAACCGCATAGCCAAGGACATACACGACAATGCGGGGCACTCGATGACGACGGTAATAATGCAGACGGAGGCCGCCAAACTGCTTATAGACAATAACCCCGAGGAAGCGAAAAACAGGATTATTTCCGCAAACATACAGGCGAAAAACGCGCTCGACCAGATGCGCGAAAGCGTTCACCTCTTTGCGGGCAGAACCAACGCCCGCACGCTTAAAGAGGAGCTCGAAGAGATAATAGCGCAGACAATCGACGGAACCGAGCTTAAAATACGGTGCGACATAGACGACGTTTCGCTCGGGGGCGACGGTTTCCGTTTCATACTCAATTCCGTTAAAGAGAGCATTGCAAACGGACTGAGGCACGGCTCTGCGACCGCGTTTTATATAGAACTTAAAAAATCGCTGTCGGGTCTGCATCTTCTCATATCCGACAACGGACGCGGAATCGAAGGAAGCGTAAAGGAAGGTTTCGGGCTGAGGAGCATGCGCGAAAAAGCCGAAGCGCTGGGCGGAAGATGCGATTTTTCAAGCGAACCGGGGGAAGGGTTCGAAGTGGATATAACCCTGCCCCTCGATAAATAACAGAGGAGTTTTTATGATTAAAATTTTACTTGTCGACGACCAGATGATTTTAGCCGAGGGCATCAAAAGCGTGCTGGAAACCTGTCCCGATTTCAAAATTGCAGGCATAGCCTGCGACGGCGCGGAAGCCGTTGCCATGTGCGAAAAGCATAAACCCGACGTCGTTTTGATGGACATACGCATGCCGAATATGAACGGCGTGGTTGCCACCAAGCGAATCAAAGAGATAAATTCGGGCATAAAGATAATAATACTTACCACGTTCGACGACAGCGATTATATTTTAAGCGCGATAAACAACGGCGCAAGCGGATATCTTTTGAAGGATATCGGCTCGACCGCGCTTATAGACGCAATCAAAAACGCCTATGCGGGCGACACCATACTGCCCTCTAAAATAGCAAAAAAGATTACGGACGCGGCGATGATGGTTTCGTCAGACAAAGAAATCAAGCTGAAAAAAGCCTTCAATATGTCGGACAGGGAAGTCGAAATAGCGCTTATGCTCAACGACGGCTTCACCAACAGGCAGATTGCTTCGGCAATGAAGCTCTCCGACGGCACCGCGAGGAATTATATAAGCTCAATTTATTCCAAACTCGGCGTGGAAAGCCGTGCCTCCGCAATGGCGAAGATAAAAGAAATGATATAAAAAATTACCCCCGCACAGCCGTGCGGGGGATTTGTTTTAAAGGTCGAAGGCGATTGCCGTAATATCGTCGTCTAAATTATTGTTGAAATTTTTGAGGTTGTTTTCAAGATTTTTTATAAACTCTTCCGCCGTGCGGGATACCGAAAGCGTCTTAATCGCGCCGTCCGCGCCGAACATTTCGCCCCGCGCGTTTTTGCACTCCGTCACGCCGTCGGTAAGCAACACCAAAATATCGCCCTTCTTGTAGTGAATAACGTCCTCGTAGTAAGAGGGGTTTTCGAACCAGTTGGAAACGGGGGGAGAGTTAAGCATTATGCGCGTTATACCGCTTCCCGTCTTTAACAGAATAGGCACGTTGTGCCCCGCCATGGAATAGGTAATGCTGTCCGCGTCAATCCTTACCGCGGCGACTGTCACGTAATTGCGTTCGTCGAGGTTGAGTTCGGAAAATTTGGCGTTCAGGTTGCTTATAGCGTCGGCGGGGGAGTACAGCGTTTTGTCGTACGCCGCTTTTACGAACGCCGAAAGCATACCCGCGGAAATGCCCTTGCCCGAAACGTCGGCAATCACTCCGCAGGCGGAGCCGTTTACGGCGAAAACGTCGGGTAAATCCCCGCCTATGTCGCGGCAGGGTATGTACATATACGAGTACCGCTTACCGCCCGCCCAGTTGCCCGCAGGCAAAAGCCGTTGCTGTATATTCTTCGCCGTTTGCAGTTCCTGCGCTATTTCCAGCTCGAACGCGTCGTCGATAGTTCCCATGCACAGCCCTCCGCCAAGCGGTTTGACCGTCAGAGAGTAGGAAACGTCGCGCGTCACGCCGTCCGTTCTCACTTTCTGGAAAACCCGTCTGGTTACGCGCTTGTTGGAACACAGCGCGTCGTCGAACGCGTCGTATAGGGAACAGCCCTTGCACGCTTCGCCCCTGCACTCGCCCGAGCCGTAAACACAGCACGTGACCCTGCCCAGCGAGCCTTGCTCCCTGCCCGAAGGGAAGAGGGTTCTGAACGCGGAGTTGGTAAAAACGGCTCTCAAATTTTGGTCGGCGACAACGACGGCGGTGGGTACGCCGTCTATTATCTTCCTGTAATATCTGTCAATTTTCATTATCGTCTAAACGGGGGTGTGGAATTTAAGTCTGCCTTCGGCAACGTTTATTTCGAGGGGAACGCCTTCGTAAAGCTCGCCGTCCGCCTGCACTGTATATCCGTCGTAAAGGGGTACGAATTTAACGCTCTTGGTCTTAACCGCCGTAACCTGTTTAATTTTGTTTATCTTACCGCGCATAAGTTTTAAAAACGCGCCTATCGTTTTAAACTTCGACAGAAAATCCACGACCAGAAGGTCGAGGTAACCGTCGTCTATTCTCGCATCGGGGAAGGTCTTTATTCCTCCGCCTATCTGCCTGCCGTTGCCTGCCGCGCCGATAAGCCCGTAATGTTCTTCCTCTTTGCCGTCGTAATACACTTTATAGCGGTAACTTTTAAATTCCGCAAGCGCCTTTATAAGCGCTTTAAGATACTTGGATTTGCCCTTGGTTTTTCCCGCGTACGCAATTTTAAGCACGTCTACGTCTATGCCCATTCCCGCCGCGTTAAGCGAGCGCAGACCCGAGGAAAACTGCAAAAAATCTATCGCCTTGACCTTGCCCGAAATTATTAAATCGACGGCGCGCGCGGTGTTAAGGGGTATCTTTGCGGCGGCGGCGAAGTCGTTGCCCGTGCCCATAGGTATAAGCCCCATGGAGTTGTTTTCGAAGTCGCAGAACCCGTTTAAAATTTCGTGCAAAGTTCCGTCGCCTCCCATGGCGATAACGGTATTGCCCTTACCCGAGGTTACCCGTCCGCAGATTTCTTTGGGCTGTCCCTGTCTGTTGGTGCGGTGGACGGTATAGTCCAGCCCCGCCGTACGGAATTTCCTTTCCGCGACCGCAAGTTTTTTGCGGTTCTTTCTCTTTCTAAGGTTGTCCTCGTTCACTATAATGTGATACATGGCTTTCTCCGTAGTGCGTCTTGCTGAATATTATAGCATTTCTTTCAAATTATTGCAATAGTTTTAAAAGAATGGTATAATAATTTAAAATAATAAACTGTGCAAGGAAAACCACGCTTTGAAAATACCCTGTACCGAAAATCTGATAAAACTCGCCCGCGCCTGTCCGTTCCCGCTGTATATGGTCGGCGGGTACGTCCGCGACTGCCTTGCGGGGCTGGAATGCGCGGGCAAGGACAGGGACATTTGCGCGCCCGCCGATACCGACGGGTTTATTCGCGTTGCGGAAAAGTGCGGGGCGGAGGTTACGGCGGTTTATAAAAACACGGGCACGGTCAAGCTGAAACTTGGCGGGGAGGAATACGAGTTTACCTGTTTCCGTTCGGACGAATACGTCAGGGGCGCGCACCGTCCCGTAAGGACGTTTTTCACCGACGACATAACCCTCGACGCCCGCAGGCGCGACTTTAAGTGCAACGCGGTATATTACGACGTCGCGAAGGACGAAATAACCGACCCTTTGGGCGGGACGGAAGATATTCTTAACAGGCGCGTTTCGACGGTTGCCCAAGCGGACAAGGTGTTCGGCGAGGACGGGTTAAGGCTTATGCGCCTTGCCCGCCAGTCCGCGCAGACGGGGTTCGCGCCGACGGAAGAGTGTCTTGCGGGCGCAAAAAACAACGCGGGGCTGATTGCCGACATTGCGCCCGAAAGAATTTACGCGGAGCTCGACGCGCTTTTGCGCGCCGATAAGCGTTACGGCAACGGATACGGGCAGTACGCTGGGCTTGAAATTCTCGACAAAACCCGCGTTCTCGATTATATTCTCCCCGAACTGACGGCGGGCAGGGATATGGAACAGCCGTCCGCTTATCATAATTACGACGTGCTGGAACACTCTCTGCGCACCGTGAAGTACGCAGATTACTCCGTCAGGCTTTCCGCGCTTTTGCACGATATCGGCAAACCGTACTGCAAAAATACAAGCGGTTCTTACCGCGGTCACGAAACCGAGAGCGCGAGGATAGCGCGCGAAGCTGGGGCACGGCTGAAATTCCCCAAAAAACTCATTGAAGAAACCGCCCGCCTTTGCGAAACGCATATGTACGATTTCCGCTGCGACGCCCGCGACAGCAAGGTGAGAAGGTTTATAGTAAAGAACAACGACATATTCGAAAAAGTGCTTTCATTGAAGCAAGCCGATTATTCGGCGTGCAAGGACGATTTGTCGCCCGCGCCCTGCGTGATTAAGTGGAAGCGGATATACGCCGGTATGCTTGAAGAGGGCGCGCCCGTAAGCCTTAAACAGCTTGACGTGCGGGGGGACGAGCTAATTAAAGCGGGAATAAAGCCCGAAGAGGTAGGCAAAGTACTCGAAACCCTGTTGTACGATTGCGCGCTGGACGGCAGACTCAACGTCAACAAAACGCTTTTGGAGCGTGCAAAACGGTTGACAATCGGGTAAAGGTATATTATAATTTAATAACCTTGCATACCGCAGGTGGTATGCCGATTAAGTCCGGGAGGTGAAAACTATGAAAACTTACGAAATGCTTTACATTTTGGACAGCGCGGCTTCCGACGAAGCGAAGGACGCGCTTATCAAAAAGTTCGAAGACATTATTACGTCGGCGAACTGTAAAGTCGTATCCACCGACAAGTGGGGCGTAAAAAAGCTTGCTTATCCTATCAACTATAAGAACGACGGCTTTTACGTATTGACGACTTTCGAAGCGGAAGGCGCGGTTATCAGGGAACTCGACAGAGTTGCCGGTCTTACCGCCGAAGTTCTTAGAAGAGTTATTACAGCTAAAAATTAAGGTATAAAAGATGAATAAAGTATTTTTAATAGGCAACTTAACGCGCGACCCCGAACTTTCGGAAACGACTTCGGGCGTATCGCTTTGCCGTTTTTCGATAGCGGTAAACAGGTCGTACAGCGGAGCGGGCGGAGAACGCCAGACGGACTTCTTCAACTGCGTAGCATGGCGCGGGCTGGGCGAAAACGTAGCGAGATACGCAAAGAAGGGCAACAAAGTCGCGGTATCGGGTTCAATCGAACTCAGGAATTACGAGGATAATCAGGGCGTAAAGCGCACGGGCGTAGACATAGTCGCGCAGGACGTGGAATTTCTGACCCCGAGAAGCCAGGGCGACGGCTTTGCCGAAGCGCCCCAGTCGGCTCCTCAGGAGAGAAAGAGGGCAAGCTTACAGGCGTTTGACGACGATTCGGATATCCCCTTCTAAGTATTGAAAGCGCCTGCAACGTGAAATACTGCGTTGAATTTGCGCTTTACTTCGGGTCATTTACGTTTAGTAAACTCCCCTTGCAAATGCGCATTCGCCTTGTCTTTCACGCGTATCCGCTTTCAACCCAATTAATGATAGGAGAATAAATTATGGAAGAGAATAAAACAGTTGCTCCCAAAAAGAGTTATAAAAGGGTTCCCCGCAGAAAGGTATGCGTTTTCTGCCAGGAAAAGACAACCGAAATAGACTATAAAGACGTTAACCGTTTAAAGAAATTCGTTGCGGAAAGCGGTAAAATCCTGCCCCGCAGAATGAGCGGAACGTGCGCTAAACATCAGCGCGAACTGTCTACCGCAATCAAGCGCGCGAGAGTGTCTGCCCTTCTTCCCTTCAAAGCGGAATAATAAAAAAGCTAACAGCCGAAGTTTTAAGCTTCGGCTGTTTTTACTTTTTCTCTTTACAAACCCTTCCGAATATGATAGTATAAGATTATGAAAGGCAAAAGACTTGTAATTTTAATAATTTTAATTTGCGCGTCGGCGGTGTTCACGTTCTGCGGGTGCGCGTCTTTAAGCCTGCAACAAGACTCCGCCGTTAAGGCGCCCGTCCCCGTCCCGCCCGAAAATTCGTCGGGATTTGTCGGCGAAGACAGTGTAATTTCTTCCCCCGGCGCCGTAATAAACGCAGAGCTTGCGTTTAACCCGATAAGCTATAGCGAGTGCGAAGTATCCTGTACGAACTTGGACGACGTAACATACGCCGAAATCCCCGAAAAAGCTGTAATAAACGGAAAGGAATATACCGTAACGCGCATTGCGGAGAGGGCGTTTTATAACGTTATCGGAGGAGATATACACAGAATACCGCTGCGAGAGGTGAAGTTGCCTTCAACCGTCAAACAAATAGACGTTATGGCATTTGATTACTGCCGTTATCTGACGGACATTAATCTTGGCGGAGTGGAAACAATCGGCGTCGGCGCTCTCAGAGATTGCGAAAGTCTGGTTAAGGCGGATTTAACTTCCGTTAAAACAATCGGCTCACAGGCGCTTATGTGCTGCGATAAGCTTGAAAGCGTATTTATGCCCGCGGCGGAGGAGATAGGCGACGGCGCTTTCGGTCTTTGCCCCGAATTAAGCGAAGCGGTGATACCAAAGACTGCTTCAAAAATGGGCGCGGACGTTTTTCATTACAATAATACGTCCGTAAAAGTCGTCAAAGGCGCCGATACCCAAAACTGGGATGTCAACTGGAACCGCGACAACGAAAACCAAAACGTAATTTACGATTATCTCATTCCCGCGGAATTAGAGTATGAAAAACTTAACGATACGCAATGTATGGTGTATCGTTGTTTAAACAGAAAATATGCAATGATTGCGGAAATTCCTCAGACTGCTGTTATTGACGGAAAGGAATACGCCGTTACCGAAATATGCAGGCCCGGTTTTGGTGCGTGTTCCGAGTTGGAAAAAGTTGTTCTGCCCGTTACTGTTAAGGTAATACATGACTCGGCGTTTTGTCTTTGTCCCAAACTGAGTATAATAATTATTCCCGAAAGCGTCGGAACGGTCGGTAGGTATATATTCGCAAAAAACAACACGCAGGTTTGCGTCGTTGCGGATTCAAAGCCCGAAGGCTGGCATGCAGGCTGGAACAGGGGCAACGAAAACCAAAACGTAATCTGGGGCTGGTTCGAAGGGAAAGCCGTTTTAAATTACAATCCGATAAGCGATAGCGAGTGCGAAGTATCCTGTGCGAACTTGGACGACGTAACATACGCCGAAATTCCCGAAAAAGCTGTAATAGACGGAAAGGAATATACCGTAACGCGCATTGCGGAGAGGGCGTTTTATAACGTTGTCGAAGGAGTTATACACAGAATACCGCTGCGAGAGGTGAAGCTGCCTTCAACCGTCAAACAAATAGGCGCTATAGCATTTGATTTCTGCCGTTATCTGACGGACATTAATCTTGGCGGAGTGGAAACAATCGGCGTCGGCGCTTTCAGAGATTGCGAAAGTCTGGTTAAGGCTGATTTAACTTCCGTTAAAACAATCGGCTCACAGGCATTTCTGGATTGCGATAAGCTTGAAAGCGTATTTATGCCCGCGGCGGAGGAGATAGGCGACGGGGCTTTCGGTTTTTGTCCCGAATTAAGCGAAGCGGTGATACCAAAGACTGCCGCAAAAATGGGAGAGAGTGTTTTTCAGTATAATAATACTTCCGTAAAAGTCGTCAAAGGCGCCGATACCCAAAACTGGGATGTCAACTGGAACAGGGACAACGAAAACCAAAACGTAATTTACGATTATCTCATTCCCGCGGAATTAAAGTATGAAAAACTTAACGATACGCAATGTATGGTGTATCGTTGTTTAAATAAAGAATATGCAATGATTGCGGAAATCCCTCAGACTGCTGTTATTGACGGAAAGGAATATACCGTTACCGAAATATACAATATCGGCTTTAGCAATTGCCCCGAGTTGGAGAAAGTTGTTCTGCCCGATACCGTTACGGTAATACATAACACGGCGTTTTGTCTTTGTCCCAAACTGAGTATAATAATTATTCCCGAAAGCGCCGAAACGGTCGGTAGGTTTATATTCGCAAGAAACAACACGCAGGTTTGCGTCCGCGCGCAAAGCAAGCCTGCGGGCTGGCATGAAGACTGGAATGAACTTAACAAAAACCAGAACGTAATCTGGGGCTGGAAGGACGGCGACGTTCTTGCGGAATTTACGTATTTGCCCGTCGATGAAGAAAATAAACTCTGTTCCGTCGAGTGCACAAACCCGACAAAAGCGACGGTTGCGCTGATACCCGAAAAGGTTGTGATAGACGGCGAGCAATACACGGTTACCCATATTGCGGACGATTGTTTTTGGTTAGGCGGCAAGCTTGAAAGGGTAATATTGCCCGATACCGTCCTGGTTGTCGGACACGGAGCGTTCGTCGGATGCGAGTCGTTGACCGAAATATCTTTACCCAACGCTCAGATAATTTACGACAGCGCATTTGCAGAGTGTTCAAAACTGCAAAGCGTTGAACTGCCTAAGGCAAGGGCTATATACCAAATGGCTTTTGAAGGCTGTTCGGCTTTAAGTCTTGCGGAAATACCCAAAGCCGAATACATAGAAGCACATGCGTTTGCCGAATGTTATGCTTTAAAGGAAATTATAATTCCCAAGTCGGCGGCAAAAATTATGGGCGGTATTTTTAACGGCAGTAATACGCAGGTTTACGCCGAAGCGGAAGAAAAGCCCGAAGGGTGGAACGAAGACTGGAACAAAGGCAACGCAAACCAGAACGTAATCTGGGGCTGGACCGACAGCATTGCAAGATTCACGTTTTCGATAATAAACGAAACGGAGTGCAAGGTAAGAATTGCCAACAAGGGCACGGCAGTCGAAGCGTATATCCCCTCGACCGCGGTTATCGACGGAAAGGAATATACGGTTACGCAAATAGCTTTGAACGGTTTTTTTCATTGTCCCAAGCTTAAAAAAGTCGTGCTGTCGCCAACGGTTAAAAAAATCGGGAATAATGCATTTGCTCTCTGTCCGGAGCTGAGTTCGGTTACGCTTGTAAACGTGGAGGAGATAGGTCACAACGCATTTTTGTGGTGTCCGAAGCTTAAAGAGCTGGTAATACCTAAATCGGTTGTATACGTAGGCTCTTGTATTTTAGGATATAACGATACAAAGGTGTATGTGCGCGGTCCTTCCGACGAGGGGTGGAGCACTGGATGGAACGAATATAACAGCGGAGAAGCGGAGTTTAACAGCACTTACTACAAACCTATAGAGATAAATTAAAGCCGACGGGCGAATTTGCGCCCGTCGGCTTACTATATCAGTTGTAGTTTCTGTGTCCGAAAATGCACGTGCCTAACCGAAGCATGTTTGCGCCTTCCTGCAAACATATGCGCCAGTCCCCGCTCATTCCCATTGAAAGATACGTGAAATTTTCGTCATATGTTTTAATCTTGTCGTATTCCGCGCGCATACGTCCGGCAAGCGCGCCAAGCAACGCTTCGTCGTCGGTAAGGGGAAGCATAGCCATAAGTCCGCGTATTCTCAGCGCGGGCAGTTTTTTTATTTGTTCGCAGGCTCTTTCTATTTCTTCGGGCGCGAAACCGCCTTTCGAAAGCTCGCTTCCTATATTTACCTGCAACAGAATATCCGACTCAACGCCCGCGTTAAGGCTTCTTTTGGAAATTTCTTCGGCGAGCCCCGTTCTGTCGACGGAGTGGTACAGATAGGTTTTGCCTATCAGGTATTTTACTTTATTCGTCTGCAAATGCCCGATAAAGTGACGGCGGGGACTGCCCTCTATAAGGTCGAATTTTTCCCTGAACTCCTGCACGTGGTTGTCGCCTATGTCCGTTAACCCCGCGCGTACGGCGCGGTTTATGCTTTCCGCGGTCTGAAACTTCACCGCCCCGACAATTGTTACTTTTTCGCCGAAGGGGTTGTATTCGGGTATTTCTTTAAAAAGATTTTTTAAGTTTTCTTCAATCATAACACCAATATTTTAATTTAAACCCGCGCGTTTGTCAAACGGTATTGACAAAGGGGAGCAAGGGTTATATAATTTTTTGTATGGAAGATATTAAAACAGTAGAAATAAAGGAAGATATACTCTCGCGCAACAATGCGGGCGCGCAGGAGCTGAGGGAAAGCCTGATACGCAGAAAGATATTTTATCTCAACGTTATGTCCTCGCCCGGAAGCGGAAAAACCACGCTTATAACCGAGCTTGTGAACAGGCTTAAATCAACTTACAGGATAGGCGTTATCGAAGCCGACCTCGACGGCGCGGTCGACGCGCGTACAATCGCGCGGGAAACGGGCGTTAAAACGGTGCAGATTAACACGGCGGGCGCCTGCCATATCACTTATCAGATGTCGGCGGAAAGCCTCGAAGCGCTGGGCGCTGACGGGCTGGACGTAATTATCCTCGAAAATATCGGCAACCTCGTCTGCCCCGCGGAGTTCGATACGGGCTCGGCGAAAAACCTCGTGCTTCTGTCCGTGCCCGAGGGCGACGACAAACCGCTTAAATACCCCCTGATGTTCGAGGTTGCTTCCGCCGTCGCAATAACAAAGACGGACGTAAGCGGTATTTTCGACTTTTCCGCCGAAAGAGCCGTTAAAAACATTAAAAAGCGCAATCCTTCCGCGCCCGTGTTCGTAACTTGCGCCAAAACGGGCGAGGGGCTGGACGCGCTGGAAGCGTACATTAAAAGCGAGATAGAAAAGATAAAATTATGAGCAATACGAAAAAGCTTTGTTTTTCCGCGATGATGCTTGCCGTCGGCGTGCTTCTGCCCATGGCGTTCCACGCAATACCCAACGGCGGTAGTATTTTCGCGCCCATGCATCTGCCCGTTTTCGTCACGGGCTTTCTTTGCGGACCTATGTACGGCGCGATTGTCGGGCTTGTCTGTCCGCTGTTGTCCTTTCTGTTCACGGGTATGCCTACCGTTGCTTTTCTGCCCAATATGATGGCGGAGCTGTTGGTGTACAGCACTGCCTCGGGCGTGTTTTTCCGCATAATCAAGACGGGCAGATTTATTCCCGACGTGTACATATCGCTTGTTTTAAGTATGCTTGCGGGCAGAATAGCGGGCGGGTGCGTCGCGTACCTGCTGTTTTTAGGCGGAACGCGCGATTCGTACACCTGGACGCTGTTTTTCACGGGCTATTTCGTCACCTGCTGGCCGGCAATCGTAATACAGCTTGCCGTTATCCCGACGGTCGTTACCGTTGCCGAAAAATACCGTTTCATCGGCGAGAGCGACAGGTACCTCGACCCCATGCACCACCGCAAAAACATCGTTAGACAGAAGGAGTTTTTCGACGGGCTCGCCGAGGGGTGGAGGCGCGAAGGGGGCGTAAGCCAAGCAGAGCTGGAAATCCTTTTCGGGGGCGCGGGGCTGGGCGAGGGCAAGCGCGTGCTTGACGCCGGTTGCGGAACGGGCGTTCTCGGCGGCTTTCTGCTGTCAAAGGGCTGTATTGTCGACGGCGCGGATTTGTCCGAAAAGATGATAGAAAGGGCGCGCAAAGCCAACCCCGGGATAAATTACGTGGTCGCCGATTTTTATGAATTGACCCCCTCGGAGCCTTATGACTGTATTGCCGTTTTCGACGCGTATCCACATTTTACGGACAAGGACGCGTTTGCGCGCAAGGCGCACGCGCTGTTGAAGGACGGCGGAACGCTTTGGATTGCCTTCGACGAAAGCCGTGAAAAAATAAACGGCTACCATACGGGTCACGGCGGGATTTCGGTTTGCCTTCTTCCGCCCGAAAAAGAGGGCGCAAAACTAAAAGATTATTTCGATATCGTATGCAAAACGGATAACGACGAACGTTATGTGCTGGGATTAATGAAAAAAATTGCAAAAAAACGAAAATAATTTTCTTTCAGGTATTTACATATCCTTTTTTAAGTAGTATTATATTATAAAGTAATATATTAGGAGTATTTTTATGGACGACAAAAATCAAAGAATATGCATTATAGGCGGAGGCCCCGCGGGCACCAGCCTTGCCATGTACCTTGAAAAAAAGGGTTACGATAATTACGTTATTTACGAAAAGTCGGGGCGCGTGGGCGGTAAAGCCTTTTCGCCTTTGATGAAGTGTAAAAAGCCGAACGGCGAGTGGGAGGACAGGACTATCGAAATGGGCGCGGTAATGGGGTGCGACACCTATTTTGCCGTGCAGGAGTGCGAAGAGTTCGGCGGTACGACCCACCTCGACGGTCCCCCTATGGGCAGGCGTTTTATGATGACGGACGGCACCCCGCAGAAATCTTCCAAGCTTGCGCTTTTGAAAAAGTTTATGAAAATGAAAAAGCTGAATAAGCTTTTAAATAAAAAATACTACGGCTACGACGTAAACGGACACCGCGGAGTCGCGCAGGGCAGGTACGAAGGCCCCTGCCCCTCGCCGAAAATGAAGCTTAAACACATAGAGGGCGTTAACCCCAACTTAAAAGATTTGTCCATGCCTTTCTCGGAGTTCCTCAAAAAGAACAAGTGCGAGGACGCGACCCTCGTCTGGAAGGGACCTTTCACGTCGTTCGGATACGGCTATTTCGACGAAATCCCCGCGGCATACGTGCTTAAATACCTCGACGCGTTCACCGTACAGCAATTCCTTTCCACGGGCAAGCTGTGGACGTGGAGAGATGGCACGCAATCCATATGGGAGGGCGTAAACAATCACCTCAAACACCCCGCAAACCTCAACTGCGAAGTAACGGGCATAGAGCGCAGGGACGGCAAAGTCTACGTCACCGTCAACGGAAAAACGGAAGAGTTTGACAAACTCGTCATCTGCACGCCGTTGGAGCTGTTCCTCAAATACGGCGACCCGAGAGAGGAAGAGAAGGAGCTGTTCTCCAAGATTGTACATAAAGAATATTTCACTATGGCGGTAAGGACGGCGGAGGGTAAGTGCCCCGATATATCCTATTACTTCTTTGAAAATATGACCAACGAAACGCGCGGGCACCTTATGGTGTTCTACCACCGCTGGCCGCAGGAGGAAATCACCGACCAGCCTCTCGTCACATTCACTTTGAGAAACCACGAGGGTATGGAGGACGTTCCTTTCGACACCGCGCGCGACACCACGCTTGCCGATATGACTAAGTGCGGACTGCCCGTCGACAAGACCGAGCGCATAGACGACTGGTACTATTTCCCGCACGTATCCTCCAAGGACTACGCCGACGGCTGGTACGACAAGGTAGAAGCAATGCAGGGCAAGGACAACACCTATTACGCGGGCGAGGTTATGGCTTTCGGCGATATGGAAGAAACGGTTGAATACAGCCGCGACCTTGTAAGAAGATTCTTCAAATAATAATGGGTAAAGTCAGAACAATACTTTTAAACCAAAGCGTGCTTGCCGACAACGACGGCGAAGCGCAAAGGCTGAGGGAAGAGCTAAAAGAGAAGGGAACCTTTCTAATAAACGTAATGTCGTCGCCCGGCGCGGGAAAGACTACGCTTTTGGTTGGGCTGATTAACCGCCTTAAAGAGCATATAAGCGCGGGCGTTATGGAAGCCGACATAGACAGCGACGTCGACGCGGTGCGCGTTGCCGAAAAGACGGGCTGTAAGTCAATCCAGCTCCATACGGGCGGTATGTGCCATCTCGACGCGCAGATGACAAGACAGGGGCTCGAAGGGCTGGACGGACTTCCCCGCTTAATCTTTCTGGAAAACGTAGGCAACCTCGTGTGCCCCGCCGAATACGATACGGGCGCGCACCTCGACGCGGTGCTTTTGTCCGTGCCCGAAGGGGACGATAAACCGCTTAAATACCCGCTCGTTTTCCAAAAGTGCGGGCTTGTAATAATCACTAAAACGGACGCGGGGGATTACTTCCCCTTCGATTTGCAAAAGTGCATACGCAATATTCGCCTGCGCAACCCGCGCGCGGACATATTGCCTGTTTCCGCAAAGACGGGCGAGGGTATGCGGGAACTTAGCGAATACATTCTGAACAAAATAAACGGCAAGGAGAAAACGTAATGCCTGAGCAGAACGACAAAATCATCAGTAAACACCAGGGCGAAAAAAATCCCGACAAGCGCTATATAAAGCTGGGTAAAAAGATAACGGACGTGGTGCCCCACAAGCTGTTCGGCGTCACTTCCGACGACCCCGAGTACTGGGGGCTTAAAGAAGTTTTAACGCCGGAAATGTGCGATATAGCCAACAAAATGAAGCTGAGAAAGTATTACACTTTCGAAAAACTTCTCAAAATGAACAAGGGCGTCGAACCCGCGCGTTTCCAGAAGCTTCTCGACGAAATGTCGTACATAGGCATACTCGAATACGACTACGGCGACAACTACGACCATTACGGCGAGCTTAAAGACAGACCGCGGGTAAAGAGATACCGCGTGCCCTTCTTTGTGCCGGGCTCGGCGGAGCTTTTCAATTCCTCGGTCGACCGTATCGAGCGCAATCCCGCAGTCGCTTCCTTCTTCGAGAGAATGACGTTTATTCCTCTTGCGGGAATAACGCAGATGATTCCGCCGGGGGGTGACGGCATAGGCATGCACGTCATACCCGTCGAAAAGGCGATTAACGCGGAGAGCAAGTCCGTTGATTTAGAGCACATTTCCTACTGGCTTAAAAAATACGAGGGGCATATTTCCGCGGGTATCTGCTCGTGCCGTGCCTCGCGCGCCGTGCTGGGCGACGGCTGTACCGACGACGTGGACGACTGGTGCATACAGCTGGGCGATATGGCGGACTACACCGTGGAAACGGGGCGCGCACACTACATAACAAAGGAGCGCGCGCTCGAAATTTTGGAACTTGCCGAAAAGAACGGTTACGTTCACCAGATAACCAACATTGACGGCGAGAACAAGATTTTCGACATCTGCAACTGCAACGTAAAAATATGTAACGCGCTGAGAACGTCCCTTCTTTTCAACACGCCCAACCTTTCGAGGAGCGCATACACCGCAAAGGTGGAAAAAGAGAAGTGCGTCGCCTGCGGAAAGTGCGTCGAGGCCTGCCCTGCCGGCGCGGTCAAACTCGGTCAGAAGCTCTGCGCCAAGGGCGGAAAAGAAGTCAAATATCCGCACGCGCCTCTGCCCGACAACAATAAGTGGGGCGCTTACGCGTGGGACGAAGAGTACCGCGACACCGCCCGCCTTTCCAATACTTACGACAGCGGAAGCGCGCCCTGTAAGGCGTCCTGTCCCGCGCACGTGCCCGTACAGGCGTACTTGAAGCTTGCGCATGACGGCAGGTACAGGGAAGCGCTTGCGATGATAAAGACGGAAAATCCCTTCCCCGCGGTGTGCGGAAGAGTGTGCAACAAGCGTTGCGAGCTTGCCTGCACGCGCGGAGACATAGATTCGCCCGTTTCAATCGACGCGGTAAAGAAGTTCGTGGCCGACCTCGAAATCAAGTCGGGCGAGCGTTACGTCCCCGAAAAGGTCGTTCAGTCCGTGCACGGCTCGTTTAACGAAAAAATCGCCATTATCGGCGGAGGTCCCGCGGGACTAAGCGCGGGTTACTACCTCGCGCAGATGGGTTACAAACCGGTTATATTCGAAAAGAACCCCTGTGCGGGCGGTATGCTGACGTACGGAATACCTTCGTATAAGCTTGAAAAGGACGTTATAGAAGCCGAAATAGACGTAATAAGACAGCTCGGCGCGGAAATTCACTGCAACGTGGAAGTGGGCAAGGATATAACAATCCCCCAGCTCCGCGAGCAGGGCTATAAGGCGTTCTTCATAGCGATAGGCTGCCAGGGCGGTAAACTTCCCGGAATAGAAAACGATACCGCCGACGGCTGTGAAATAGCGGTTAAGTACCTGCGCGAAAGCTTTGACAAGCAGGAGCCGTTCGCGGGCAAGGTGGTCGTTGTGGGAGGCGGTAACGTGGCGATAGACTGCGCGCGCAACGCCGTGCTCCGCGGAGCTTCCTCCGTCAGTATGTACTGCCTTGAAAAGAGGGAGGATATGCCCGCAAGCCCCGAAGAGATACGTGAAGCCGAGGAAGATAAAGTTTGCATTAACCCCTCGTGGGGACCCAAACAGATTAAGGTAGACGAAAAAGGCAAGGTCTGCGGGATAGTGTTTAAAAAGTGCATAAGGACGACAGACCCCGAAACGAAGGCGTTCATGCCCGTATACAGCGAGGATGAAACAATCGAAGTCGAAGCCGATAAAATCGTGTTTGCGATAGGTCAGTCGGTCGACTGGGGCAACCTGCTCGAAGGCACTTCCGTCACGCTGAGGGGCGGAAAATACCCCGTTGCCGATACCTTCACTTACAGGACTGCCGACCCCGATATCTTTGTGGGAGGCGACGTGTTCACGGGACCCCGCTTCGTTATCGACGCAATCGCGCAGGGTCACGAGGTTGCGGAAAGCCTGCACCGTTGCGTGCGCCCCAACGCGCATATGACGATAGGCAGGGACAGAAGGTACTACGCGATACTCGATAAGGATAACGTAGAATATCCTTCCTACGACAATACGCCCAGACAGCAGGAGGAAGGCGCGCACGGCACGCTGACCGAAAGCCAGGTAAAAGCCGAAACAAACCGCTGTCTTTCGTGCGGAGCTTCGTATGTGGACCCCAACAAGTGCATAGGTTGCGGTATCTGTACCACAAGATGCAATTTCGACGCTATTCACCTTGTGCGCGACCATCCCAAGTGCTCGACCATGCGCGTCGCGGAAAAGAAGGTCGGCGGACTTTTAAGCTATTCCTTGAAGCGCGCGTTCAAGATAATAATGCACTCGGGCTCTAAGGAAGCAAGGCTTTTGAAGAAGAAACGCAAAGCCTACAAAAAGGCGCGCAGACAGATTAAAAAGGGTAAATAATGCACGAGCTGGGAATTGTTAAACACGTAATCGCCCAGGCTGAAAAGACCGCCGAGGAAAACGGGGCGGAGCGCGTGCTGAAACTTACGCTGGAAATAGGCGAGGTGTCGTCGATAGTGCCGTCGTACTTTACCGACTGCTTCGAGTGGGCGAAAAAAAAGACCCGCCTTATGCGCGATACCGAGTTGGAGATGATTATTCTAAAAGCCGTTTCTTACTGTACCAAGTGTAAAAATACGTACAAAACGACCGAGCACGCGAAAATCTGTCCGTACTGCAAAAGCGCGGAAACCTATCTCGTCACGGGCAACGAAATGACGATTAAAGATATGGTCATCGAATAAAAAAAATTTTGCCGCCGCGTTTTTTGCGCGGCGGCATTATATATATGGAATAGGTTTCGGCAATTTAAACATTAGTTTGCAATAAGAAGAAACTGTGTAAATTCAGTTGACATTATCGTATAAATGGTATATAGTGTATCAAAATTTCGTCAAACGAGGGGACCCCTCGTATTCTGCGCTTTGCGCAGAATAGAAATTAAAATCTTATCGGAGGTTTTTATGAAATCGATGACAAAACGAATGGGTGCGGTTATAGCCGTGTCTGCCCTTGCCGTTACAACGGCCGCGGCGGGAACGGGAATGCTTATACGCTCCAACGTAAACGCCGTTGCGGAAGAGAATGCCGGTTTTACTTATTTTTACGACAGGCTCGGCGACGACAAGAATGCGAAAAACTTTTACAAAGCGTTCGAAACGCTTGACAAAAACGGCGAATTCAAAAAAGGCTTTATAGAATACAATCTCGTAGACAACAACGTGGTTACCGCTGGCGACGTGGAAAGCTATGTCGAAAACGGCAATATGAGGGTTCCCAAAGCTTACGGCGCGGGACGCGACTCCTACATAATGGACCATCCCGATTTGTTCTATATCGACCCTTACGGCACTTCCATTAACGCCGGTCAGATGGGCGGCAAGTACGTTGCCTTTCTCGACAGCAGCAGGGTATCCACGCTGTACAACGGAAGCTTCGATACTCCCGAAAAAATCGAATCGGCAATTGCGCAGTACGAAAGCAAGCTCGGCTCTATTGTTGCGGCGGCGAAAGCTTCGGGCGGGGTCAAGGAACAAATCGAATACGTTAACCAATACATTTGCGACAATACCGTGTACAGCTTCGGCAACGAGGTAAAGGACGGCAAAAACGTTGAAACTCCCGCGGCGGCTTATATAAGCACGGCTTACGGCTCGCTCGTAAACGGCAAAGCTATCTGCGGAGGCTATTCCATGGGCTTCAAAGCCGTTATGGACAGACTGGGAATTCCCTGCGTCTGCGTACAGGGTTACAGCATACACGACGACGGCACGTCGGAAGCGCATATGTGGAACGTCGTCCAGCTCGAAGGTATGTGGTACAACGTAGACGTTACCTGGAACGATACGACCGGCGACAACGATAAATGGCTTCTTCTCGGCTCCAAAAACTTCGATTACGCTCACTCCGAGGACAGAGTTATATCTTCGTCGGGCTTCGAACTCGAATACCCCGCGGCAAAACCCTATGACTACGGCAACGATACCGACGAAAACGGTATGGATATTTCGGGGAGTTATACCGAAACCGATTCAGGCAAACTCCTCAATATTACCGTCAGCTTCGAAAACAAGGGCGGACTGAAACTTCATGAAGAAGGCAAGTACCTTGTGTTCCGTTGGGGCGACACCGATAAAGAAACGGGCGGAATTAAATGGGGCGCATGGCTCGGCGCGGTTGAGGCAAACGAAATAGGCGGTGTATGGAAGTTCACGGAAACCGGAAGCGAGACGATGCTGAATGCTCTTACAGGGTTTATTCAGGTAGCGCTTATGAACCGCGCTCCCGACGAAAGTTACGGCGCCTTCTATCCCGACGAGGACAGGTTCGGCGAAAATGCGGGTAAGGAATGGTTCTACGGTTATAAGCCGGAAAATTTGAAAGAATCCGATTTTATAGTAAAACCCAGCGAACCCTATAAAAACGACGGTCACGGCACTTACTTCCCCGCGCCCTGGGGCAATCCCAACCCCTCCAACGGCGGAAGCTACCCCGTGGACGGAACTTACGAAATAAAAATTACTTATACCGAATCTCTCGAATTAATCGATACGACCAAGGAAGCGGGTTTGAACCTGACGACTTCCAGGGGCAACGATACCATAATGGATAACGTCAAGATTGAAAACTTCGAGTGGGACGGCGACAAGGTAATCAAGTTCAAGCTTACCCCCAGCAAGATGTACATACACAACCTTGCGGACTATATATTCGTTCCCGACAATCTTCAAGGCGTAAACAGCAAGAAGATACCCTCGTCCGTAATTTACAGCTTCAAAGGCAAAAGCGTCGTGTGCAGTAAGATATTCAACGACGGCAGACTTTATATGAACGTATACGGCGAGCCCAGAATGCTTGACAATTCCGACCTGTCGGTTACCGATTTCAAGGACGAAAACGGAAACTACTACGCAGAGAACCAGAGAAGCCAGCTTCTGCTCGTTGCGGAAAAACCCGACAAGAACAAAGAAAACGAAATGCACGACGTGCTCCTCGACGAAACGCCGATTGAGCAGGAAGATATAGTAACTTCGGCTACTTACGAAATCCATTTGCAGATTTGCGGAGTTGTTACGAAAGTTCCCAACGGAAGCTATATGCAGGTTGCGTTCGGCTTCCCCGAAGGTTTCAGCCCCGACGACGCGGGCACGACTTTCAAA
This sequence comes from uncultured Clostridia bacterium, assembly GCA_947570625.1. Classification (GTDB taxonomy): domain Bacteria; phylum Bacillota; class Clostridia; order Christensenellales; family Borkfalkiaceae; genus Coproplasma. Next base: position 10,034 of record CANOUP010000020.1, on the reverse strand, counting down.
ATTTACCACTACACGCACGACGACAGCGGTAAGATAACAGGCATCGAAGAAATTCCCGTCATAGTAACCCAGTATGGTCTTATTGCGCAGGTCAAGAGTTTCAGCCCCTTTACGGTAGTTCAGATTAAGAATTCCAGCGCGGCGGTAACCGAAAGCGCGAAATCCGTTTATTCCAGCGCTTCGGGCAACGGCACGATAAAGACGGAAGACGGCAAGGGCGGCATCAACGCGCTCGAAGGCGATACCATAACTTACAAAATCACCGCGGACGAAGGATACAGGGTATCCCACGTACTGTTGAACGGAATGGCTGTAAACGCATCGAGATATGCAGACGGTAAGCTTACCCTCGGCAAGGACGAACTTGCATCCAGCAACACGCTCGAAGCGGTGTTTATGTCCGAAAAGTCGGCAAAGAGCTATGAGGATAAGGGCGTAACGATTAAGGTAATCGAAAGTCCTACAATCGGCAATCCCATCGCTCCCAATCCCGAAAATCCCGCAAGTTCCTCCAACACCCTCTGGGTTGTGCTGGGCTGTGTGTTCGGCGCGATTGCGCTGGGTGCGGGCGTTGCAATAGTCCTTGTAATTCTTAAAAAGAAGAAGGGCGAAACAGATTAAATAATAAAAGGCGGACTAAATAGTCCGCCTTTTTATTTTGCAGTTTAAAATTCAACGGTGAATTTGCTTCCTTCGCCCAGCTTGCTTTCGGCGGTGATATTCCAGCCCGATTTTACGCATATCTTTTTGGCGACCGCAAGCCCCAGTCCGAACCCGCCGTTTTTACCGCTGTGCGATTTGTCGACGGTGAAAAACCTTGAAAAGACTTTGCCTATGTTTTCTTCCGAAATGCCTATTCCCGTATCTTCTACTGAAAACCCGCGTTCCGTCAGGCAGACGGTAACCGTTCCGCCCTGCTTGTTGTATTTTACGGCGTTGCGCAAAAGGTTGCCGAAAAGCTCGTTCAGTCGTTCGTGACGCGAAAGCACGATAACGCCGTCTTTTATATTTTCATTAATCGTTATTCCGCGCTTGTCCGCTTCGGGTTTAAGCGCGTATATCATTTCTTTTGCAAGCGCCGAAAAATCGACTTCGTAGGAAGGGAGGCTGTCGTTGTCTATTTCGCTGAAATTGATTATGCAGGCGATAAGGTTGGTAAGCCGTTCGCTCTGCGCCAGAATTGTTTTGTACGCCCCCGACTGCTGTTCGGCGTTAAGCCCGCCCGCATTCAGAAGTTCGGCATAGCCGTGAATGGAAGTGAGGGGGGTGTTCATTTCGTGCGTTACGTTGGAAATAAATTCGTCTTTGGAAGTGCGCGCTCTGTCGGCAAGTTCTTTTTCCGCGCGTATTTCGTCCATTTGCCTCTTTATGCTACGGTTGCGCTCGTTGAGTATTTCGGCGACGGGTTCCAGCTCGTGATAAGCGGGCTCGACTTCGCCGTGTTTAGCCTGTTCGGCAAGTTTTTTTACGGGGCTTAAAATAAAGTGGGAGGACACGACTGCTATTATCACGCAAAGCGCAAGCATTATTCCCGTAAATCCCGCAAACGTGGGCAGGGTCTTTGCGAATATGCTCCAATCGGAATTTGTAAACACGGCTATGCGCACGAGGAACTTTCCGTCAAAGTTCTTGCAGTAGTAAATCATATTTTTGCCTAGCGTGGAACTGCTTCTTACCGCAAAGCCTTCGCCGTTGAAAATGGCGTCGTGAATTTCCGTTCTGTCAAGGTGGTTTTCGGTAACCTCCGCAATGCTGTCGCCCAGCACTTTGCCCTGACTGTCCATAAACGTGACGCGCGCGCCGTTAAGCTTTTCGGAAAGCGCCTTCGCGCCCTCCGTGTCGGGCGAGTAGCTTTCGTTGTAATAATTCATATAGACGCGCAGATATTCCTTGCTGTCGTCTATGGCGGAATTGTAGTATACCTGCGTCGACGCAAACCCGAATATCAGCACGCTTGTAAGCATTATGCCGAGAGATAATAACCATATACGCCATTTCATAAATGCGCCTCCTGATGTAATTATTTACAATTTATATCCTATTCCAAACACGGTTTCTATTTTTACTCCCGATTTTCGCAACCGTGCGACGTGGTTGTCCAGGGTGCGCGTTTCGCCCGCGTCGTAGCCCCATACTTCGGTGAGAAGCCTGTCGCGCGGAATTACTTTGCCCGCGTTTTCCATAAAGTATTTCAAAAGCTCGAACTCCTTCTTGTTAAGCGTAACGGGCGAACCGTCCGCCGTGCAGACCATCGTTTCGGTGTCAAGCGTTATGTTGCCTGCCCGAAGAAGGGTAACGCGCTTTTTGCCGCGCAGGCGCGCGTTGACGCGGGCGGTAAGTTCCAGCACGGAAAAGGGCTTTGCGATATAGTCGTCCGCGCCCGAATTGAGTCCGCCGACCTTGTCCTCTTCCTTGGATAGCGCGGACAGCATAATGCAGATTACAGAGGGGTATTTGGATTTTATGACGCGGAGCGCGTCAAGCCCGCTTCCGTCGGGAAGCATAATGTCCAAAAGCGCAAGGTCGGGAAGTTCTAATTCCAGCTGTCCGAAAAATTCTTTCAGGGAGGGAAAGGTCTTTACTTCGCAACCGTTCATTTCCAGCGCGACCTTCACAAGCCCGCTTATGCTTGCATCGTCTTCGAGAATATATATTTTTCCGTTCATAGTTTTCCTCTCAATTAGATTATAACACGGCGCATTGTATAAACTCAACGTTAAATTTGTAATAAAATTGTAAAAAAGAGGAGGGCGCGGAAATTTCCGCGCTTCCGCCCCCTCTGAAATTATTTCTCTGAAATTATCCGAATAAGTTTATTATTTCGTTATCAATTTGCTGCTTAAAAGGTCGTTGAAAAACAACCTTGAATACTCGTTGAATTTTTCGATTGAAAACGACGGAACGATTAAGCATTCTGTAATCACGCTTGCAAATCCGCCCGTTATGAAATTTGTTATAACGGTTGTCGGATATTTGAAATCATAGCTTTGTGCCAACTTATTTATAAGCTGTTCCACAATGTTCTTGCAGCAGTTTTCAACAACAAAACGTAAAGAAGTATTGTTTCCGTAAACAAGCGACAGCAATATTTCTTTTTTTGAATAACATTCGTTCATTATTACGTTAAGCAAATCCACAAAAAAGTCTGTGGGGTTATCGTTTAACCGTTTATCTATGTCTCCGTTTTTTACACAGTTAAAATACACGTTTTCGGCAATCGCTTTGATACAGTCGTCAAGTAACGCATATTTGTCCTGATAGTGCTTATAAAAAGTCATTTTGTTAATCATAGCCTTTTTACATATATCCGTTACGGAAATTTTTTCAAACGGCTGGCTTTTTATAAGCTCCATAAAAGCATTGCGTAAATCGCGTTTACTTCTCGTTATGCGTGTATCTTCTTTTTTTTCCATAATAATACGCTTTCCCCGATTCAGTATGTTATCTTACCGATTAAAGCAAACGGTATTTGCCGTTTGCTTTACCTTTTTTATAGTCTATCATAAAATAATATGAAAGTCAAGATAGCATACGAGTGTATTATTAAATGAAAAAATTAGCAACATTTATAGTCAATCAAAGAAAAATAATCGTAATTGTGTTTATTGCGTTAATGGTATTCAGCGCATGGGGAATGAGCCAAGTCAAAATAGAATACAGTATAACTTCCTATTTGCCGAGTTCGACCGATACGAAAAAAGCGCTCGATATAATGGAAGAGGAATTCGTTACATACGGTACGACTACGATAATGGTACGCAATATCTCTTATTCGGAAGCGGAAAAACTGCACGACGAAATAGAGAACTACGAAGGCGTAAAATCTTTCGAGTTCAATTCCACGCCCGATTATTACAAAAATTCGTGCGCGCTGTTCAAGATTACCTTTGACGGCGACGACGAAGACGAACAATGCGTGGAAGCGTTCAACAAAACTTTGGAATTGCTTTCCGGTCGCGACGCGCTTGTTTCGGTTTCGTTAACGGATACGATGGCGGACGATTTGGCGCGCGACATAAATTTCGTTTTATTACTTGCAATCGTTGTAATCATTGCCGTATTGGTGTTTACTTCCAAAAGCTTTGCGGAAGTCGGCGTCTTTTTGATTGTATTTATCGTCGCCGCACTTTTGAACATGGGAACGAATTTCTTTTTCGGGACAATTTCGTTTATTTCAAATTCGGTATGCGTAATTTTACAGCTTGCGCTCGCCATCGACTACGCGATTATTTTATGTCACAGATTTTCTGAAGAGAAGGAAAGGCTGGGGGACAGCCGTGAAGCCGTTATCGAAGCGTTGTCGAAAGCCATACCCGAAATTTGCGGATCTTCACTCACAACAATCGCGGGGCTTCTTGCATTGACCACAATGGCGTTAAGGCTCGGTGCGGATTTAGGTTTGGTGCTTGCGAAGAGTATTCTGTGCAGTATGATTACGGTATTCTTTTTTATGCCTGCAATTATTCTTTTGTTTAGCAAGCCGATAGAAAAAACAAAACACCGCAATTTCGTTCCGTCAGTCCGCCCCGTTGCAAGGACGGTTATAAAGTGCCGATACGTAATTCTTGCTTTATTTCTCGCCGTCGTTTCCGTCGGCACGTATTTTTCGTTCCAAACCGATTATTGTTATTCAATGAACAGTATTGATACGAACCGCCCGTCGGAAAGTCAAATTGCCGCATGGGAAACGGAAAAAGTTTTCGGCTCGTCAAATCAATTTGTCATACTCGTTCCGCAAGGAAACTACGACGAACAATTAAAAATTCTCAATATGGTGGAAGCGCACGATGAAATCGACACCGCCCTCGGCATAGCAAACGTAGAACTTACCCTTAATTCGCAATCGGTATATTTAACCGAACAGATAAACTATCGCAGTTTTGCAAAACTGCTTGCGGTGGATGAAAGCGTTGCCGATAAAATTTATGCCGCGTATGCTTTTTTCAGTAAACCCGACAGTAAAAGCGGTATCGAAGAAGTTGCGCTATATGAAGCGAATAAAAATATTTACACCGCGTCTCTTTTACAGATGTGCGACTGCGCCTTCGGGCATGACGATTTTATTATAGCCAACCTATATAACAATGCGGACGCTTTGGAAAGTTACGAGGATTTACGCGACACCGTTCGCGATGCCGAAGATCAACTTTTGGGTATCAATTATTCGAGATTGCTTTTCAATATTGACGGAGCGGTGGAAAGCGAAGAAACGTTCGCGCTTATTGACGCGTTGCTTATTGAAGTAAAGTCTTATTGCCCCGAAGCGATATTTGCGGGCGATTCTATGAGTTCGTACGATCTAAATCAATCGTTTATGACGGATAACGTAAAAGTAAGCGTTCTTACAATTTTATTCGTGTTTATTATTTTGCTGTTTACGGTAAAATCTTGGGGAATACCCATTCCGCTCGTACTCACGATACAAGGCGCAATATTTATCAATTTCGCATTCTTCCCGCTAATGGGAACAAACGTCTTTTTCTTCGTGTACCTTATCGTAAGCGCGATACAAATGGGCGCGACGATAGACTATGCAATCGTAACTTCGGGGCGATATGTGGAATTCCGCAAAACTATGGAAAGCAAAGAAGCAATGACGGAAGCCGTAAACGCGGCGTTCCCCACGATTATAACTTCCGGCTCGATAATGATTGCCGCGGCGTTCCTTATCGGCGGAGTTGTTAAAAATCCTTTGATCGCGACGCTTGGAAACTGCTTGGGACGCGGCGTTATCATATCGATTCTCGGCGTGCTTTTAGTAATCCCGTCAATGCTTGTAATATTCGATAAACCGCTAATGAAAACGTTTTTTAAGAAAAAAGAACGCAAAAAAGTATTCAAACGATTACCTTTGCTTTTAACGAATATAAACGATAACGAACGTAATCAACAGACGCAGGAGAATGAAAACGATGAAAAATAAAAGAATTTTATCCGTCATAATTTTGACCGTAATTATGGTATTAAGCGGCACGGCGAGCGCGGTAATAGCGTTTGCGGACGGCGAAGACACTGCAAGTAAAGACTATTACGTTGCGTTCAGTCATCAGAATTATTCTATAAGAAATTCCAACAAAATGACTTTGAACGACGATGGCAACTTTTATCTTGAAAAAGTATCCTTGTCTTCGGCAATTAAATTTTACATTACCGATAATCAAGGCGTTCGCTATTACTCCGCGCGCGGCGAAAATATGGAAGTTGACGAAACGCAGACTTACCGTTACAATATAAAATTTTCGCCCAACAATATATACGACAAAAGCGAAAACGGCTATAAGGCAACGAACTGTCATATAACATATTCCTTTTATACTCCCGAAACATACAGCGTCAATATAGGCGAAACAACGCACGAACTAACATATAATCCGTACTTCACCGCTTACGGTTTATATTATATTTCGTCCGTTAAAATCGAAAGCGGAACGAATGTTACCTACGGCGAAGAAACGCACACCGTCGATAATAGCGGAACGTACAGAATACTGTTTACCCCCACCGTCGAACGCGACGGAAACGAATATGCATTCGACGTTGACGGACGCTACGGAAGCGGCGAAGACTACAAATACAATTTATTTATAGAAGACGCGACAGAATATTTCGTCGTTTTCGACGACGGCGCAACTGCTTTTACGGAAACGTCGTCAACGCAAATCAACGGTAAAGACGCATACGCTTTGGCGAGATACGAACAAAATACGGCTGCGGAAGAATACCGTTTCGGCGAACTGTTTCTATCCGAACGCGATACTGCGTTGAAGTACGCCGTTTATGAATTAGAGCTTACGGGCGAATACCGGCTTATCGACGACGATAACGACGAAGATACGAACGTATCGAAACTTATCGTTTCGGACGCCGGCTGGTACGAATTGAGTTTTACGGTCGGCGCGGAATATTACCGTACTTCCGCCGAATGGTGCGAACGGCTTTTGGACGGTTACTATATCGTGGGCGGCTTTAACGGCTACGGTTATAACGAACAGGGCGGCTTAGATATTGATAAAAAGTTTTGCTTTGCAAAGGTCGAAGAGGACGACGAAGATTATAACGACGACTACGAACAATACATTCTCTATCTTACCGTAACGAAAAAGGACGTTGCGGACGATAATTTGGAATTCTATATTACCGACGGAAAGGATAAATATAAAAACGGCGGAGAATATATATCGCTGAATACCGCAGGCGAATACAAAATACTTTTTTCCGACGAACACGTTTACAGCCAGGGCAGGCATTACCGCTATACTCTTCAAGGCGAATCGCAAACAGAAAGGGAAATAGAAATTTCTACGGTGGCAGAGTTTATATCGTTTGCGGAAAACTGCTCGAAGTCCGCCGACTATTCCGAAAATCTTTCCGCATATCTGATATGCGATTTGGATTTCGGCGGGGTGGAATTCGTTTCCGTTAAAACGTTTAACGGTAAGTTTTTCGGCGGTTATCATACGCTTAAAAATATCGAAATAAACGATGATAAAGACTGCCTTGCCGTATTTGAAACGGTAACGCGCACGGGCGGCATAGAAAGACTGAATATTGAAAACTTATCCTTGCACGGCAAAGATTGCGAATACGTCGGATTTATCGCCAAAAATTACGGAACGGTTAAAAAAGTTTCGGTCGGCGGAGAAATTATAGGCGATAATTACGTCGGCGGCGTTGCGGCGTTCAACGGCGTAAGCCGCATAGACGATAATTCGGCAAGTCTTGACAGTAACAATATCGTGCAGACGGGCGTTTTGCGGGACTGCACGAATAGCGCCGCCGTTACGGGAAAATCGAACGCGGGCGGTATCGTCGGCTTTAACAGCGGCGACGTTATCTCATGTATAAACAACGGTGCGGTTGCGCCCGATATTCAAACAAAATCAAATTTAATGAACTTCGGAGGCATTGCGGGATTTTCCGCAGGTAAACTTTCGGATTGTACGAATAACGGCGCGGTCGGTCAAAACGCTTATTCCGTTTATGTCGGCGGAGTCATAGGTTTCGGAACGGGCGAAAATTATTTTTGCGTTAATTCGGGCGAAGTTTCGGGGCGGAAATACGTCGGCGGAATAATCGGCGGCTACGGGAACGTATCGCAAAACCAAAACGATAACAACGACCTTTTCGGCGGGCTTGATTATGCGGAAATAATCAATAAGTATTTCAATACCGACGATACAGGGAACGAAGTTTTAATCGGCGCAAGACATAATCTCGTTTATTTGCAGAACTACGGCGACATAAGCGCGGACAATTACGCGGGCGGCGTTGTGGGGAACAGCGTTTTTGACGGACTTATTATCCGCAACTCGCTTTCCGTCGGCAATATAGCCTGCAACAGCGGCGGCTATGCAGGCGGAATTCTCGGAAACGGAAATATAAGCGTTATCGGCTGTTTTTCTTCCGGCACGTTAAAAGCAAGCGGAGCGGGTGCCGACTATGCGGGCGGTATCGTCGGCAACGGCGGCAACGTGCAAAATTGTATGTCTTGCGCAACCGTTTTCGGCTCCGATTATGTCGGCGGTATTGCGGGCAATATTACGGGTTACATATCGTCGTCTTACTCGAATACTAATCTCGTTTTCGGCGACGGAAGCCGAAACGTCGGAGGTATTGCGGGTTTTGCGGAAAGTTTTAACACGTCGTTAAACCTTTTTCCCGCCGAGTTTAAATACAATTATTATATCGGGAATTCGGGCGGTATCGGACGCACCGAATACGCGCAGAATTATGAATATGCGGCAACCGAAATAAGCGCCGAAAAACTTTTGTCCGAAAACAATCTGTCCGCTTATCTGCACGAATTTTTCAATCACGAGTATTGGCAAGGCGGCTCGGTAAACTCTTACCCCGTATTGACTTATCTGTACGAATGTTTCGAAATCGGGGATATCGACGATGAAACTGAATTTTTCATAAAGCATGCCGATAGAATGCAATCGGCAATGGAGGAATGCGCAAAACTGACTTACCGCGTTGTATTTATGGAATGGAACAAGGACAACGGCGATTTATACGACGACGGGAAATTACAGTATGATAATTTCGACGAAATCTATTCCGTACGCGTAGAAAAGGGCGCGTCAGTTGAAAGCGTTGCGCTGAAATATGCGGAATTTAAAAACGGAAATTGGATATACGAAGGAACGGATAAAGTCTATTTCGTATCGCTTAAATCGGTAACGGACGTGCAAGGCAATATAATCGTTTATGCCGAATATACGCAGGCAATAAGCACCCTTTCCGACGATAGCGGCAACGTGCTTGTGGAAGGTGTTTTCGATGCGCAAACTCAAATATCTATTGAAAGAACGGGCGATTATTACTTTGTGAAATTTACATTGAACGGCGAAGAAATAAGCGTATCGGAATATACCGTAAAATTCCGCAAACCGAACGGCAACGCAAACTATTCCGTCTATGCAATCAATGAAGACCGCACGCAGTTGAACGCAACAGAATACGGCGATTATCTTTGCTTTGAATTAAACGGTGGCTTGTTTGAAGTTTGCGAAAACACGCATTTTGAGTTATCCGTATTGGAAATCGTTTTAATTTCCGTTTTGTCTGCGATAGTTGCGGGCGGAATAGTTGCAGGTATAGTATTTTTCGTTAAAACGCCGAAGAAAAGGAAATGATTGCAAATTTATTTGCGGATATAATTTTTACCGAAACCCACCGAGATTTATCTCGGTGGGTTTCGGTTTGCAATTGGCGCACGAGCCTAACACACCGCAATTCCGGTCAATAGTCTTTTGCGGTATAAAGTTGCCGTAACGTAAAAACAGGAATAAAAAATCAGCCTAACCGAATATCTTTGTGAAATATTCGAATTAGACTGAGAATGGTGACCCGTGCGGGAATCGAACCCACGATACCACCGTGAAAGGGTGATGTCTTAACCTCTTGACCAACGGGCCTTATGACAAAACTTTTTATGTTTTGTTTTTATGTGTTTTCGCGTTAAGCGTTGTTTTTTATGGTAGCGACGGGTGGATTCGAACCGCCGACCTGCCGGGTATGAACCGGCCGCT
>CANOUP010000019.1 GCA_947570625.1 uncultured Clostridia bacterium | reverse complement strand
AATGCTTCTTTAAATACCTCAAACTCGAAGAAACCAACCGCAGATTTTATAATTCTTTTGACGATTTGTCTCTTTCTTTTTTTCAATACATTGACGGTTATTATAATTCCCGGCGTCCCCATTGCTCGCTTGGTCTTTTAACCCCTAATCAATTTGAACATAATTTCTTTTCTCGAGCATAATTATACCCCCCCCCATAAAAAACTTTTCTTTAATTCTGTCCTCTTTTTTCTCTTATTCTGTCTATTTCCTTGACTATAGTCCAGGTAGCCGAACATAATATGATAGAAACGGCAAACGCCGATAGAGACATACAAACTCTATCGGCGTTTTTCTATGCTCGGAAGTTCTCAAATTCTTCCATTAAACAAAATAGCCCGAACGTTCTTTTTACGGTAAAGAAGTTCAAGCTATTAAGACTTGGTGCACCAGTAACGATAGAGGTTGAACCCTCTGCGTTAAACCAGTAATAGCCTTGTCGTTATCGGCAAGGCTTATTTCTTTAATTTCCTTGTCGTTGCCGAAAATCAGATATGTAACTACTGTATCGTCGTAAACAAACACCTTGTAAATAAGATTGTTTATCAGTTTCTTTTGGTATTCTTTGTCGTTAGGGTCGCCCTTTATTAGCATACCGACAAAATCAATTGATTTTTAAACGTAAAAATGCTATAATTATTAAAATTTAGATAGGAGTAACAAATGATAAAATTAGTTGACATCCTTAATATTGAGAATGCAGATTATTCAAAGTATAAAATTCATTTTGCAACTGGTGCAACAAATAAAAAAGAGCCGTATAATAAATTTTTAATAAATGAATTTGACGAATGGCAAGCAGACCAGACAAACAAAAATTTTAGTCGTGAGTATGTTATATCACTGATATATTATGATAAAGATATTTGGCTTTTTGGTGGTATTTATAAAGTAACAAATCAAACACCGCAACCTATATCGCACAATGACGGTTGGAGCGGTTGGCATTACGATTTAACTCTTACCGATAATCAAAAGGATTTAATCGGTAGAATTTTTGTTTACTATAAAAAAGAGTATCGTGCATCATACCCTAATTTGGAATTGCAACCCACAAATGGTATTAAGCCTGCGGATATTTGTATTTCCTCAATTTTAGATAAACGAGTTACTATAAACGATTTTAATGGTTTTGATAATGTAAATATTTCTTATCAGACATTAAAGCATATTATAGAAAACAATATTACAACGTGGAAATCTGCTTTATCTAACGTAAAAGGCATTTACTTAATTGTGGATACGCTTACTGGCAAGCAATATGTAGGTAGCGCATACGGCGAAGATTGTATATGGCAACGCTGGTCTGAATATGCGAAAAACGGACACGGTGGAAATATTGAGCTGAAAGAAATATTGCAAAATAACGGCACTGATTATAAAAATAATTTCAAGTATTCGATTTTAGAAGTATGTAATATGAACTTGGGCAACGATTATATAATCGGACGCGAAACTTACTGGAAAGAGGTCTTAGTGACAAGAAAATTTGGTATGAACAGTAATTAAAATATTCAATTTCAAACAGGGGCTAAATTATGGAAGATTTAAAGAACTTTAATATTAAAAAAATTATTGAACTGCTATCACAACGCCGTCCTATTTTTCATAATGAAAGAGATTTGCAGTTTGAATTTGCATTATTATTAAAAGAACTCTATAATTCCGATGTTCGATTGGAGTATTTTTATAGTTTGGAAAGCGCAAACGACAAACACAATAAACGAAATTATATAGATATAGTGTTACAAAATAGTAATGACTGTATCTTAATTGAATTGAAATATAAAACTAAAACGCCCAAAGAAACTATTATACATAATGGTGAATTATTTTTATTACAAAATCACGGAGCACAAGATTACGGTTGCTATTCGGTTTTGTCAGATTTGTCAAGAATTGAAAAAGTAAAAGAAATTAACGGCAAGAAAGTTATCGCTTATTATTCCGTATTATTAACAAATGATTTGTATTATCTCAAAGGTTTTAAGCAAGGAACATTATTTTCTAATTATTCGTTGCGACATAATCGAACAATACCGGCAAATCGAGTTTTAGATTTCTGTTTAAATAATAAATTAAAAAGTCAAACGTGTGCTGCGGGTTTTACAGAACTATCATTCCTTAACGAATACAATATTTATTGGCAAGAATATAGTAAACATTTATACTATATGTTTTTAGGCAAATCCATTTTATAATTAAATTACGGGGTGAACTGTTAGTATTACCAGTTCACCCCGTAACGTGTAACGTAAATAGCGGCAATATGCGGGGCGGCGAAGCCGCCCCGCAGTGGCGTATAGTATTACCTACGCCACTATGTCACACTGTAACACTTTTGGCGTAAAAAACGTAGAAAATTGTAAACCTATGACGAAAAGTATTTATCTTAATTTATGCCCATTAGGGTGGGAGATAGTAAAACGGCAACGAGCCTAAACTCATCGCCGTTTTACTTTTACCTTTTTGCGACAAAGCCCGCAACCCCGTTTACGAATACGTATTTGAGGTTCAAACTCTGTCTGTCTTGGTGCACTCAACAGGAGTTGAACCTGCATGGGGTTAACCACAAGATCCTTAGTCTTGCGCGTCTGCCAATTCCGCCATGAGTGCGTCGCTAAAAGCATAATTATATTATATTATTTAGAATATAAAGTCAAGCCAAAATGAGCATAATTCAAAAATTTTCAGATTAATTATTTGATATTTTTTCTAAAATCTTTAAGGTTTTCACCCTTAAAACGTCAATATCTCCATTATTCTCTATGATATAATTTTTTGCTGAATTTACATTTCTGTAATCAAACTGTTTATCAATACGCTTTGCTATATTTTCTTTTGCGGTATTGTCCCTTTTCGAGGCGTATTCGATACAGTCCTCTCTATTTCTTAAAACAACGACAACGCCGTCAAACAGTTTCTCATATCCGCCTTCGAAGAGTATGGGAACTTCACAGAAAAATACTCCATCTCCCTCCATACGCTTAAATGCTTCTTTAAAAATAACAGGATGCGTTATCAAATTAAGTTTTTGCAGTTTTGCGCTATCGGAAAAAACGATTGAAGCCAATGCTTTTGTGTCGATTTTTCCTTCATTGGTTACGATTGAGTTTCCGAATTGGTCAATAAATTTCTGCGTAAAAATATTTTGTTTTAATAATTGCTTGTAAATAGCGTCACAGGAAAGGACGGTAAATCCCTGTTCCGCAATAATTTGCGCAACCGTGGATTTACCGCTTCCTATACTTCCTGTTATTGCAATTTTAATGTTATTTTGCGTCATACCAGTTTTTGCCCGAATGAACTTCTACCGTAAGCGGAACTTTAAGCTGTACCGCATTTTCCATTTCATATTTAAGTATTTCAGACGCTTTTTCCGCCTCGCCGACAGGTGCGTCGAGAACCAACTCGTCGTGAACCTGTAAAATAAGCTTTGTTTTCATATTGTTCTTTTTCAAAGCTTTGTCTACGTTAATCATAGCAATCTTAATTATATCTGCGCTCGACCCCTGCAAAGGCATATTCATAGCGGCGCGTTCACCGAACTGGCGCAGATTGAAATTACCGGACTTTATTTCTGGTATTACTCTCTTTCTGCCTGTCAGGGTGGAAACAAAGCCGTTTTCCCTCGCCAGTTCTACGTTGCGGTTCATATAGGCTTTTACTTCGCTGTACCTTTCAAAGTATTTTTCTATATACTGTTTTGCCGTTTCAAAAGAAATATCGAGATTTTTTGACAGTCCGAATTCACTTAAACCATAAATTATTCCGAAATTAACAGCTTTTGCGCTTTGGCGCATTCTTGCAGTCACTTCATTAACGGGCACGCCGAATACCTGTGACGCTGTAAGTGAATGAATATCCTGACCGTTTTTAAATGCTTCTATAAGTTCTTTGCAGTCCGAAAAATGAGCCAGTAGCCTTAACTCAATCTGCGAATAATCGGCATCGATAAACACATTGCCGTCGCGGGGGACAAATAATTTGCGTATTTCTCTGCCTTCGTCTTCGCGTATGGGAATGTTTTGGAGATTGGGGTTAGTACTTGTCAATCTGCCCGTGGTAGTTATTGTCTGGTTATAAGTTGTATGAACGATTTGTTCGCCGTCAATCAAAGGTTTATAACTTTCGAGATATGTCGAATACAGTTTTTGGTACATTCTGTATTTAAGAATATAGCCAACTACCGGTGATTTATCGCGTATTTTTTCAAGAATATCAGCGCTTGTAGAAAATTTTCCTGTTTTCTTTTTGAGGACCTCGGTCAATCCGAGTTTATTGTATAAAACGTCGCCGAGCTGAGCGGGTGAATTAAGATTGAATTTACAACCGCACTCTTCATAAATTTTCTGCTTGTACTCCTGCGAAAGATTCTCATACCGCACGGCTAATTCGTCAAGCATTTCACTGCTGACTTTAACACCGTCGGATTCCATTTTAAACAAAACAGAAACAAGCGGTTTTTCTATTTCATTATAAAGATTGAGAACATTGTCCTCTTTCATTATCTCGACATACTTGTTAAACAGTTCGCATACGGCGAAAGCCGAATAATTGAAATTATATAAATAATACTCGCACAGCTCTTTAAATCCGAGATTAGAAGCATTAAAATCGCATAAATATTTGGCAATTGAAACATCGTCGTAATCGCAAAGGAATTCGACACCGAGATTTTTAAGATCGTGCATCAGGCTCTTACTGTCATAAGTTATAACACGATTGTTTTTGTCCGAGAACACCCTGTCAAGTATTTTTTTGAAATCGTCGCAGGAGTTAACATCATATAAAATTTTATCAGTATAAATCTGTGCGGAAGAACCGTTAAGTACAACGCCGAACTTGTTGTTGCTTTCAATGGCTGAAGCTATTTCTTCATATTTTGTGCAGACTATTTTTTCAGGATTGATATTTTTGTCAGCCTGCGATTTTTTCACTTCTTCATCAAAAATATCCAGTCCCAAAAGGCTGTTGAACTCTAAGTCGGTAAAAATTTTCCTGACTTCCGCATTATATTTTTTTGGTGTTTTACATTCGGCAAGGTTAATTTCCGCACCGCAGTTTCTGTCTATGGTTGCAAGTTTATACGACAGCTCCGCAAGCTCGCGGTTGTTCATTAATTTTTCTCTTGTCGCCCCCCTTAAATAACCGACATTCTCATAAATTTCTTCAAGTGTATTAAAGCGCGCCAGAAGTTCGTACGCCGTTTTTTCGCCGATGCCAGGCACTCCCGGAATATTATCGGACTTATCGCCCATTAATGCTTTTAAATCAATTATTTGCGAAGGTATTAACCCCGTTTCCGTTTTGAAATTATCGATATTAAGCTTTTGCAACTCCGATACACCGCGTTTGGTGAAATAGACGTCTGTCTTATCGTCGACAAGCTGAAAACTGTCCCTGTCGCCAGTATAAATATAACTGTGAACGTCGTATTTAGCTGACAGTGTACCGATGATATCGTCGGCTTCGACCCCTTCCATAGCACAAGTCGAAATTTTCATTGCCTTTAACAAATTCTTTAACGGTTCAAGCTGAACAGCCAGCTCGTCCGGCATACCTTTACGGTTTGCCTTATACTCTTCGAACATTTTGTGCCTAAACGTAGGTGCCTTCAAATCAAAAGCTACGACAAAATATTCGGGTTTGACATCGTCGATAATTTTGAAAAGCAATTTAACAAAACCGAATACCGCGTTTGTGGGCATACCGCTCCTTGTAGAAAAAATCGGCGTCGCGTAAAATGCCCTGTTAAGTAAGCTGTTTCCATCAATTAATACAAGTTTATCCATATACAGAATTTTAACACTTCCTTCCGATAAATGCAATTTTTTGACGGCAGTCTGTTAAGTCTTTTATAAATTGTTACTGCTTATCAAAATGAAAATACGGACAACCTAAAAAGGTTGCCAGTATTTCGGTGCACCGGCTTGTCGCAATAGCTCTCTTTATTGATATTTGTAGTTTTAACCTGCATTAAAAAACCGTTTTCAATTTTTAAAAACAGGTTGTTCTTTATATCTTCATTTTTTATTTTTCCAATATTTTAAATTAGAAAGTTGCATTCTCAAATATTCACGCACTTCTTGCGGAGTAAAATTTTCATTTGCCATATGTTCCGCACAAAAATCAATCAATTCGTCCAAATTTTTATAAACAAATTTTCCGTCAGCATAACACCATTTACAATATTCCTCATTAAAAGACCCGTCCGTTTCTTTGCTCATAGTTGTATCGTCAAGCGGCATACCGCAACATTGACAAATTAGTTGTCGCGGTGAACCCAAAAGTGTATTTATTGATACATCAAAAACTTTTGACAATAATTTTAATGTTTCCGTATTAGGTACAGTTTCACCATTTTCCCAGCGTGAAACAGCTTGACGGGTTACAAAAACTTTTTCAGCAAGTTCATCTTGTGAAAATCCTTTTTTTGAACGAAGTTCAAAAATGATATTCTTAGTTTTCATTTGTTTAACCTCTCATTTATTTGCGTTTTCATTATATCACAAACGTAATTAAAAATAAAGCAACTGTCAGTTGCTATTTAACAGACTATTTGACTAAAACCAAATGCGTGAATACCGCCTCTGCTTACCCCGACAATAACGGCGGCGCGGATGAAAACAGTGCAAAAGAAAAAGAAACCGAATATTCGGTTTCTTTTTCCGGGTATTCGTATAGCCCTTTTATGGTGCCGCTGGTCGGGGTCGAACCGACACGGTATCGCTACCACTGGATTTTGAGTCCAGCGCGTCTGCCAATTCCACCACAGCGGCATTCGACTTTGTTATTATATTATATAGCAAGAAAAAAATCAAGCAATTTTAATATAAAATGTATAGTATAGCCCGTCAGTTTAAATTAACCGACGGGCTATACTTTTGAGGATAACAACTTAATTAAAGGAAATTTTCTAAAATGAGTTTATCTGCAACAAGCGCTATAAATTCGCTGTTTGTCGGCCGCTCGTTGCCTATGTAAACACGCGCCCCGAATACCGCGCTTATCGCGTCCGTTCTACCCCTGTTCCAGGCTACTTCGATTGCATGTCTTATTGCGCGTTCAACTTTGCTTGCGGTAGTGGAATGTTTTAAAGCGACTTTGGGATAAAGTTCTTTGGTTACTTTATTTATAATGGCCGGTCTTTCGATTGCCATTTTAATGCTTTCACGCAAGTAGACATAACCTTTTATGTGCGGAGGGATTCCTATCGTAATAAATATATTGCTGATTTGTTCGTCAAGCGTCGGCGATTTAGGTCTTTCCTTCAAGTCTGTCATAAACTTTTGCTCGATAGCTTTGTCGGCAATTATGTCGAAAATTCTTTCGGCAATCGCCTGCGGTGTTATCGGTTTGATAAAATAGTAAATGGCGCCGTGTTTAATGGATGCGTTTACGATTTTATCATTGTCAAACTCCGAAACCATAAACGAATAACACTCGGGATTTACCTTTTTAATCAAATCAAGCAAGCTGATCCCGTCAATCCCTTTCAGCGAAGGGTCGATAATCGCAATATCCGGTTTCACGGATTTTAGCGCTTCGATGGCGTCGTTGCCGTTTGTGGTTGATGCGCATACCTTGAATTCTGTGGCTTTTTCAAAATAATTTTTCAGTTCGCCTAAGAATTCATCGCTTCTTTGAAAAATTGCAATAGATTTCATAATCAATGTGCTCCGTAAATTTTGTAAACACATTA
This sequence comes from uncultured Clostridia bacterium, assembly GCA_947570625.1. GTDB lineage: Bacteria > Bacillota > Clostridia > Christensenellales > Borkfalkiaceae > Coproplasma. The sequence continues at coordinate 28,849 of CANOUP010000019.1, read as the reverse complement.
TAAACCACAAAAAAACAAATGTAAAGCGATTTTTGTACAAATATTCAAAAATTTTTATGAAATATTTGTCGAATTTTGCATAATTTTGTACAAAATTAATTTTACTGCGTAACTATGTCAATGTATTCGTCGTAATTTACGTTTTTATCAAACTTCTTAGTGCCGTTAATCTCTATTATTCTGTTTGCGACGGTGTTCATAAGCTCCTGGTCATGCGAAGTGAACAGCATACAGCCCTTGAAATTTTTCATACCGTTGTTCAACGCAGTGATTGATTCAAGGTCAAGGTGGTTCGTAGGTTCGTCAAAAATAAGGAAATTACTGCCTTCAAGCATCATTTTTGCAAGCATACAGCGTACCTTTTCTCCTCCGCTTAAAACTTTTGCCTGCTTTAACGCTTCTTCGCCCGAGAACAGCATTCTTCCGAGCCACCCGCGTAAATACTCTTCATAATGGTCTTTGGAAAATTGGCTCAGCCATTCGACGAGAGAATACTCGCAACCCTGAAAATATTCGTTATTATTTTCGGGGAAATAGGACGTCGTTATCGTCTTACCCCACTTAACCGTACCCGAATCGGGCTGAACCTTGCCGACAAGCACGTCATAAAGCATTGAAACCGTAGTGCTCTTATCGCTGACAATACCTATTTTTTCGTCTTTTTGTACGGTAAAGCTTATATTTTCGAAATAGCCTTTCTTAGTAAGACCTTCTACGATAAGAATGTCGTTGCCAATATCTTTCTCGTATTTAAAATCTATATAAGGGTATTTGCGCAATGAAGGTTTAAAGTCTGAAATGGTAAGCTTTTCAAGCTCTTTCTTTCTCGACGTTGCCTGACGAGATTTCGAAGCGTTTGCCGCAAATCTTGCAATAAACTCTTGAAGTTCCTTTGCCCGCTGTTCGTTCTTTTTGTTCTGATCCTTTTGCTGACGCGCCAAAAGCTGGCTCGTTTCATACCAGAAATCATAGTTGCCGAGCATCATATTGATTTTTCCGTAATCGACGTCGCAGATATGCGTGCATACCTTATTTAAGAAATGCCTGTTATGCGAAACAATGATTATTGTGTTTTCGAAGTTGAGAAGATAATTTTCAAGCCACCTCACCGTTTTAATATCGAGGTTATTCGTTGGCTCGTCAAGAAGAAGTACGTCGGGATTACCGAATAATGCCTGCGCTAAAAGGACTTTAACCTTATGCTTTGCGTCAAGTTCCGCCATCTGTAAATAATGATAGTCTTCGGTAATATCGAGTGCGTTTAAAAGAGTTTGCGCTTCGTACTCCGCTTCCCAGCCACCTAACTCGGCGAACTCGCTTTCAAGCTCGCTCGCACGTACGCCGTCCTCTTCCGAAAAATCGGATTTTGCATACAACGCGTCTTTCTCGTCCATGATATCTACCAGGCGTTTATGACCAAGCATTACAGCCCTGAGAACGTTGACGTGGTCAAACGCGTTCTGGTTCTGTTGAAGGACTGACATTCTTTCGGTTTTATCGAGAGTTATATCGCCCTTGTTAGGTTCTACCTCTCCGCTTAAAACTTTTAAAAATGTAGATTTACCTGCGCCGTTGGCGCCGATTATTCCGTAACAGTTTCCCTTTGTGAATTTCAGATTCACGTCTTCGAAAAGTTTTTTGCTGCCGTATTGAAGTGATACGTTGTTTACCTGTAACATAATTTCTCCGTGATAATTTATTAAATAGCAAATTGGCTATTATATAGTTTACTGTAAAATCCGCCTGCCTGCAACAGACTGTCGTGAGTGCCATGCTCCACAATATGCCCGTTTTCCATAACTATAATAAGGTCGGCTTCTTTAATCGTGGAAAGTCTGTGCGCAATAATAAAGCTTGTCCTGCCGTTCATCAATTTGGCAAAAGCTCTCTGTATCCTCTGCTCTGTGCGGGTGTCTATCGACGAAGTCGCTTCGTCAAGAATAAGCATCGGAGGCAGACAAAGCATAATTCGCGTAATACACAATAACTGTTTTTGACCTTGCGACAGATTACCTCCGTCCTCGGTTATAACCGTATCATACCCGTCAGACAACTGCATAATGAAATTGTGTGCGTGCGCGGATTTTGAAGCTGAAATAATTTCTTCTTCGGTAGCCTCGGGTTTTCCTATCTTAATATTGTCCCTTATTGTACCGCTTTTCAGCCAGGTGTCCTGAAGCACCATGCCGTAATTTTGTCTTAGCGATTTTCTTGTTATATCTTTTATATTATTGCCGTCTACGCTTATTAAACCGCTGTTCGGTTCATAAAATCTCATCAGCAAATTAATCAATGTGGTTTTCCCGCAGCCTGTCGGACCGACAATCGCAATACGCTGACCGCTCTTTGCTTTTACGTTGAGATTTTCAATTAACTTCCTGTCATCCGTATAAGAAAAGCAGACGTTTTCAAACTCAACGTCGCCGTTGACCGACGACAGTACTTTCGCATCTTCCGCATCGGGTGTCTGAGGCTTTTCGTCGATAAGTTCGTAAATTCTTCCTGCGCAGGCAACGGCGTTCTGCAACTCGGTTATAACTCCCGAAATTTCATTAAACGGCTTTGTATACTGGTTGGCATACGACAAAAGACTGGTTAAAAGTCCTACGTTGAATATTATAGGCAGAGGCGTTTGAAAAATAAGCATTAAAGCGCCTGTTAACGCCACCGAAGCATAGACGATTGAGTTTACAAACCTCGTACTGGGATTTGTAAGCGACGAATAAAAAATCGATTTAAGCGAAGCTTTTGTAAGCCGTTCGTTGATATCGTCAAACTTCTCGATATTTTCATCTTCGCGGTTGAATGCCTGCACTACTTTTATGTTGCCAATCATTTCGTCGATGAATCCCGTTTGTTCTCCCCTTATCTCGGAAGTCTTTTTAAACAGGGAATACGTTCTGGAAGCAATAAACTTTGCTACAAACAGCGACAACGGGGTTATGACGACAACAACGAGGGCTATTGCCCAGTTGATTACAAGCATCATTACGAGCGTTCCTATAATCGTCAGTACTCCCGTAAACAACTGAGTGAATCCCATCAACAAACCGTCGGCGAACTGGTCCACGTCGGCAATGTTTCTGCTGACAATATCGCCGTATGAATGAGAATCGATATATTTTAAAGGTAATCTCTGGATATTTGCGAAAGCTTCTTCTCTTACGTCCTTTATTACGTTATAAGTAATATGGTTATTGATTACGTTCATCAGCCATTGCGCTATGGAGGTGAGCGCTATACAGCCGGCAATCAGCAAAAATTTTGTATAGATATGTCCGGAAAGCAAACTTCCGAAATTTACATTACCCTCACAGACTATAAGGTTGATAATCTCACCGAAAAATACGGGAACCGCCAACGTTCCAGCAACCGCGATAAGCGCACAGAAAATTGTTGCCGTAAGCCACAACCTGTAACCTTTCAACTGTTTAAGTACGCGTTTCAAAACGCCCGACTTTGCACTTTTCATAATCAGGCGCCCTCCTTCTGAAACTGGGAATAATGAATTTCTCTATATATTTCGCAGGTATCGAGAAGCTGTTCGTGTGTTCCGCAACCGACCATTTTACCGCTGTCAAGCACAATAATCTTATCCGCGTGCCTTATTGACGACGTTCTCTGAGAAACTATAAAAACGGTAGGATTATAATCGAGCTGTTTTAACGACTTTCGCAAATTTGCGTCCGTCGCATAGTCCAGCGCCGATGCGCTGTCGTCGAGGATAAGTATTTCAGGCTTCTTGACAAGCGCTCTCGCAATAGTAAGTCTTTGCCTCTGCCCTCCCGAAAAATTCTTACCGCCCTGCTCGACAATTTCGTCAAGACCGTCCTGTTTTGACAAAACCACATCGGAAGCCTGAGCCGAGTTTATTGCATCCATAATTTCGGAGTCGGAAGCGTCAGTTTTGCCCCACTGCATATTTTCGCGAATAGTTCCTTTAAAAAGCACAGCTTTTTGCGGAACAATACCGCAACGGTCCCTTAGTTCCGTATCGCCGATATTCTTTACGTTAATCCCCTTTATCAGGACCTCACCTTGCCTGGGTTCATAGAAATGCGGTATCATATTGACGAGCGTCGTTTTGCCCGCTCCCGTACCGCCGATTATTCCGACTGTCTGACCTTTATCTACCGTAAAAGAAATATCGCTGAGAGCGTCCATACTTCCGCCGGCATAGTTTACGCATACGTTGTTAAAGCTGATGTAAGGCATATTCTCTTTCATTACGCCCGCCATGGCTTCGACCGCGGAACTTTTCATTTCAAGAATCTCGTTTACACGCCCTGCGCACGCAAAAGATTTCGTGACGGTAATAATCAGATTGGCAAGCTTGATAAGCTCGATAAGAATCTGGCTCATATAGTTATAGAGCGCAACGACGTTGCCCTGAGAAAGCACCCCGCCGTCCACTTTCAAAGCTCCGATATAAAGAAGCCAGATAATAGAAGCGTTTATTACTGCATAAGTCAGCGGATTCATAAGCGCAGAAATTTTGCCTACGAATTTCTGTGATTTAGTGAGTTCGGTGTTGCGTCTGTTATAAATATCGATTTCGTCGTCTTCCTTACAGAACGCGCGGATGACCCTGACGCCTGTAAGCGTTTCCCTTGTCGACGTTGTAACTTTATCAAGTTTTCCCTGTACGTTTTTATAAAGCGGGATACTGATAAGCATAATGCTGAATACAATTACGCAAAGCACCGCAATGGCTATTGCGAAAACACCGCCCGCCGTTACATTTATCAAAAACGCCATAATCATAGCGCCGAATACAATAAACGGAGAACGCATAAACAACCTTAAAACAAGGTTTACGCCCGATTGAATCTGATTTACGTCGCTTGTCATACGCGTAATCATTTTCGACGTTCCGAGTCCGTCTATATCCGAATACGAAAGCGATTGCATTTTACAGAATAAATCGTGCCTGAGCTGTTTGGAAAACCCTACCGCCGCCTTCGCAGCAAAGTACTGCGCGGAAACCGCGCTTATAAGCCCAACAACACCCAGTCCGACGAGAATCAGGCACATATACGTCACAAACTGCCAGTCCGCTCCGCCTATTCCCTTATCTATAATTACGGATACGACAAGGGGAACGGTAAGCTCGAAAATTGCTTCCAGCAATTTGAATAAAGGAGCCAATACGCTTTGAAGTTTATAATTTTTCAAATATTTTAACAACTTACGCATATTTGTTATTTTAACATTTTGACAAATAAAAAGCAATTTTTATTACAGTTATTTGCAATTATTATTTCTATTTGTTATATTTAATGTATGGCATACGAAATTTATCTGAAAAAGAACGAAGAAAAGCGCATTGTCGCGGGACACAGCTGGGTGTACGCTAACGAAGTCGCAAGAATTGACAACAAAGACAAAAACGGCTCGCTTGCAACCGTTTACTCCTATGATGGCAAATATATCGGAAAAGGCTATATAAATCACGCGTCTAAAATTCTCGTACGAATCTTCATAAGAGGAAACGAAACCGACGATGAAGAATTTTATCTTAAAAGAATAGCGCAAGCAAACGAGTACCGCTTAAATCTCGGATATTCCGATTGTTACAGAATGGTATTCGCGGAAGCCGACAATCTCCCCGCATTAATTATTGACAAATACGGCGATATCCTCGTAATGCAATGCCTTTCGCTCGGAATCGATTTGCGCAAAGATTTGATTTGCAGATGTCTTGTCAAGCTGTTTTCGCCGAAGGGAATTTTTGAGCGAAGCGACGTTGCGGTCAGAAAAAAAGAAGGTTTACAGGAGATAAAGCAAGTACTTTACGGCGCAGTTCCCGATTATCAGACTATCTGCGAAAACGGCGTAAAAATGCTTGTCGACGTTAAAAACGGGCAGAAAACAGGCTACTTCCTTGACCAGAAAGAAAACAGGTATGCAGTGAGAAAGTATTGCAGGGGCGAAGTTTTAGACTGTTTTTGCAACAGCGGAGGCTTTACTCTCAACTCTGCCTGCGTCGCCGATAATGTTACTGCCTGCGATATATCGGAACTCGCATTACAAAATGTACGCGATAACGCAAAACTGAACGGATTTAAAAATATAAAAACTCTCTGCGGAGACGTATTCGCACTGCTCAGAGATTTTAAAAAAGAAAAAAAGCAGTTTGACGCCGTTATCCTCGACCCTCCCGCTTTTTGTAAAACCGCAGACGAAATCAAAGACGCTTACAGAGGTTATAAAGACATTAATTTAAACGCTTTAAAAATCATAAAAAGCGGAGGCTTTTTAATAACCTGTTCGTGTTCGCACCATATGACATTTACGCTCTTTGAAAAAATGCTTATGGAATGCGCGCGCGAAAGCGGACGGATTGTCAGAAGCGTTGAAGTAAAAACTCAGTCACCCGACCATCCTTCATTATTGTGCGCAGAAGAAACCCAGTACCTTAAATTCTTCGTTTTGCAGGTAATTTAGCTAATTATGTTACACATAGTACATCATAAAAATAAAAAATGCAGTCATTAACTGGGTTAAATAGAAAATTTAATAAGACACATATAAATAAGATTTAGGCACAGCGTTGTGCTATGCCTTATTCGTGATATAATAATTGTAAGATAAACAGTAATTTAGCGGAGATTAAATGAAAACACAAAAAAACAGTAAAAAACAGTATGTAATAATTTTGATTATCTCTTGCGTTTTTGCCATTATCGCAAGTGCTTTGATTATTATTTCAATATGTGGTTTTCCGCAAGCTATTGAGTACAAACAACAAGAAAACTATTTATACGAAAACGGCGTTGAAGTTGATGCATATATAAAAAGCTATTATGATGATTATGGATTAGTAGGCTCACGTGGCGACACCGCGAGAATATATAAAGGGCGTTTTCACATAGTATATGAATATATTGACGACAACAATCGCACATATACGGATGAATATTTAGACACAGTTGTATGCAGAAGCAGAGCTGAGCTGAGTGCGCGAGAGCAAGCTATTAAGCAAATGATAGCCGACGAACCGACAAAGAAAATGCTTATAGCCGATAATGGTTTATGCTGTCTGTTTGTGAATAAGGAATCGTTAAAACAACATACAACTATAACTGTTTACAGTATTTTAATTCCGGTTTCATCAGTGGTGTTAGGCGTATGTATATTCGGCATTGTACGACAGTCTAAAAAATTGCGACAGTTAAGATAATCAAAATAAGGTAAATTTCAATTTATCTTTGAAAATAATGTGTATTAAAAAGCTCTCAAACAAATTGTTTGAGAGCTTTTTGTAATTTTTTATCTAATCCCTACTTCCTTCGTAACTTTTAATCAAATTGCCCAGTTGCCGTTTTCAAATATAGAAACTCTCTTCCCGTCTTTGGTTACGCCTGTAATCGACATATCCTTACTGCCTATCATAAAATCTACGTGTATCATCGAATTGTTTACGCCGAGTTTCTCAAAATCTTCGACTGAATATTTTTCATATCCCTCGATGCAATTGTTAAAACCTCTGCCAAGCGCCAGATGACAGCTTGCGTTTTCATCGAAAAGCGTATTGTAGAATAATATGCCCGTATTGTTAATGGGAGAATCATATGCAATCAAGGCGCATTCGCCAAGGTACGGCGCCCCCTCGTCCATCGACACCATTTTTTCAAGTAAATCCTGATTCTTCTTTGCCTGAACTTTTACAACCTTTCCGTTTTTGAATTCAAGCGAAAAATCTTCGATTAGTTTGCCCTGATAGGAAAGAGGTTTTGTCGCAACAACTTTTCCTTCCGCTATTCCTCGCATTGGGGTTGTGAATACTTCCTCGCTCGGTATGTTGGGGTTGTAGTAAATATTGCTTCCAAGCGTATACTCTCCTCCACCCATAAAAATACCGAGAGGATTCAAGCCGACGGTAAAGTCCGTTCCGTTAGAACTCTTGTATTCGAGTTTTTCAAATTTATATTTATTTAAAAATTCACAGCGCGAGGCAAGATTTTTATTATGCACTTCCCATGCCGAAATAGGATCATTGTCTACTCTCGAACAGTCGAGGATATTATTCCACAATTCGTTAACTGCTTCTTCATCGGAAAGCTGAGGATATATTTTACGCGCCCACTCGCGTCCGGGAACGGAAGCAATACACCATTGATATTTGTTTTCAAGCAAATCGCGGTAAGGCTTGATGAAAGGATATCTTGCAATGTTTGCTTTTGAAATTTTTTCGCTGTCCGTACCGTTCAGACCGTCGGGGTCGTCGGAATCCAGCCATAACAGACAGGTAAGCTTGTCTACTTTTCTCTGCCATTCTGCTTTCTCGATATCGGTAAATTCAGAAAGCGATTCCAGACTTCTGTAATTATAATGAATTTTCGATATCGGCATATAGGACCATTCTACTTTAACTTTGTCCGCCCCGCATTTATAGCACTCTTCCGTCACCATAGCTACAAATTCAGGCTGGTCAAGTCCGCACCGTATATTCACTTCCTGCCCTTTTTGTACGTTTAGACCGCACTTGACAATAAGTTCGGCATATTTTTTTAATCTTTCGGTTTGCATAAATACTCCTTATTTTTTTAATTTATTTCTGATTATTATTATAGTTACGTAAGCAATTAAAAGCAACGCGCAACTGCCCAAAACAATACCGTACATTGCACCCAAAGAAACATTGTTTCCGAAAGCGCTAATATTCATATCAAAAGCCTCTTTAATACTTGTTACCGACTGCTCTGGCAATCCGCTGTCAAGCATCGCTTCGAGGTATCCGCCCATATAATGAGTGCGTATTATACCAACGCTGTAAGTTCCCGGCAAGAGCGCAAGCACATTCTGCAAGCCCGTTGAGAAACTCGAAATCGGCATATATGCACCGCAGATAAAACCGTACATGGACGATACGAGAGTTGCAACAGCCGACATTGCACCCTGCGAAGATATAAAACTTTCAACAATGCCCGCAAGCAATGAACCGAAAAGAATACAGCAAATACAGTCTACTACAATCAAAAATGCGTCGCTTGCGGTTATGTACCAACCCACCGCGCCGAGATAGATATGACCTATCAACATTGCACACATCATTACTATAAACGTTACGAAGAAATTTGAAGCAAAATATGCAAAAGAAATTGTTGTTGGTTTTAAATATAATTTTGTTAAATAGTCTTCGAACGCTTTCAGAACCTTGCAAACAGCCATAAAATGTGATACAATGTATTTACGTGTAGCAGCACGTAGTAAAATTTTAAGGAGGTTTACAAATGAACAATAGTATTGTTGAAGGCATTTTAGCAATTCCTGAAGTTCGAATTGGATTGATTGACTTCGCTATTAGAATTCTTGACAAAACCAAAGATTTCCTTGTCGAATTGCGTGAGAAGGAAAATAACAAACTCTTGGAATTGAAAGCGTCTAAAGTTCTTGTTGCATAACATTCTAGAGTTTGCAAGGTTTTGAAAACGTTCGAAAGATATAAGTAAAGCCCGTACTAATTAAAGTACAGGCTTTTACTATTTCTTATTAAATTTTTTAATCTGAGACTTTGGTGAAGGTTATGTTGCGGAAGTTTCCAAGAGCATCGTCCATACGACAAGACAATTTTTCATTCGAATAATTAAATTCTCTTGTACCCGGATCAGCCGGAATACCTTGTTCGACCGGGTAGCCAAGCGGATCTTCGTTAAAAATCCAAGTACCTTCGCTAACAGGATCGTCGAATGGAATATATATTCCGACCCATTCTAATTCGTCTTTATTGTTGAGACCCTTATTAATGTAGCATTTGATAGAAGACCCATCAATAATTATTTTTTCATGCTCACCTGTTTTACCATACTCGCTTTCCCATACGCCTTCTAAAGTTGTAATTGTATTCACAGTTTGTCCTCCATTTCCTGTTTCATCTGTAGACGAACAACCAGAACATCCGCCTAATCCCGTAATGGCAAAAGCCAAGCAAAATATAATTGATAAAGTTGCTAATATCTTTTTCATCTTTATTTCTCCTTTTCGTTGATTATACCATTTTGGGGAAATAAAGGCAATATGTTTTATTCTATTGCCTTTACTTTTTAGTTAATTATTTTTTCACAGGTTTAAAATTGTTAAATAACCCCCTGAATGTTGTCGATGTATAAGTTCCGGTTCTTTCAAATTCAAACCCCCTCTTCATCCATATCGCATAGAACATCATCGGTAACATTAATTCCGCTATTCCAATACTCCATTTAAATATACGGTCTTTAAGTTCATCTTTCTTATCGTCTTCGCGATTCGTTTTCTCGTTATAATACTTTGCTTCATCGATTTCATATTGCTTCTTCTTCAAACGTAACTCTTCCTTGACTCTTTCTTCGTCAAGTTTAAGCTGTCTTCCTTTAAGCTCTACTTCCTCTTTCTGCTTTCTTAACGCTAAACGATGCTCGGCATTAAGACGTCTAGTCTCAGACTCCACTTTTAAATCGTCTATCATCAGGCGATAAAGTGCGATAGCATTATCAACTACCATTTTCTGTTCTTTGCTTCCGGTTTCAGTTTTGGATATCAATCCGAATTCCCTACTTATCTCACCAGATAACAATTCTCTAAGTTCTTGTTCCATAGTTGTTTCTCCTTATAAAATATAATTACTTCATAAAGGAACTTGTTATTTATGCGAAATGTGTTTAACGTTTAATTCAACCGATTTTTTTGAATAAATAGTATCAACGTCTTTATGCAATTCCAAATAAATATAAGGAGGTTCTTTACCATCTTCAGCATCGGCAATTATAAGATTTCCTATAGCCCTTTCTTTTCTCTTCCGAATTTTTTGAAATATAAGTCCGATAAAGAATCCCGCCAATATTCCTGCCGCAACTATCAGAACGATAGCCCAAGTTTGCAATGTATTCCTCCTTTACAGTATTTCACGATACAAAAATATCACTTTTTTCAGTAACCTTGTCTATCCAATATCTGTTTTTCTTTGATATCTCCGGTCTTATTGTTGTACCCATTTTCTTTCCCCCTTCCAAATATATCCTGTTTGTTCAAACAATAATTTCGGGGAAATATAGAAATTAATTCTTCCGTACTTAGAATCCATCTCCTCAATCCTCGTAACTATTCTACCTTTTCGGGTTGCTTTACCAATTGGCAACCACCCTACGATGATTCCTGCACGTATCCACGATGCGTCTTTGCCATAGACTTTCGCAGCAATACAAACCGGAACCGAGCCTTCTGAAAAACATATGTCTTCCATAAACCAACCTCCTTTTTCGTTTTTATCAAAATATCATAACTTTTTGTCACCTCCGTACTGAAAATTGGCGGTTTCTAATCTAGGTTAGAAATAGAAGGTAGAAGATGGTGATATGTGGCGAAAAAATAAAAGGGTATGTATTTTGTAAGACATAAAATATCCTACTACCAACAACTATTTTTCTAATCTAGGTTAGAAATTTGAAAAATATTTCGGTGTAGGAATTGACATTTCCTATATTATTATATATAATGTTTTAAAAGAAGTCTATAAAGGAGGTGATAATAAAATGCTTATAACATGTTTGGAATGCGGATTACAAGTTAGTGATAAGGCAATAGTTTGCCCCCACTGCGGATATCCGATGAAACCAGAAATCGTAACGAAAGCTAATCGAGTTTCAACAAACAAACGGAAACGTCTTCCAAATGGATTCGGACAAATCAGCGAAATAAAAAAGCGGAATCTAAGAAAGCCTTTTAGAGCTATGGTTACTGTTGGAAAGACCCCTACCGGTAGACCAATATCAAAACCACTACAACCAATTTCATATTTCGCAACCTACAATGAAGCTTACTCCGCACTTGTGGAATATAACAAAAATCCTTACGATTTAAGTAGAACGATTACTGTACGTGAACTTTACGAAAAATGGATTGAAGAATATCTTCCTACTATTAGCGAATCTGCTGCGTATGCTGTAAAACGAGCTTGGAAATATTGCTCGAATGTTTACGATATGAGAGCTGTTGACGTACGTGTCAGGCATGTAAAAGGTTGTATGGAATATGGTCATTTGCCGGACTCTAATGAATGCCCTAGTGCACGAACAAAGAATGATATAAAGACTTTGTTTAATCAGATGTTTGACTACGCTCTTGAATATGAATTGGTTGAGAAGAACTATTCAAGATCATTCACATTGTCCGATGAGCTGATAGAAGAAATAACGACTACCAAAAACGGACACATACCTTTTACAGATGAAGAAATGAAATTGCTTTGGAAAAATGTTAATATCGTAAAAGATATCGATATGATCCTAATTCAGTCCTACTCTGGATGGCGTCCGCAAGAATTATGCTTAATCAAGCTTTCGGAAATTGATTTCGAACAATGGATTTTTGTCGGCGGAATGAAAACTGCTGCTGGTAAAAATAGAACGGTTCCGATACATACGAAGATTCGAGATTTGGTCAAGAAACGTTACGAGGAAGCTTTGTCATTGAATAGCAAATATCTTTTCAATACCGTACTTCCTAAAAGCGGTAAGATAAAGCCGTTCAAATATGCTAGGTATTTAACTAGATTTAATGAAATAAAAGAACTATTAAATCTGAATCCAGAACACCGCCCTCATGATGGACGAAAACATTTTGTAACGAAGGCAAAAAATTATCACGTAGACGAATACGCGATTAAGTATATCGTAGGTCACAAAATTACAGATATAACTGAAAAGACCTATACCAAAAGAGAATTGAGTTGGCTCAAGGAAGAGATCGAAAAGATAAAAGAGTAAAAAAAAATAGCGGCTACGGCAGTATAGGAATAATGCAGAAATATGCTGCTTTTTACTCCGATTAACCACTCGTAACCGCTACTAATTACTATTAAATTTTCGAAAAAAGCCTAGAATATAGCCACTTTCTATGCTATTATAGAATTTAATAAAATCGCTCGCATAAAGGTTTTTAAGATTATGCGGAGTTCCTTCCGCGGCGATTTTGCCCGAATCGATGATTACAACGTAATCGGACTCGCCTGCTTCCTCCATATAGTGCGTAGTAAGAAATACCGTCAATCCGTTCTCTTTCCGCAATATGTCAATTACGTTCCAAACCGTTATTCTGGTCTGTGGGTCTAATCCCGTCGTCGGTTCGTCCAGTATAAGAAGCTTAGGTTTATGTATCAACGCTCTTGCAATATCTATTCTTCTTGTCTGCCCGCCCGACAGTTTGTATACAGGTCGTTTTAATATTGCCCCCAAATCCAAAAGCTCTGTTATTTCATTGAGTCTTGTTTTGAATTCTGCGCCGAAAATACCGTATAAATTTGCGCGGTACTTTAAATTTTCGTAAGCGGAAAGCTTTTTGTCGAGTATGGAATTTTGAAACACAATACCGATTTCACTTTTCACTGCATCGATATTTTTGTCTAAATCGTAACCGCAGATATTAACTTTACCGCTGTCTTTGCTTAAAATTCCGCTTATGATGTATTGTCGTGGACTTTCCCGCTCCGTTTACCCCCAGAAAAGAGAACAGTTCGCCTTCTTTTACTCTGAAAGTCAAACCGTCGACAGCGTTGACGTCTTTAAACGATTTCTTTAAATTCTCAATTTCAACTATCATTTTTATCTCCTTTATTTATATTTGTTATCAGACCTTTATAAGCATCCGTAATCATTCTATTTATAGTTTCAAAATCCCAGTCAAGATAATCCGTTGCTATCATTGTCGCTATACCATGAACAAATATCCACATTTCGGCGTGCAGTGTTACCGCATCGTCTTTGTAAAGCCCGTAATTTTTCATTATAGTCATTATCGCGCCGTCAAAACTATTCTGTTCTACCCCCCCCTTATCTTTGGAGCGGTTACGCATAAATAAATATTTGAAAAGTTCTCTTTCCTCGATTGCAAACCGAATATAGCCTATGCCAATGGCCTTGTATTCGGGATATTTGCCCGATTTAATTTCTTTTAAAAGGCAATTATTGAACTCTTCATATGCTCTTTGCGCAATATCCTGTTTTAACTCGTCTATCCCTTTATAGGCAAGGTAAATCGGCTGAGTTGAACATTTGCATTCCTTTGCAACGTCGCGCATATTAAGCGCGTCAATCCCCTTTCTCCTAACATAATCAAAGGACTTTTCTGATATTATCGCCTTTGTTATCTGCTTTTTTGCAGGCATAATCAAACCTCATAAATAACATTAGTTATTAATAACAATTGTTATTTTATCATATGTATTATTGTTTGTCAATAAAAATAGAGCAATACCCGACAGTTTCCTGCCGGGTATTGCAAATTCCGTAAATTTTGTTTTGGCGCAGAGAAGAGGATTTGAACCTCCGGTACCTTTTGGGTACACACGATTTCCAATCGTGCGCCTTAAACCGCTCAGCCATCTCTGCAACACCGCCCGATACTTTCGACCGAGCAATAATATAATATAAAATTTAATAAAAAAAATCAAGCGTTTTTACTTTGCAATAACCATATCTGCAAATTTTTTTGCAATATTTACTTTGCAAACCTTTTCAGCCTCCGCAAAAAAAGCGTTTGAATTGACTTCGCAAACATATCTGTTGCCTTCGTCGTCGGTTAAAATATCTATTCCGCAATAATCGAGTTTAAGAATTTTGGCAACTCTTTCGCATAGATTAATCAAAGCGTTATCCGCTTCAAAATTTTCGCCGTGCCCGCCAAGCCCGATATTTGACCTGAAATCATCGGGATTGGTCCTCTTCATTGCGCAGACGTACTTACCGCCGATTACAATAACACGGATATCCTCTCCGCCCTTTCCCACAAATTTCTGGAAAAAATGAGGCTGTAATTTGTGCTTTTCTTCAAAGCGTTTTAATCCGTCAGAATCTTTTATCAGATAAACGCCGGCTCCGAGAGAACCGTAACACATTTTTGCGACCAACGGAAACCCTAAACCTGCACCGATTTCGCCGATAAAACCGTCACCGATTTCTGCGTCGGCATAGTAACAAAGCGGGGCATAATATGTATCGGGCATATTAATACCGCAATCGCAAAGCGCAATGTGCGTCAGCATTTTATCGTCGCACACTTCAACGGAATAGGCGCTGTTAATGACGTTTTTACCGCTCTTTTCAAGCAACCGCGCAGATGCCTTATCCTTGTCGAGAAATACGCATTTGTCGAATTGTTTATTCTCCGCTTTACCCTTGATAATTTTAGCAAGATTAATATTTTTAACTATTTCGCAGTCCGCTCCCGCTTTTCTCAATTCAAAAGCAATTCGTTCAGCCTGTGAAATATGCGAAACGCTTCTGATATAAGCGTTTACGACAATCACAACTTTCAATCGACTACCCTTAACACCGTGACAACGTCGGCTAAGCCCTCCGCAGAATTAATTTCGGCAACGGCTTTGCCTATATTCTTCTCCTTCGTTACATGCGTAGTCAAGATAATGCTTACCGTCTTGTCGCGCTTGTTTTCGTTGTCCTGGATAACCTGCGCAACGCTTATGTTATGTTTGCTCAAAGTTGAGGTCACTTTCGAAAGAACACCCGCCTTGTCCACGGCATTAAGCCTGAGATAGTAAGCACTTTCAAAATTTTTGATAAATTTTGTTGCGGGGTCAGGACACTCGTTATTATCGAAAGTCGAATAATTGAATTTATCGTGCGACGCGCAGTAAATAATATCGCCTACTATTGCACTGCCTGTAGGAGAAGCGCCTGCGCCTCTGCCGTAAAGCATAACGTCTTCTACACAGTCGCCTGTTATATAAACGGCGTTATAACTGTCGTTTACACTTGCGAGAGGATGCGCGCTAGAAATGAACGCAGGGTGTACCCTTACTTCTATACCGCTATCTGTATTCTTACCGATAGCGAGAAGCTTTAACGCATACCCCAACTTTTTACCGTAACTTATATCTACTGTATCGATATTCGTAATGCCTTCGCGGAAAATTTCGGTATACGGAACTTTAGTATGAAAAGAAAGACTTGCTAAAATCGAAAGCTTATAAACCGCGTCATACCCTTCGACGTCTGCGGTGGAATCAGCTTCCGCATATCCGAGCTTTTTAGCCTCGTTAAGCGCATGGGAATAAGAAGCGCCTTCGTTATTCATTTTCGTAAGTATATAATTTGTCGTGCCGTTAATTATACCAGTCAGCGAGAGTATTTTATTGCCTTGAAGATTATCGAGAAGGCTTCTGATTACGGGGATACCTCCGCCGCAACTGGCTTCGTAAAACAGTCCGCAATTATTTTTCTTTGCCGACTTTTCAAGCTCGTGACTGTATTTGCAAAACAACTCTTTATTCGAAGTCACAACTGATTTTCCCGCGTTAAGCGCGGCAAGAACGTAAGATTTAGCAGGTTCCACCCCGCCCATAGCTTCAACAACAATATCGACTTCGGGATTAGAGCAAATTTCGGCGATATTATCCGCGACAGTATTTTCCTTAATTCCGAGAGAAAGCGCGCGCTCTTTATTGATTTCGAGCACGCTTTCAACGGCAATATCAAGCCCGTGTACTTTTTTATAAAATTCCCTGTGTTCGGTGAGAATTTTATATGTCCCCCCGCCGACTACTCCCAGCCCGAGAATTGCGATACCGATGTTTTTCATTTACGCCTCCGTATTAAGTTCGTATAAATATCTGAGCCCTTCCAACGTTAACAGTTTATCGACATAATCGATACAGGTAATCTCTTTTGCAATAATTTCGGAAAACCCGCCGGTTGCAACAGTGGTTATGTTTTCAGATTTGAGTTCACGCTTTATTTTCTTTACAATATATTCTACCAAACCGGCAAATCCGTAAAAAATGCCCGCCTGCATATTCGTAACAGTGTTCTTGCCTATTATGCTTTGCGGACGCTCAATCTCCACGCGGGGCAATTTTGCCGTACCGTTTACAAGACTGTCAAGCGATCCTTTGATTCCGGGAGCTATTACCCCGCCTATAAATTCACTCTTAGCGTTTATAACGTTAAACGTGGTGGCCGTACCGAAGTCTATGATAATCAGCGGGGCGCCGTACTTTTTAACCGCGGAAACGTTATTGACCACTCTGTCCGCCCCGACTTCTTTTGCATTGTCAACCTTTAAATTCAATCCTGTTTTCAGACCCGGAACAAGCATCAGCGGTTTGAATTTCAGATATATAACGCACATTCTTTCAAGCGTAAAATCCAGTTGCGGAACGACGGAAGAAATTATACCTCCGACAATATCGTCTTTTTTTATCCCGTTATTAAGTAGTATACTTACAAGCTGACCGCCGTATTCGTCGGAAGTCTTTTTATGTTCTGTCGCAACGCGAAAACTCAGGATAAGCCTATCTTTTTCGAAAAGCGCATACTTAATATTCGTATTGCCTACGTCCATACAAATTATCATAGTTAAATTTCTTCTTTTTCAGGTTGACTGTTATTTGTAAGTTTGTGCTTTTTATATTTTTTTACAAACTGTTTTTCAACTGCGTTGTTTACGATATTCAATGCAGGCGCACAGATAAGGTTTATAGCAAACTCGATAAAAAAGTTAACCGTTACAAATCCGACTATAATTATATACATTATGTTGCGTCCGACAAAATCGGGCATATAAGAAGCAACAAATGAATTAAGCGACCCGCTCATACACAATGCGCCGAGTATAAATATACCCGTGTTCAGCAACGGCACAACCGCAGAAGCAATAAAGACAGCGGCATACTTATTCTTTTTACTTACAAGCCTGAATAATACTCCCGCCGTAAAACCTGCAATCATTCCCTTTAATAAGACAGTAATAACAGTGAAGAACGGACTGTCGTTCAGTACGTAAGCGGTGAAGAAATTAGTTCCCGTTACACCCGTCATCAAGACGACGAATCCGAAAATAAATCCCAGTATCAACCCCGCAAACGGACCTAAAATAATTGCTCCGAGAGTTATAGGTATCAGTACGAAACTTAAATTCAGTCCCGCCAAACCTATCTGGATTGCACTGCCCCAAAGTTGCAGGACAATAACCAGCGCCGACAAAACAGCAAGATAAGCAATGTTTCTTGCCGAAAAGAAATCTTTGACTTTCTTTTCCATAAAAAAACCTCCGTCGAATCCCTTTACAGGGTATCCGCAAATAAAAATATTATACTCATATACGGTCAGATTGAAAATATCTGCCGAAAGTATTTTTGTGATTTTTAAACATTATAACATTACCTCTTATTTTATGCAAGCATTTCAAAGCACAGTAACATTTTTACGGCGTATTTAATATTATTTAATATACCTATAAAACGGAAAACTGCATGGGCAAAACCAATATTACATAGCGCATGCAGCTGAATTCACAGGAGGAAATATATGAACATTTTTTCGTCGTGCGGCGGCACTAACAGCTGCCTTTGGATTTTAATTCTTTTACTTCTTGCCGCAAGCTGCAGCGGTAACGGCATTGACGGCGTACTCAGCGGAAGCTGTACCCCCATACTTATAGCTTTGCTGTACAGCATGTGGAAAAACGGCACGCTCTCGAATTTGTTATGCGGCAACGGTAACTGCGGTTGCGGTTGCAACTGAGTTTGCTGAAAAAAAGGGGTTGCTTAAATGCAACCCCTTTAACTTTATGCTTTTTCAGAAAGATACCTGTAAACGGCGGAAACAGTCTTCGCATCGCAGATTGTTCCGTCGTCTATCATTTCCTTAACCTTATTCAACGGAATAAATTCGCATTTCAAAAATTCACCCTCGTCAAGTTTCTGACCGACAAACTCACAGCTGACCGCTCTGTAAATTCTAATTATTTCGTCGGTATATCCGGGCGAAGGATATAAGTCGAAATAGTGTACAAGCTCTGCCCTATAGCCCGTTTCCTCTTCAAGCTCGCGTGACGCCGTTTCGCGCCCGTCTTCCCCCCGATTCACTTTACCCGCGGGAATTTCGTATATCTCTTTGCCGTAAACATAGCGAAACTGTTTAACCAAGAGCACGCTTTCATCTTTAACCAACAGAACCCCCGCACCTCCGCTGTGTCTGACGTATTCGCGAACGGACAAGCTCCCGTCGGGAAGACTTACTTCGTCAACGTTTAATTTCAAAATTTTACCGTCATATAAAGTTTTTGATTTTAACAGCTTTTCCTCGAAATTCATAACGCCTGCTCAAATTCGACAAGCGACTCGATAAGCGGTGCAACACCGTCGCTGACGCATTTATTATATAAAATGAAATAATTGTACCCGCAAATCAGCGCATCAATCAATTCTTCGTCACCGCTTTTGACTGCGGTTAAAAGAGTATTCAAAAGCTTGTATCCGTTGGTTTTTTCGTCCTTGGCTATGTTGCTGTTATAGATAAACTGTTTTTCGGCTTCTATTGCGATATTAATCGAATTGAACAGCCCGGAAACGTCCGTGTTCCCGCGACGAACCTCGCTTAAGGTTTTTGCTTTGTCGGGCGCCGACAGCTGTTCTTTATAAATTTGCCTAATTAAATCTTCAAGCGCCGAAACAATTAATTTACAAAAAGCTTGATAGCTTGCAAAATAACTGCCGTCCTCTCTGAAATAGTACTGCAAAAAATCGTTGAAATTGAATGTATCCCTGTCAAATTCAACAAACAGACAAAAAATAAACGCAAGCCTGTGTCCTACCGTACGAGGCAGAACGACATAATTTCTCTTTATTATCCCGTCGTCGGACGACAGCAGACACCTAGCCTTTTGTTCGGGATAATTGAAATCCTTTGTTACAGCATCGAATAATCTGTAAAGTTCGGGACTGTTGACAATGCATTTTAAAATGTCTTTTATTTTTGTCGTAGCCATTATAAATTTGCATTTTTTAAGCTCTCCGCATTTTTCGAGAAACATTAAAACTTGTTCTTTTGTACTTAACATATTCCACCGCAAAATTATTATCAATATGATTATAACACAGATTAATTTAAAATTAAATTATTTTGAGGGCAAATATCTTGATTTTATGCGAAATATTTTGTATAATGAATAAAACTTTTGTATTTTTAGATTATTATGTTGAATACAGGCGAAACTTCGATAAACAAATTAATAATACTTTTCGTCTTTGACAAGATGGAAAGCGCATTATCGGAAAGAACCATTGTCGATATGTGTTCTTCGTCAAACGCTTGGATGGGTTATATGGACTGCGTCAATATAATTCACAAGCTTTTGGACGATAATTTTATCTGTATTGTCAACGAAGACGAAGATACGCTTTACACCATTACCCCAGACGGAAGGGAATCGCTTGCAAACTTTTACATCAATATTCCCAAAAGCGTCAGAGAAGAAATTTCCCAATTTGTAAAAAAGAACAGCCAAAGATACAGAAACCGTCAGGAATGCCGATCTGACTATTATCAGAATATGGACGGCACTTACACCGTAGCTTTGAAAATTCTTGCACCCGTACAACCTTCGCTTGACTTGAAATTTGTCGTACCGGACAAAAAAACCGCTAAGGCCATTTACAAAAAGTGGGAAGAAAAAGCCGCCGATTTATACTCGGTTATTTATGAAAATTTATGTGATTAGGAGAAAATGATATGTTTGTATACTACACTTCGGGAACCTGTTCAAGGCAAATAATTTTTGAAGTAGATGAAGACAACAAGCTTCACCGTGTGAAGTTTATAGGCGGATGCAGCGGAAACTTACAGGGCGTCGGAAGACTTGTCGAAGGGAAAAGTCTTGACGAGGTAGAAACACTGCTCTCTGGAATCAAGTGTAAAAACAACACATCTTGTCCTGACCAGTTAAGCAAGGCAATAACGGCGTATAAAAAATCTTTAATCGAAAAAGACAAAAAATAAACAAAAAAGCGGACCTTTACAGTCCGCTTTTATTATAAATTGTTATTATGTCTGTCATAATACTATATATTTAGCTAAAATCGCATAAAATGTTATAGAAATTAGTCATATTTTTATTAACTAAGTCCAGATAGAAACATCTTCCGTCATATCCGTATTTAGAAGAATACCTAATTAAATTGAACCCTTGATAACCTTTTGCAACGTTTATAAGTAGATTTTCAAAAGGCATGCCGTTGTATTCGAGTTGCTTACCGAACACAAACTCAACCCATAACCCGCTCTCTTTTGCTTTGCGGGTTTCTCTGTCAAGGCTTACGCCGAAAGCAGGCATCTCGTGTGAATCATTTGTCATATCAGACCAAGCGGAAACAATTTCATTATATTCAGACTCATCGGGATAGCATTTGAAAACATTTCCGTCATTATAGATGTTTATCTCCTGCGACATAGCAACTACATCGGTTAAATTAAAAACAGTACTCATATCTACATTATTTTGTTTTTTGGAAAAATTATACTTTTTTGTAAGATATTCGTCAATTGCTTTCGCCGCAGTCTTACCTGCTCCCATTGCAAGAATTACCGTTGCAGCACCCGTAACCGCGTCTCCGCCGGCATACACGCCTTTTTTTGAAGTTTTGCCTGTATTCTCTTCAACAATAATTCCGCCTCGGCTATTTACTTCGAGCCCCTTCGTCGTACTTTTGATAAGAGGATTAGGGCTTGTTCCTATCGACATAATGACGCAGTCAACATCTATAATATATTCGCTTCCCTCGATTTCCACGGGGCGCCTTCTGCCCCTCTCGTCAGGATCGCCGAGTTCGCATTTCCTGACCTTTATACCCGTA
The DNA here is from genome assembly GCA_947570625.1 of uncultured Clostridia bacterium. GTDB lineage: Bacteria > Bacillota > Clostridia > Christensenellales > Borkfalkiaceae > Coproplasma. The sequence goes on along the minus strand of CANOUP010000019.1, from coordinate 7,224 downwards.
ACGAATCCGTTTTTGGGATCGCGTCTGTCATCAGGATTAGAATATCCGATTATCTCAACGGGATTTCTTAAAATCTCGAATTTTATGCCTTCTTCTTCGGCGTGCTCTACTTCTTCCTTTCTTGCGGGAAGTTCGTCCATTGAACGACGGTACACAATGTAAACGTTTTCCGCGCCGAGTCTTAAAGCAGTGCGCGCCGAATCCATTGCGACATTGCCACCTCCGACCACAGCAACGTTTTTAGCTTTCATTATGGGCGTCTGCGAAGTGCTGTCATAAGCTTTCATTAAATTTGCACGCGTCAAAAATTCATTAGCGGAGTAAACGCCTTTAAGGCTCTCGCCTTTAATACCCATAAATTTCGGCAGACCTGCGCCCGAACCCACAAATACCGCTTCATAACCTTCTTCAAAAAGCTCGTCGACAGTCAAAGTTTTACCTATAATGACATTAGTCTGAATGTCTACGCCGTATTGTTTAAGAGTTTCAACTTCCTTTTTAACAATTTCTTTCGGAAGTCTGAATTCGGGAATACCGTATACAAGAACTCCGCCCGCAAGATGCAGAGCTTCGAATACTGTCACTTTATACCCCTTTTTTGCAAGGTCGCCCGCACATGTCAAGCCTGACGGACCTGAACCTATAACGGCAACTTTACGTCCGTTCGATTCAGGCAAATCAATTTTTATTTCTGATTTTGAATTGTGGTAATCCGCGACGAATCTTTCGAGTCTGCCTATACCGACAGGCTCGAATTTAATTCCGAGAGTACATTTACTTTCACACTGAGTTTCCTGCGGACATACTCTTCCGCATACCGCGGGCAGGCTTGAATTTTCGGATAATACGGAATAAGCGCCGTCAAAATCTCTGTTTTTGACTTTCAAAATAAATTCGGGAATAGAAATATTGACGGGACACCCCTCTATGCAGGGTTTGTTTTTACAATTAAGGCATCTACCCGCTTCGGCAACAGCTGTTTCCATATCGTAACCAAGCGCAACCTCTTTAAAATTGCGGGCTCTTTCGCTTGCTTTTTGAACGGGCATTTCATTTTTTTTAGGTTGCACAGCCATTATTTTACCTCTTTTTTAAATAAGTTACAGTTTTCACGCTCTTTTTGTTCGAACTCTCTGTACATATTCGAACGCGCCATAGCTTCGTCAAAGTCAACTTCATAACCGTTGAAATCGGGACCGTCGACACACGCGAATTTTGTTTTACCACCCACGGTAAGCCTGCACCCTCCGCACATTCCCGTGCCGTCAATCATTATTGGATTCATAGAAACCGTAACGGGAACATTATAAGGGCTTGCCGTTTCCGTTACAAACTTCATCATAATAAGCGGTCCGATAGCAATAATTTCATCATATCTTTCGCCGTTTTCCAAAGCTTCTTTCAACGGCGCGGTAACAACACCTTGCCTGCCGTAACTGCCGTCGTCGGTTACAACCGAAATTTTATCCGAACAAGCTTTAAACTCTTCTTCGAGGATAACTAAATCTTTGTTTCTGAACCCTATAACCGAGTGTACTTCGGCTCCGTTTTCATGCAACTTCTGCGCAATCGGCAAAGCGATAGCACAGCCGACGCCTCCGCCGACAATACATACCTTTTTCAAACCTTCCGTGCGCGTCGCACAGCCCAAAGGTCCGGCAAAATCCCGTAAACAGTCGCCTTCGTTTTTCTCGTTTAAGCGCGCCGTCGTACCGCCGACAATCTGAAAGATTATTTTAACCGTACCTTTATTTCTGTCGTATCCTGCGATTGTAAGCGGAATACGTTCTCCGTTTTCGTCGACACGCAGAATTATAAATTGTCCCGCCTGAGCTTTTCTTGCAATCAGCGGAGCGTAAATATCCATCATTGCGACCGTACTGTTAAGCATACATTTATTTACAATCTTATACATAATGACCTCTGTGTTTTAACCCCGAGTTTTTATTACTGTTCTTATTTTCTTAATATACATCATTGGGTAGGGAGCGTTTTCTTCGCACTCGAACCGCACTCTCCTTACAGTGCCGACCTGTTCGTTATTATGTCTGCCGAGCGGTGCGATAACGCTGTCACCCTCGGCAACTTTTATATCATTGCAAAGATACCAATATGTATAACCCTTTACGTTAGGGTCATTTTCAAACTCTACAGATACAAAACACAACTTATTTTCCATAGCCGTATTATATCACAAAAATTAAAATTTGTAAATATAAATGCCTCCGAATTAATCGGAGGCATATTTTTTTATTCGTAATCAACAACGTCAATCCATTTACGGAGGAACTCTTCTTCGGTCTTAGGCGCTTTGACAAGTCTTGACGCCGCAACGATAGGTATCCATCTCTGAACGTACTGTATTGCCGTATCGCTTTTAAGGCAGTAAAGTTTAAGATACTTATTTGCGAGTTCTTCGTTTCCTGCAAGATAGAAAAGCAAATAACTTCTTGCAACGTCCGCCGAAGCATTACCCTGCGTCGCGTGCGACCAGTCGATAATATAAGGAGTGCCGTCCTTAGTTATTATTATATTCGAAGGGTTGAAATCGCCGTGGCAAAGGTTATTATGTTTGGGCATTGAATCGAGTCTTGTATGAAGTTCGTAGCGCGTCGTCGCGTCAAGGTCAGCCGACGAAATCTTGCCGTTCATTTTGTCTTTAAGCTTATTGAGCATAGGAACTTTCTTCGAAAGAACTACCCTCTGCAAATCGATAAAAAGATTGATGTACTCGTCCTGCTTCTCTGGATGTTTATCCATAAGAGATTGAAGCGTATCGCCCTCGATATAGTCAAGAACTATCGCCCACTTGCCTTCAATAACTTCAATCGACCTTATTTTAGGAACATTGAGGTCGGTTTCTTCGACTCTGGCATGATTTAAAGCTTCGTTCAATATGTTCGCTTTGGAGTAATTTTCGTCGAACAATTTAATAAGCTTATCGCCGTTTTTGTAGATTTTTTTATCCGTTCTGGAAAAAATTAAGTTTTCGAGTTTCATATTTTCCTCCTATTATTTACCGTAGTATGCGTTGAGATACATCTGTTTGATTTCGCTCATCAAAGGATATCTGGGGTTAGCGCCCGTGCACTGGTCGTCGAACGCCTGCTCAACCATTTCGTCAAGACGGTCAAGGAAATCTTTTTCGTCGATGCCGTAATCCTTTATGGTCTTCTTAATTCCTATCTTCTCCTTCAATGCGTCGATAGCGTCGATAAGATTTTTAACTTTCTCGTCGTCGTTTTTGCCGTCGATACCTAAATTTTCAGCAACTTCCGCATATCTATGCTTTGTAATAGGATGATTATACTGGCTGAACGTACCCATCTTTGCGGGAGCTTCGGACGAATTGAATTTAATGACTTCGTCAATCATAAGCGCATTCGCAACGCCGTGAGGCAAATGATGGAACGCGCCGAGCTTATGCGCCATACTGTGGCATACGCCGAGGAACGCGTTAGCGAAAGCCATGCCTGCCATTGTTGCGGCGTTTGCCATCTTCTCCCTCGCTTCGACGTCTGTTCTGCCGTTTTCATAAGCCGTGGGAAGATATTTGAATATAACTTTCAGAGCCTGCAATGCAAGTCCGTCGGTATAATCCGTCGCAAGCATCGAAACGTAAGCCTCGAGAGCATGGGTAACTGCATCGATACCCGAAGCGGCGGTCAAACCTTTGGGCGCCGACATATGCAAATCCGTATCGATTATCGCCATATCGGGCATAAGTTCGTAATCGGCAAGAGGATATTTAACGCCCGTATTCTGGTCGGTTATAACCGCGAAAGGCGTAACTTCGGAACCGGTTCCCGCAGAAGTGGGTATAGCGATAAAGTAAGCCTTTTCGCCCATTTTAGGGAACGTATACACTCTCTTTCTTATATCGATAAAGCGCATTGCCATATCGAGGAAATCGACTTCGGGGTGTTCGTACATTACCCACATAATCTTTGCGGCGTCCATTGCACTGCCTCCGCCGAGCGCAATTATCGTGTCGGGAGCAAACGCCGTCATCTGCTTTGCACCTTCCTGCGCGCTTGCAAGCGTGGGATCGGGTTCTACGTTGAAGAACGTGGTGTGCGTAACGCCTATTTCATCAAGCTTATCGGTAATACATTTCGTAAATCCGTTATTGTAAAGGAAACTGTCCGTAACAATAAACGCTTTCTTTTTGCCCATAACGTTTTTCAGCTCGTCAAGTGCAACGGGCAGACAGCCTTTTTTGATATAAACTTTTTCGGGCGCTCTGAACCACAGCATATTTTCTCTCCTTTCAGCAACGGTCTTAATGTTCATAAGATGCTTTATACCTACGTTTTCGGAAACCGAGTTGCCTCCCCATGAGCCACAACCCAAGGTAAGCGAAGGCGCAAGTTTGAAGTTGTATAAGTCACCTATACCGCCGTGCGACGAAGGAGTATTAACAAGTATACGGCACGTCTTCATTCTCTCGCCGAACTTATTGATTTTATCCTGCGAAGAAGTTACGTTAACATACAGTGACGACGTATGTCCGTAACCGCCGTCCGCGATAAGCTTATCCGCTTTATTGAGCGCGTCTTCGAAGTCGGAAGCTTTGTACATAGCAAGAACGGGCGAAAGCTTTTCATGCGCGAACTCTTCGGAAAGCTCAACCGATTCAACTTCTCCTATAAGAATTTTCGTTGCATCGGGTACCTTTACGCCTGCGATTTCCGCAATTTTCTTTGCGCTCTGACCGACTATTTTTGCGTTCAGCGAACCGTTGATTATAATAGTTTTTCTGACTTTATCCAATTCTTCGGGTTTGAGAATATAACAACCGCGCGCAACAAATTCTTTTCTTACTTTATTATAAATTTTTTCGTCGATAATAACGGATTGTTCAGATGCGCATATCATACCGTTATCAAACGTTTTGGAATGTATAATCGAACTTACCGCAAGAAGAATATCCGCGCTTTCATCGATTATTGCAGGCGTATTTCCTGCGCCGACACCGATTGCGGGTTTACCGCTCGAATACGCGGCTTTAACCATACCAGGACCGCCGGTCGCGAGAATAAGGTCAACCTCTTTCATAACGAGATTGGTCATTTCAAGGTTAGGCACGTCAATCCAGCTTATAATGCCTTCGGGCGCTCCCGCAGCAACTGCCGCTTCATATACAACTTTCGCCGCGGCAATCGTGCTCTGCTTTGCACGGGGATGAGGACTGATAATACAGCCGTTTCTCGTTTTAAGACAAATCAATGTTTTGAATATTGCCGTAGAAGTCGGGTTTGTCGTGGGAATTACCGCGCCGACTACGCCGATAGGTTCTACAAACTTTTTGATACCGTAAGCAGTATCTTCTTCGATGACTCCACAGGTCTTGACATTTTTATAGCAGTTATAAATGTATTCGGAAGCATAATGATTTTTAATAACCTTATCTTCTACAATACCCATTCCCGTTTCTTCAACGGCGAGCTTTGCAAGAGGTATCCTCTCTTTGTTTGCGGCCGTAGCGCATGCAAGAAATATTTTATCAACCTGCTCCTGTGTATAGGTTGCAAAAATCTTCTGCGCGGCCCTAACTCTGCTGATTTCCTGTTCCAGCTTTTCAACGCTGTCACAAATACCGTACTCCAACTTAAAATCCATTACATCCTCCTGTTGAATATGATTTTGTTCATTTATTTATTTTACAAATAAACATATTTTAATCGTTATTTATTTATCGATAAAATTATATCAAATAATAAAATCGTTGACAACAATATAAAATATATATTTTGTAATTAAATTTTTTGTTATAATTTTCAAATATTAGTTAAATACAATCAAACAAATTAAGTTATAGAAAATTTATTTTAAGCTATCGGAATTGACTTGACAAAGCCTATAAATTGCATTATACTGTGTTTGTTTTGCGGACGTGGCGGAATTGGCAGACGCGCAGGTTTCAGGTTCCTGTGGGCAACCGTGGGGGTTCAAGTCCCTTCGTCCGCACCATAACAGGGGTATACGAACACCCAGATTGAGAAACCGAATTTTCGGTTTCTTTTTCTTTTGCGCCGTTTTCGTCCTCGCCGCCGTTGCCGTCGGGGTAATCGGGGAAAATCAAGTTCAGTAGTAGTTCGTTTTTCTGTCCGCTTTTCAGATTGAAAAGCACTTTCATTTTGTCGTCATACAGCACAACGCGATAAATGAACGTGTCAATCAATGCCTTGCGGTTTTTCGTCTTGGTGTAGTCAAGCGCGCGGAAATGGTCTAACCACTTTCTTATATCGTCGTATGTATAATTGATTTGCAACGCCTTTTCGCTCTCGATTGTCGCGTTCAGTTCGGCGTTCTCGCGCTCTAACTTTTCGATTTGCGCTAAAAGCGTATCGGCAATTTTGCCGCGCATAAGTGCTTGCATTAAGTTATTGATTGCGTTTTGATTGTCTGCAATTACGCCCTCGATACGTTTTATCTCGCTGTCGTTGCGTTCGGCTTGTATGAGTAAATACGTTTCGGCGGCGACCATATCTATAAATTCGTCCGTCAAAACGCCGTTCGTGCCGACTATGGCGTTTATAACTTCGTCCTCAATAAACTGCTTTCTTACGGAGCGTTTATCACAATTTGCTTTGGGGTTGCCGTTGCACTTGTAGTAGTGATGTACCGTCATATTCTTGCTTGTGCCGCTGATACCCGTCATTTTGTTGCCGCACTTTCCGCATATCAATTTTTCGGACAAAAGGTATTCTTCAAGGGCTTTTCCTCTTGACGGGGCTTGCGCGTATTTCTCTAACACTCTCTGCACTTCCTCGAAAAGCGCATCGTCGATTATGCGTGGCATACCGCCGTCAATTTCGTTGCCTTGAAAAATGTACTTGCCTAAATAGCGGCGGTTTGCAAATATGCTGTGAAAACTGTTTTTGTTCCACTTGCCGCCGCGCGAGGTGGGTATTCCGCGCTCGTTCATATAACGGGCAATTTCGGCGTAATTGTAGCCGTTTGCAAGCATTTCAAACATTTGCTTGACGATTGGCGCGGTTTCCTCGTTGATAATAAAACGCTTTTCCTCGTCCACCTTGTAGCCGAGCGGAATACCGCCGCCGAAAAACTTACATTTCGACGCTGTTATAGCGATACCGCGCTTGACCTTTTGCGAAAGTTCCGCGCTGTAATATTCCGCCATACTTTCAAGTACGCCCTCAATTAAAATACCGCTCGCGTCGTCCGTGATATTCTCTTTTGCCGAGAGTACGCGAACGC
>CANOUP010000018.1 GCA_947570625.1 uncultured Clostridia bacterium | reverse complement strand
GCAACAAATAAATTACAATTTATCATCAATTATAAAAAGCGAAGAATTTAAAAATTCTTCGCTTTTTATATTCCCTACGGGAAGTACGCTTTATAAGCCTGCGCTTTTTTAACTACTTTGTTCTTGAAATAGTTACGTTATCTTTTTCACGGTTTCTGAGCTCTATAATGGGGTGCTCTTTGTCCTGATAGCGGTAGTCCTTGCCGAGGCGGTCTATTGCCTTCTGAATGACAAGGTGAGAAGGGTTCTTTTCGGGGTCGCCCGACATAAATTTCTGATAGTCAAAGTATCTGTGACTGTCGGGGATTTTTACAATATCCTTAAAATCCCTGATAACTTCGGTATTGTCCGCGGTATATTTTACGGTATCGGCAAGTACTTTCCTGATATATTCCTTATTACCTCCGAGCTTTAAAAGCCTGGGGAATTCGCCGTCTCCGCAGAGCGATTCGAAAGTTCTGTTCTCATATTTTTTCATAAGTTTGGAGGCGACTTTCAAATGCGCGACTTCCATCTTAAAGTGCTCCGTCCAAATCTTCTTTATATACTCGTCCTTTTCGTCCTGCATAGCGGAGTAATAAAGCCAGCACTCGCAATACTCGTGCATAACCCACTGTTCAAGCCATGTTAAAGAGGGGTCTTTAAGGCTTTCGTATTGCGTTACGTGCGCTTCTTCAATCATCGCGATTTCTGCGTAAAGCTTTCTGCCCAAATCGTTTTTATACCACTGTGCGATGTTCATATAATAATTCATTGTCTGCTGTTCGGCGGCGGTAATCGTACTTGCCACAAGCTTGCTGTACAGGTCTGCTTTTTCAGCGTTCATATGAGGTGATACGTCGTCCGAAGGATAGCGGTGTTCGGCTATGGTGGGACGTCCGGGCATAATTTCAGTATATTTGCCGACGAGCTCGTCCGCGTTTATGTTCTTATCCAGTTTGAGAAGATTTGCATAACGGTAGAGGTGGTCGAAGTCTTCTAAAAGCGCGAAATTCAGGGCCTTAATATTTGCTTCGTCTTTCTCGTGCTGAGCGAGTACGGCGGTTAAGTCAACAGCCAGCTGTTCGTACGCAATTGTGGTTTCAAGGATGCTTTCATTTATTGGTTTAAGACAGCTTATGCGTTTTTGCTGTTGCTGTTCCTGACGGCGGACGACTGCAAGCGCACTCAAAATTTCAGGTTCGGAACAGTGCCTTGCAAAATGATGCATAAACCACTGCGATTCGAATTCGGTTCCGTTCATTAAAATTACGCGCGTTTTTGTGTATGGAGAAGTTTTGTCTTTGTTGTAACTTCTGGGATACATTTTTTTCAAAGGTAAGAAACTGTTTTCCAAACTTTTTGATTTTTCTTTAATAGGGTTCATAATGTCCTCCGATTAAGTTTTTACCTGTTGAAACTGTTTTTAATCAAAAAGAACGATTTTTTTGATAAAAAGACGGACGCACACTTAAAGTACGTCCGTTAAATTGGAGCAGGTGACGGGAGTCGGACCCGCCGAAATCAGCTTGGGAAGCTGACGCCATACCGATAGGCGACACCTGCATTTAATTCTGACAGTATTATAACATAATAAATTGAAAAAGCAAAGCAATTTTTATATGATAGATAAAAAAAGCCTTTCCTTACGGAAAGGCTGTGTTAACTTAGTATTTAATAGTGCAGGCGCAAGCAAGAGCGCCGGGACCTATATGGCAGGAAACGCTGAGAGAAAGGGGGTCGACGTATGTAAATTCAATATCGGGAAAAGCTTCTTGAAGTTCGCTTTTAAACTTTTCCGCTTCTTCTAAATTTTCGGTATGAGCAACCGCTATGGTCATTTTGCCCTGAGCGGTTTCATCTTTAAACCTTGTCGCAATATCTTTCTTAATAGCGTTAATCATTGTAGTTTTGGCATCGTTAAGCTTTCTGACTTTTGCGTACTGGTCAAGCTTGAAGCCCTGAATTTGGAGAACGGGCTTAATTTTGAGAAGGGTGCCTATTGCCGCAACGGCAGGCGTAAGCCGTCCGCCTTTTTTCAGATATTTAAGAGTACCTACCATAATGTAGATGCTTGATTTCATTTTCGTGTTTATCAGCCACTCGGCAATTTCTTTTGCAGATTTGCCTTCCTGCGCCATTTTAAGACCGTCCAAAACGCTTTGGCGCTGTGTAATGGATATTCTCTGATTATCTACGACGTATACTTTATTTTTAAAGCGTTCTTCGGTTTCTGCGTAATGTTGAAGAGTATGGCAGGTTTCTGAAAGCCCGCTAGACATAGGAATATAAACTAATTCGTCATAAGATTGAAGAACTTTGTCCCATATATCGCCTACATCAATAGGATTAGGCTGAGAGGTGGAAACCTGTGCGTCGCTTTTCAGCTTTTCATAGAACTGTTCCTGCGAAATGGTGAGATCTTCAAAATAAATTTCCCCGTCAATAAGTACGGGCATGGGTACAACGGATATTCCGAGTTCGCTTGCCAAAGCTTGCGTTATTCCACTGTTGCTGTCTGTTACTATTGCAGTTTTCATAATTCAACTCCTTGGTTCATAATTATACTAACAATCACTTGATTAGTCAACAAAACATACGGTATTTTAATTAAATTAATTTATAAATTAAAAACAACGCAGTTGTTTACATTGCGTTGTTTTCTGCTACGCAGGTAAAGACGTAGTCGAACAAAAAACTTGACTTACATTACGCTATATCTAAAAACGATACCGCGCATCCGATCGTTCGGTTTGGATCCTTTTAGTTAATCAACAACAAAACGGGCAGGAAAAATCCTGCCCGTTTTTTGGCGCGCCAAGAGAAACCTAAGTTGAACACTAGTTTAACTTAGGTTTTTTTATAGGGCAAGTTAACAAGCAACTTTTATTACTATTAGTCATGTTGCAAAGCACCGAATAATGACGATTGACAGAGTTTTATAATTGTGTTAATATAATATAGAGGTAGAAAATGAAGATTACATATTCTAAAAATATTGCATGGCAAGAATTTTTTGGTACAGTTCACATTTTTAATGAAATATCACATGAGGCATTTATTCTTAATGATTTAGCAAAGGAATTTTGGTTATTGATTAGTAAATCAAATGACTTTGATGAGATATGTTATATGTTGTCTAAAAATTTTTCAACTATTTCTTTTGAACAAGTCAAAAGTGATTTTAATGAATTCATGGTTGATTTGATTCATAACGATTTGTTACATACGGTGGAGGATGAATTATGATAAGCGTGGATTTAAATGAACTTTCTGAGAAGTGCAAAAAAAATCAGCGGCTTTTTAATGTGATGTTTGTATTATTAAATGGCTGTGACCAAAATTGCATTCATTGCTATATACCTAATCATAATTCATATGGCTTACCGACTCAAAAAATAAAAGATACGATATTAGAAGCTCGGTCGTTAGGTGCTTTAAATATAACATTTACGGGTGGAGAAATTCTATTGAGGAAGGATTTGTTTGAATTAATAGAGTTTGCACGCAACCAATTTTTACGAGTATTTTTAATGAGCAATGCTTATTCTTTAAATGAAACGAAAATTAAAAGATTAAGTCAATTAGGGATAGCTGAGTTTTCCACTACTGTATTTTCAATGGACCCTAAAATACATGATATGATAACACGAACGAAAGGTTCTTTTGAGCAAATTTATAAAAATATTCTTTTGTTAAAAAAATACGATATTTCCGTTACAATCAAAACTCCTTTGATGGAACTTAATAAATATGCATATAAACAAGTGGAAGCATTTGCACGTGAGAATAATTTTAATTTCATGACAACAACGACTATCTTTACAAAAGCTGACGGCGATGATTCTCCGCACGAACTACAAATTAGAGATGGATTGCACGATATTACAATGGAAATTGAAGAAATACTTAATAATTATCGTTCGATAAGTTTATCGACAAACAAAGAAGGTATTCCTTGTAGTGCGGGATTCAGCAATATATGCATAAATTATGACGGTGATGTTTGGCCTTGCAACTCCTTAATGTTGAAAGTAGGAAATATTCTTGAAGGCAATCTAACAAATATCTGGACAAATTCAGTAGAGTTAAATCTTTGGCGGAAAAAAAGCGTTGAACCGATTTCAGCTTGTACAACATGTAAATTGAAAGGTGTTTGTTTGCGTTGTCCAGGGATGGCGTTACTTGAAGATAATAATTTATATGGTTGCTCTTCTTCTGCGAAGAAGATTGCAATAGAAAAATTCAAAGGAGGTAGCTAAATGAATTATCAGAAACCAATTTTATTGCCTGTAAAAGTAGTAAAAATGAGCGGTTGCAAACAAGGCACATGCAATGGGCAATAACACAATTAAAAAAGCGACAGTTAACTGTCGCTTTTTTATTAACACAACTTGGGATTAAATTCGATTCATTCCGCCTCATATTCAGGCGAAGAATCTGGTTCATATCCATCATCATCTCCGCTTGTGGGAGTGCCATATGTGCTACCATATATAGAAGAACCAGAATTATAGCCATATGGCGTTTCACTTTTTAAACTTGTATATTCATCTTCTGGACCAAATTCATAATTATTACTCATATTACATATCTCCTCATACAAAATTTTATACATTATAGCATGAAATACATAGGTTGTCAATATTTTAAGGGAATTTGATTTGGCATTTAGGCGTGAGCTTGTCTTGACAAGCGCGGCGGCTTCGCCGCCGCGGCAAGCTCACGCCTAAACTGAAAGAAATCAACTAAAAAAAGCAATTTGAACGCGAGCGGAAAGGGTGTTCGCCGCTAAACCGCTTGGCGAAACGCCCTTTACCGCGCTCGGCGGCGTATTCCGTTCCCAGACGGTAAGCACAAGCGAACAATAAAACAATTTAACTTTTACGAAAAAGAATATAAAACTGTACAATGATTTTATCACGAATATAAAACAAATTTTTTATCTTATTTGTCGAATAGGTGCTATAATTGATTGATTTGTAGGATGTATTAACATAATTTATACGCATTTATTGAAATTATCATTAAAATTATTAAAATTATTATAAGAATTTATAGAAATGTTATTGACAAAAATAATAATAAGGCGTATAATACGATTAACAAATATGAACTAGGAGAAAAATTATTATGGAATGGCAGATTGTAAAAATCAAACAAGCAGACGGACGCTCATCAGCATTTGTTAGCATAGGCAGAGGACAACTCGATTTTAACGCAGAAGCGTGCAAATTGGTTGAGGACACGGGAAATTTTAAATTTGCTCAATTATTAACAGCACAAGAAAACGGAAAAGTAGTAGTCGCCGTTAAGTTTCTTGAAGAATATGAAGAAAACTGCATTATCATAAGAAGGAAAAGTGCCGATGGAAAAGTTATACAAGGAATGACTGTGAGAAATAAAGGTACGATAGAAAAAATATTTGGTAAAAATGGCGTTAAGCAAGGTATGACACGCTATCCCGTTACATTGGTGGAAAAAAATATACTAAAAATAATAGATTGATTAGCACCCGATAATAAGTAATCATTAGCATTATTTTATACGCAACCCCGTAACGTGTAACGCAATTTTGGGTAAACGACAATTTGTCGCCGCCCGCAGTGGCGTCTATAGTATTACCTTATACGCCACTATGTCACACTGTCACACTTTCGGCGTAAATAAGGTTGAAATTTGTAAATCTATGACGAAAATATTTTACTATGATTTACGCCCCGTAGGGTGGGTTCTTGGGTGGGAAAGATAGAAAAAAGACAACGAGTTTAAACTCATTGTCTTTTTTCTTTTAGATTTTGACGAACTTGCCATTTGCTCCGTGAACGTTGTAATTGTTCGCGTAACCTCTCGGCACATATCGTCTTTTTGCAACTACGCCCGCAATACCATTCAGAAAGATATATTTCAATCCATTTTCCTCTTGGTTCAAACGCGGTTTCTTTTGGCGCAGAGAGAGGGATTCGAACCCCCGTACAGTTGCCCGTAACACGATTTCGAGTCGTGCGCGTTCGACCACTCCGCCATCTCTGCACAGCATTAATATAATATAAAATTTATAAAAAAAAATCAAGCGTTTTTAAATACAATAAGCGTTTACATAAAAAAATTTTTTAATATTGACTTTCGTAAGACTTTAATCTATACTGATAGCGTGAGGTAAATTATGGCAACGTCAAAAGAATTTATGGACTATTTCAAAGAGCAGTACAAAGATATTCCCGCAATTACGGTTAAACCAATGATGGGCGAATACCTTTTGTATTATTGCGGGAAACTGGTAGGCGATATTTGCGATAACCACTTGTTTGTAAAACCTGTTTCTTCGGCAAAAGAATTATTGCCGGATGCAGAAATGCAGGCTCCTTATAAAGGAGCGAAAGATATGATAACGGTCGAAGATTTCGAAAATACGCAGATTATGCTGAAATTATTCGAAGCTATGTATCCGCAATTGCCTGAACCTAAACCGAGGAAAAAGAAGGTTTGATAATGAAAATAATCGATGCGCACGCGCATATCGCACAGTATGTTTGCGGATTTACTTCCCGCGGTGAATTGAGAAGTGTAGGCGGAGGTAAAGCGCAGTATGCAACGGGCGAAGTGTTTCAGATGTTTCCGCCCGAGCTGGGCGACACGGGGGTTTCTCCCGAGGCGCTTATTAAAGTTATGGACGAAAACTGCGTAGAAAAAGCCGTGCTTCTTCAAGGCAATTTTCTCGGATTTCAGAACGAATACAGTTATCTTGCCGTAAAAAAATATCCTGACAGGTTTACCGTTGCGGGAACTTATGACCCGTTCTGCGTAAAGGTTAACGAAATACGCAATCACTTATTTAAAGAATTAGGTTTTAAAGCTGTTAAATTCGAGTTGTCTGACGGGTCGGGTCTTATGGCGAACCGAAGTCACGTGAATCTCGACGGCGAAACAATGCACGACTGTTTTGCCCATGCGTCGGACAACGGGCTTGTCGTCGTTTTGGATATAGGCAGACCGCGCAGTCCGTGCTGGCAAGTTGAAAATCTTGCCCGCGCAATAAAGAAGTATCCGCAGACCACATTCGTAATATGTCATTTGCTTGCTCCGCAAAGAGAGGACAAAGAACTGTTGAAAACTGCTCTCGGAAAACTGGTTGCGCCGAACGTTTATTTTGATTTAGCGTCGCTGGCTTCAAACCAGAAACCGGAAGTATTTCCCTATCCGTCAGCGTTAGAGCATTTGCGGACGGCGAAGTCTGTTGTTGGAGCGGACAAACTTATTTTCGGAACCGATATGCCTTGTACGCTTGCACGCGACAGTTATAAACATTTATGCGATTATATAACTGATTCTGCGGTCTTTACCGAAAATGAGTTGGAAGATATATTCTACAATACCGCAAACTCGGTTTTTTTTGATATATAATCTCCGTTTATATTAGCAATAAGAAAATGTTATGGCGCCGTGCGTACGCAAAAATTGATAAAAACTTTTTTGTATGCTATAATCAATAAAAAATACGGCAAATTGAAGGAGCAAATTATGAATTACGTTGAAAGGGTTCTCGATAACCTTAAAAAACAAAATCCCAATGAAAATGAGTTTCATCAGGCGGCGACCGAAATATTGACGACCCTCGCGCCTGTTGTTGAAAAGCATCCCGAATACGAAAAAGCGGGGCTTTTGGAAAGGTTTGTAGAACCTGAAAGAGTTATTATGTTCCGCGTGCCCTGGGTTGACGATAACGGCAGTGTTCACGTAAATAAAGGTTACAGGGTACAGTTCAACAGTGCCATAGGTCCGTATAAGGGCGGATTGAGGTTTCATCCTTCCGTAAATCTTTCAATTATAAAATTTCTCGGTCTTGAACAAATTTTGAAGAACAGTCTGACAGGTCTGCCGATAGGCGGAGGAAAGGGTGGTTCGGACTTTGACCCGAAAGGCAAGTCCGACAGAGAAATAATGTCGTTTTGTCAAAGTTTTATGAACGAGCTTTACCGTCATATAGGCGCAGATACTGACGTTCCTGCCGGTGATATAGGCGTCGGAGGCAGAGAAATCGGCTATCTTTTCGGCCAGTATAAAAGAATATGCAACGAACACGTAGGTGTTCTTACGGGAAGAGGTCTGACTTACGGAGGTAGTCTTGTAAGGACTGAGGCTACGGGTTACGGACTTGTTTATATTACCGAGGAAGCGCTTAAAATGCGGGGCGACAGCTTCAAAGGCAAAACCGTAATTATTTCGGGTTCGGGCAATGTAGCTATCTACGCATGCAAAAAGGCTCAGAGTCTGGGCGCAAAAGTCGTTGCGATGTACGATTCTAACGGCTATATCTACGACCCCGAAGGCATAAACCTCGAAGTAATCAAAGATATAAAAGAGGTAAGGAGAGGAAGGATTAAGGAATACGCGGAAATTGTAAATAGCGCGGTTTATAAAGAGGGCTGTAAAGGCATATGGACTATTCCCTGCGATATTGCATTGCCATGTGCAACGCAGAATGAAATCGATGCAGAGTCCGCTAAAATACTTGTTAAAAACGGAGTTAAATACGTAGGCGAAGGTGCGAATATGCCTTCTACGCTGGAAGCGATAGAGATATTCCAAAAGAGCGGTGTCGTATTCCTTCCCGCAAAGGCCGCCAATGCGGGAGGAGTTGCAACGTCTGCGCTTGAAATGGCGCAATCGTCGGGCAGAATGTTCTGGACGTTTGAAGAAGTGGATAAAAAACTCAAAAACATAATGGTCAATATTTACCATAACATTGATGACTCGGCAAAAGAATACGGCTATGAAGGCAACTATGTAATGGGTGCGAATATTGCCGGTTTTGTAAAAGTTGCAACCGCAATGATGGCTCACGGTATAGTATAATAAAAACAAGGAAAAAGCGGAGAATAACAGCTCTCCGCTTTTAAAAAGTAAAAATTTCGGTCAAAATATTACATATTGAATATTTATTAAGTACTATGTCTGATATAATTAGGCTTATTAATTGAGAAAAAGATTAGAATGTGGGATATTTTATTGACTTCCGTCAATGCGGTTGCGCCGATAATTTTATTGATTCTGCTGGGATATTTATTAAAGAAATATAATTTTCTAAGCAAAGAGTTTATTAAAATCGGAAATAAATTTGTCTTCAAAGTGTGTCTGCCTTGCATGCTGTTCATCAATATTTACGACAGTATGAACAGCTTTGCCGATATCAGGCTTGACGTTGTTTTTTTTCGGTTGCCGTAATAGTCATTATATTTGCATTGGGGTTGGCGACAGCCGTTGTTACAACGAAGAGAAATGACAGACGCGGAGTAATTTTGCAGTGTTCGTTCAGAAGTAATTTCGCAATAATAGGTTTGTCGCTTGTAGAACGGCTGGGTGGGGATACTGTTGTTGTCGGTATAATTTCTGCGTTTTCTATACCCGTTTTTAATATACTTGCTGTTATCGCGCTTTCTGTCTTTGCGGACAGAGAAGAGAAAACAGCAGAAGACGGCGGTCGGGTTTTCGAGGAAACTCAGGGTGAGCAGTCGCCAGGGGTGAAAGCCTGCAAATCCAAGAACAGTATAAAAAACATAATTTTAAACATTGTCAAAAATCCGCTGATAATCGGAGTCGTGCTCGGTCTGGTCTGTGTGGGTATAAGGGAAATCGAGCGGGCTTGCTGGGGCGAAGCGGTATTCAGGCTCGATACACAGTTTAAATTCGCATATAACGTTTTAAAAGACATAAAGGCCATTGCGTCGCCTTTGGCTTTGGTGGTTTTGGGCGGACAGTTCGAGTTTTCCGCGGTCAAGGGCATGACGAAAGAAATTGCTGTCGGAACCGTCTGGCGCATTGTTTTTGCGCCTTTAATAGGTATCGGCGCAGGGGTGCTGTTGAGCGAGTTTACGGGATTATTTACGTTCGGTAAGGAAGTTTATCCTACGCTTATCGCTCTATTCGGAACGCCTGTCGCGGTATCCAGCGCAATTATGGCGGGTGAAATGAACAATGACGAACAGTTGGCGACACAGCTTGTCGTATGGACAAGTATTTGTTCTGTGATAACAATTTTCGTTACGGTGTTTATTCTTATGGCAGGCGGATTATTAATTGTATAGAGAAGAGCCGAATATACGGCGAAATTTTTAAAACAACGGAGTAGTTAAATGAGAAAAATTTATGATTGGCTTTACAATGCGGGCGTAGACGATTTTGATATCGACCTTTTCGAAGGTATGTACAATGTTCCTAACGGAATAGCTTATAACTCTTATATGATTTGCGACGAAAAAATTGCCGTGCTCGACAGCGTGGACGCAGGATTCGGGGCCGAGTGGCTGAAAAACATAGAAGAAGGACTGAAAGGAAGGCTGCCCGATTATGTAGTAATATTACATATTGAGCCCGACCATTCGGCTAACATTGCAAATTTTACTGAGAAATATCCTACTGCTAAAATAGTCGGAAACGACAAAACATTTGTGTTGCTCGAAGAATATTTCGGTAAAGATTTTACCGACAAAAAAGTTTTGGTGAAAGACGGCGATACTCTTTCGCTTGGCAAGCATACACTCAAATTCATTTTTGCGCCTATGGTGCACTGGCCCGAAGTTATGACGGCATATGAAACGACAGAAAAAGTATTGTTTTCCGCCGACGCTTTCGGCAAGTTCGGGTCTTATGATGCTAATGAAGAGTGGGACGCCGAGGCGAGAAGATATTATTTCGGTATAGTCGGCAAGTACGGAATGCAGGTGCAGTCGCTTTTAAAGAAGTTGTCAGAGTATGAAATCAACGCAATTTGTCCTCTGCACGGCTATGTGCTGGATAAAAATCTCGGTCATTATATTTCGCTTTACGATAAATGGTCGTCGTATCAGGCTGAGGAAAAAGGTACGGTGATAGCTTATAATTCTGTATACGGGCATACGAAAGAAGCTGTTAGCAGGCTTTCGGAAATGTTAAAAGCCAAAGGAGAAAAAACGGTTGTATACGACCTTGCCAGAAGCGACAGTTCAGTGTGTGTTAGCGAAGCTTTCAGATACAGTAAACTGGTGCTGGCGGGAACAACGTATAACGGCGATATTTTTCCCTGCATGAGAGAATTTATCCATTATCTCACTGAACGGAATTATCAGAACAGGGTAGTGGGGTTTATCGAAAACGGAAGCTGGGCGCCTGTTGCCGGGAACAAAATGAAAGCGGAATTCGAAAAGAGCAAGAATATTGTTTTTGCTCAAAATAACGTAAAAATCCGTTCAGCTTTGAACGGTGAAAGCTCGGCTCAACTGAGCGCGCTTGCTGAAGAGCTTATAAATATGTAGAAAAAAACGGGTTGATTTGACCCGTTTTTTATTATTTTGGTTGACAACCGGATATTTTTGCGTATAATATAAAACAGCCGTTTCAAAACGACAGTTTTAATTAAAGGAGAAAAATATGCCCCCCAAACCTAAGTTCAGCAGAAGGGAAATAATCGATACAGCGCTGAATATTGTAATTGAAAAGGGACCCGACGCTCTGACGGCGCGCGCGCTCGGGGAACGGCTCGGAAGTTCTGCCCGTCCTATCTTCACCGTCTTTGAAAGTATGGACGATGTTCAGAAAGAGGTTGTGTCTTCCGCGGAAAAAATATACGACGGATATATTGCCGAGGGACTGAAAGAGGAGTTAGCTTTTAAAGGCGTAGGTAAAGCCTATATCCGTTTTGCCTTGGAACAGCCTAAACTTTTCAGGCTTTTGTTTATGCGCGAACGTGATAAAGTTTACGGCATAAATAATGTGATAGATTCGATAGACCATAATAAAAATATTATTCTCGGATCGATAGAAAAGGGGTATTCACTGCCGAAGGAGAAGGCAATGAAGCTGTATACGCATATGTGGATATATTCTCACGGTATTGCTGTGTTGCTTGCTACAGAAATGTGCACATTTTCGGAAAGCGAAATTTCTGATATGCTTACTTCGGTTTTTGTCGGTTTGCTTAAAAAAAGTTTAAGTGAGGGTTAAAATGATTATTGCCGAAAATTTATATAAATCTTATAAAAACGGAACGGTCAATGTTCTTAACGGAATTTCGCTTGCGGTAAACGACGGAGAATTCGTCGTTATAACAGGTGCTTCGGGTTCGGGTAAATCTACTCTTATGAGCGTTTTATCTGGTTTGGAACGTGCCGACAGCGGTAAAATTATGTTCGGGAACAGTGAAATAACGTCTATGACCGAAAAACAATTGACGGATTTCAGAAGAAGGGAGGTCGGTTTCGTTTTTCAGCAATATTATTTGCTTCCGCATCTCAGCGTTGATAAAAATGTAAGAATGGGGGCGGACCTTTCGAGCAATGGCGATTATCGCAAAATCATAGAAGAGGTCGGGCTTTCGGATAAATTGAAGAGCAAGCCTTACGAGCTTTCTGGCGGAGAACAACAGCGCGTAAGTATTGCAAGGGCGCTGGCTAAAAATCCGCATGTACTGTTTCTCGACGAACCTACGGGGGCGCTTGACGAAAAAACAGGCAGAAACGTACTCGACTATATTTCGAAACTTCACACAGAAAAGAAGTTCACTATGATAATGGTAACGCATAACCTTAATATTGCGGATATGTCGGATAAAGTAATCAATATGAATAGCGGTACCATTGTAAATTACAGCGAAAACGCTTCGCCTAAATCGGCTTATGCGATAGGGTGGTAACATGGTTATCAGCGTTAAAGACGGTTTTAAACTTATCGGTGTAGCGGTTCTTACGTTTTGCGCCGTGTTCGTTTGTACTTTTTTTATTAATTTCATTATCGACGCAGGTTCGATAAAAGATTTGATAACAGAGGAAACGACGGCTATATACAACGCTCAGATGGCGTCTGCAAAGTTGTGCAGTGTATTGGCAGGCGGTATTCTTTCGCTGATTGCGGTGATTATGATTTTTTTCTATATCAGGCTTTATATAGACAATCATAAATGTCGGCTTGGTATTTTAAAAGCTATGGGCTATTCTAATATAAGGATAGCATCGGGATTTCTCGTGTTCGGTTTGAGCGTTCTTGCGGGAACGGTTATCGGCTTCGGTGCGGGGTTTATGGTAATGCCGACGGTGTACGAGGGGTTAACCATTGAGGGATTGCCGGAAATAAAAATTACGTTTCACGCATCTTTGGTCTTCTTTTTGATTTTATTGCCGACGGCAGTATTTTCTTTACTGTCCTGGCTGTACGGCGCTTACAGTTTAAGGCGTCCCGTGCTTGAAATGCTACGCGACAAGACGGAAATTGTTAAAAGGGTTAAGCAAGGCAAGGCGGAAAAGGACAGAACGTTTGTAAAAGAAATGTTTTTTAAAAATGTTTCCGTTAAAAAGGCGATTGCTTTCTTGATAGCCTTTGCTGGCTTCTGTGTTGCGGCGATGGTTCAGATGGCGGTTTCTATGGCTGAACTTGCACCCACCGTCATGGCGGTAATAATTTTTGCGATAGGAGCAGTGCTCGCTTTTACAACGCTTTTTATGGCGATAACGTCGCTGATAAATGCAAATGTTAAAAATATTTCAATTATGAAAACTTTCGGATATTCGATTAAAGAATGTTTTATGTCGGTGTTTGCGGTATATCACATTTTTGCGTTTGCGGGGTTTGCCGTCGGTACGGTATATCAATATGTTCTGCTGAGTCTTGTAATAAAATTATTTTATAAAGATGTTGGTGTTATTCCCGAATACGGTTTCAATGTAGGAGCGTTTTTTGCGGTCTTAGCCGTATTCGTCGTATTATACGAAGCGATTATGGCGTTGTGTTTATTAAAAATGCGTAAAATTTCCATTAAAGAAATAATGACCGAAAATTAAAATTAAAAACGGCTTGATTAAAAAAATCAAGCCGTTTTTGGTAGACCCGGCGGGAATCGAACCCACAAAGCCTCCTTAGGAGGGAGGTATTATATCCATTTAATTACGGATCCGAAAACGTTATATCAATAATACAATAATCGGATAAAAAAAGCAATTGTTTTTATATTGTTTTATCTATTACATTTAAAAAGCGAGCGGTGTGCGCTCGCTTTTAACGTACGTAATAAAAAGCAAATATTTATGCCATAGCATTGAGTTTTTTTGCAAGACCCGATTTTTTATTAGCGGCGGTATTCTTTTTAAGAACGCCCTTCGAAACTGCGCCGTCGATTACGGAGCAGGTATAAGGGAACAAAGACGTTGCGGCCGTTTTGTCGCCCGCGTTAACCAACGCAAGGAATTTCTTAACTTCGGTTTTAACTTCCGACTTAATTGCCTTGTTTCTCTCCGTCTTTTTTTCGGTTACCAATACACGCTTTTTCGCTGACTTTATATTAGGCATTTTATATCTCCTTTGGAAAGGTTTTACTTTAATTTCTTATGTGATTTTATCATAAAAAGAAAGAGTTGTAAACTGTTTTTGAATAGCTTTTAATAAAATTTTTAATATATTTTTGCGTCCGTTAATATTATTAATACTGTATGGTTAAAAGTAATAATCCGAAAGTATGTGTATTCGACAGCGGTATCGGCGGATTGAACCTGTTATATGAATGTGTGCGCAGATTACCTTGCGTTGACTTCGAATATTTTGCCGATAATTTCCGTATGCCCTATGGCAATCTTGCAAAAGATGTTCTGATGAGTTACGTGGAAGAAATATTCGGCGCAATAAACGAGCGTAAGCCGTATGTCGTTGCGGTTGCCTGCAACACTGTTACCGCAAGCTGTATAGACTATTTGCGCGCAAAATATACTTTTCCCATAGTCGGCATTCAGCCTGCTGTAAAACCTGCGGTCTCGGCAGGCGGAAAGTGCCTTGTTTTGGCGACGCAGACAACCACCGAAAGCACCGCGGTAAAAAATCTGGTTAAGCAGTACGGCGGGGATAATACTAATGTTGTTGCGGTGCCGAAATTAGCTTCTCTTATAGAGAAAAACGAAGGTAAGGCTGACAGAGCGGAAGTTATAAGTCTTTTGCCCAACGAAAAACCTGATACGGTAGTGCTCGGTTGCACGCACTATATATATGTTAAAGAGATAATAGGCGAATATTACGGGTGTCCGGTTTTTGACGGAACGGACGGAACGGCGTCGCGGTTGTGCGGATTTTTCGGAAAAACCGAACGCAGTTCTCAGCGGGCGCAGAGCGTTACGTTCACCGGAGGAGACTGCGCAAAAAACCGTAGAATATTTTCGGGCATTATTTTATCTAAGGGAGGCTTTCCCAAATAATTTAAAAAAATCCCAAAATTGTTAAAAAAATCATAACTTTTTCCCACTAAGTGGTTGACAGTGGTCGATAATGGTGTTATTATAATAACAGTGATTGTTTGTACGATGGTCACAAAAATTTAAAAGGTTCGGCAATGGCTTTTCTTACAGGTGAGTACGACCATCAGATTGATGCGAAAAACAGAATAAGAATACCCGGCAAACTCAGAGGGAAGGAAGAAAAACTCTTTTTCACTAAGGGCACCGACGGCTGTATTTTTGCGTTCTACGAGTCTGTAATTCAGGAAAAGCTGGCTAAACTCGAAGAAATGAAAATGACGGATGCCAATCCGAGGAAGGGAATGCGTTCGTTTTCCTACTCGATAAAGCCCGTCGATATCGACCAGAACGGACGTCTGGTCATTCCGCAGGAACTTGTTAAATACGCAAAGATAGAAAAAGACATAAAAATTTGCGGCGCCGTTTCCAGAATAGAGATTTGGGCGAAGGAAGTTTACGATAAGTATTTCGAGGGTGAAGAAGAAGAGTTTGACGAAAATTTCAGCTTTCTCGACATTTGATTTATGAAAGAGTTTTCGCATATTCCAGTAATGCTCGAAGAGTGCATGGACGGCTTGAACATAAAAAAAGACGGTGTGTACTTTGACGGAACGGTCGGCGGAGGGGGACATTCTTCTGAAATATTGAAGCGTTCGGCTCCTGACGGCAGACTTTTGGCAACCGACCTCGACGACGACGCTATTAAAGCCGCGACCGACAGGCTTTCGGAATACGACGGCAGGTTTCGGATATTCAAATCCGATTACAAGGATTATGAAAAAGTTTTGAAGTCTGCGGGAGTCGAAGAACTCGACGGTGTATTGCTCGATTTCGGAGTATCGAGTTTTCAGCTCGATTGCGAGGAGAGAGGATTTTCGTATATGAAAGCTTCCGCTCCGTTGGATATGAGAATGAACCGCGCGTCGGGGCTGACGGCGGAAGACGTTGTAAACGGATACACGGCAAAAGAATTAACGAGAATATTGAGGGATTACGGCGAAGAAAAATTTGCACCCCAGATAGCTTCGAACATAGTGAAGGCGCGTGAGTCAAAAAGACTGAAAACCTGTGGTGAACTTGTTGAAATAATAGAAAGCAGTATCCCCGCAAAGTTCAGACAAAACGGACCTTGCGCAAGAAAAAGTTTCCAGGCGATAAGGATAGCCGTAAACGGCGAGCTTGAAGGGCTGTACGATTGCGTTACGGGTCTGGCGTCGAAATTGAAGAAGGGCGGTAGGATAGTCATATTGACGTTCCACTCCCTTGAAGACAGAATTGTTAAGCAGGCGTTCAAATATCTTGAAACCGGCTGTATCTGCAATAAAAATCTGCCCGTATGCGTGTGCGGGAAGAAGCAGGAAATCGAAATTATAACCAAAAAGCCTATAACCGCAAGCGTAAAGGAAATGGCGCTGAATTCACGTTCAAAATGCGCAAAGCTTCGTATAGCGGAAAAAATTATATAGTTTATGCGATAAGGAGAAAATGTTATGGCAGTCGCATTGTTAGAGAGAAAAGTAAATACAGAAGTCGAAGCGGAACAGACAATTGATTACCGCAGTTCTTATATGACGGCGGATGAAAGACATAATTCGCAGATAAGCGCCAACTACGCAAGGCTTATCAATCCCGAAAATTCCGTAAGAGATATTCTCGGCAAAGAAGCGAAAACCGAAACCGCTCAGTCTGACGCAGTTGCAGAGGAAAGCAAAAGCGTTCCTGCTCCCGTTTGCCGTGTGGTTAACGCGCGCGCCGACGCGGAAATCTTCCGTGCCGACAGCCTTGTAAACAGAAAGGCGGAAGAAACGGTTGCCGAAAGTTCGCGGACGGAAGAAGACGAAGACGAGGACCTTCGTCCCACGCTTACAACTATACAGTATAAAACGGCGGGTGTTGCCAAAGTTGCCGAAGAGGGCAAAATCGAAACTAAGCCCGCGGTAAAAAGAGCGGGGTTGACTAAAAAAGATAAAATAATACTCGCGGTTGCATTCTCCGTAATAGTTGCTCTTTTCGTTCTTATAATCGTTAATTCGGCTGTAATTTCGGGGCTTAGCTCGGAAGTCAGCGTGCTCAAAGATTCGCTTTCGCAAGCGGAAAGCACTTACGCCGAAGTACTTGCGGAGAAAAACGCTTATCTCGACAGTGAAAATCTGTTTCAGATAGTTAGCGATTTCGCAATAAACAACGGTATGGTTCACAGATAAATCGATGAAAAGAAAAAACAAAATAATCAAATCGGGTTTTTCCGTAACAGTTTTACAAAAGAGGTTATTGTCAATGGGTTTGGCAATAGCCTTTATTTTTTGCTTGATTTTTGCCCGTTTGCTTTATGTTCAGCTGATTTGGGGCAAAGAGCTTACGTTCAAGGCTTCCGACCAGTGGAACCGTGAAATTCCCGTTATCGCCGGCAGGGGTATAATTGCCGACAGAAACGGGGAAATTCTTGCGGGAAATAAAACGACATACAGCGTGTTTTTAAGACCCAAGGCGGTTGACAGCGCCGAACAAACTTCGAAAATACTCGGCGAATTGTTCGGTATAGATTCTGTTAAGCTGTGCGAAAAGATAAAGGGCGGAAAAGTTTCGGAAATAACGGTTGCAAGACAGGTAGCGAAAGAGAGCGTTGAACAGC
This sequence comes from uncultured Clostridia bacterium, assembly GCA_947570625.1. Lineage (GTDB taxonomy): Bacteria > Bacillota > Clostridia > Christensenellales > Borkfalkiaceae > Coproplasma. Next base: position 24,037 of record CANOUP010000018.1, on the reverse strand, counting down.
TTGTCGAATACGATTTGCCCGGAGTGTACTACGCCCGCGACAATACAAGGGAGTATACGTATAACGAAGTTCTGTGTCAGGTGCTCGGATTTACGTCAAACGACGGCACGGGGCTTTCGGGTATTGAAAAATATTACGAAAATATACTCGGCGGTGAAAACGGCGAGATAAGCTATACGACAGATATAGTCGGTATAGAAACCGAAAAATCAGTCGTAGTTTACAGCGAAGCCCGGGACGGCGACGAAATAAGGCTTACGATTGACATAGACGTGCAGCTCTCCGCGGAAAAGGCCGTGCGGGAAGCTTATGTTTCAAGCGGTGCAAAGTCCGTTTCATGCATTGTCCTCGACCCGCAAAATTTCGATATTCTGGCAATGGCCAACTGCCCGTCATATGATTTGAACGACGTTCCGCGCGACGATACCGAAACTCTGAATGCGCTGTCGCGCAACAGCACGGTGTGCGACATATATGAACCCGGTTCGACTTTTAAAGTAGTGACCGCGGCCGCGAATATCGAGGAATATCTGCGCGGTAACAAAAACGCGTATTCCAATTCTTTCATATTCAACGGAAGCAGAACGAGAACGGTTGACGGTACTAAAATCAAATGCTGGTCAGACCACTCCAACGGAAAGCATTCCAATCAGACGCTTGCCGACGCGCTGAATAACAGCTGTAACCCGTGCTTTACGGATATGGCTCTTTCGTTGGGAACCGAAACCTTTTATAATTATCTCACGTCGTTCGGTTTCGGCAACGTGACGGGACTGGATTACGGCGGTGAAGCGCTGGGTATGCTTATTCCCCAGTCGCTTGTAAGGAATTGCGACCTGGCGAGAATAGGATTCGGACAAACAATCGCAGTTACGGGCATACAGCTTGCCTGTGCGGTTGCAAGCGCGGTCAACGGCGGAAATTATTATACCCCGCACCTGTTAAAAGCCGTCGTGACGGGCAACGGAAAAATAGAAAATTTTAAACCCGTGCTCAAATATAATCCTGTCAGCAGTCAGGCGTCGTCTATTCTTGCAAGTATGCTCGAAGGGGTCGTGACCGAGGGGAGCGGTAAAAAAGCGTATATAGAAGGTTATAAAGTCGGCGGTAAAACGGGTACGGCGCAAAAGTACGAGGACGGGCATATAGCTTCGGGCAAATACGTGTCTTCGTTTGTGGGCTTTTTCCCTTCGGATAAACCGCAGTATCTCGCTCTTATCATAGTCGACGAACCGCAGGGCACGTATTACGGCAGTGCGGTAGCGGCGCCCATAGCAAAAGAAATTTTCGAAGACATTATAAGCATTAAAAATATACAGCCTTACGTTTAGGGGGAGTCATGATATTAAAAGAACTTTTGAAATACATAGATTACGAAGAATTTTCGGGCGACGCGGGTATTACCGTCGCGGGGCTCTGCGCTGACAGTCAGAAGGTTAGAAAAAACGATTTGTTTTTTTGCTATAAAGGCAAAAATAACGATTCACACGACTATGCCGAGCAGGCGGTCGAAAACGGCGCGTCGGTGTTGGTCTGTGAAAGAAAACTCGATTTACCCGTGGCGCAGGTTATTGTAAAGAACGGTAGGGAAGCCGTTGCAAAAACGGCGCACGCTTTTTATGGGTTTGCCGACAAAAATATGAAGCTTGTCGGAATTACGGGCACAAACGGAAAAACTACATCAACGTATATGCTTGAAAGCATTTTCAAGAGCGCGGGTAAGAAATGCGGAGTTATAGGAACGCTTGGAATAGGCTATGCCGATAAGTTCGTTTCGCCAGAACTCACTACGCCCGACCCGATTTTTCTTCACTCTATTTTGTCGGATATGTCGGTATGCGGTGTTGAGTACGTGTTTATGGAAGTATCGGCGCATGCGCTGTATTACAATAAAATAGACGGGCTTGAATTCGAGGCCGGCATCTTTACAAACTGCACGCAGGACCATCTCGATTTTTTCGGAAATATGAAGGATTACGCCGAATGCAAGAAAAAAATGTTCGAGAACGGAAGGTGCCGTTACGCAATTATAAATTCCGACGATGCGCTCGGTGAAAAGCTTGCGGGTAAAATTAAAAACGCGGTCAGTTACGGGTTAAATAATCCTGCCGATGTTTTTGCCGTAGATATACGCGAAGACATAAACGGAACGTCGTTCGTGATTAATTTGTTCGACGAACTGTATGAAATGCAACTCAATATGCCCGCTCTGCATAACGTCTATAACGCTATGGGCGCTTCCGCGTGTGCAAAACTGCTCGGAATAAAAACCGAGTTTGTTGCCAAGGGGCTCAAAGAGCTTAAAACGGTCGAGGGCAGGCTTGAAAGAGTCGCGCATTTCAACGGCGCAGATATTTTCGTAGATTTCGCGCATACGCCCGACGGGCTTGAAAAATCGTTGCAGTCTTTGAAAAAACTGTGCCGGGGAAAGTTATACTGTCTGTTCGGTTGCGGAGGCAACCGCGACAAAACAAAGCGTCCCATAATGGGTAAAATCGCTTCGCAGTATTCAGATTTCTGTATAATAACTTCCGACAACCCGAGGTACGAAGACCCGTACGATATAATTTCCGAAATTGAACAGGGGGTAAAAGGTTCTGGCAAAAAATATGTGACCGTCACCGAACGCGAAACGGCGACGGAGTACGCCGTAAATCTTTTGGAAAAAGACGATATTTTGCTGGTGGCAGGCAAGGGCGGAGAATATTATCAGGAGATAATGGGAATAAAACACAGCTATAACGATAACGAAATTATTAAAAAAATTATCGGTTGACACGGCAATGAAATTATATTTGATAGGTATGTTTTCCGCTTTTTGCGCGTCGTTTATTCTCTTATTGATAATAAAGCCTTTATTGAAGCGCCTTAAAGCGGGGCAGTACATTCTCGGATACGTTAAAGAGCACAAGGATAAAGGCGGAACGCCGACGATGGGCGGGCTCGCCTTTATATCCGCGCTTTTGATAGTCGGCTTCTGCGTTTTCGGCTTCGGTGACGGAAGGGTTAACCTTACTCTCGCCATAACCGGCGGATATACTTTTGTAGGCTTTCTCGACGATTATCTGAAAATTTCACACAAGGAAAACGAAGGACTTAAACCTTATCAGAAAATCATTTTTCAGGTGGCGATAGCGGCGATAGCTGCGGTATATTGCTATATCAACGGTCTTACAGAACTGTACGTACCGTTTTTCGGCAATCTTAAATTCAATATATACTGGGGAATAATTCCTCTCGTGATATTTATTTTTGTTGCTTGCGTCAACTGCGTTAACCTGACCGACGGGCTCGACGGACTTGCGGGAGGGACAAGCATGGCTTATTTGTTTGTTTTTGCCGTTATGCTGTCGCTCAGGAGCGACGGCTTTGCGGAAATCTGTTTCATCGCTTGCGGAGCTTTGGGCGCGTTTCTTATATTCAACACGAATAAAGCGTCCATATTTATGGGCGATACGGGTTCGCTTGCGCTTGGCGGGCTTATTTCATGCGTTTCCATATTTTCGGGCAATTCCCTGTATATTCCCGTATTGGGCGTAATGTTTGTGATTTCGGGAATATCCGTCATAGTACAGGTAATATATTATAAACGGACAAGGCGCAGAGTGTTTTTAATGGCGCCGATACACCATCATTTCCAGATGAAGGGGTATTCGGAGTGTAAAATCGCTTATGCATACGTCACGGTTACGTTACTTGTCGGAATATTATGTCTGTTATTTGTGTGAGGGTAAATGTATTTCGGAAATCAGAAATTTATGGTTGCGGGAATGTCGAAGTCGGGAGAGAGCTGCGCGCGCTTCCTGCTTGAACGCAGTGCGCAGGTTTACGTTTACGACGACGTCGTAAGCGATAATATAACCGCGCTGTCGAAAGAACTTGAAGAATTGGGGGCGCATATCGTTACTGCCGATAAGTACATTGACGCAACTTTGATATGCGATATTCTTGTACTGAGTCCGGGTATTCCGATAGACAATCCGCTACCCGTCGCTTTCAGAAAACAGGGTAAGGCGATTATAGGCGAAGAAGAGCTGGGCGCATTGTTTTTAAGAGCTACGGCCGTTGCGGTTACGGGAACTAACGGAAAGACGACAACCGTATCAATGCTCAACAGCATTTTAAACGAGTGCGGCATTAAAAGTTCCGCGTGCGGGAATATAGGCAATCCGCTTATATCCGAAGTCGATAAACTGGGATACGGCGACTGCGCTGTCATTGAAATTTCATCGTTCCAGCTGGAAACGCTTTCTAGCCTCAGACCTCACGTTGCGATAGTGACAAACATATCGGAAGACCATCTCAACCGTCACTACAATATGGAGAATTACATATTTCTGAAAAGCAAAATTCTACGTAACCTGCGTGAAAGCGAGTTTGCCGTTTTAAATTACGACGACGATATAGTAAGGGATTTTTCGCGTTCGACAAAGGGAACTACGGTTTTCTTTTCTATGAACGAACGTGTCGACGGCGCTTATTATGAAAACGGAAGTCTGTATTTCAATGGCGAAAAATACCTCGACGTAAAAGATATGACGCTTAACGGCGCCCATAATATTTACAACGCGCTTGCCTGTATAGCTACGGCGCACATAATGGGGCTTGATAAAAATAAAGTCGCTTCGGCAATATGTTCGTTCAAGGGCATAAGCCACCGAATAGAGATAATCAAAAAATCGGGCGGGGTGACCTACATAAACGACAGTAAAGGGACAAACGTCGACGCAACGCTCAAAGCGGTGCAGGCGATGACGGAGCCGACGGTGCTTTTATTGGGCGGTAAAGATAAGGGCTACGACTATCTTCCGTTGTTCGGCGAAATCAAAGATGGCAGGGTCGTTCACGCCGTGCTTTACGGCGAAAACAGGTTTAAACTTTTAAACTCCGCTATCAAGGCGGGATTCGTGAATTTTTCGCTTTGTTCGGAATTCGAAACGGCTGTGCACATAGCGAAATTTATTTCAAAACCCGGTCAATGCGTACTGTTGAGTCCCGCAAGTTCCAGCTTTGACTGTTTTGCAAATTACGAAGAGAGAGGCAACGCGTTTAAAAAACTTGTGGAAGGTTTTGATGAAGACGTTGAAGAGTAAGAAAAAAGCGGGAGACATCCCGCTTTTAATATGTGTTTTTCTTATGGCTTGCTTCGGGTGCGTAATGATTTATTCGGCAAGCTCATATACGGCGGAAGTGCAGTACGGCGACAGCCTTTATTTTGTTAAAAAACAAATAATAGGCGTAGTGTTAGGCTCGGCGTCTATGGCGGGCGCCTGTTTTCTGCCTTATGAAAAATTGATTAAGTTCAGGTATCCCGCACTTATCATAGCCGTAGTGCTTCTCGGACTTGTGTTCGTGCCGGGGATAGGAATTACTAACTATGGCGCGACAAGGTGGATAGGTTTCGGCAGTTTTTCTATTCAGCCGTCGGAAATCGCAAAATACGCTTACGCGCTTTTCGTTTCCGCATACTTTGCCAAAAATCCCGAAAAGGTGAAAACGGTAAAAGGCGTCCTGCCTGTTCTCGGCACCGGAATAGGTTTTTGCCTGCTTATAATCATCGAACCGAATATGTCCATTACGATGTGTGTCGGCTTGCTTATGCTCGGTATGATTTTTTTAAGCGGTACCAACTTGAAAACTTTTGCCGTAATCCTTGTGCCTTTCGCCGTTGCGGTACCGCTTTTGATTATTCTCGAACCGTACAGATTACAGCGCCTGAGCGCGTTTCTGGACCCGTGGGCTTCTCCGAAAGACGAAGGGTATCAGTTGATTCAGTCGCTTTACGCCTTAGGCAACGGCGGGCTTTTCGGTACGGGACTGTTCAATTCAACGCAAAAATACAGGTTTCTTCCGTTTGCGGAAAGCGATTTCATTTTGTCTATCATGGGCGAAGAGCTCGGTTTTCTCGGGCTTATGCTGTTCTTCGCGTGTTGCGGTTTTATAATTTTCAGAGGATTCCGCATTGCAAAAAAGTGCAATAACAGGTTCGGTTATCTTCTTGCTTCGGGATTTACGCTTGTTTACGGTATTCAGGTCGCAGTAAACGCGCTTGTAGTCAGCGGAGCGATACCGCCTACGGGTTTGCCACTTCCGCTTATAAGCAGCGGAAACACCGCGCTAATAATAACAATGGCTTCTATGGGGGTCCTTTATAACATTTCCCGCTCCGATTAACATTGAATGCTCCGTTTTCCATATAATGAAATATATTTACATAGGGTAACCGTATTATTTTACCGTAGAAACGGGTAATAAGTTACTCTTATTCGGAGTTAATATGGAAAAATACATAATAAACGGAGGAAACAAGTTATACGGAAGCGTTAAAATTCAAACGGCTAAAAATTCCGTGCTTCCTATACTTGCCGCGGCGGTTCTGACCGACGAAAAAATTACGATAAAAAATATACCGCAGATTTCAGACGTCAGGAATATGATAAAAATTCTTACATGTCTAGGCTGTAAAGCGGTGTACGACGGCGACAACGTAATAATTGACAGCTCTGCTTCGGACTGTTGTGAAATACCCAGCGCGCTTGCGCACGAATTGCGTTCTTCGGTGTTTCTGCTCGGTTCTGTAATTTCGCGTTTCCGTTCGGCGAAGATAGCCTATCCCGGAGGGTGCGATATAGGTCTGCGTCCGGTGGATTTGCATCTTAACGGATTAAAGCGGTTGGGTGTGGAAATAACCGAAAAAAACGGATACATACATTGCAAATGCGATAAGCTCCGCGGAAACGAAATAATGCTTGACTGTCCGAGCGTGGGCGCAACCGAAAACATAATGCTTGCCGCTGTGAAAGCCGAGGGGGTAACGACCATAGCGAATGCGGCGCGCGAGCCGGAAATCGAGGATTTGCAGAATTTCCTTAATCTGATAGGCGCAAAAGTTTCGGGTGCGGGAAGCAGTACGGTCAGGATAGAAGGCGTAAAAAAGCTTTATGGCTGTGAATACTCGCCTATTCCCGACAGAATAGAGGCTGGCACGTTTTTGGTCGCGGCCGCAATGTGCGGGGGCGAAATAACGGCAGAGGGAGCAAAACCCGAAAATATCATCTCATTAATACATAAACTTAGAGAAAACGGTTGCAAAATTCATATAAACAATGATAAAATAGTATTGGAAAATCACAGAAGGCTGACTTCGGTTAAATCAATCGAAACACAGCCGTATCCCGGTTTCCCTACGGATTTGCAGGCGCAATATACTTCACTTTGCACTGTCTGTTCCAGACACTCAATAATAACGGAAAATCTGTTTGAAACTCGTTTCAAATACGTTCCGGAATTGCGGAAAATGGGCGCGGATATAACGGTTATAGGAAGAAACGCTTTTGTCCGAGGGGTGGAAAAATTGAAGGGTGCCTCGGTTATGGCTCACGATTTGCGCGGAGGCGCGGCGCTTGTTCTTGCAGGCCTTGCCGCCGAGGGAAGAAGCGAGGTTCTGGATATTTCCCATATAGACAGGGGGTACGGCTCGTTCGAGTATAAGCTGAGAAATCTCGGCGCCGATATTGTCAGGGTTACAGTTTAAATATGAAATATTTACGAAAGATGGTTGCGTTTTTAATAGGTTTGGTTTTTTTTGCCGCTTTGGTGATAAGCCTGGGCATGATATTCGCCGTTAAAAACATAAACGTAAAATTAATTACATATGCCGATGAGTACGCGGAAAGTTACAGTCAAACAAAAAATTCTCTCAACGTATTCAAAGGCGAATCCATAATGTTTATCGGCGAAGAAAACATTGCCGAAGCGATTACGGACAGCAGATATTCGATAGCTTCGTTCGAAAAAATATTTCCGTGTACGATTAACGTTACGCTTAAAGAAAGGCTTGAAACGTTTGCGGTGTCGGTCGGCGGTTTTTATTCCGTTTACGACAGCGACGGAAAGTTTTTAAGGAGCAGCGTCGAAAACGCTAACGCGAACGACGGCTCTCCCAACGTCGAACTTACGGGTATCGCAATAGAGAATTTAAGTTACATAGCGGGAATTGCTTCTTGCTTTAAGGATAATTTCAAGGCGCTCCGTTCCATTGTTACCAGCATTAACCTGGATTCCCGCCCGGAAGTGGAAGGATATACCGAAAAGCTTGTGTTCAATATGCGGTGCGGTCTGAAAATTCAGATAGACGATTATACCCGTTATACAAACGAAAAAATTCTTTCCGCCTATGAAAAGTTTTGTACTTTGACGGACAGGCAAAAGCTCGGAGGTACGCTTAGAAGTTACCGTATGGGCGGTGAAGAGGGAATAATCAACGCCGATTATTCGGTTTACTGATATCTTTCGTAAATTGTACAATCTGTAAAAAAGCGGTTATGCGTAACCGCTTTTTTGTTTGTTTTAGTTGACATTATATATCGACTATTATATAATGTTGTCATAGTAATTTGCGTAGAAGGTGGCTAAAATAATGCGCAGAAAAAGCGTTGCGGTACTTGATATCCGTTCGTCCGAAATCACTGCTGTAGTCGGCGAGAGGGGCGTTAATAACACCTTTATTATCAAAAGCAGATATTCAAGTTCTTACGACGGATATGCGGAGGGCAATCTTTTAGACGAAGCAAGTTTTCTGACCGCGGTCGAAGAGACCGTAAGGTGCATTGTTTCGTCGATGGGCGGAGTAAAGTCTTTTTACGTAGGAATACCCGGCGAATTTACGAGGATTATTAATACCGATAAGGTCATAAGTTTTCAATCGGTAAAAAAGATATTGGTAAACGATTGTGATTACCTTGCGGGTATGTCGGCTCCTGTCGATACCGGAGAATACCAGACCGTAAGACACAGCTGTCTTTATTACGTGTTGTCGGACAAGCGTAAAATAATAAACCCCGTGGGAATGCTGAGTGACAGCTTGCAGGGCAAATTTTGTTTTTACCAGTGTAAAAATTCATTTGTCGAAATTCTGCTTAAAGCGTTCAGGCAGTTTCCCGCAATTGCGGATATAAACCTCATCCCGACGGTGTATGCGGAAGCTTTATACCTAATCCAGCCCGAACAGCGCGACGAGTGTGCGGTGCTTTTCGACCTCGGTTATATCTCGTCTACATACAGTGTTGTATGCGGTAACGGGCTAAGCTGTTGCGAAAGCTTTTCCGTAGGTGTGGGACATATAGCGGTTTACCTTATGTCGGAGTTGGAGATTCCGTTTGAAGTCGCTTCGGCTTTCCTTTCGAGGATTAATCTTAACGCGAAGGAAACTTTGAACGGGCTTGACGAAATTTCTTACGAAGGCAAAATATATAAATTTGCGACGTCCGTTCTGCGCGATAAAATACGCGAAGGGCTTGACGGCATCTGCGAAACGATAGAGGAATGCCGACAAAGCTATACTGGCAGAAATATTGACGCAAAACCCATAAATATCACGGGCGAAGGCGTAAAGACGATAAGGGGAATAGCGGAACATATTTCGAACAGACTTGTCAAAAATGTCGAAATTATCGCGCCCGCCGTTCCGTATTACGACAAACCGCAGTTTTCATCGCTTTTAAGCTTATTGAATACCGCACTTACCGACGCGGACTGAACTTTAAGATATCGGTAAATTTTTTCTCAGGAGCAAACATTAAATGTTCAACGATTATGAATCAAACGGCGTAGGCGGAAGCGTCAACGGCGTTGCAAGAATTAAAGTTATAGGAGTCGGCGGAGCCGGTAACAATGCAGTTAACAGAATGCTTGACGCGGGCATTAACTGCGCCGAGTATTACGTTGTCAATACGGACAAGCAGATACTTACCTTATCGCCCTGCGAAAATAAAATACAAATAGGCAGTACCCTTACCAAAGGACTGGGCGCGGGCGCTGACCCCGACGTCGGCAGAGCCGCTGCGGAAGAGAGCAAGGAAGAGCTTACGAAAGCAATTCAGGGAACCGACCTTCTGTTTATTACCGCAGGAATGGGCGGAGGAACCGGAACGGGTGCGGCCCCCGTAATCGCCAAGATTGCGCGCGATATGAAAATACTTACGGTTGCCGTAGTTACCGAACCTTTCGGTTTCGAAGGCAAGAAACGCATGGAAAATACCGTAAAGGGGCTTGAAAATTTAAAGAAGTACGTTGATACGCTTATCATAGTCCCTAACGACAAAATCAAAACGGTAGTGCCCAAGAATGCGTCTTTGCGCGATTCGCTCCGCGTTGCGGACGAAATATTGAAGCAGGGCGTCAAAGGCATTGCTGAGCTTATAGTAAATCCTTCGTTAATCAATCTCGATTTTGCGGATGTCAGAACTATTCTCAAAGATAAAGGCGTTGCGCATTTAGGCGTAGGAGTTGCGAAGGGCGACAACAGAATAATAGAGGCGGTGCGTGTTGCGGTTAACTGCCCTCTGCTTGAAACTACTATCGAAGGCGCGCGCGGCGTTATACTAAACGTCGTAGGCGGAGACGACCTTACGTACAGCGAAGTCGAAGACGCGGCGGAGCTTGTTAAAAGCGTTGTAGACGCTTCGGCGAATATTATTTTCGGCGCGCGTATCGACCCTAACGTCCGCGACGAAGTAGAGATAACCGTTATTGCAACAAGCTTCCCCGGCTATGACAGCAGGCGCGAGGACGAAAATACTATCCGCGCGTATCAGAGCGGAAGGCTGTATGACGGCAAGTCGTACAATGCGCCCCAGCAACAACAGGACAGAATGTCCGTTTCCGAACCCTATTATTCACGTCAGCAGACGCCCGTACAGCAATATCCCGTTCAGCCTGTACAGCCTATGCCCGTACAGCAGGTTCAGCCCCAACAGCCTCTTATAAGACCCGTCGTCCGTGAAGAGGAGAGTATCGAGCGTCCCAACGAGAAGAACGTTCCAAAATTTGCGCAGATGCTTAGGAATCTGGGCAGGAAACGCAACGGAGACAATTAAATTAAAAATAAAATACAACAAGCGCCCCGCCGAATATCGGCGGGGCGCTTGTTGTTACAAATTCAGTATTAATTTAACTAACGGAAAACCGAAGGTGAATTAATTTTTAAGTTCATCGTAGTAAGCCGTAAGGATTGCTTTTTTCAATGTTTCTCGGGTCTCGGTGTTAAGCGGATGTGCAATATCCTTATATTCGCCATCATTAGTTTTTCTGCTGGGCATTGCAATAAACACGCCGTCTGTTGCTTCTATTACTTTGATATCGTGCACGACAAAACAATCGTCGATAGTAATCGAAGCTACTGCTTTTAGTTTATTGTCCTCCTTGTTAACTAACCTGATTCGTACATCTGAGACTTTCATTTCACACCTACCAGATTATACTTTCATTGAATATATTGTACAATAAAAGTTTTTTAATTTCAATATCTTTTGATAAAATTTTTGCGATTTTTTTAAAAATTATTTAATTTTCGTGATAAAACAACAAATTTTTTAATAAAATTTATTATGCGCGTTAAATTTACCGACAAATTCACCAGTTTTTACTTCATAGGAATCGGCGGAGTAAGCATGAGCGGACTTGCAAAATATCTCCGCACGCTCGGCAAAAGAGTGGGAGGGAGCGATAGCGTTTCCAACGAATACACCGCCGAACTTTCGGAAATGGGCATAGAAATAAGTATAGCTTCGGATTCGGATAATATTGAAAGCTATGATTTGATTGTCTATACAGATGCAATTAAGGACAACGATTACAGGCTGTGCACGGCAAAAAATCTCGGTAAAGAAATTGTTTCGCGCGGACAGCTTCTGTATGAAATCAGCAGAGAGTTCAAAAAGGTAATTGCCGTTTCGGGCTGTCACGGGAAAACAACGTGCACTGCAATGCTTACGCACATTTTCGCTTCGGCGGGCGTGCCGTTTACTTCGCACATAGGCGGTAAGGATTTAACGTTTTCCAATTTTCATTACGGCGGTAACGGGTATTTCATAACAGAAGCCTGCGAATATAAGAAAAACTTTTTGCTTTTAAAACCAGATATCGCGGTTATTCTCAACAGCGACGCGGACCATCTGGAATGTTACGGCAGCGAAAACGCTTTAAAGCAGGCATATTTAAGGTTTGCCGAAAGCGCGAGTATTGCGGTATCGCTTTATTGCGATTTACATATCGACAAAGCCGTGAGTTTCGGTTTTGATAAGTCTGCGGGATATTATGCGAAAAATATCAAAATGAACGCGGGGGTAACTTCTTTTACCGTGTGCGAAGGCAAAACCGTTTTGGGAACGGTATGTCTTAACGTTTACGGTAAACATAACGTGCTTAACGCGCTTGCTTCTGTCGCAACGGCGAGAAGCGCAGGGATATCGTTTGAATTTATCCGAGAAGGATTGCAGAGTTTCAGCGGAGTGGAGCGCAGGTTTGAAAATATCGGTGCGTTCAACGGCGCTGTTTGCATAGCCGATTACGCACATCACCCCAACGAGATAAGGGCGGTACTGCGTACCGCACAGAAAATGACGGCGGGAAAACTGTATGTCGTGTTTCAGCCTCATACGTACTCGCGCACGAAATTTTTGTTTAAGCAGTTCGTAAAAGTTTTTTCGGCTCTGAACAACCTGATGATATATAAAACTTTTGCCGCAAGAGAATACTTCGACGACGCGGGCAGTGCGTTTACTCTATCGCAAAGCCTTAAAAAATCGCGTTACGGCGGAAATATGAAAGATATTGTTTCGTTTATTTCCGAAGCCGGAGAAGGCGATACCGTGCTGTTTCTGGGGGCGGGCGACATATATTATACGGCAAAAGACATACTTGCAAATATAATTTAAAATGCAATAAATCAAGCCGTCTGCGGGCGTAAAACGCGCGGACGGCGATTTTTATTATTTAGAAAAAACAGCTTTCATTTTGTTGTTATTTTTCTGCTTAAATGATATAATATTATTCGTATTGTTATAGGGTTTAATATCTTTCGGAGAGAAAACGTGAACAAGAAAAAAGATAAAAATAAAAAATCATCATATATATTAACGAAAGAAACGATGGGTATGACGCTTATGCTGTTCAGCGCCATAGTCCTTTTAATGCTGTTTACGGGCAGTACGGTATTTGCGGGAATAGGTAAAGCCGTCTGTACGTTTATGTACGGGTCATTCGGATACGGTTCGCTTATCATAGTGGTACTTACCGCATATTTGGGCGAATGGCTTGTTTTCGGCAAGAAAATCAAAGTTTCTTTAAAAACGGCTTGCGCCGTAAGTTTAACCGTATTCTGCGCTTTTTTGCTGTTCCATTCAGCCGTTACTATGAAAATGCCCCTCGACAGTTTCGGGGGCTATGTTTCAGCCTGCTATAAAAATGCGGTATACGGTTTTTCGGGCTACACGTTCGGGGGCGCCGTTTCCGCTGTTTTCGTATATCCTTTTGCCAAGCTTACCACATATGTAGGCGCGCTTATTATCTTTTCGCTGTTCACCGTTGCTTGCGGTTATCTGCTCTTTACGGTTGTCCGCAGAAATAAAAAGAGTTCTAAAATAAAAAATTCCGTCAGAATATCCGAACCCGTATCTTCCCCCGAACTGTGCGAAGAAACGGCTGTTGCGAAACCTGTCGTAAGACAGACTGTATACGAGCATGTATCGAAGCGCGAAGAGCGTATACCCGAACCCGCCGTACAGAACGCTGTCCGCGAGGACAACAGTCCTTATTCGAGGAAGAACCTCGGCAAAAAAATACTTTTCGAAAAAGGCGAGTTCGATGCGGAAAGTTACAGACGCAATATGATTTTTAACGACGACTCGTATTTCAATCATCCCGTACATAATGCGGGAGATTATTTAAGCAATTTTACCAGCAGTAAAATTAGCGAAAAAACTTATTCGGAAAGCTATAAAGAAGAAATTTTAAATCAGCCTGCGTCGTCTATGCCTGCAAACTATGTTTACGGCGATAAACCTGTCGAAAGGCTTGAAGACGCGGAGGAGGTTTCCAGCGGAGACTATAAAACGGAAATTTCTTATAACGTTCCCGTTGAAGAAGAGCCCGAGCCTTTCGGGGAAGAATATTCGCGTTCGATACGCGGAGAGAGTTCTCCATATAAGTTTGACGAAGAAGCAGAGGAAACTGAGGATATTCCGGTATCCGCCGTTGCGGAAGAGGAGGACGCATCGGAGCGTGAAGAAATAGTTAAAGAGAACCCTCGCGAAAGGATATTAAGACCTTCCGAGGACGAGGAAAACGAAAGGCATCCTTCCGACAGTGACGACGTCGATGTGTTCAAGCTTTTCGGTTCCGCATCGTCTTCACGCGGAGAAAACAGGATAGAACCCGATATATCGAGGCTGGCTTCACGCAGGACGGCGCGCAGTAACGCAAATCTGTTTGACGGCGACGAGATTGACGATGACGAAGATTTGCCTGTCCTGAAAAAGACGCAGGAAAGGCGCGTAACGAAGGAAGAACGTAAGCCCGAACCCGAAATTATAAAAACCGAAGAAATAAAAGCGCCTGCGCCCGTCAAGAATACTCAGCCTGCGCCCGAACCTGTAAAGCAAGAGGAAAAACCCAAACACGTTTGGAAAAAATATGTCCGTCCTGGTCTTGATTTGCTTGACGATTATCCCGAACACAGCAACGTAAACACTGCGGAAATCGAGGATAACAAAACGACTATAACAGAAACGCTTGCCAAGTTCAAAATAGAATGCGAGGTTTCAAACGTTATTATAGGTCCTGCTGTTACGCGCTACGATGTTATAATCGAAGATAAGACCAAAATAACGCAGTCGCTTAAATATAAAGAAGCTATTGCGATGGCTCTTATGAAAGATAACGTCGCCGCATATCTTAATTATTCCAAAGGCGCGCTGTCTATCGAAGTGCCCAACAACAAACGTACGGTTGTGGGGCTTAAAAGCATGCTTACAAGCAGTAAATTTATAAACTGCAAAACGAACACCGTTACGTTCGCGCTCGGCAAAAACGTTGAAGGCGAAGTTATGTGTCCCGACATTACGAAAATGCCGCACCTTCTTGTCGCAGGTACGACGGGAAGCGGTAAAAGTATTTGTTTAAGTTCGTTGATTATAAGCCTTTTGTACAAATACGGGCCCGAAGAGTTGAGGTTTATTCTCGTTGACCCCAAACAGGTCGAGTTTATTTCATATGATAAATTACCTCATCTTATGATAAACGAAATATTGTACGACGTCGATAAGGCAATAAAAGCTTTAAACTGGGCGATAAAAGAGATGGAGCGCAGATATTCTCTGTTTAAGGAAATGACGGAGAAAGGAACCGCTACAAAGAACCTCGACGAATACAACAGCCATATTCCCGAAGGCGAGGAAAAGCTTCCTAAAATCGTTATAATTCTCGACGAGTTCGGTGACTTGATGTTACAGGCTAAAAAGGATATAGAAAGCAGGATAATAAAACTTGTACAAAAAGCCCGTGCTTGCGGTATTCATCTTATTCTTGCAACACAGCGTCCTTCGGTAGACTGTATCACGGGTCTTATCAAATCCAACCTGCCTACGAGAATAGGCTTTAAAGTCAACTCTTTCGACGACTCCCGTACGATTTTCGATATCGGCGGAGCGGAGAAACTGCTCGGAAAAGGCGATATGTATTTCCGCTCTTCCGAATTTCCAGACCTGCTCCGTATACAGGGCTGTTTCGTCGACTCGCACGAAATACAGAAAGTTACCGACTTTATCAAAGCGCATAACGAAACCTATTTCGACCAGAGCGTATCCGATTTCATTAACAGGGTAGAAGCTGAGGAAACTTCCAACAGTATGAGCCCCGACGACGGTTCGGGCGAGGGAAGCGATGCTAAAATAGACGAAACATACGTTAAAGCTCTCTATTATTGCGTAACTTCGAATCAGGCGTCTGTATCAATGATCCAAAGACGCTTCCCCGTCGGTTATATCAAGGCTTGCAAAATTATAGACTGGATGGAAACGATGAATTACATAACTCATTCCGAAGGTTCGAAGCCGAGAAAAGTTTTACTGTCGAAAGATGATTTTACCGCGACTTACGGGGAAATAGATGATTGATTTTACAAAAAAGAAATTCGGCGTTATTTCGCTCGGGTGCGATAAAAACAGGGTTGATTCCGAAAAACTTTTGTCAATAATAAAGAGCAGGGGTTGTGAAATTTCAGACAATATCAACGAGGCGCAGATAATAATAGTAAATACTTGCGCATTTTTGAACGAGTCAAGGAAAGAAGCTATCGAAACGGCTATTGAATGCGCCGAGTATAAAAACGCTAATCTCGAAAAACTTGTTGTCAGCGGGTGCCTTCCGCAAAAGTATATCGGCGAACTGTTCGGCGGACTGACGGAAGCAGACGTATTCCTCGGCATAAACGACTACGATAAAATTTTCGAAGCGCTGGAATGCGCCTATAAAGGCGGCAGGGTAGATTATGTCGGGGCTGGGAACGGAGAATATGTTACGTCAAGGACTGTGACGACTCCCCAACATTATGCTTACCTTAAAATCGCGGACGGCTGTAATAACCGCTGTACCTATTGTCTTATTCCTAAAATCCGTGGTGATTACGTAAGTTATCCAATCGAAAAATTAGTTGAAGAAGCCGAAAACTTAGGAGAGGTTTCCGAGCTTATTCTTGTCGCGCAGGACGTTACCCATTACGGCATAGATTTATACGGACAAAAAAAATTAATAAAAATTTTACAAAACCTGACAGCTCTTGTCAACATTAATAGTGTAAGATTATTATACTGTTATCCCGATATGATTGACGACGAACTTATCGCCGAAATAAGGGACAACAAAAAAATTATAAAGTATCTCGATATACCTTTACAACACAGCGAAGACAGGATATTGAAATTAATGAACAGGAAAGGGAGCAGGCGCGAGTATCTCGAACTTTTTAAAAAGCTAAGGAAAAATATTCCCGATATCGCAATACGTTCGACATTTATAGCGGGCTTTCCTTCCGAAACGCAAGAGGATTTCGAAGGTCTGTGTTCGTTTTTGGAGGAAGCAAGGCTGGATAACTGCGGATTTTTTGCATATTCGAAAGAGCCCGATACTCCTTCTGCAAAATTAAAGGGACAAATTCCGTACGCTGTAAAGCGCGAAAGGGTTAAAAAGCTTTATGCTGTCCAGCGCGGAATTTGCTCCGATAAACTTTCACGTTTTATAGGCAAAAAAGTCCGCGTAATATGCGACGGAATCAATTACGATAAAAATTGTTTTGAAGGCAGAGCATATTTCAGCGCGCCTGAGATTGACGGTAAGGTATACTTCAATTCTGCAAATGCAGTTCAGGGCGAGTATTACGACGTTTATATTACGGAGTACGGCGATTACGATTTGTACGGCAAAACGGAGGATTTTCAGATATGATTGAAGAGCAGAACGAGGACAAGCAGGTCAAAGGCAGAATAATGAATTTGCCGAATATTCTGACGTTCAGCAGAATTATTATGATTCCCGTGTTTATTCTGTTTTTTTATTTGAATTTTACGGGGCATTATCTCGTTGCGCTTGCTGTTTTCGGTATAGCAAGCTTTACGGACTTTCTCGACGGCAAGATTGCGCGCAAGTATAATCTGGTTACTAATCTGGGTAAGTTTCTCGACCCTATCGCGGACAAGGCGCTTGTTTTGTCTGCGTTGGTAGTATTTCTTACCGTGCCGTATATTTTTACGCAATCGCTGGGAGAATGGGCTTTGATTACGGCTGGGTGCGGAGTCGCCGTCATTATTATAAGGGAGCTTGCCGTCAGCGGTATCCGTATGGTTGCCGCCGAATCTAAATTTGTTATAGCCGCGGATATATTCGGAAAAATCAAAACGTTTACACAGGATATCTGTATCGTAGTTTTATTGTTGGGCGAAGGAGTTCGCGAGCTTACCGATAATATCGCCGGCACGGTTATAAATTATATAGGACTCGGTTTTTTTGCAGTTTCTATTGTTCTGACGGTTATTTCGGGCATAAATTATCTTGTCAAAAACATAGCGGTACTGAAACAATGAGCGCAGAACATAGGAACGCGAGAAACTGCCTGCTTGTATTGAGAAACAGGAAAATAAACAATTTTGCCTATGCAGGAAAAATCATAGATGATTTTTCCTCGGCGGGTTATTACTTTGACAGGGTTTCTTATATTGCTTTCGACGAATCGGACGAAATTGTGCGTGCAATAAAGGACGCAAAAGCAAATTACGAAAACGTGCTTATAATATGCCCCGCAGGAATGGAGAGAGCAGTAAAGGACTTTGTTTCCAATCTTTATAACAGTGATTTTGGCGGAACGGACATACTCAAAACCGACGATTCGAAAGTTTTCGTAATGTACTGTGACAGGGCAAATAAATTGTCGGTTGAAAATATTAAAAGTTTGCTCGACGAGCGTTACGGAGTAAGTTATATAAAGTCCTATATAAAAACCGTCTGCGCGCCTGTAAAAGAGGTAAACGAAGCGATAGCAAAAGTTAAAAGTCAGTTTAGCGACGCAGACATAATAGTAAACGATATTTTCGGCGATTGTTCAATCGAGGTTACTTGTTCGGATAAAATCGTTTCAACCGACCGCGATAAGATTATGAGGATACTAGTCGGAGAGTTAAGCGAATATCTTTACGCGATGGACAACGTTACTCTTGCCGAAAGACTTTTTCATCTTCTCAAACTGCGCAGAATGAAAATAAGCGTTGCCGAATCGTTTACGGGCGGAGGAGTAGGGATGAAGCTTGTTGAAGTTCCGGGAATAAGCAGTGTATACTTCGAAGGTTTAAATACCTATTCCAACGAATCCAAAATGAGCAGACTGAAAGTCAACGACTGTACGCTTCACCAGTTTGGCGCGGTATCTGCGGAAACCGCGGTCGAGATGGCTAAGGGGCTTTTGGAGGACGGAAACTGCGATATAAGCATTGCAACGACGGGTATAGCTGGACCTGCTTCCGACAATACGTCAAAGCCCGTAGGGCTGGTATATATAGCTGTCGGAACGGCAAACGGAATTAACGTTTACGAATACAATTTAAAAGGCGGAAGGGAAGCCGTTACGAAGACGGCGATAAATCTTGCTTTGTTTCTTGCCTATAAAACTTTAAAATAATTCAGGAGATAAAAATGAACGAAGAAAAACTCAAAGCACTCAGCGCAACTGTCGCAATGATTGAAAAGCAATATGGTAAAGGCGCGATTATGCGTCTTGGCGATTACAACGTCGGCACCGATTTGGAAATTATACCTACGGGCTGTTTGTCGCTTGACCTTGCTCTCGGCGTAGGCGGAGTTCCCCGCGGACGAATTCTTGAAATTTTCGGACCTGAATCTTCAGGTAAAACTACCGTTGCGCTTCATATCATTGCCGAAACGCAAAAGGCGGGCGGAGTTGCCGCGTTTATAGATGCGGAACATGCTCTCGATGCACAGTATGCAAAGGCGCTCGGCGTCGATACCGACGGTTTATACCTAGCCCAGCCCGACACGGGTGAACAGGCGCTCGATATTTGCGAGTCGCTTGTAAGGTCGAGCGCGGTAGACGTTATTGTTGTCGACTCAGTTGCGGCGTTGACCCCTAAGGCGGAAATAGAGGGAGATATGGGCGATACGCACGTGGGACTTTTGGCAAGACTTATGTCGCAGGCGCTCAGAAAACTTACGGCAATAACCAACAGGTCGAAAACGTGCGTAATATTTATCAACCAGCTCCGTGAGAAAGTCGGCGTAATGTTCGGCAATCCCGAAACCACGCCCGGAGGTAAAGCGCTTAAATATTTCGCTACGGTAAGGCTTGATATAAGAAAAGCCGACGCCCTTAAAAGCGACGGTAATATTATCGGCAACCGTGCTAAATGCAAAGTTGTCAAAAACAAAGTTGCACCGCCTTTTAAAGTAGCGGAATTCGATATTATTTACGGTGAGGGCGTTTCGCAGGAAGGATGTCTTATAGACCTCGGAGTGGAGTTCGGCATACTTACCAAAAGCGGAAGCTGGTTCAACTATAAGGACGAGAAGGTTGCCCAGGGCCGTGAAAAGATGAGGGATTATTTAAAATCAAATCCCGAAGTCAAAGCAGAAATAGACGCAAAAATCAGAGAGGCGCACAAGGCTTCGCTTCAAAAGTAGGAATAAATGCATTACGGTTTTGTAAAGGTATGCTCCGCAACGGTTCCCGTAAAAGTTGCAGATGTTGAATATAATACGGAAAACATTATCAAAGCTATAAAGGAAAGTACGGAAAACGGCAGTATGTTGACTGTGTTTCCCGAACTTTGCGTATGCGGATATACCTGCGGAGATCTGTTTAACCAACGTCTTTTGATTGAGAAGTCGGAAGAAGGGTTGAATAAAATCGTCAGGTCGACGGCGGGTACAAACAACCTTATTTTCGTGGGAGTTCCCGTCATTTACGGCGGTAAGCTTTATAATTGCGCCGTAGCGGTTTCCGGCGCGAAAATTTTAGGCGTCATACCTAAAACCTATTTGCCAAATTACGGTGAATTTTATGAAAGGCGCAATTTTGCCGTGGCTGACGGCGAAAACAGTGAAGTCCTGCTTTGCGGGCAAAGCGTACCTTTCGGAACGAAGCTTGTTTTTTCGGCGAAAAATTTTAAAGATTTTACCGTTTCCGCAGAGATATGCGAAGATTTATGGGCGCCGTTATCGCCGTCTGTCGGTCATTCTGTCGCGGGCGCCAATATAATAGTCAATTTATCGTGTAGCGACGAAATCGCGGGGAAATGCAATTACAGACGCGATTTGGTGCGTATGCAGTCCGCAAAACTTATATGCGGTTATATTTATACCGACGCTGGCGACGGCGAAAGTACTACGGATATGGCGTTTGCGGGACATAATATTATAAGCGAAAACGGAACCGTACTTGCGGAAAGCAAGCTTTTCGATAACGGGCTTATATATTCCGAAATAGACGTTGAGATGCTTGCCGACGAGAAGAGAAGGACGGCTTCGGGTTTCTTCTCTGAAATAGGTAAAAAAGGGTATTCCGTTATCGAATTTACTGCGGGCGAGTTTGACGGCAAATTATCGAGAGAATTTCCCAAATTTCCTTTTGTTCCCGATAAGGGCGAAAAGCTCAGCGAAAGGGCGGAAATTATTCTGTCTATACAGGCTAAGGGATTGGAAAAACGCCTTATTCATACAGGGGCAAAGACAGCCGTAATAGGTATTTCTGGCGGTCTTGATTCGGCGTTGGCGCTCCTTGTGGCATACAGAGCGTTCGGGTATATGGGCAAAGACGCAAAAGATATAATTGCCGTAACAATGCCGGGGTTTGGCACAACCGATAAGACAAAAAATAATTCGGTTAAGCTTATCGAAGCTTTGGGTGCGACATGTAAAATCGTTCCCATAGCCGACAGTGTTAATTTGCATTTTAATGACATAGGTCATGATAAAGACAAATACGACGTTACGTACGAAAACGCACAGGCGCGTATGAGGACGCTGATACTTATGGATATTGCCAATCAGACTGGCGGGCTTGTAATCGGAACAGGCGATTTAAGCGAGCTGGCGCTTGGCTGGGCGACTTATAACGGCGACCATATGTCGATGTACGGCGTAAATAGTTCCGTGCCTAAAACGCTGGTTAAACACCTTATAGCGTACGAAGCGGAACGCCTGAAAGATGTTTGCGGAGATATACTCAAAGATATTCTCGACACAGAAATAAGTCCTGAATTGCTTCCGCCTGAAAACGGAAAAATTTCGCAAAAGACGGAAGATATTGTTGGACCGTATATCCTGCACGATTTCTTTTTGTATTATGCCGTCAGAAAAGGATTTAAACCCGAAAAAATTCTTTGGCTGGCGAAGAAGACATTTAAGGATTATTACGACGGTAAAACGGTTGAAAAATGGCTTAAAAATTTCTATAAAAGATTTTTCGCACAGCAGTTTAAACGGTCTTGCGTGCCCGACGGAGTCAAAGTCGGATCTGTCGCTCTGTCGCCCCGCGGGGACTGGCGTATGCCTTCCGACGCGGTTTCGGATTTATGGATAAATAATATAGATTAAAAAGCGGTTTAACCGCTTTTTTTTATTTAATAAATTGACATTTGACAAAATTGGGTGTACAATAAAAAAGGATATAAACCAATCCTTTGGGAATTAGTATATATTTAAATTTAAACATCAGGAGGCTTAAATGTACGGCAAAACATTAAGCAGCCTGTTTCTAGTAAGCGACATGAATTTCGGTTTGGCTATCGGTCTAATAATCGGGTGTTTCATTGTTGCGCTTGGTATTGGCATTTTTGTCGGAATTTTCGTCAACAAAAAGTTGACCGAATCCAAACTGGGGAAAGTTCAGGCAAGAGAGCAAAAAATTATCGACGACGCTAAAAACGAATGTAAAGCGTTGAAAAAAGAGGCAATATTAGAAGCTAAGGAACAGGAACTGCAATTAAGGAACGAGTTCGAGAGGGAAAGCAAGGAAAAGAAAATCGAACTGCAAAAACAGGAACAGAGAATTTTACAGAAAGAAGATTCTCTCGACAAGAAAGAAGAGGCGCTTTCCAAAAAGAACGACGCTTTGGAACAGCAGAAAAAAGAGCTTGCAAACAAAGAACTCGAAATTAAAAAGACGCAGGACAAAATCAATCATCAGCACGAATTGATGATAAGCGAATTGGAAAAGGTTGCACAGCTTACCAAAGAGGAAGCAAAGCAGATACTTTCAAACGAAATTCTTGATGAAACACGTCACGACGTTGCCCTTCAAGTAAGGAATATCGAGCAGACGGCAAAAGACGAAGCTACGCAGGAAGCAAAGAAAATTATATCGCTTGCAATTCAGCGTTGTGCCGCGGATCATGCGTCCGAAATTACCGTTTCGGTAGTCCAGTTGCCTAGCGATGATATGAAAGCAAGGCTTATCGGCAGAGAGGGCAGAAATATCCGCGCCATAGAAAACGCGACCGGTATCGAGCTTATAATCGACGACACTCCCGAGGTTGTCATTCTTTCGGGATTTGACCCTGTTAGGCGTGAAATTGCAAGACTTTCTCTTGAAAAACTTATAACCGACGGACGAATCCATCCCGCAAGGATTGAGGAAACCGTTGAAAAAGTAAAGAAAGAGATGGATGCCGAAATCAAAGCGGCGGGCGAAAGTGCAATGTTTGAAGTGGGAATTTTCGGACTTCATCCCGAAATTATAAAACTCTTGGGCAGGCTTAAATACAGGACAAGCTACGGTCAGAACGTTTATAAACACTCTATCGAGGTTGCACAGCTTGCGGGGCTTATGGCTTCCGAACTCGGACTCGACGTCAATCTTGCAAAACGCGCGGGGCTTCTGCACGACATAGGCAAGGCTGTCGACCACGAACAAGAAGGAACGCATATCCAGCTCGGCGCCGACCTTGCAAAGAAATACCGTGAAAGCGCAAAAGTAATTAATGCGATCGCAGCGCACCATGGCGACTGCGAACCTACGACAATCGAAGCGGTGCTTGTAGCCGCCGCGGACGGCGTGTCGGGAGCAAGACCCGGCGCGAGAAGGGAAAC
This sequence comes from uncultured Clostridia bacterium, assembly GCA_947570625.1. Taxonomy (GTDB): domain Bacteria; phylum Bacillota; class Clostridia; order Christensenellales; family Borkfalkiaceae; genus Coproplasma. The sequence continues at coordinate 610 of CANOUP010000018.1, read as the reverse complement.
GGGTACAAACTACGTTAAGCGTCTTGAAAAGCTTGAAGAGCTTGCAGGCAAGTTTAAGGGCGTAGATAAATGTTACGCAATTCAGGCGGGCAGAGAAGTCCGCGTAATTGTAAATCCCGAAAAGATTGACGATGCGCAGACTTTGTTCCTTGCAAAGGATATTGCCAAGAAGATAGAAAAAGAACTTGAATATCCCGGACAGATAAAGGTAAATGTAATCAGAGAATTCCGTGCAAGCGAATTTGCAAAATAAGAAAAAATAACCGCCGAAATTACCGTAATTCCCATAGGGAATTTAATAAAACGCAAATAAAAAGATTTAGGCATAGCGTTAGGCTATGCCTTTTCTTTACTTTTTTTCGTCGACGAACTTAAAACTCGTATCATAGTGAGTTATAGATATGTTTTATATATCCCGCAAAATTCAATCGGTTGCGTTATTTCATTTTACGTGATATAATGATTGTACGATAAACAGTAATTTATAGGTGTAAGATGGAATATAAAGAATATGGTTCAAAGAATAAAGATATTATAATTTTATTGCATGGTGGTGGTCTTTCTTGGTGGAATTATATAGATGAAATAGGATTGCTTGAAGATGAATTTC
>CANOUP010000017.1 GCA_947570625.1 uncultured Clostridia bacterium | reverse complement strand
ATCTTCGTTTCCGTCATGCAAGCGGTCAGCTTGAAAACCCCCTGTCGATAAACCTCGTCAAAAAGGATATCGCCCGCGTAAACACGGTTATCCGTGCAAGACAGTTGAAGGCATAAGGAGAACAAAATGGAAGAAAGAAATCTCCGTAAAGAGAGAGTGGGAATCGTAGTTTCGGACAAAATGGACAAGACGGTCGTAGTCGCGGTCAGAGAAAACCGTAAACACCCTCTCTATAAAAAGACGATTACAAGAACCACCCGCTTCAAGGCGCACGACGAAAAGAACGAGTGCGGCGAAGGCGATACGGTAAGAATAGTCGAAACGCGCAAATTGTCGAAGGATAAGAACTGGCGCGTGGCGGAAATTATCGAAAAAGCTAAGTAAAACTTCGTATATATGTCGCATAACGTTGTTGCGCTGCGGCAACCCTCAGTCATTTACGTCAATGTAAACTCCTTCGGGTTTTCCTCGCGCGCCTCGTTCTGCTCGTATCTCCGAAGTTTATGGAAAAACAGCACAGCATGATTGTGTTTCCGGCACTCAATGGAGAGCGGGATACTCACCCCGCTTATGTGGGCGCGGCGCAATCCTCTGCGAAAAATAAAAAAGTTGTAAGTTCAAAAATAGGAGAGTTTTTATGATACAACCTCAGACAAGGCTCAAAGCCGCGGACAACAGCGGCGCGAAAGAGCTTATGTGTATTAAGGTGCTCGGCGGTTCGTTCAGAAAGACCGCGAACATCGGCGACGTTATCGTATGCTCCGTCAAGACGGCAAACCCCGGCGGCGCCGTCAAAAAGGGCGAAGTAGTCAAAGCGGTAATCGTACGCACTTCAAAAGGCATCAGACGCGACGACGGCACGTTCATCAGATTCGATGACAACGCCGCAGTAATAATCGGAAACAACCAGGAGCCGCGCGGAACGCGTATCTTCGGACCGATAGCAAGAGAACTCAGAGAGAAGAACTATATGAAAATAATCTCTCTCGCACCCGAAGTTCTTTAATAGGAGATTAGCTATGAACGTAAAATTGAATGATAATGTTTTGGTTATCACCGGTAAGTATGCGGGCAAGCAGGGCAAGGTAATTGCAACGTCTCCCAAGAACGGAACGGTAACGGTTGAAGGTATCAACATTCACAAGAAATCGCAGAAGGCGAGAAAGGCGAACGAAGTTTCCAAGATAGCGGAAATAGAAGCGCCCATGGACGCTTCCAACGTAATGGTCGTGTGCCCTTCGTGCTCGAAGGCGGTTCGCGTGAAGTACAATACGGAAGGCAAGGAAAAGCACAGAGTATGCGGTAAATGCGGAGCGGTGCTTGACAAGGCTTACACGGGAAAAGCGGGCAAGAGCGCAAAGAAGGAAGAAGCTCCCAAAAAGCGCGTAAGAAAGCGCGCAAAGAAGGAAGACGCGGAAACGGCGTCCCCCGATAAGGCAGAGTAAGGAGGAACGGCATGGCTAAGGAATATAAGACGAGAGTTGTTGAAAATTACGAAAAAGAAGTTGTTCCCGCACTCACCAAGAAATTCGCTTACAAAAACCCGATGCAGGTTCCCAAGCTTGTTAAAATAGTAATAAGCACGGGACTCGGCGATATAAAGGACAACGCAAAATCCATACAGATGGCGCAGAACGAGCTTAAACAGATCACGGGTCAGCTTCCCGTAACGTGCAAGGCGAAAAAGTCCGTCGCAAACTTCAAAGTGCGCGAAGGAATGACGATAGGTCTTAAAGTTACGCTCCGCGGTAAAATGATGTACGATTTCTACGATAAATTCGTATCGATTGCGCTTCCCAGAGTCCGCGACTTCCGCGGTGTGCCCGCAAACAGCTTCGACGGCAAGGGCAACTACTGTATGGGCGTTAAGGAACAGCTTATCTTCCCCGAAATCCAGTACGACCAGGTTGAGAAGATAAGAGGTATGGATATCTGCTTCGTTACCACCGCTAAGACGGATGAAGAAGCCAGAGAGCTTTTAAGGGCTATGGGTATGCCCTTCAAGAAGTAAGGAGAAAGATATATGGCAAAGAAAGCAATGATAAATAAACAGCAGAAGCCTGCTAAATACTCCACGAGAGCATACACGAGATGTTCCATCTGCGGAAGACCCCACGCGGTTCTCAGAAAGTACGGAGTTTGCCGTATCTGTTTCAGAAACCTTGCTTACAAGGGACAAATTCCCGGCGTCAGAAAATCGAGTTGGTAAGAGAGAGGTATTAAAGTTATGACAGATCCTATTGCAGATATGCTCACTCGCGTAAGAAACGCGATTATGGTTAATAAAGACACGGTTGAGATTCCTTCATCAAATATGAAGAAAGCTATCGCCGATATAATGCTTAAAGAAGGATACGTTTCCGACGTTAAGCTTGTTGAAGACGGTTATAACGGTAAGCTTGTTCTCACCCTCAAATACGTAGGAAAAGGACGTTCGGTCATCAACGGACTTAAAAGAGTTTCCAAACCCGGACTTCGCAGCTACACGGCTGTAGAAAGTATGCCCAAGGTATTAAACGGACTGGGAATCGCCGTTCTTTCCACTAATAAAGGAATAATGACGGATAAGCAGGCAAAGGCGGCTAACGTAGGCGGCGAAGTGCTTTGCTATATCTGGTAAGGAGGTAATTTAAGTATGTCAAGAATAGGTAAATTACCCGTAACAATTCCCGCAGGTGTTACCGTTACGTTCGAAAACGGACTTCTGACGGTCAAGGGCGCGAAGGGTACGCTTACTCAGAAGGTAGTAGGCGAAATCGACGTCAAGATTGAAGCGGGCGTCGCTCACGTAGTTACTACGGGAAAGGCTTCCGATACGAATGCGAAACACGGACTTTACCGCGCGCTTCTGCACAACATGGTTGTCGGCGTGACGGAAGGTTATAAAAAGACGTTAAAGGTAAACGGCGTCGGCTGGAAGGTTGCAAAGCAGGGCAACAAAGTCGTTTTGAACATCGGCTTCTCGCACCCCGTAGACTTTGCCGAACCCGCAGGCGTTAAGCTCGAATGTCCCTCGGTCACCGAGATTGTGGTATCGGGCATTGACAAAACGCTGGTCGGTCAGACCGCCGCTAATATCCGTAAACTCAGAGTTCCCGAACCTTACCACGGCTACGGCATCGCTTACAGCGACGAAGTAATCGAGCGCAAGGAAGGTAAGACGGGAGGCAAGGGCAAGAAATAATTTCCGTATTGAATACGCGAAGGATATACCGCATATGCGGTTAATTGCTTGAGGTATAATTATGATTAATAAAATTGATAAAAACAAGGAAAGACAGCGCCGTCACGCCAGAGTAAGAAAAAAGGTAAACGGCGTCAGGAAGGTTTCGGGTACGGCTGAAACTCCGCGTATCAGCGTTTACAGAAGTCTTAACCACATCTACGTACAGCTTATCGACGACGAAAAGGGCGTAACCGTCTGCTCCGCTTCCACAATGGAAAAGGAAGTAAAGGCGCAGATAAAAGATATGACCAAGACGGAAGCCGCGAAAGCAGTCGGCAAAAAGGCCGGAGAAAAGGCTCTTGCAAAGGGCATTAAATCGGCGGTGTTCGACAGGGGCGGATATCTCTATACGGGACGCGTACAGGCTGTTGCAGACGGCGCAAGAGAAGCCGGACTGAATTTCTAAGGAGCTGAAAATGGAAGAAAAGAAAGAAAGACCTGCAAGAAGAAACGTAAGAAGGCAGGAAGACGACGGCTTAATCAAAAAGCTCATTCAGGTTAACAGAGTAACCAAGACCGTAAAGGGCGGTAGGAATATGCGTTTTGCCGCTCTCGTTGTCGTAGGCGACGGAAACGGTTCGGTAGGCTACGGAATGGGCAAGAGCAAAGAAGTCCCCGAAGCAATCGAAAAAGCTACGGCGCAGGCAAAAAAGAGCATGCGCAAAGTAAGCTTGAAAGGCACTTCCATTCCCCATACCGTAACGGGTATATTCGGCAGAGGCTCCGTACTTATGATGCCGGCGGCGGAAGGTACCGGCGTTATCGCGGGCGGTCCCGTCCGTGCCGTTATGGAAGCGGCGGGCGTTAAGGACGTAAGAACCAAGTCGCACGGAACGTCCAACCCCATCAACTGCGTAAAGGCGGCAATCTGCGGATTGTTTGACCTTATGTCCCCCGAAGACGTTGCAAAAGCGCGCGGCGTAGACATTGAAGAGTTGTCGATTTAACGGAGGTAGTTATGATAAAGGTAACTTTGATAAAGAGCGTTTCCAACGAAACAAAGACGGTTAAAGCAACCGTCACCGCGTTGGGACTTAAAAAAATAGGAAGTACGAAAACCTTTGAAGAAACCCCCGCCGTGCTGGGACAGATTAAGAAGGTAGGATACCTCCTCAAAACAGAACAGGTAGGAGAGTAAGTAATTATGAGAATAGATACTTTATCGCCCGCAGAGGGCTCAACCTCCCGTGTAAAGAGATTAGGCAGAGGTATAGGTTCGGGTCACGGCAAGACGTCGTGTAAAGGACATAAAGGTCAGTGGGCGCGTTCGGGCGGCGGCGTACGTCCCGGCTTCGAAGGCGGTCAGATGCCTATCGCAAGACGCGTACCCAAGCGCGGATTCCACAACAAGTGGGCTAAGCATTATACGATTATAAATATCAGCCAGCTCGATAAGCTTCCCGCAGGCACGGTAGTCGACTTCGGTTACGTTGCCGAAAACAGCCTTGCAAAGGAAGTTAAAAATTCCGCGGGGCTCAAAGTGCTCGGTTCGGGCGAACTTAAAACCGCGCTTACCGTAAAGGCCGTCAAGTTCTCCGAAACGGCTAAAACGGCAATCGAAAAAGCAGGCGGTACTGCTGAAATTATCGAGTAATTTCCGCGCGTCCGCGTTGAAATCCGCTTTATTTCGGCGGTTCTAAACCTTAGCTTTAAAAGAGGTCAAAAATGTTTGAAACAATAAAAAATTGTTTTAAGGTGAAGGAGATAAGAAAGAAGATTTGGATTACCCTTCTGCTTCTTCTTATATTCAGGCTCGGGTGCTATATTCCCGTACCCGGCATAACCGTTTCCACATTCAGCGATTACATCACAAGCGGAAACTATTCCTTCCTTGAAATACTTTCCGACATAACGGGCGGTTCGCTCGCAAACGCGACCCTGTTCGCACTCGGAATAAGCCCTTATATCAACGCGTCGATTATCTTACAGCTTCTCACTGTCGGTATTCCCGCGCTCGAACGCCTTTCCAAACAGGGCGAAGAGGGCAGAAAGAAAATCGCGCAGATAACCCGCTACGTGACTATAGTTCTCGCTGTTGCGCAGGCTGTCGGCATCGTCGTCAACTTCGGCGTACAGAGCGGTTCCTTCAAGACGGGACTGTTCGAAGCCCTCGGCGCGAGCGAAGCGGGCGCAAACTGGATTATCGGAATTTTCCTGACGGTCGTATATACCGCAGGTTCGATGCTCGTTATGTGGATAGGCGAAAGAATTACCGAGTACGGTATTTCCAACGGTATATCTTTGATAATCTTCATAGGTATCATTTCCACTGCGGGACTTACGATTGTTGCGAAATTCGGTCAGGCGGTCGGTCTGGGCGTAGATAAAGCCAATCCTGCGGTACTGTGGGAGCTTCTGGGCTTTGCAATTCTTACAATCCTCGAATTTACCGCAATCGTTGCGGTAGACCTGTCGGAGAGAAGAATTCCCGTCCAGTACGCAAAACAGGTTAAGGGCAGGAGAATGTACGGCGGACAGTCGTCGAATATCCCGATGAAAATATCGGGCGCAGGCGTTATGCCCCTCATATTCGCGTTTGCCCTCATTTCCTTCCCCCAGATGATTATAAGCCTTTTCTGGCCCGATTCGGGCGCGGCGCAGGGAATCACCGACTGGTTCTCGGGTTCGTCGCAGTACTGGTACGGACAGCTTATATACACCGTAACGCTCTGCGTGCTTATCTTCGCGTTCGCGTTCTTCTATCAGTCGATGCAGTTCAATCCCGAAGACGTTTCCAAGACAATCCAGCAGAACGGCGGATTTATCCAGGGTATTCGTCCCGGCAGACCCACTGCGGACTATTTAAAGAAAATTTCCAACAGAATAACGCTTTTCGGGGCCATCTATCTGTCGCTGGTTGCGCTTATACCGTCTGTATTATCGCTTATAGCGGTCAGCCTCCTCGGCGCCACGGATACGGCGCTTCTGTCGGTATTCTCGACGACCGGTATTCTAATCGTAGTTTCGGTTGCGCTCGAACTCGACAAACAGCTCGAATCGCAGCTTATGATGAAGAATTACAAAGGCTTCTTAAAATAATAACAATACGTCAATAAGGAAAGATAATGAAAATTATTTTACTCGGCGCGCCCGGCGCAGGCAAGGGCACGCAGGCGACGAGGATAGCTTCCAAATACGGCATCGTTCACATTTCCACGGGCGATATTTTCCGCGCCAACATCAAGGGCGGGACGGAAATCGGCAAGCTCGCAAAGTCGTACATCGATGCGGGCAAGCTTGTTCCCGACTCCGTAACCTGCGACATAGTCAAAGACAGGCTCGGCTGGGACGACGTTAAGAAGGGCTATCTGCTCGACGGTTTCCCCCGCAGTCTTTACCAGGCGGAAGAACTTTCCAAGTTCGCGGACATAGATTTGTGCCTTAATCTCGAAGTGGACCCTTCGCTTATTATGGAAAGAATATGCGGCAGACGCGTATGTTCGTGCGGGGAAAGTTACCACGTTTCGACGCTTAACGGCTCGACGGTGTGCGCAAAGTGCGGTAAAGAACTTTACGCCCGCGCAGACGACAATCCCGAAACGGTAAAGGCAAGGCTGGATACTTACGACGAGAATACGGCTCCGCTCATCGATTACTACAAAGCACGCGGCAAACTGGTTACGGTGGTATGCGGAACGAAAACTCCCGACGAAGTATTTGAAGCAGTCTGCGAAGTTCTCGATAAATGATTACAGTCAAAGACGAAAAACAAATCGAATATATGCGCGAGAGTTGCCGTATAGTCAAAGAAACGCTTGAATTCGTGGGCAGGAATATCCGTGCGGGTATGACCACTAAGGATGTGGACGAACTCGTTTACAGGTATATCACCTCCTGCGGAGCGTATCCTTCCGAACTCGGCTACGAGGGCTATCCGGCAAGCTCGTGCGTTTCCGTAAACGAAGTCGTCGTGCACGGTATCCCGTCCGACAGAATTATTCTCGACGGCGACATAGTCAGCGTGGATATAACGGCTGAAAAGAACGGGTATCACGGCGACGCGTGCAGAACCTTTTTAATAGGCAATGTTCCCGAGGACAGGAAACGGCTTGTAAAAGTTACCGAAGAATGCTTTTTCAAGGCAATCGAAGGTCTTAAAGCGGGCGTTCCGCTCTACGATATAGGATACAGTGTCCAGACCCATGCTGAAGCCAACGGCTACGGGGTGGTAAGGGCGCTTACCGGCCACGGGATAGGCAGGGAAATGCACGAGGACCCGTCCGTTCCCAACTACGGGAAAAAGGGCACGGGTATGCGTCTTAAAGCGGGTATGACCATTTGTATAGAGCCCATGATTAATATGGGAACGCACAAGGTTGTGTTCAACCGCGGCGACGGCTGGACAGTGACCACGGCGGACGGAAAACCTTCGGCGCATTACGAAAACACCGTTCTCATAAAAGAGGACGGAGTGGAAATATTGACTTTATAACCGTATCAATCTCACCGTTTTCCGGTTGTGCGGAAACGGCGGAAGAGGATTATATGAAAAATAAAATACCTGTCATAGGCGGAATTTGCCGAAGCACTCAGGGCAGAGATAAGGACAGATATTACATTATAAGATTAATTTTCGGGGACGGAACGGTCGGGGTTGTCGACGGCAACTTCAAAAAGCTGGCTTCGCCCAAGAAAAAGAACTTAAAACATTTAAGGCTTCTGCCCGAAAAGGCGGAGTCAATCGCGTCAAAGTTCGCAGACGGAAGGCAGGTGTTCGACTCGGAAATATATTCCGCGCTGAAAACTTACAACAATCCGCCGTCTGAACAGACGGAAGCGCAAGTTTCCAAATAAATCAGGAGTTTTATGTCAAAAAACGACGTTATAGAAGCGGAAGGCAAAGTTATAGAATGCCTGCCTAACGCAAACTTCAAAGTCAAGCTGTCAAACGGCTACGTCATCACCGCATATATTTCGGGTAAGCTTCGCATGAACTATATCAGGATTATAGAAGGCGACAACGTTAAGCTTGAAATGAGCCCGTATGATTTGACCAAGGGTCGTATCGTCTGGCGCAGTAAGAATTAAAAACGCGTATATATAACGAGCAATCGTGGTATTTCCGCATTTTTACCGTTTAATATAAAAAATTGAGAGGATTTCAAAAATGAAAGTCAGACCTTCTGTAAAACCTATGTGCGACAAGTGCAAAGTTATCAAAAGAAACGGAAAAGTAATGATTATCTGTTCCAAAAACAAGAGCCACAAACAGCGTCAAGGCTGAAAATACGCGGATAAGCGTACGTTTTGCGCCGTCGGCGTCTGCGCGTGCTTTTAGTTGCGCGTTCGGGTCGCGCGTGCGCCTTACTGCGCCTTTGTTTCCGCGGTTTTTATCCCTCTTTATACAGGAGGGCTAATTTCGTTTTCAATGCAGAAAACAATTCCGTCTGCGTTTTTCGCCTCATTCCGAATTTTCGGGCGAAGGCGCCGAGCGGTTAACATACAAAAATACACTTTAAAATTTTAACGGAGGAATTAAATCGTATGGCACGTATTGCCGGTGTAGATTTACCCAGAGAAAAGAGGATTGAGATAGGACTCACCTACATTTACGGTATCGGTCTTAAAACGTCGCAGAAGATACTTGAAGCGACGGGTATTGACCCCGACACGAGAGTCAAAGACCTCGACGAACAGACCGTTTCCAAACTGAGAGAATATATCGACCACAATTACAGGGTCGAGGGCGAACTCAGAAGCGAAGTTTCGCTTAACATCAAAAGACTTATGGAGATAGGATGCTATCGCGGTATCCGTCACAGAAAGGGTCTGCCCGTCCGCGGACAGTCCACCAAAACCAACGCGAGGACGAGAAAAGGTCCCCGCCGTACGGTAGCCAAGAAGAAGGGCGCGAAGTAAGGAGGTAAGGTATGGCATCGAATAATAACAAGAAGCAGACCGTTTCGAGAAAGCGCAGAGAGCTTAAAAAGGTAGACAGGGGACAGGTTCATATCCAGTCCACTTTCAATAACACGCTCGTAACAGTGACCGACGTTCAGGGCAACGTAATTTCCTGGTCGAGCGCGGGCAGTCTTAATTTCAAGGGTTCGAGAAAGGGCACGCCTTACGCGGCCCAGATGGCGACCGAAACCGCCGTAAAGGCGGCAAAGGAACACGGACTCCGCAGTGTAGAAGTTTACGTAAAGGGCCCCGGCGCCGGCAGAGAGTCGGCAATAAGGGCAATCGGAGCGTGCGACGTGGAAATTTCGCTTATTTCCGACGTATCGCCCATTCCCCACAACGGATGCAGACCGCCTAAGCGTCGTAGAGTATAATGGAGGTAGTAAAGTAATATGGCAACTTACAGAGAAGCAAAATGCCGTCTTTGCAGAAGAGAGGGCGGAAAGCTGTTTTTAAAGGGCGATAAATGTTATACGGGCAAATGTCCGTTCGAGAAAAGACCTACCCCTCCCGGCGCGCACGGCGCAGGCAGGAAAAAGGTATCCGAATACGGCAAGCAGCTTCGCGAAAAGCAGAAGGTTAAGCGTATTTACGGCGTTCAGGAAGGTCAGTTCCGCGCTTACTATTCCAAAGCCGAAAGAGCAAAGGGCATAACGGGTGAAAACATGCTGTCGCTGTTGGAGCGCAGGCTGGACAACGTTATATTCCGTATGGGCATCGGCGCAAGCCGTTCGCAGGCAAGACAGCTTGTTAACCACGGACACTTCCTCGTAAACGGAAAAAAGGTAAATATCCCTTCCTATATCATCAAGGTCGGCGACGTAGTTACCGTTAAAGAAAGCAAAACCTCAAATAAGTATTTCGAAGCGATAAAGGCGGGCAAACCTGCGGTTATGCCTAAATGGCTTGAATTCAACCCCGAAAAATTAGAGGGCAAAATTCTTTCGCTTCCCGCAAGAGATGATATCGACAGCCAGATTTCCGAACACATGATTGTCGAATTGTACTCCAAGTAATTAAGAATAATCAGGAGGTAGCATAATGATCGAAATGGATATGCCCAAAATCGAAGTCGAGGAAAGCGACGACCAGTCTTATGCAAAGGTCGTTGTCGAACCGCTTGAAAAGGGCTTCGGTCTTACAATAGGCAACTGCCTTAGAAGAATACTGTTATCCGCACTTCCCGGTGCGGCGGCGCAGGGCATAAGATTTCTTGACGGAACCGTCAAACACGAGTTTTCGGCTGTCGCAGGCGTAAAAGAGGACGTAACGGAAATTATCCTCAACTTAAAGACGCTTGCAATAAAGACCAAGGTTACGGATAAAGACTACGTAAAGGTTTTGCATCTCTACAAAGTCGGTCCTTGCGAAGTAAAGGCAAGCGACATTTCCGAGGACGCCGAAATCGAAATAATAAACGGCAATCAGCACATCTGCACGATAGATGAAGGCGGCAAAATCGATATGGAAATCACCATCGGCCGCGGAAGAGGCTATAAGGGTGCGGACCATACGAGAACCGAGCTAATCGATTATATTCCCATCGATTCCATTTACACGCCCGTCAAAAAGGTCAACTACTCGGTTGAAAACACCCGCGTAGGTCAGAATACCGACTATGACAAGCTTACTTTGGAAGTATGGACGAACGGCGCGTTCAGCGCGAAAGAAATAGTTTCGCTTGCGGCTAAAATAATGCAGGACCATATTTCGCTGTTCGTAGACCTTTCGGAAAGCATTAAGGAAATGGATATACTCGTCAAGAACGAAGACGACAAACAGCAGAAAATACTCGCCATGGCAATCGAGGAAATGGACTTGTCCGTCCGTTCCTACAACTGCTTAAAGCGGGCGAACATACACACCGTAGAGGATTTAACGAGAAAAACGGAAGACGAAATGTTAAAGGTCAGAAACCTCGGCAGGAAGTCTTTGGACGAGGTTATCTTGAAGTTACAGTCTTACGGCTTACAACTTTCGAACAAGGAGGATTAACATTATGCCCGGTAAATTAGGAAGAACGGCAGAGCAAAGAAAAGCGATACTTCGCAACCAGGCTTCGGAACTGCTGTGGTACGGAAAAATTACCACCACTGCGGCAAGAGCGAAGGAACTTCAACCCTATGTTGAAAAGATTATAACCAAAGCAATGAAGGTTTACGACGACAACGTTGAAACCTCCGTTGTTACTACCGATAAAAAAGGTAAGGAAGTTACCAGCAAATCCATAAAGGACAGCCCCAAAAAGCTTGCGGTGCGCCGTGCGCTTATGGGTAAGCTCAGAGATTTGCAGGAAGTCAAGGGTTTCAGCGAAAAGAAGTCCGACTTCAAGAAGAGGACTGCGGATATCCAGCATCCCCTTATGGAAAAGCTTTTCAATGAAATTGCTCCCAAATACGCACAGCGTGCGGAAGAACTCGGTCAGGGCGGCGGTTACACCCGCATTTATCTGCTCGGTTCGCGTCGCGGCGACTGCGCGGAAGAAGCTATAATAGAGCTTGTATAATTAAAATTAAACCGCCTGCCGGACGGCAGGCGGTTTTTTACGGGCATATTTCGTCCCGTTCCCGAATATCATATAAAAAAGAAAAATCAACTTGACATACGAAATGTTTGTGATATAATATATTTATAAATAAAAACAAGGAGATAGAAAAAATGGCGACTAAAAAAAGCGATTATTTTGGACTTAGCTATATAGTCAGCGTTATTCTGGCGATTATTCCCATCACTGCTTTGATTTGCGGTGTTGTAACCAGAATTTCCGAAGGCAAAATCGTAGCGGGCATCTTACGTTTGGTATTGGGTTGGAACCTTATCTGGCTTATCGACCTCATCCTTATGTTAGTTTCCAAACATATCCTTCGTTTGCTTAACATTTAAGTTAAAAGAAAAACCCGCGGGTAATTTACCCGCGGGTTTTTTCTTTATAGTTATCTGTACCGTCTTACGACCTTGCGGTGCAGGACGGGATTTCTTCTTATAACGGGCGCGCTGACGGGTATTGCCGAACCGGGCGCCGTCAGGCAGTCGTACTGCTCGCCTTCGAGGTTTTTAAAAATAAATTTGCGCGTATCGTAGAGTATGTAAGAATGCGCGCTGTCCTCTTTGGGCAGTGAAACCGAGCCGGGGTTGAGATGAATGTATTCCTCTTCGCTTTTCAGGGGAACGTGGGTATGCCCCGTAATATATACGTCGCCTTTGCCGAGCGCGGGCGGAGCCTTGTGTCCGTGGGCAAGAGCGATGTTTATTCCGTCTATGAAAAGGTAAGCGTTTTCGCATACGGAGAAAGGCAGAACTTCTGTGTCTATTTCCGCTTCGCAGTTACCGCGCACGCAGATAATTTTGTCCGCAAGTTCCGAAAGAATAGAGATAACTTCCTTCGGCGCATATTCTTCGGGCAGGTCGTTTCTGGGCCCGTGATAGAGAATATCGCCCAAAAGCACAAGCTTGTCCGCGCCCTCGCGCGCGAAAGCTTCCGCAAGCATACGGCAGTATTTAGCCGAACCGTGTATATCCGAAGCAATTAAAAGTTTCATAATCAACCTCTTTAACTGTTTATAGTATCATTATACTTATATATAAACACTTTGTCAAGATTTAAAAATGCAGGCTGAAAATTTGGTTAAACGAGCGGTGCGAAAAGTTTTAATATAAACCTCAAAAACGCGCGGGGCGGTCTTATTTTATTCTCGGTCAGGGGCGAGGACAGGCGCAGGCACTCCCAGAAATCCCTTTCCGCCTGTTCGCATATTTCGCCTTCGAACATTATTCCGCACTCGTAGTTCAACCGCATAGAGCGGAAGTCGAAGTTGTAGCTTCCTATAAACACGCAGTCGTCGCAAACCATACTCTTTGCGTGCATAAACCCGGGCGTGTACTCGTAAAACTTTACGCCCGCGGCGGAGAGCGGCAGGGCGGAAGTTTTCGTCAGTTCGAAAGCATATTTCTTGTCGGGCACGTGCGGAACTATAATGCGCACGTCCACTCCGCGCCTCGCCGCAAATTCCAGCGCGCAGGCAAGTTTTTCAGTCGCGCAGAAGTAGGGGGTAAAAATGTGTATTCTTTCCTCCGCGGAAGAAATTGCTTTCAGGTACGCGCTTTCGCAGAACCCCGCGCGGGCGTACGGGCTGTCGTAGTAGGGCAGACACCGCCCCTTTCCGCCGTCCTGAATTTCGATTGCACAGCTTCCGTCCCACAGCGACAGGAACATACCCTCGAACACTTTCGAAGCGGGTCCGAAAACGGCGACGCCCGTGTCCTTCCAGTATCCGTAGGGGCTTTGTATGTTGGCGTATTCGTCGGCTATGTTGATGCCGCCCGTAAACGCGGACTTGCCGTCGATGACGGCTATTTTTCTGTGATCGCGCAGGTTAAGGCGGGAGGAAAGAAGGGGGACGAGCCTGTGGAAAATTTTAATTTTCGCGCCTGCCGATTTAAGTCTTTTTATCTCGCGCCTGCCCGTCTTGAACGCACAGCCCACGCCGTCGGCAATAATGCGCACTTCCGCGCCCCTGCTTACGGCGGTTTTAAGCGCGGAAAGAAGGCGTGAAAATATCTGCCCCCTGCAAATAATGAAGTATTCGAGATACACGTATTTTTCCGCTTTCTCGATTTCCTTTAAAAGACGGGTGATATATTCCTCACCGCTTTTGAAGTAGACGGCGCCGTCGTAGTCCGCCCCGCCGATACCGCAGTAATAAAGACATGCCGTTTCCATTGGCGAGCGGGGGTCTGCGTTTTCTACGGTAAGCGTTCCGCGCTCCTTGCGCTTCCGCGAGAACACCGCATATATTATAGCGCCGACGACGGGCAGGGCGGTAATCATAAGGACGAGCGCAAAGTTGACTTCGTTGGAAGTACCGCGTTTTGCCACTGAAATGCAGGCGGTGAGAGTAACCAGCCATATGACGGCGAACGCGCCCGCCACCGACATAAACGCGGGAATATAGATACACAAAAAAATAATTGCGACCGTTTCAGCCGCAATTATCAATATATACAGAAAATTGAGAGAAAAAAGTATTTTCGTTAAATTGCGCATAGGGAAAATCCCGTATTCCGCGCGTCAGAAAATCATTTTAAGTACGGTCAGCTTGCCCCTGTTTGCGCTTGCGATGTTATTGCATCTTTCGGTAAGCACTGCGATAGGGTCGAACTGGTTGATAACTTCCTTTTCGAAACAGTCTACGTTTATCGCCTTGTGCAAGAGCATATTTATTACCGAGTCGGTATAATTGGCCGCGCTCGTCACGCCGAATACCGTAAGGTCTTTTTCGAGCACGTCGCGCAGTTCGACCGTGCTGTGAAGCGAGGTGAAACCGCTTAAAACAAGCGACTTATTCTTGCCGACCAGCCGTGAAGGCAGGGAGATAGGCAGGCGCGAGCTTGCGGAATAGATTGCCGCGTCGCACAAGTCCCCGCTCGTCGCGTCCATAACGTTTTCGACGATGTCGTCGTCGGCGGGGAATGCGTAGTAAATTCCGCATTTTTTAGCCCTTTCAAGGTTTTCGGGCGCATTGTCTATAACGATGGGAATGACCTTATGATACTGTAAAACCTGCGCGATTATATTACCGAGGCTGTCAAGCCCTACGACGGCAACTTTCTGACCCGCGGACAGATTAAGTTTATCATAGATATTTTCGGCAATTCCTACCATTTCTATGCAGAGCGCCTGCATATTGTCGACCGAATCGGGCAGAGGAGAAACCTCCGTGTATTCACAGACGACAAAGTCACGCATAAAACCGTCAAAGTCCCTGCCGGCAATCTGAATATCGTTGCAAAGGTCGCGTTTACCGCTCTTGCAGTTCAGACAAACACCGCAGGATTTTGCCGATTCGAGATATACTCTCTCGCCCTTCTTGACTCCGTAACATTTTTCGCCGACTTCCGTAATCAGTCCGACGGCGAATCTGCCGATTGTCTTGGGGTATTGCGCCGCAACGTCTCCGTTGAAGAGAAGCGCGTCGAAATTGGAAATGAGAAGATGCGTAACTTTAACCTTGACCTGAGTGGGGGAAATTTCTACGGTTTCCAACGGCTCGTTTGCAAGGTTACGCACGCCTTTGAGTACCCAGTTATCCATACTTAACACATTATACGCTAAAAAGCACGGTTTGGCAACTAAAAACAGGTAAAATTTATTCGGCTTATTTTTCGCGACCCGTAAGATAGTCCAAGGTGCAGTACACGCCGTGCTTTTTGCAAAGAAAGAAGTAAGTTAAATTTTTTGCAAATGTCGGGATAAAATCAATTGACTTAGAATTTTATATTGTATATAATAAATAAGCATCAGAAGAAATTAAGCGAGGTGAAAAATTATGAAGCCCGAAATACATCCCGATTATCACGAAGTGACGGTTGTATGCGCATGCGGAGCTACGTTCAAGACCGGCACTACCAAAAAAACGGAAACTTTGAAGGTGGACATCTGTAATCAGTGTCATCCTTTCTTTACCGGTAAGCAGAAGCTTGTTGATACAGGCGGCCGTGTAGACAAGTTTAAGAAAAGATACAACATCTAAAATGTGGCTCCAACTCAGATTGGAGCTATATTTATTATTGTACCTTGCGCTTAATCGCGCCCCGCAATCATAAATGCGTATAATAACGTATAATAAAGAGTTGTGAATATGTCAAAGAAAAATAAAAAGAAAAACTGCACATACATCGGCGGGCAGGCTGTTCTCGAAGGCGTTATGATGATGGGCAAGACGTGTGCGGCGACTGCCGTGCGCGACCCCGACGGCGAAATTCAGATAGAATCGAAGCGGTTGAACAGAAGCGTCCACGCCAAGCGCGCGTCGAAAATTCCCTTCGTGCGCGGAACGGTCAACCTCGTTTCGTCGCTTATCCGCGGAACAAAGACTTTACTGCGTTCGGCGGCCGTTTACGGCGACGACGAAGAGGGCGCGGGCAGAATACAAAAATGGCTTGCGGAAAAACTCAAAGTCAATCTGATGGACGTAATTTCCGTCATTTCCGCAATCCTCGGAATAGTGCTCGCCATAGGTATTTTCATTTTTCTTCCCCGTTTTCTTGTGGGGCTTTTAAACAATTTTGCACCCGTTATAAACGAAACGCATTGGTCATATTACGTGCTTCTCGGCGTTATAAAGCTGGTTATATTTATAGCCTATCTCGCCCTGATACTGCTTCTAAAAGACATAAGGCGTCTTTATATGTACCACGGCGCGGAACATAAAACGATAAACGCTTACGAGCACGGCGTCGAACTCACGCCCGAAAAGGTGCAGGAGTGCTCGCGCATTCACGACAGGTGCGGAACGAGTTTCCTGTTTATCGTGCTGTTCATTAATATAGTGCTCATTTCGGTTGCGACCTGGGCTTTCTATACCTATGCGTTTTTCATCGAAAACAAGATATTGCGCTTTTTAATGAACCTTGCGATAGAAATCGTGCTTCTGCCCGTCATTGCGGGCGTTTCGTACGAAATTCTAAGATTCCTTGCAAAATTCGATAATAAATTCGTAAACTTTTTCAAGGCGCCCGGCAAGCTTATACAGAAAACGCTTACCACGCGCGAACCCGACCTCGAAATGATAGAAGTCGCCATATCGGCTTTCAATAAAGTGCTGGAAATGGACGCGGACGAGAACGTGCCGGAAACCGAATTCGTTACGGGCGGTATCCTCTCCAAAATGCTGGCTTCCACAAAAAAGAAATTTTCGGCGAAAGGCATAGACGAAAGCGACGCGGAGTGGATTTATTCGCTCGCCCTCGACATAAAGAGGAGCGAACTTACCTCCGAGCGTATGATTGTTTCTTCCGAAAGCAAAAAGATAAGCGAAATAGTCGAAAAGAGGCTGACGGGCAGACCGCTTTGGTATATCATAGGCGACACCGAATTTTACGGCTGTAAAATAAAGGTGGACGAACGCGCCCTTATCCCCCGCCCCGAAACGGAAACGCTTGCGGACGTCGCGGTCAAGTCGATAGAGGACGGGTTTAAGGTCCTCGATTTGTGTACGGGTTCGGGCTGTATAGCGGTATCCGTTGCCAAAAAGTGCGCTGGACGCCGTGTTTCGGTCACCGCTTCCGATCTTTCCGACGCGGCGATTATGCTTGCGAAGGAGAACGCCCAGCTAAACGGCGTAAACGTGGAGTTTGTGCAAAGCGACCTCTTCACGAACGTGCGCGGAAGGTTCAACCTGATAATTTGCAACCCTCCGTATATAAAGACGGCGGATATTGCGGGCTTGCAGAAGGAAGTGCGGGAGTACGAGCCGAGAATCGCGCTTGACGGCGGAGAGGACGGACTTGAATTTTACAGGCGCATTGCAAAGACTATAAGAAGGTACCTTGCCCGCGACGGCGTGCTCCTTTTGGAGTGCGGAGAGGGGCAGACCGAAGAAATACTCAAACTTTTCGATAAACGCGATTACGCAATGGTAATAAAAGATTTGTACGGCGTAGAAAGGTTTTTGAAGATAGCGTTCTGATTCGCTTATGAAAGACAAATTTTTAATAAAACTCGAAGATATTTACAAACGTTACTGCGAGCTGTCGGATAAACTTGCCGACCCCGCAGTAATTTCCGATACGGCGGAATGGACAAAAACCGCCAAGGACCAGGCTGAAATAGCCGAGCCCTCGCTCAAATACGCGGAGTACGTAAAAACTCTGTCGCAACTGGAATCCGCCAAGGAAGCAATCGTCGGCGAAACCGACCCCGAAATGAAGGAACTGCTGGAAACAGAAATCGCGGAGTGCGGGCAAAAGCTCGAAGCCGTCAAGGACGAGCTTAAAATACTGCTTCTGCCCAAGGACAAAAACGACGACAGAAACTGTATCGTGGAAATCCGCGGGGGCGCGGGCGGGGAGGAAGCCTCGCTTTTCGCTTACGAGCTGTACAGAATGTATTTAAACTACTGCGAACGTCACCGTCTTAAAACGGAAATAGTCGATATAAGCGAAACCGAGCTCGGCGGAATAAAAGAGGCGGTTTTCAACGTAAACGGCAAGGGCGCGTACAAACAGCTTAAATTCGAAAGCGGGGTGCACCGCGTGCAACGCGTTCCCGAAACGGAATCGCAAGGCAGGGTGCATACGTCCACCGTCACGGTCGCCGTTCTTCCCGAAGCCGACGACGTCGACGTCGAAATCAAGGACGAGGATATCCGCGTGGACGTGTACCGTTCGTCGGGCGCGGGCGGACAGAAGGTAAACAAAACCGAAACGGCAATCCGCATAACCCACTTCCCGACGGGCATAGTAGTCACCTGTCAGGACGAGAGAAGCCAGCTTAAAAACAAGGACAAGGCCTTCAAAGTACTGCGGTCGAGGCTGTACGATTATTACAGCGAACTAAACCGTACGGCGTACGACGAGCACCGCAAGAGCCTTGTCGGCAGAGGCGACCGGAGCGAACGTATCCGCACATACAACTTCCCGCAGGGCCGCGTTACCGACCACAGGATAGGTCTTTCGCTGTACTCGCTCGACTCCTTCATTATGGGCGATATAGGTACTATGATTGAAGCGCTTTCCGTTGCCGAGCGCGAAGCTCAGCTCGCAGGCGAAGAAGAATAAACATATACGGAATTTTTTATGAAAAACAGCAAATCAACGGAAGATTATCTCGAAGCGATACTTCTTTTATCGCGCGAAAGCGAGTACGTGCACAGGGTGGACGTTGCGCGCAGGCTGGGCGTTTCCCAGCCCGCTGTTCAGAAAGCGGTAAAAATTCTTCAATCGGACGGATACGTCGAGTGCGAAGGGCTTCATATCTACCTTACGGGCAAGGGGTACGGGTACGCCGAAAACATTTACGACAGGCACTGTACGCTTAAAACCTTCCTTTTAAGTCTTGGCGTGAACGAGCTTGACGCGGAGGCGGATGCCTGCGAAATGGAGCACGTCCTTTCGCTCGCAACTTACGAAGCCATTAAATCGGCGGTAAAAAACAAATAATATATTTTTTGTATAACGTCATATTTAATAATGTCCGCCCCCGGTTTACGGGGGCGGACATTTATTTTTCAAAATATATGGCGTCTACAATCATTTCGGCAAGAGAATTAATATCTTCGTTGCAGTCGTCGTCGAGCCACGCCATCGAAATGTTGAAAAGCATTCCCGAATACAAATAAGGCTGGTACAAACTTGCATCTTCAACGTCGTTCTCGAATTTCGTCTTAAAACTTTTATTAAGATAATCCAGATATATATACTCCAAACGGGCCTTTCTAAGCAGACTTAAAGGTTCTTTATTTTCTTTGAACATTGCAAGTACGTTTGTAACGATTTTGATATAATCGCTTTTACATCTCGGATAAAAGCGCTGGGAAAATTCAAACTCCTTGGTGTGATGCTCGAAATAGTAGATTATAATATCTTCCTTGCGTTTGAAATAGCGGTAAAACGTCGCCCTGCCGACGCCCGCCTTTTCGGCAATATCCGTTACGCTTATTTTTTCGTAAACGTAAGACGCCATTAATTTGAAGAGAGCTTGAACGATATAGTGTTTTGTGTATTCTTCGGGCGCTATTTCCACGATACAAAATCTCCTTTTCTGTTTCATTTGCGTTAACACATTCGGGCAGAATGTCTTATTGCCTTTTCTGGCGGTTGATTTTTTCCGCCGTATCTTATATGATACACTTGTCTTACGGGAAAGTCAACCGAAACGCGCGTCGGCTGATTGAGCGTAAAACGGCATTAAAATTACGGAGGCATAAAAATGCAGGAAAAAGATTTTGTGTCCTATGAATACAGGACGAAGACGGTTAAGGCAAAGGACCAAAGCAAGGCTATGGATATGTACGAAGCGTTCGGCTGGGAAGTAACTTCTACGTCGCCCGCCCTTGTTGACGGCGTTACGCTCTCGCTTAAACGCGACAGAAAACAAAAACATAAGCAGGAACTGAACAAACTCGAAAGACAGGCGGAAGACGTGTTCGATACAATCAACGGGCTGCACCGCGCAAAAACGGCGGGCGCAAGCATATTCGCATACATTTTCGGCTGTATAGCTACTCTGATACTTGGCGGAGGGATGTGCCTGTGTATGCTTACGGAAAACAATGTCCCCGCTTTTGCGGGCGGAATCGTTCTCGGAGTTGCGGGCATTGCGCTGTGTTGCATAAATTATTTTATCTATAAGAAGCTTGCCGAAAAGAAAACAAAAACGCTGTTGCCCATAATTGACGGCAACGAAGAAAAGCTTGCCAACATACTCGAAAAAGGCAACGGGCTTTTGAACGCCGATTTAATCTGAAAAGCGCAAAGGCAAAAACAAACTATTAATCGTTAAACAGGCGGTAACGGCTATGAAAGATAAGGAAAGAGAAGAAAACAAATTTATAAAGCGAATGAAAAGCGATTATACTTTCCGCACGTTCGTGTTTTCGGCTCTTTCCTTTTTCGTTACCGTTGCGTTTACGGCTTACAACGTGTTTCTTGCCGTAGTATACAAATCGCCTTATAACTTGGGGCTCTCCGTTTATTACGCTTTGTTGCTTTGTATAAGACTGTTTGTTATATTGTCCGAATTAAGATTCAATAAAGCGGGATATAACAATGAACAGATAGAAAGCGGAAGAAAGAAACTGTTTTTTATGCAAAGCATAATGCTGTTTGTAATCGACCTTGCGCTGGTTGCGCCTGTTTCAATGATGGTTTTACAGCAGAAAGACGTTAATTATTCCGAAATACCCGCAATTATGATGGCCGCTTACACGGTGTACAAAATCGTTACCGCGACAATTAATTTTATAAAAACGCGAAAGTCAACTCATTTAAGTGTAAAGATATTGCGGAATATAAATTTTGTAGACGCGCTTGTTTCGGTTTTATCATTGCAGTACACGTTAATTATGACGTTCAACGGCGGAATATCGGGAAATATGTTTACGGTATGCGCTTTAAGTTCTTTCGCTATATGGGCTCTTATAGCGGTAATATCCGTTCTTACGCTTATCGGTGCAGTGCATTCCCGTGCGGAATTGTTATAAAAATTTTTTTAACAAAAAAAATAAACTATGGTTATTTTTTTGTTGACAAATAAAAATGCGGGTATTATAATAAACAGGAAAATTAATCAAGGTTAAGTTTTTTGGAGGTAATTATGCCTATCTGCATTGCGCCTGCGGGACGCGAACTTACGGTCAGGAAAATCGGCGCGGATGAAAAAATAAAAAAACATTTGCGGGAACTCGGCATTTCCGAAGGAAGCAAAATAACGCTTTTATCGTCAAGCGGGGGCAACGTCATAGTCGTCGTAAAGGAAGGCAGGCTGTGCCTCGATAAAAGCCTTGCGGGCAAAATACTGGCGTGTTAAAACCGCCTTTATTTTTCGGTTTGAAAAATAAACCGCGGTTAATTTATTATATAGGAGATATTATGACAAAACTTTTGAGTGAATTTGCCGTGGGAGAAAGCGGTAAAATAACTAAGGTTTCGGGAGAGGGCAAGATACGTCGCAGATTATTCGATATGGGCGTAACGCCCGGCGCGCAGGTAACTATGCGCAAAAAGGCGCCTCTCGGCGACCCTATCGAAGTGACGTTGCGCGGATACGAGCTAACGCTGAGAAAGAGCGAAGCCGCGTGTGTGGAGGCAGAATTATGAAAACTTATGCTTTGGCGGGCAATCCTAACTGCGGTAAAACTACGCTTTTCAACGCGCTTACGGGCGCGACGGCGCACGTAGGCAACTGGCCCGGTGTAACCGTAGACAAGCGCGAAGGCGTATACAAAGGAGGGGCGGAAAACGTTAAAATCGTCGATTTACCCGGCATATATTCGCTTTCCCCCTACACGCCCGAAGAGGTAATTTCGCGCAACTTTATTTTAGACGAGCGCCCCGACGGAATAATAAATATCGTCGACGCGACTAATCTGGAACGCAATCTGTATTTAACCACCCAGCTTCTCGAAACGGACGTTCCCGTCATAATCGCATTGAATATGATGGACGAGGTGGAAAAGGCGGGCGACAAGATTGACGCGGAAGCGCTTGAAGAAGCGCTCGGCGTGCCCGTGACGGAAATTTCCGCGTTGAAGAAAAAGGGTATAAAACAGCTTATGGAAAGGGCCGCTTCCATGTCGGAAAAGAGAAAGGGCAAAACCGTTTTGCAGGGCGCGCTTCAAAAGCAGATAGAAAGCGCGTGCGCGTATTATAGTGCGGAAGAAATTGCTTCGCCCCTTTTTCACGCGGTTAAGCTTTTGGAAAACGACGAAATCGAGCTTGCGCGCAAGGGCGCGAAAGAAATTCTCGAAAAAGCGTCCTTCGGCGAGGACCTCGAAGCGGTGATAGCCGACGAAAGATACAAATACATATCCGAAAAACTTTCCTGCGCGAAAATCAGAAAGGCGGAAAAGGGAGTGCTTACCAAGTCGGACAAAATCGACAGGGTGCTCACCCACAGGGTGTGGGCTATTCCCATATTCATAGTTGTTCTATTCTTCGTATTCCACTTAACATTCTCGGAAAACCTGCTGTTTCTCAACGGTTTCACCGAGGATACGGGCTGGATGCCCTCGCTCGTCGATTTGGGGCTTGCGACCGAAGAGGAAGGACCCAACAATTTCGGCGTGGAGATACTTGCAATTTTCTACGACGGCGCGGTCTATTCGCCGGGCGTAATGCTGACTAATTTACTCAACTTATTCTTAGACCATATTTCGGACGGCATAGTTACCTTAATGGGCAACGGCGGTTCGGCTGACTGGGCAATCGGGCTGGTCGGCGACGGTATACTGGGCGGAATTTTTGCCGTGCTCGGCTTCCTTCCGCAGATTCTTACGCTGTTTTTATTCTTCTCCATACTCGAAGACACGGGCTACATGGCGCGAATCGCGTTCGTGCTCGACAGAATTTTCCGCCGTTTCGGGCTTTCGGGCAGGGCGTTTATGCCTATGATTATGGGCTTCGGCTGTTCGCTTCCCGCAACTATCAATACGAGAACGTTAGCCGACGAAAAGGAGAGGACGGCGACGATAAGGGTAATTCCCTTCTTCTCGTGCGGGGCTAAGCTTCCCATACTTACCGCGGTTGCGGGCGGAATAGTTACGGCTTTCGGAATAGGCAACGCGGACGTAATAACTTTCGGTATGTACGTGCTGGGCGTGTGCACGGCGATTGCGTGCGTGCTGTTGATGCGCAACACCACCTTGAAAGGCGAAACCCCTCCGTTTATAATGGAACTCCCCGCATACCATTTGCCGGGGTTCAAAAACCTTATGCTTCATCTGTGGGACAAAACCAAACACTTCGTCAAAAAAGCGTTTACGATAATTTTTGCTTCCACTATAATTATATGGCTGTTCTCGCACCTTACCGCAGGCTGGCAGTATCTTCCCGACGAACGGATGAACGAATCCGTTCTCGCGCAGATAGGTATGTTTTTACAGCCGTTGTTCACGCCGCTCGGCTTCGGCTCGCAACTCGGTCGGTTCGGCTGGGTGTTCGCGGTTGCGGTGATAACGGGACTGATAGCCAAAGAAAACGTTATTGCAACGTTCACAACGCTTGCGCTTTGCATAGGCGCGTATGCGGGCGCGGGAACGGAAGAAGGCGTCGAAGAGCTGACGGGGCTTATTAACGTAATAATCGGCGACACGGGAATTTCGCAGGGGATGTTTATCGCCTCTTTAATAGCGTTTATTGCGTTCAATATGACGACTGTCCCCTGCTTTGCGGCGTGCGCAACGGCAAGGGCGGAACTGCCCAAAGGCAAATTCAAATGGACGCTTCTTTTCTGGCTTGCAACAAGTTACGTAGTTTCGGCTATGATTTACACCGTAGGTTCGTGGTGGTGGACGCTGTTTATATGGCTTGCGTTGGCGGCGGTTACGGCTGTTTTGATAATTCTGCGGAATAAAGGCAGGCTAAACAAAATAAATATATTTAAAAAAAGGAAAAACTGATATGAACGGCGTTGATATAGCGGTTATAGTAATAGTGTGCGTCTGCGTGCTGGCTTCCGTCGGCGGTATAATCTACCGCAAAATAAAGCATAAAGGCGGATGCGGTTGCGGGTGCGAAGGCTGCACTATGTGCAGTAAAGGCAAAGACGGCAAAAAATAGAATACACGGACTCCGAATTTAATATGTTTTATAAGCCCCGCGCAAACTGCGCGGGGCTTATAATTTATAAATCTTTAAGTAGCCGCTCGATTACATACAGCTTTCTTTTCACCGCATTCAGTGCGGAAAGTATTCTTTCGTTGTCGCTTGTGTATTTTTGCGCGGGTCTCCAAAATTCGCAGCCGCAAGGTTCCTCGTCCGTTTTAATCAGTTTATTCCGCGTTTGGTAATTCTTGCAATGCCCCCAATCCGTGATAAACATATCCCTTTCGCCCATTAAATAATGTTGTTTGAAATTATCGCAGTTTAAACAAGTTTTTTCGGTGTTAGTAGTTTTCATATTTATATTATAACAGTCCAAAATGGACTATGTCAAGAAAAAATGTCCGTTTTGGACTATAATTTTATTATGTACGGAAAAAGAATAAAAGAATTAAGACAGGCAAAGGGTTTAACCCAATCCGAACTTGCGAAGATGATATCGACAACAGCGAGCACAATAGGCAAATATGAGCGGGAAGCGTTGCAACCTAATATTGAAATTATAAAGGCATTATGTCAATTTTTTGGTGTAACGTCTGATTATTTACTGGGTTTAGAGGATTAAAACAGCATTATAGCCTTCCCCCTTGAAAGGGGGAAGGTGTCTTTGCCGTAAGGCAAAGACGGATGAGGGATAATTTTGGAAAATCGAACCTCATCACCCGCTGGCGCGGGAGCTTCCCCTTACATTAAGGGGAAGCCTGCAATAAGGACGAACCTCATCAGTCGCCGTCCGAGACGGCGACAGCTTCCCCTTTAACGCAAGGGGAAGCCATAATAAGGATAATTATGAAATCTGATAAACGCAATGCAAAGCTGAAAAGCTATTCGCAGGAGCTTCGCAAAAATATGACGAAGGAAGAGCGTAAGCTGTGGTACGAATTTCTTAAAAATCTGCCCGTACAGTTTTACCGTCAAAAAATTATCGGCAATTATATTGTCGATTT
This sequence comes from uncultured Clostridia bacterium, assembly GCA_947570625.1. Taxonomy (GTDB): domain Bacteria; phylum Bacillota; class Clostridia; order Christensenellales; family Borkfalkiaceae; genus Coproplasma. The sequence continues at coordinate 17,041 of CANOUP010000017.1, read as the reverse complement.
CTATTGCGCCACCTTAAAAACCGTTATCGAATTGGACGGTTCGCAGCATTACGAAGAGCAAAACGCAAATGCGGACGCGGTGAGGGATTGTTATTTAAAATCTTTGGGGATTACTGTGCTTCGTTACGGCAACAGGGATATTAACGAAAGATTTAAAAATGTCTGCGAGGACATTTACAGTAAACTATCGCTGTAAAACTTACCTTTAAACAATTGCAAAGGCGGGCGGGTTTGGTGTATAATCAAAGCGTAAACAAAGTGAGGATAAATTATGATTAACGTTTCGGACAGAATTTCGGCTATCGCGCCCAGTATGACGCTTGCAATTTCCGCAAAAGCCAACGAGCTTAAAGCTTCGGGCGAAAGGGTGATAAATTTCGGCGTCGGCGAGCCCGACTTCAATACCCCCGCGCATATAATACAGTCGGCGAAAGACGCGCTCGACGCGGGGTATACAAAGTACGTCGCGGCTTCGGGTCTGCCCAAGCTTAAAAAAGCCATAGTCAAAAAACTTAAAACAGACAACAACCTCGAATACGACCCTTCGCAGATTATCATTTCAAACGGAGCCAAGCACTCCATATTCAACGCGATTTTTGCCACAATCAACCCGGGCGACGAGGTGCTTATTCCCAAGCCCTACTGGCTGACATATCCCGAAGTGGTAAAAAGCTGCGGAGGCGTGCCCGTATACGTTATGGCAAAGGCCCGCCACGGCTATAAGGTCACCGCGGGGCAGATTGAAAATATGATTACCTCCAAGACCAAAATGCTTATTTTCAACAGCCCGTGCAACCCCACCGGCGCGGTGTATACCGAGGACGAAATACGCAAAATCGCCGAGGTCTGCGAAAAGTACAACCTTGTCGTGCTCTCGGACGAAATTTACGAAAAACTGATATACGGCGGAGAAACGCACTTTTCCATTGCCTGCTGTTCGCCCGCGATGAAGGAGCAGACGATTGTAATTAACGGCGTTTCCAAATCGTACGCGATGACGGGCTGGCGTTTAGGCTATCTGGCCGCGCCCGAGCACATTGCAAAAGCCATAGCTTCGTTTCAGAGTCACTCGACTTCCAACGTAAACACAATGACGCAGTACGCGTCGATAACGGCTATCACGGGCGACGAAAAGCCCGTGCGCGATATGGTCAAAGCGTTCGGCAAACGCCGTGAAATAATGATTGAAAAACTCGACGCGATGAAGGCGCTGGGGCTGGATTACGTCAAGCCCGACGGCGCGTTCTACGTAATGCTTCTGTGCGACAACCTGTACGGTAAGTATTACGAGGGCAAGCGCATACGCGGAAGCATGGACGTGGCAGACCTCTTATTGACCCACAAGAAAGTCGCGCTTACCCCCGGGGTATGCTTCGGCGACGACGACGCGGTGCGTCTTTCTTACGCGCTTTCGGAAAAAGATATGTGCGAAGGTCTTGACAAAATCGCAGAGTTTGCAAAAGAATGCGAATAATTATAAAAAAATTTCGTGAAAAGTATTGAAATTATTTGTTTTTCTTGATAGAATATACTAAACAAAACCATTAAACGGAGGTTTTCAATGATTAAATTAATTTACGGACCCAAAGGAACAGGAAAAACCAAAAAACTTATCGATTCTGCTAACGCCGAGGCGCAGACCGCCAAGGGTTTAAGCGTATTTATAACAAATACCAAGAGATATATGTACGACCTTAACCGCGCAGTACGGTTCATTGACGTAAACGACTGGGATATCGCGGGCGAGGACGCGCTTTGCGGATTTGTAAAGGGCGTTGCGGCGTGCAACGGCGACAACGAGCATATCTACATAGACGGTATCGCGCGCATAGCGGGCAAAGAGCTTGCCGACCTTGCGGGCATATTTTATATGCTTGACAAAATCTCGGGCGAAAACGGCATTACAATAACAATAACTTGCAGTTGCACCAAAGAGGAAATGCCCGATTTCGTTGCAAAGTACGCGTAAAAATTATCAGTAATTTTCAGGCGGCGCACTGCGCCGCCTTTTAACCTTATTTTATCGGAGTTTAATATGAAGTTTATCAGCACGAGAGGGGGAGAAAAAGTAACGGGCGCAAGGGCTGTCGTTAAAGGTCTTTCCGAAAACGGCGGACTGTACGTTCCCGAAAAATTTCCGCAGATAACGGAAGCGGAAATGGAGGATATGCTTGAAATGAGCTATCCCGAGCGCGCCGCGAAAATACTTTCGAAATACCTTGACGAATACGACGGCAAGGAGCTTTTGTCCGCCTGCGAAAAGGCGTATGCAAAGTTCGAAGGCCCCGACCCCGCGCCCCTCGTCATGCTTGACGAAGGCGTGTATATGCTTGAACTTTTCCACGGCCCCACGTGCGCTTTCAAGGATATGGCGCTTACGCTTTTGCCCTATCTTTTGAGGAAAGGTTGCGATATATGCGGGATAAAGGAAGAAATACTCGTGCTTGTCGCAACTTCGGGCGATACCGGCAAATCCGCGCTGGAAGGGTTCAAGGACGCGGAAGGCGTTAAAGTAATGGTATTCTATCCCGCCGACGGCGTTTCCAAAATGCAGAAACTGCAAATGAGCACGCAGGAAGGCAAAAACGTGAACGTCGTCGCGGTAAAGGGCAATTTCGACGACTGCCAGACGGCGGTAAAAGAAATTTTCGCAAGCGAAAAGTGCAATTCCGTGCTCGCCGAAAAGGGAGTAGTGCTTTCTTCGGCAAACTCGATTAATTTCGGAAGGCTTGCCCCGCAGATAGCTTACTATTTTTCCGCCTATCTCGATTTGCTGTCGGGCGGGCAGATAGAAAAGGGCGAACCCGTCGATTTCGCCGTGCCGACGGGCAACTTCGGCAACGTGCTTGCGGGTTACTACGCAAAGAGAATGGGTCTGCCGATTAGGCGCCTGCATTGCGCTTCCAACTCCAACAAAGTAATATGCGACTTCCTCCAAAGCGGGGTGTACGATATACGCCGTGAATTTATAAAGACGACTTCTCCGTCGATGGATATTCTCGTTTCTTCCAACCTCGAAAGGCTTCTGTTCGAAGTTTCGGGCAGGGACAAAAAGCTTACCGCGGGGCGCATGGAAGAGCTTAAAAAGACGGGCGTTTACAGCGTGACCCCCGATGAGAAAGCAAAAATAGCCGAAACGTTCGACGGCGGTTTTGCAAACGAGGAGGAGTGCGTAGAGGCCATGTACGACGTGTTCGTCGACACGGGCTATACTATGGATACGCATACGGGCTGTGCCATGAAAGTGGTTCAGGACTGGTACGATAAGAATAAAAAGGACGAAACAAAGACGGTAATCGTCGCAACCGCCAACCCCTACAAGTTCCCGCAGGACGTGCTGTACGCGGTGACGGGCAACGACGTTAAGGACAGCTTCAAGGGCATAAAAAGGTTGCACGCGGCTACCGCAATGGCTGTTCCCAAGTGCCTGAAAGAGCTGAGGGACAAGCCCGTGATATTCACGAAGAGCGTCGACAAAAAGAAACTCTTCGACGAAGTACTCGAATTTATCAAATAAAATATAAGGGGCGCAGACCTTTCGGTCTGCGCCCCTTACCGTTTACTTGTTTGCAGGCGTTTGTCCCACTTCCAAATCCAGGAGGAACTGCGGAATAGTTACCTTTGCCTGATAGTCGTAGGTGTGTACGTAAGTATATTCGTAATAATTGTCAAACGCAAATTTAACAAGCTTGCCGTTTTCGAACTTTAAAGAAACGTTGCAAATCATATCGTTCTCTTGGTAGTCTTTTATAGTAACAGTAGCGGTGTATTCGTTTGTCTGCTCGGAAAACGTGAACAGTTCATATCCGTCGTAAAGTCCGAATTCGACTATCTGCATACCGCCGGCGTACGAGAGTCTACCTCCGTAAAAAAATAAAGTGTGTTTCCAAACCGGAAACACACCCGCATGAGTATCTCCGATTTGTTACCACACAAAACCGAGTACCTATTAACAACAAAAAAAGAGCACATTAAAGAGATACACTATGCCTTAGGTATAGTGCCCGATTTATTGTTGTTTATTCAGTTCTGTGTGGTATTTTAAGTATAACATCAATGCGGATAAATTTCAACAGTTTTTTGTGTAATTGCAGTGATTAATAAAGTTAAGTTTGGTGATTATACTTTTATCGGCAAAATTTTCTTTGCATTTTGTACGTTTGTGTGTTATTATTGATTAGGAGGAATATGTAAATTATGGAAAACGCAGTTAAAAGTAACCTGTACTCAGCCGTTCAACCGACGAACAATCTGACTATCGGCAATTATATAGGCGCTATAAAAAACTGGGTTGACCTGCAAGATAAGTACAACTGTTTTTACGCAGTCGCAAATATGCACGCCATAACCGTCAGGCAGAACCCCGCCGAATTAAGGCAGAGGACGCTTTCGCTTGTTTCTCTTTTGCTTGCCTGCGGTATAGACGCGGATAAATGCACGCTGTACGTTCAGTCGCACGTCCCCGCCCATGCACAGCTGTGCTGGGTTTTGAATACTTTCACTTACGTCGGCGAAATGGAAAGAATGACGCAGTTTAAGGATAAGAGCCGAAAACACGCCGATAATATAAATATGGGTCTTATGGATTATCCCGTCCTTATGGCTGCGGACATACTCTTGTTTCAGCCGGAAGTCGTGCCTATCGGCAAGGACCAGACCCAGCACCTTGAAATAGCGCGCGATATTGCAATGCGTTTCAACAATGCATATTCGCCCACGTTTACTGTGCCTAATGGCGTTTATATGAAGACGGGAGCGAAGATTTGCGACCTTTCCGACCCTTCGAAAAAGATGTCTAAGTCCGCGGAGAACGTCAACGGTTCGATTTTTTTAAGCGACGGCAAGGACGAAATTCTGCGCAAGTTCAGGCGCGCGGTGACGGACAGCGACGCGGAGGTAAGGTACGACCCCGAAAATAAACCGGGCGTCAGCAATCTTCTCACAATCTATTCGGTGTTCGCGGGCAAGACCGTGGAAGAAGCCGAAAAGCAGTTTGCGGGCGTCGGCTACGGCGAGTTCAAGCTTGCCGTCGGCGAAGCGGTCGCGGATAAGCTTATCCCCTTGCAGGCAGAACAGGCTAAAATTTCGGCGGACAAAACGTACTTGGAGGGCGTGCTGAAATCGGGCGCGGAACGCGCGGAGCGCACAGCAAACAAGACGCTTTCAAAAGTTTACAGAAAAATAGGTTTTTAACGGTAATGTTCGGATATATTCAGCCCGATTCGCCCTATCTTTTCATCAAGGACGAAAAGTTATACAAGGCGCTGTACTGCGGGCTCTGCAAAAGCATAGGAAAGGGATGCGGGCAGAGGGCGCGCACGGCGCTTACGTTCGATATGGCTTTTATGTCGGCGATTGTGCACAACATACGGCGCGAGGATGTAGAAATAAAAAAAGCGCGGTGCGGGCTTCACTTCATAAAGCGCAGACCCATAGCGAAAACGGACGATACCACGGTTTTGCTGGGCTGTATCAACACCGTACTCGCATATTATAAACTGTGCGACGATAAGCAGGACGGCGACAGGAAGGCGATACTTCGCCATCTGTACAAAAAGGGCGTAAAGCGCACGGCGAAAAAGCACCCGCGGGTGGCAGAAATTATCCGCGAACAGATTGAAAAACAGAGCCTTCTCGAAAAGGAGGGCTGTTCGGTGATAGATATGGCGTGCGAGCCCACGGCGGAGATGATGAAACAGCTTTCCGTTTACGTGTTAAAGGAGTATTCCACTCCGCAGACGGAAGGGCTTTTCTACGACTTGGGCAAGTGGGTGTATCTTGCCGACGCGCTCGACGACTATGAAAAGGACGTCAAAAAGGGCAGGTACAACGTTTTGTATAAAGCGTTCGGCTGTGCAGACAAGTGCGAAGCCGTCGAAAAGAACAGGGACGAGATTAATTTTCTGTTCGATTCGCTTTTCGCGGATATGCGCGTAAGACTTTCCAAAATAGAATTTGCGTTCAATCACGATTTGACGGACAATATAATACTTCGCGGTATACCGCTCAAAACACGGGCGCTTATCAGCTGTAAATGTAATTGTAAAAATAAGAAGGAGATATAAATGAATAAAAGAAATCTCGAAATATTCGGACTTTCCGAGGGGGCAACCAAAGAGGATATAAACGAAGCGTACGAAAGACTGAGGGAAAAATACCTCGAAGAACGCTTTATGGACGGCGACGTCGGCAACAACGCGGCGGTTATGCTCACGCGTATCGAAACTGCTTACGGCGAACTTATGAACGAGCTGAACGAAAGCGCGGCGGCCGACGGCGGAGAGGATTCCTTTTCCAGGGTCGAAGAGCTTATAAAAGCGGGCGACACGACGGAAGCGCAGCGCGTCCTCGACGGGTTTAACGAGCGCGGGGGAAGATGGCACTATTTGCAGAGCGTCGTTTTCTACCGCAAAAACTGGATTAACGAAAGCAAGAAACAGCTTGAAATTGCTATCCAGCTCGAACCCGATAACGACAAGTACAAGGAAGCGTATAAAAAGCTTAACGACAAGCTTAACTACGACGCGCAGAACGCCAACGGCGCCAACCAGACCGTTTACGAAGGTCAGACGATGAACTCGGGAGGCGACAACCAGATGGGCGGAAATTTCTGCGCCAACTGTATCGAGTGCTGTTACCTCAATCTCTGCATCAACTGCCTGTGCAGCGCCTGCTGCCGTTAAAGGACGATGGGTAAACGTAAATACTCGCGGTCGTTCGAACTGGCGCTGTCCGCAATATCCTGCGCGGTTGCCGTAATCTTTTTAATGCTCGGGTTTTGGAGCAACGTGCTTCTTGCTTCGGGCTATCTGTTCGGAATAACCGCGCTTATGGTACCGCTGTCAAAGCAGTTTATAAGGGGCGGTTTCCTTGCTTACGCGGGTACGGTCGTGCTGGCGATAGTAATGGGCGCCGCGGCGCGGTTCTGGGATTTAGTGCCCTTCATAATGTTTTTCGGGCTTCACCCGCTCATAAACTGTTTGCAGGTCAAATTCAAAATTAACAGGTGGATTGCGCTTGCCGTTAAAACCGTATGGTTCGACTTCACGCTGTGGGTCGCGTATATACTCATATTCGACAGCGTGCTTGGCGGGGCGAACGCGGATAACGCTTTCTTCACTTTTATCAATACTTATATTTACTGGTTTATCTTTGTGGGCGGAACGGTGATTTTCTTTCCCTACGACTATCTCATATTCAAGACGCAGACGGCGATTGACGCGCTTGTCTGCCGTATAAGGAAATAGTTATGTCCGAAAATGATTTTACGGCGGATGACCTTGCACGCGCGCGGGAGTATATCGAAAACGGCAAGCTTGACAAGGCGCGGGAAATAATCGACAGAACGGATACCCAAAACGCGGAAGCGCGGTATCTGCTGGGCCGTATATTTATGTGCAAATGCTGGTACTCCGAAGCGCGCAGGTGTTTTAAACAGGCGGTTAAACTCGACCCGTCCAACGCCGAATACGCGCAGGCGCTCGACGACCTGAACGAATTCAGAAAGACCGCGGAATATAAGCAGACCAAAGTTAAGAAAAAGCAAATGGGTTCAACGGACGGATTTGCGGAAGCGTGCTGTTTATGCGGATGCGAGGCGTGCGGTACGGGTTGCTGTGAAGCTGTTTGCGACGGGTGTTCGTGATGATTGATAAAAACGAAGAATACGAAGGAGTCGTCGAAGGTTACGCAACCGACGGCGAGGGAATAATAAAAGCAGAGGGCGCAACGGTGTTTGTGCCTTTTTGTCTTGTCGGGGAAAAGGTGCGGTTCAAGGTTCTCAAAGTTAAGGGCGCAATCGCTTACGGCAAGCTTATAGAGGTATTAACCCCGTCATATGCGCGGGTCAATCCCGTTTGTCCGGTGTTCGGCAGGTGCGGAGGATGCGATTTACAGCATATGAGCTATGACGAACAGCTTAAATTCAAACAGAGCTCGGTTAAAAACGTTCTTTCGAAAATAGGCGGTATATATACCGAGGTCAATCCCGCCGTTCCCTGTTCAAACAGGTATGCGTACAGAAACAAACTCAGCCTGCCCGTGGGTGTTGACGATGAGGGAAACACGGTTGTCGGCTTCTATGCAAGGCGCAGTCACAGGATAGTGCCCGTATCGGAATGCGCTATCCAGTCGGAGGCGTGCAGGGACGTAATAAGCGCGGTCAAAGAGTTTTCGAAATACTGTAAAAAGGGCGTTATCCGACACATAGTCGTGCGCGAACTGGGTAAAAAGTACATATTCGCGCTCGTCGCGAAAGAGAGAATAAGTCTTGAAAAGCTGGGCGTGATATTAGAGAAAAAGTTCGCTGATTTTACTTTGCTTTTAAACGTCAACCCTACCGATACGAACGTGATTTTCGGCAATGAATGGCACATATGCAGGGGCAAAGGCTTTTTCGAAGCCGAGGATATGGGTATAAAGTACAGGGCGGGCGCGAACACGTTCGTACAGGTAAACGACGAAATCAGGGAAAAGCTCTATTCCGCGGTGCTTGCGGAAGCGGAGGAGGGCTCGGCTGTAATCGATTTGTACAGCGGAGGGGGAATGCTTACCGCTATGCTTGCAAAAAAGTGCGGGCTTGCGTACGGAATAGAAATCGTGGAAGAAGCCTCGCGCTGTGCCGACGTGCTTAAAACCGTTAACGGACTGACGGGGAAAATGTTCAATATCTGCGGTGCGGCCGAAAACGAGGTAGACAAGGCGCTCGAAGCAACGGAGGGCAGACGGCGCATTATAGTCTGCGACCCGCCGAGGAAGGGAATGGAGAGGAGCGTACTGCGCGCGGTTTCGCGTTCGGGCGCGGACAAAGTAATCCTCGTTTCGTGCAATCCCGCAACGCTTGCGCGCGATATGGGCTTGCTCTGCGGAACGCTCAAAGAAGAGGACGGCGCGCTTGTAAAGGGCGAAGGCGGGGGCGTATACTCTGTTGAAAGCGTCACGCCGTTCGATATGTTCCCGCAGACAAAGTGGGCGGAGACGCTCGTCGTTCTTTCCAAAAAAATTCCCGACAGTCATATCAACATCGATGTGGAATTCGGAGAGAACGAGGGACAGTTTTCGTTAAAGAAAATCAAAGAGCGCGCCGGAGAACGCAAATCGAAAGATAAAGTAACGTATAAGAAGATACAAGACTATATCGAGCAAACTTACGGCTTCAAAGTCCACACGGCATATATCGCCGAAGTCAAACGTGAATTAGGCTTGCCTATGTACGACGCGCCCAACGCCGTCGAAGAATTAAAACACCCTCGTCCGCATCCCACACCGAAAATGGTGGAAGCTATAAAAGAAACATTAAAGTATTTTGAAATTATATAATGAAGTCGGCTTGTAAAAGCCGATTTTCTTTTTATAAGCTAAAATCTAAAACTTAGATTTTTAGTTGAAAAATTAAAAAATTTGTGCTATAATAAAGAAAAAAAGATTGGTTATTTAGGGAGTGTAAGTTATGAATAATAAAGTTACGCATTTGGAGATGATTCAAGGGATTATAAACCGAATGGCGAAAAATTCATTTTCCTTGAAAGGCTGGGCGGTTACATTAGTTGCCGGCATCTTTGCTTTGGCAAGTCGGGATGCGGACAAGCTCTTTTGTTTGATAGCTTACGCGCCGATTCTCATATTTTGGGGATTGGATTCTTATTACCTTCTACAAGAACGATTATATAGAGCGCTATATAACAAAGTAAGGGTTTTAACGGAAGAACAAATAGATTTTGATATGAATACAAAGTCGCCTGAATTTAAGTCGTATCAAAATACTTGGATAAGTTGTGCGACATCTAAAACAGAAATATTGTTTTATATTCCGCTGGCACTAATATCAACCGGAATAGTGTTGTTGACTTATTTTTTATAGGAGAGCAAGAAAATGTGTAAACCAAAGATTTTTATTAGTTATCATAGGGCAGATAAAAAATACAAGGATGCAATCATTGAGATATTAAATGAATACGGGTATCGGTATTTTTGTGTGGATGAAAATGAAACTTTTAACGGATGGAATCATCAGCATATAGCCGACCATATATGCTCCAAAATGAAAGGCTGTGATGTTTTGCTTTGTATCGTAGGCAAAGAAACTTATTCAAGACCGCACGTTGATTGTGAAATACATACGGCATTAAAGGGCGGTGTAGAAAATAGGAAAGGCATCGTGGCTGTTATGCTTGAAAATAGATGCGACAATAAAAACGATATAGATTTGGATACTTTTCCTACAAAGCTACAAGAAAATTTTGACTACATAGTTTTGGAGCAATACGCTTCAATCGGAGATAGAATCGAACAAGCTATTGATTTGGCAATAGAAAATAGAGACAATAGCAGGATTCAAGTCAAGCATAAAAATCCCGTTATGAAACTGCGGGCAGGAAAATATTACGACAATTAATTTTTGAGAGAGGTAAATTATATGGCAGTCAGTTATAAAAAGCTATGGAAGTTACTTATTGATAAAGATATGAAGAAGAAAGATTTGCGCATTGCAACGGGGATTACTACAACGGCGCTTGCAAAACTCGGAAGAAACGAAAACGTCAATACGGAAATTTTGCTTAAAATTTGTAACGTGTTACAATGCGATATTTCCGATATTATGGAAGTTATTATAGAAAAGAAAGACTGAACGGTTTGGGAGAAACTTATGACAGCCGATTTGAGAGAAAAACAAACGACGATAAATGTGCAAGAAAAGGCAAACCTTATTTGGGCTATTGCCGATAAGCTCGTGGGTGTGTACAAGCCGCACGAGTACGGAAAAGTCATTCTTCCTATGTGCGTGATAAAACGCTTTTCGGATTCTTTACAAGAAACGCGGCAAGCGGTATGGGATAAAAACGATGAGCTTAACGCAAGGGGAATACAGGTCAAAGACGGATTTTTGAAACGCGCGTCAAAAAGGTTGTTTTATAATACAAGCAGATTTACGCTTGAAAAATTAAAGTCCGACCCTGACAATATAGGGGACAACTTCCGCGCGTACTTGCAAGGATTTTCGGATAATGTGATAGACATTATCCAAAAGTTCGAGTTTGACGTGCAAGTAAAGAAAATGGAAGAGAACGATATTCTGTATTCCGTTATTACCGAGTTTTGCACGGCGAAGGCAAACTTGAATCCCGATATCGTTACAAGCGCGGATATGGGTTATATCTTCGAGGAGCTTGTGCGCAAGTTTTCCGAGAGTTATGACGAGCAAGCCGGAGCACACTTTACCGCCCGCGATATTATCTATTTGATGACCGATATTTTGGTGGGCGAAGATGCGGACAAAATGAATCGTGAAGGCATTTCCACCACCATATACGATATGGCAATGGGGACGAGCCAAATGCTCGGCTGTATGACTGAGCGGCTTACGGCGATAGACCCCGATGCAAGCATTAAATGTTTCGGGCAGGAGCTGAACGAAGAAACTTACGCCATAGCCAAAGCGGATATGCTGATTAAGGGCGGCGACGCCGACAATATGAAGCACGGCAACACTCTTTCGCACGATGCGTTCGAGGGGTATCAGTTCGACTATATTATATCTAATCCGCCGTTCGGTATAGAGTGGAAGAAAGAGCAACCGTATGTAGAAGCCGAGTACAAAAAGGGCGACGCGGGAAGATTCGGTGTGGGACTTCCGCCCGTTTCCGATGGGCAACAACTCTTTATGCTCAACGGTATAGCAAAATTAAAAGATACGGGAAGAATGGCTATCATACAAAACGGTTCGCCGTTGTTTAGTGGCGACGCTGGAAGCGGACAAAGTAATATCCGCGGCTATTTGCTCGAAAACGATTGGTTGGAAGCGATAATACAACTGCCCAACGATATGTTTTACAATACGGGCATTGCAACGTATATTTGGGTAGTAAGTAAGAGCAAACCCGAAAAGTACCCTAATATCGTAAAACTAATCGACGCAAGCAAGTGCTTTGAAAAACGCCGTAAATCGCTCGGAAATAAGCGTAACGAGTTCACAAAAGAATGTATCGATTTGATAATAAAAGCCTATCTTGCGGCAGAGCAAGGCGTCTTTGAGAATAATGGCAAGACTGTGGAACGCAAAGACTTTGATAGGTTTACGTTTAAGTACAGCAAGGTTACAGTAGAACGCCCTTTATGCGACGAGAACGGCGCGCCGATTTTGAAAAAAGGTAAACCACAATCCGATACAAATAAGCGCGATACCGAAATTATTCCTTGGGGAACAGAATTTACCGAATATATGCATAAGAACGTTTTGCCGTATGCACCCGACGCCTACATAGACGAAAAGAAAACAAAAATCGGCTACGAAATTCCGTTTACCCGCCATTTTTATAAATACGTCCCGCCGCGCAAAAGCGACGACATTTTCGCGCACTTGGTGGAAATGAACAAGGAAGAAGAAAAACTAATGAAGGAGCTGTTTGGAGAATGAGCGAAAAAGCAGGCTTTTATATTGATGAAAATGATTTAGTATATCACTATACTTCTGTTGATGGTCTTTTAGGCATTATTAAATCTAAAAGTTTGTGGTTTACTGAATGCTCTGTTTTGAATGATGAAAGTGAAGGAATACATATTGTTGAAAAAGCAAAAGAAGTGCTTATGGAACAACCGTACGAGAAAGAATATGTTTCTTTTGTGTTGGATTCATTACATGATAAGATAAAGAGTAAATGCTTTATTTGTAGTTTTTCAAGGGATCACGATAGCTTGCCGTTATGGCAAAATTATACAAAAAGCAATGATAAAGCAGGATATAATTTAGCATTTAAGATATCAGATTTAAGAAATGCGCTTTATAAATATTTTACTATATTTGATCCAAGAGTTAGTATTTGGGGAGTAGTATATAATGAAGGTATACAAAAAGAAATTCTTAAAACTACCTTTGACAAGTATTACGAAAAATGGAAAAATACGAAAGAGATGATTTTTCTTAAAATGTTCTTATTATCTGAGTTGCGTATTTTTAGATTTCAATTTAAACACCCTGCTTTCAAACCGGAAAATGAAGTAAGATGTACAATTGAGTTTTCTGAAAATGAGTATGATATGTTGCTTATTGGGGAACAGAATTTTATAAAATTTCGTAACGCAAGTGGTCTATGTGCTCCTTATCTCGAAATCCCCATTGAAGTTGAAAAAGCAATGAAAGAAATTACGCTTTCTCCAATGATAAAAGATTCGAGCGCAATTGAAGCTGTAAAAATGCTGTGTAAAAAATATGGATTAAATTGTAAGATTAACACTTCAAATATTCCATTGAGATTTTAAGGATAGAAAAATGAAACAAATGAAAGATAGCGGAATTGAATGGATAGGCGAAACGCCCGAAGATTGGGAGTTTATTAAAATAGGTTCTATTTTCAGATGCCGTAATGAGAAAGTAAACGATACGGATTATCCGCCGCTTTCCGTAACGCGAAACGGAATTGTGCCGCAAATGGAAAACATTGCCAAAACCGATGCGAACGACAACCGTAAAATGGTTAAAGTTAATGATTTTGTAATAAATTCGCGTTCGGATAGAAAACAATCCTGTGGAGTTTCCGATTTAGACGGCTCGGTATCTTTAATCAATACGGTTTTATATACTGAAAATACAGATGTAATTCTACCCGAATATACAAATCTTTTGATGAAAAATTACGGCTTTGCCGAAGAATTCTATCGTTGGGGACACGGCATTGTCGCCGACTTGTGGACTACTCGTTGGCAAGAAATGAAAAGTATAGTTTTACCTTTACCGAATACGCAACAACAAGAGGAAATTGTAAGGTTTGTACAAAAGAAAGTATGCGGAATTGATAATCTTATAGCTCACGAACAAGCGACGATAGAGGAATTAAAAGCCTATAAGCAATCGGTAATTACCGAAGCGGTTACAAAAGGGCTTGATAAATCTGTGTCTATGAAAGACAGCGGCGTGGAATGGATAGGTGAAATTCCAGAAAGTTGGAGTGTTAGTAAAATAAAAACGCTTGCAGATGAAACGCAAGAAAATGCGTTTATTGACGGAGATTGGATTGAAAGCCCTTATATACAAGACGAAGGTATTAGATATCTTACTACGGGGAATGTTGGTGACGGCATATTTAAGAGGCAGGGGAGCGGCTTCATTTCGGAAGAAACTTTTGTAAAACTGCAATGTAAGTATGTTTATCCAAATGATTTGATTTTTTCAAGGTTAAATGAAGAATACGGGCGTTCTTGCATTTTACCATATGATTATGATAAATATATTATAGCCGTGGATACTTATATGTTGGCTGAAAATAAAATTTATGTAGATCGCAATGGTGGATTTGTGATTTCTTGTGAGCAACAATTATTACATACTAAAACCGAAATAGATAGCGTTTCATTGATAATACGGGATTTATTAGGAAATTATTATAAAATTCCATTGAAGATGAACAAAGTCATTTCTAATAAAATAGAACAACCTATATTTAGGCAAGGAACAATAATTTTATTGAATAAATCGATTCCCCAAATACATTGTATAGATGAAATGGTGGCAAAAGAACTAAATAATTTTTCACTAAATGAGGACTAAACTATGGACACATCGGAAAAACGGTTTGAACAGGATATCGAAACCTATCTTTTGAGCGAAGAGGGCGGATATATCAAGGGCAGTATGTCGAATTACGACAAAAACAAAGCCATAGATTTATTACTGTTAAAAAACTTTATTATAAACACGCAGCCCAAAACGTGGGATAGGTTTTGCAAAATTTACGGTGTGGAAGCGGACAAGCAGTTATATAAACGCTTCGATGAGGAAGTGCAGGCAAAGGGCTTGATTCACGTTTTGCGAAACGGATTTAAGGATAGGGGGATCGAGCTTAAGGTTTGCTATTTTGCGCCCGCTTCAAATCTTAACCCCGAGTTGGTGCAAAAATACGAGAGCAACATTTTAACGTGTACGCGGCAGTTTTATTACAATACGCAGAATCATAATTCGGTAGATATGGTACTGTCGCTCAACGGTATTCCCATTGTTGCTATTGAACTCAAAAACCAGCTCAAAGGGCAATGTGTGGAAAATGCGAAGGTGCAATATATGCACGACCGCGACCCCAAAGAGTTGCTGTTTAATTTCAATCGCCGTATACTCGTCTATTTCGCCGCCGATTTATACGAAGTTTGGATGACGACAAAGCTCGATAAAGAAAACACGTTCTTTTTGCCGTTCAATCAAGGTTCGAACGGTGCGGGCAATATAGGCGATGCAGGCAACCCTGCGCCCGAAAACGAGGATGACTACGTAACGGCGTACTTTTGGGAAAACGTATTGCAAAAAGACGCGCTTATGGCGTTGTTGCAACGGTATATCAGCGTTCAGATAGAAAATAAAACGAAAATCGAGAACGGCAAGCGCGTTACGTATAAAGACGTACCGAAGATAATTTTTCCGCGCTATCATCAATACGACGTGGTCGAAAAATTGGTTGCAGATGTGCAGGGACGCGGCGCGGGTAAGAATTATTTAATACAGCACAGTGCGGGTTCGGGCAAGTCCAACAGCATTGCTTGGCTTACATATCGTCTTGCAACATTACATAACTCATTGGAAGAAGATATATTTTCTACCGTATTTGTCGTTACCGATAGGCGCGTACTCAATCGGCAGTTGCAAAGTACCGTTTTGGGCTTCGAGCATAAAGAAGGTCAAATTGTAACCGTTACGGATAAAGACAATTCTGATGCGCTGAAAACGGCGATAGACGACGGAAAGAAAATAATAATTACCACGTTGCACCGCTTTCCAATTATTTATAAGGAAGTCGGGGCGCAACACGGCAAAAACTTTGCCATTATCGTGGACGAGGCACATTCTTCGCAGAGCGGCAACAGTGCAAAGAAACTCAAAGCCGTGCTTGCCGATACAGACGAAGCAATTAAAGAATATGCCGAAATAAACGAGCTTACCGAAGACGAGGTTGACGCAACGGACGATATTGTTTTGGAAATGCTCACGCAAGGCAAGCACAACAATTTGTCGTTCTTTGCGTTTACCGCTACGCCAAAGCCCAAAACATTGGAGCTATTCGGAGAGCCGCAACCGGACGGAAAGACCTTTACGGCGTTCCACAATTATTCCATGCGGCAAGCGATTTCCGAAGGGTTTATTTTGGACGTTTTGCAAAATTACAGCACGATAGAAAATACTTGGGAAATCGCAAAGAAGATAAAGGAAAATCCCGAATACGAAGAAACGCCCGCTATGGCGGCGATTCGCAAGTATCAAAAAAATCACGAACACGTGATGCAACAAAAGGTTGAGATAATTGTCGAGCAATTCCGTCAGGTTACGCTTTCCAAAATAGACGGACGGGCAAAAGCAATGGTAGTGTGTTCGTCCCGTCCGCACGCCGTAAAGTATTATCAAATGATTAAGGCGTATTGCATGAAAAAAGGCTATTTCGACTTGTTGCCGCTCGTTGCGTTTTCGGGCGAGGTAAAGGACGGGGAACTGGAATACACCGAAAGCAAGCTAAATTCCACCGACGCGCTTACGATAAGCGAATCGCAGTTGCCCGATTATTTCGCAAGCGATTCGTATAACGTGCTTGTAGTTGCGGACAAATATCAAACGGGATTCGACGAGCCGAAACTTCATACTATGTTTGTGGATAAACCGTTGCGTGGCGTTAAGGCTGTGCAAACGCTTTCGCGGCTTAACAGAACTTGCAAAGGCAAAGTCGATACATATGTTCTCGATTTTGTAAACTCTCCCGAAGTGATAGAAAAGGCATTCCAAACATTTTACGAAGATACGAAACTTGTCGGTGCATTAGACGTAAACACGGTTTACAGCTATTTCGATAAAGTTATGGGCTTTTCGTTGTGGTCGGGCGATGACGTGGAAAAGTTTGTTACGTTTTATAGTAAGAAGGGCAAGCAAAGCGACAAGGACTTGGGCAAAATTACCGCTTGCGTTAAAACTGCCGTAAACGGATATAACGAGCTTATTCCCGATAAGCAGGACGAGTTTCGTTCTGCGCTTAAAAACTTTTTGCGGTTTTATGCATATATCACGCAAATTACGAGA
>CANOUP010000016.1 GCA_947570625.1 uncultured Clostridia bacterium | reverse complement strand
TTACGGCGACAGCGCGGACTATTCCGATACCGACAATTCCGACGGTTCTTATTAACTTAATCATGCAAAACGCCCCTGCGGACATATGTCCGCAGGGGCAGTTGTTTTATAATACATATCAATTTGTTTTCATATCATTTTACGCTCTTATTAGTGAAGGAGAATATCTTTTCCGTAGAGCCGAATACAAGCATATGGTCGCCGTCTTCGAACACATAATTGGCGCCGGGGGAAGGAACGATGTTCTTTCCCTTCTTTATCAAGAGGATATTAAGTCCGTATTTACCGCGGGGATTTGCGTCGATAAGCGTTTTGCCGTTCCATCTCGGCGGTACGGCTATTTCGAATATCGAGTACTCCTTGTCTATTTCGATATAGTCGTAAACGTTTTTCGAGTGCAGTTTAACGGCAAGCTTTTCGGCTGTATCGCGGTTGGGATAGACGACTTCGTCCGCGCCCACCCTGAAAAGGAATTTGCGCTGGATATCGGTGTCCGCGCGGGAAACGACGTATTTCGCGCCTAAGTCTTTTAATATGGAAGTAATTTCCAGCGAGGACTGGAAATCGTCGCTTATCGCGACGACGCACGCGTCGAACGAAGGTATATCCATAGCCTGCAAATTGTCGATATTCATACAGTTTGCTATAAGCGCGTTGCTGTATTTTGGTGCAAGCGAGTTGATAACGTCCTCGTCTTTGTCGACAATCATAACTTCAACGCCCATATTAAGCAGTTTTTCGCCTACGAGCTGACCGAATCTTCCTATTCCTATAAGTAAAACAGATTTCATTTTTTCTCCTATCGCGTGCGGGTCAGCCTATAAAAAGCGTGTCCACGGGTCTGCGTATTTCCGCTGCCGTCTTTTTCGCGCCGAGCGCGAGCGCAAGCGTCAGTATGCCGACCCTGCCCGCAAACATAAGTATAATTAATATTATTTTAGAACCTGCGCACAGCGCGGGCGTTATCGAAAGACTTAGTCCCGTAGTGCTTAATGCGGATACGCATTCGAACAGTACGGATTTGAACGGCTGTGTTCCCGTCGATATGAAAGTCGAAGGCGGTTCGATGGTGCATATTACCAAAGTAGACAGCATTACGAGCATAAGCCCCGCCGCGAAAATGGCAAGCGCCTGCGAAAGAAGAGAGTTGTCTATACGCTTTTTGCCGATATTTATGTCCTTCCTTCCGCGGAAAACCGTCAGCATACCCATTAAAATTACGGTAAAGGTATTTACCTTAATACCGCCCGCCGTCGAGCCGGAGTTTCCGCCGACAAACATAAATATTACCATCAAAAGGTAACCGCTGTCGGACAGGGTATTCAAATCAATCGAGGAAAATCCCGCCGTCCTCGTAGTAGTCGCGTTGAAAATCGAAACTATAAGTTTACCGCCGAACCCGAATTGCGCGTACGCTGTGCTGTTCCTTTCGAAAACCATAAACAGCGCGGTTCCGAGTACGAGTATAAGCGAGTTAACGAGAAGCACGACTTTGGTGTTAAGCTGAAATTTTTTGAAGTTGAATTTACAGTCTATGACGTCGCTCCAAACGCAGAAGCCCAGACCGCCTATGAGAATAAGCGCGCACAGCGTCAGCGAAACGAGAGGGTCGGAAGCATAATTCGAAAGCGAAACAAATTCGTTGCCTTCCGTGCCCATCAGGTCGAACCCCGCGTTGCAGAAAGCCGAAACGGAGTGCCAAACCGAAAAGTATATTCCCTTGCCCGCGCCGAAGTCGGGTATAAAGCGTATCATCAGTACAAGCGCGCCCAGCGTTTCGAAAACCGCCGTGCCTATAACTATGCGCTTTACCATTTTGGTTATGCCGTTAAGTTTTCCGCTTCCCGCATCCTGCATAAACGCGTTACGGCTGTAAAGCCCCATACCGCGTTTGAAAACGAGGAACGCCGCCGAAACGAACGTCATAAATCCCAGCCCGCCCATCTGTATGAGAAAGAGTATTACAAACTGACCGAAATACGTCCAGTGCGTCGCCGTGTCGTAAGGCGCAAGTCCCGTTACGCAGATAGCCGAAGTCGCGGTAAACAGCGCGTCTATGTAACTCGTCGTTTTTCCGCTTTTCGTGGCAAAGGGAAGCATAAGCAAAAGGCTTCCCGCTATTATCGCCGTAAGGAACCCCAGTGAAAGAAATTGCCATACGGTAAGTTTTATTTTTCTCTTACCTTTCATCACGCTAATTATAAGATTTCGCAAAGTAAAAGTCAATTACTTTTACTATATAGTAAGTATGGCTGAATATTAAAAAACATACCGCAAATTTTGTTTTTACGGTATGTTTATGTATACAGCTGACGATATGGGCAGGTGTTGAACCGTTTAGATAGTCAGTATAATTTTAAGGCGGTTTCCGTGCAGCTCGGCCCCGATTTTTCCGCCCAGCCGTTCGCATACGAGTTTTGCTATCGAAAGCCCCAGCCCCGTAGAGTTTCTGCCGTTTTTCACCGTGTAGAACCTGTCGAACAGCCTGTTCACGTCAATGCAGTCGACGTTTTCCGCATCGTTTTCGAAAGTGAAAGTTCTGCCTTCGAGCGTTACCGAAAACGACCCCGCCGAATATTTAAGCGCGTTGCTTATTAAGTTGGAAAACATTCTGGCTAGCTCTGTCCTGTCCGCAACCGTTTCGCATTGTCCGTCCGCGCGGATTTCGGGCGTTATGTTCTTTGCGCGGAAAGCTTCGTAAAAGTCGGCTATCGTTTCTTTAAGCACGGCGCACGCGTCCAGCTTTTCGGCTTTGCGCCGGTTTGCGCAGACTGCGACGGAGTAAGAGAAAAGTTCTTCCGAAAGCTTGGTAAGCGTATCCGTTCTCTCGCGTATTACCCGAAGATATTTCTCCCTTTTTTCGCCGTCCGCTTCGTTTTCAAGCAAGTCGAGATAGCCGTTAATGGCGGTCAACGGGGTGCGGAAATCGTGCGCGGCGTTGGACAGCGCAGTCTTAATTTCCCTGTCGCCGTTTTCGTATTTCAGCTCTTTTTCACGGAGAGTAGAAAGGCTTTCGTTCAGGCGTACGGCAAGTTTTTTAAGCGAGCCGTCATCCCCGCTTACAGTTATAAGTCTGTTTGTACCGCCCTGTAAAATTTCGGGCAGTTGTCTGTCGATTTCTTTTACTCCGTGCTTTAAGGACAAAAATATAAAAATCAATGCGGTCAAAGTTATCAAAAGCACGTACACGGCGATAATCAGGGCGGTCATCGTTTACCTTCTCAATTAATATTTTCTTTGCGGAACAGTGCGATTCCGGCGGCGGACGACAGAACTATGATGCATACCGAACTGAGCGCGGACTGCCACCCGACGAGTTTTTCGCTTGAAAGAATAGTCATCTGCCCGCTGGGGAATATGTTCAGACATACACCGAAGAATTTAAGCACTCCTTCGCTCAGCCTGTGGGGGTTGGGCACAACCACGGGCACAAATTCGCCCGCTTCGTTATAGATATAATCCGTCCATTCGAGCGGTGCGTTGATTTGCGAAATCATATACTGCGCCAGCATCATAAACACGAACAGCGAGGCTATCGTTATGATAAGCGGTGCGACGGTGTTTTTGGTCGTCATTGCGACTGCCGTGTACAGCGAAGCGTATACAAGCATGATAAGCCAGCCGAGCGAGAATATTTTAAAAAGGTGCAGAGGCTCGCCCGCAAATCCGTACAGAAGGGGAAGAGATACGGGGTAGAATACCGCCATTGCGGAAAGGTTTAAACACAGCGCGGATATTGCGCAGGTTATAAGGTTTGCAAAATAAATTTCATAACGCGAATAGCCTATTATAAGCTTGTTCCTTATCGTTCCGTTATGGTAGTCGTAGCCCATGAATATACTGCTCATTACCGCGAGAAGCGCGGCGCCGTAAGGCGAACAGGCGGTTATATCGAAAACCATATCTGCGACGGGTCTTTTTTCCGCGAGGTTTACGAGATAAACGTTGAGGGTCATCATTAGGGTCAGTCCCGCCTGTATGGCAAGACAGGCAATGAAAGTTTTGCTCTTAACAAGCCTTAAAAGGTTGGCGCGGAGAAGTTTAATCATTCTTATCGCCTCCTATAAGGTTGATATAGTACGATTCCAAATCTTCGTTTTTTTCAGTTGCGTGAAGCAGGGTGACGCCGTGAAGCCTTAACGCGTCGCCGAGTTCCATCAAAGGCGTATCGCCGTAAATGTCGGCTGTATTTTCGCCCGTAAGCCGGTATTCGATTTTTAAATAATCGAGGGCGGGCGCAAGCGCGGAGGGGTTGGTCACCGTTACGGAAAGGCACTTACGGCAACGGCTGTTTAGTTCTTCCGCGCTCGTTTCCTTTAATATTTCGCCCTTGTGCACAAAACCGTAATGGGTGGCTATTTTGGAAAGCTCGCCCAAAATATGGCTGGAAACGAGGAAGGTTATTCTCCTTTCGCGGTTGAGTTTGAGTATGAGTTCGCGTATTTCCACAATACCCTGCGGGTCAAGACCGTTGACGGGCTCGTCCAGTACGATAAAGTCGGGGTTGCCGGCAAGCGCGATTGCAATGCCCAGCCTCTGTTTCATACCAAGCGAAAAGTGCCCGGCCTTCTTTTTGCCCGTATCGTCCAGACGCACGAGCTTTAAAATTTCGTGTATTTCGTCGAACGACGGTTTGCCCAGCAGTATAAACTGCTGTTTCAAATTTTCATACGCGGTCATATTCGCATATATGGACGGCGTTTCGACTACGCCTCCCATACGTGCGCGCGCCTTGTAAATTCCGCGCGTACCGTAGCGTTCGCCGTACAGCGAATAGCTTCCGGCCGAAGGGTTCTGCAACCCGCTTATAATGCGGATTAGCGTGGTTTTGCCCGCGCCGTTTTTGCCTATCAAACCGTAAATGGCGCCTTCGGGCACGTGCATAGTCAGCCCTTTAAGCGCGCGGAAATTGCGGTAATTCTTGATAAGGTAATCTGTTTCAAGACAATATTCCATAGATGTGCTCCTTTGATTTGATGGTTTAAGAATACCGCGTTCAAATCAAGGATTTTACAATAATTATTCAAGAAAACGTCAAGATTTATTCCTGCGTCAATTTATAGCCTATGCCCCATACGGCTTCAATGCAGTCACCGCTTCCCGCGTTTCTGAGTTTCTGCCTGAGGTTGACAATGTGCGTGCGCAGGGAGTTTTCTTCGCAGTCGGGGGTAAGCCGTTCTATCTCCGTCATTATCCTTTCTTTGGTAACTACCTTTCCGCCGCCACGCATTAAGATGAGAAGCACGGCGTATTCCGACTTCGTCAGTTTGACGGGCTTATCGCATACGGTAACCGAAAAATCGTTTACATACAGCTTTATGTCCGCGAAAGCAAGCACCCCCGGATTGACGTTTTTGCGGAGCTGTACGCTTATGCGTGCAAGCAGTTCCTTCGTATCGAAAGGTTTTGTGATGTAGTCGGCGGCTCCGCCCATGAGAGTGGAAACCTTGTCGTCGGTATCGACCTTTGCGCTTACGACTATTACGGGTATGTTTTTGATATGCGGAAGCAACGCTTCGCCGCTTATGCCGGGGAGCATTAAATCGAGCAGTATAAGGTCGGGCGGGTCTGAGGAGATAAGCATTAAAGCTTCCGAACCCGAGTAAGCGCGCGTTACCGCATAGCTGTTTTTTGAGAGAAGTTCTTCGACCATATCCCCGATAGACTGGTCGTCGTCGACAATGAGTATTTTCTTATTCATATTGACATTTTAGCACATAAAAAACGTGATGTAAAAAATTTGAAACGTTTATTTTAAAAATTCCGCTGTTGACAGGGCGGGCGGAATGTGTTAGAATATGTAAAAACCCAAAGCGAGGGCTGAAAATGAAAAGCAAAGTGTATTTTTCAAGGGACATTTCTCCCCAAACGGTTGTCAAACTCTATTCCCTGCTCGGCAAAAAGCTCGAAGGCAAAGTTGCGGTAAAGCTTCATTCGGGCGAAGTAGGAAACCAGAATTTTTTAAAACCCGATTTCTGGAAGCCGATAATCGACGAGGTGGGAGGCGTCGTCTGCGAGTGCAACACCGCGTACGACGGCGGGCGCGATACCACCGCAAAGCACCTGAAAACTTTGAAAAAACACGGTTGGAGCGAGTACTTCGATGTTGACCTTCTCGACGCGGAGGGCCCCGATATGACGCTTGAAATTCCCGACGGAAGGGTAATCAAGAAAAACTACGTAGGTAAAAATCTTGCAAACTACGACAGCCTTCTGGTGCTGTCGCACTTCAAGGGTCACCCTATGGGCGGTTACGGCGGAGCGCTTAAACAGCTTTCCATAGGCATCGCTTCGTCATACGGCAAAAAGTTTATCCACGGCGCGGGCGACGAAACCAATTTCTGGAACCCCGACCCCGACACATTCCTCGAATCTATGGCGGACGCGGCGCTGTCTGTCGTAAGGTATTTCGGCGGCAGGGCGGTGTACGTCAACGTAATGAAAAACCTGTCCGTCGACTGCGACTGTTGCGCGGTTGCGGAGGACCCCTGTATGAAGGATATAGGCATACTCGTTTCCGACGACCCCGTGGCTATCGACAGGGCGTGCCTCGACCTCGTTTATTCGGCGAAGGACGACCCCGGACAGAAGCATTTTATAGAGAGAGTGGAAAGCCGTAACGGCGCGCACACGATTGAAGTTTCCGCAGAGCTTAAAGTCGGCAGCGAAGAGTACGAGCTGACAGAAGTATAAAAAAATAATCCCGCCCGTTGAAACGGGCGGGATTATTTTTTATTTCAATTCGTAATATTTTGCAAGACCGCCCGCGGAGGTTTCGCGGTAGCTTGTAAGCAAATCCCTGCCCGTGTTGTACATAGTCTTTACGATTATGTCGAAGCTTATTTTCCTTGTATCGGCGAGGAAGTTTGCAAGCGACAGCGCGTTAATCGCGCGCATGGCGGCGACGGCGTTGCGTTCTATGCAGGGTATCTGTACCAGCCCCGCGATGGGGTCGCACGTCAACCCGAGGTGGTGCTCCATAGCGACTTCGGCCGCGTACTCTATCTGACCCAGACCCATTTCGAACAGGTCGGCAAGCGCGGCGGAAGCCATCGAACACGCCGAACCTATTTCCGCCTGACACCCGCATTCCGCTCCGCTTATAGAGGCGTTTTTCTTAATAAGGTTGCCTATAATCCCGCCCGCCGCAAGCGCGTGTATAATCTGCTCGTCGGTGAACCCGCGCGTTTCCTGCATATATTTGAGTACGGACGGAACAACTCCGCACGCCCCGCAGGTGGGCGCTGTGACTATTATCCCGCCCGAAGCGTTCTGCTCGCTTACGGCAAACGCGTACGAGCAGACCAGCCTGTTTTCTTTGGTCTGCGCCGACTCGTCCATATGGCGCTGGTAGAAAAGTTTTCTCGCGCGCCGTTTTGTGCCGAGTACGCCGGGCAGTACGCCGGTAGCGGTAAGGCCCTGGTGCACGGACGTTTTCATCGCTTCCCATACTTCCGCAAGGTAATCGAAAATTTCTTCGCCCTCGTATTTTTGTACATACTGCCAAAGCCTTAACTTGTGCGACTTGCAGTATTTGGCTATTTCCGTGTACGTGTTGAGGGGGTAGATATTGTCGTCCGCGTATTTTTCGTAACGTTCGGCCGGCTCGCCATCGAAGGCGACGGTGCCCCCGCCCACGCTGTAAACGCGTTTTTCGCCTAAAAGCGCGCCCGCCCTGTACATAGCCAAATCCATGGTGTTGGGGTGGACGGGGCAGTCGGACGTTTCGTCCCACTCGACCGTGCATTTAAGCGGAGCCGAAGTCTTTTCGATTACGGCGTCGGTGCTGTGCCCCTTGCCCGTAAGGGCGAGAGAGCCGTACAGCTTTACTCTTATTTCGTCCGCTTCGGGGAAGCGTTCGCGCATAATTTTAACGGCGCGTTCGGGACCCATCGTATGCGAGCTGGAAGGTCCGCGCCCTATTTTATAAAGTTCGCGAAGCGATTGCATAATTATCTCCTATCCATATAAGTTTATAACGGAAGCGGGCATTTGTCAATGCGCGCGGATAAATTTTTCGCAATAATTTATTTGGCGAAAATACTGGACTTAACGGCTTTTATAGAATATAATGTAAATGAAAAAATCTTGGTTAAGGAGATTGTTAAATGACAAACGTACTTGTAACGGGCGGAGCGGGATACATAGGAAGCCATACCTGCGTCGAACTTCTCAATAAAGGCTTCGGCGTGACGGTGGTGGATAACTTCGTCAATTCGTCAGAAGAGAGCTTGAAGCGCGTTGAAAGGATTACGGGCAAAAGCGTAAAGCTTTACGGCGGGGATATTCGCGACAAAGCGCTTATGGACAGAATATTCGAAGAGAACAAAATCGACTGGGTCATACATTTCGCGGGGCTTAAAGCCGTTGGCGAAAGCTGTGCGAAACCCGTAGAGTATTACGACAACAATCTTTACGGCACGCTCGTGCTATTGCAGGCAATGCGCAGTCACGGCTGTAAGAAAATAGTGTTCTCGTCGTCGGCGACGGTTTACGGCGACCCCGAAGTGCTTCCGCTTACCGAGGACTGTAAGACGGGCGGAACTACCAACCCTTACGGCACAAGCAAGTATTTTCAGGAAATAATGCTGAGCGACGTGTACAAAGCGGATAACGAATGGACGGTAGTGCTTTTAAGATATTTCAATCCCGTAGGGGCGCACGCCAGCGGACTTATCGGCGAGGACCCCAAAGGCATACCCAACAATCTGACTCCGTATATCGCCAAAGTCGCGATAGGCGAACTCAAAGAAGTGGGAGTGTTCGGCGACGACTACCCCACGCACGACGGCACGGGGGTAAGGGATTACATACACGTTGTCGACCTTGCGCTCGGTCACGTCGCGGCGATAGACAAGACTGTGAAGCCCGGTGTGTACACTTACAATCTCGGTACGGGCATAGGTTGCAGCGTGCTCGACGTAATTCACGCTTTCGAAAAAGCCTGCGGGCACAAACTTGCGTATTCGGTTAAACCCAGGCGCGCCGGCGACATCGCCGAATGTTACGCAGACGCGTCGAAAGCTAAAACACAGCTCGGCTGGGAAGCGAAGCTCGATATTAACGATATGTGCGCTTCGCTTTGGAACTGGCAGACAAAAAATCCCAACGGATACAAAAAGGTTTGATATGACTGAAAAAGAAAAGTGCCTTGCAGGCAAAATTTACGACCCGAACGATAGCGAACTTCTCGCTTTAAGGCGCAAAGCGCATAAACTTTGCCTGGACTACAACGCATTGTACGAAACGGACGGCAGGCGCGAGGAGATACTTAAAGAGCTTTTGCCCGATTTGGGCGAGGGTTCGTATTTGCAAGGCCCCATATATTTTGATTACGGCGTATTCACGCGCACGGGCAAAAACTTTTACGCCAATTTCAATTTTACCGTTTTAGATACCTGTCCCGTAACGATAGGGGACAACGTGTTTATCGGACCGAACGTTTCCATACTTGCGCCCAAACATCCGCTCAGATGGCAGGATAGGAATATGTTCGTTAAAGACGGAAATGTCACCGACAACGAGTACGGCGCGCCCGTCGTTATAGGTAACAATTGCTGGATAGCGGGCAACGTCGCGGTGCTTGCCGGCGCAAAAATCGGTTCGGGCTGCGTCATAGGCGCGGGGTCCGTGGTTGCAGGTTCTATCCCCGACAACTGCCTTGCTTACGGTAACCCTTGCAAAGTCGTAAGGGAAATTACAGAGGCGGACAGATTGGAATTGAAGAAAGAATTATTCTGAATTTAAAGCGGTGCTCGGCGCCGCTTTAACAATATGTATAAAAAATTCAATAATGCTTATTTTTATAAATAAGGTATAGTGATAAAATAAAACCGAACAATATCAAAGGGAGGAAGATAATGAAAAAATTCATTGCGTTGCTGTTTTCGGTAATACTGTGTTTTTCCGTCATAGCGATAGCGGGATGCAGTGCAAACGACGGAAAAGACGGCGCTGACGGCAAGGACGGCGTAAACGGTACGGACGGTACCGACGGAGAGGACGGTAAATCGGCGTACGAGCTGTACGTGGAAAACAATCCTTCTTACACGGGCGACGAAAGCCAGTTTATAAAAGATTTGGCTGACGGCAAGCTGGAAAGCGAGCACCGCTATAACATTATTTCATACGGCAGGGAGCTTGCCGGGGAGGCAATGGTGGGAACGGTAAACTATACGGGCGGCGCGGTTGCGCTGAGGAGCGGGGTAGTCAAATTCGATAAACCTGCGGTTATGCCCCTGACTGAAAACGCGGAATGGGAAATACACATCGGCGGAATACTTTCCGAAACGGACAAGAGCGCACAGCTTCTCACTTCCTCGTATAAGTCCGAACTCGGCAGGATATATCTGGGCGTATGCGCAGAGAAGAATATAATATATCTGGGCGTAAATATCGGCGGTTATTACCTTAACTACTGCTGGAACGTGCCCGGCGCGACGATTAAAAGCAGTCACGAATACACCGTAAGGTACGGCGAAGGAGTGTACACGCTTTCCATAGACGGGGGCGACGGCGTTCCCTTCAATACCGTAAATGCAAACCAGAGCAATTCGGTAAGCGTTACTTCGCCCCAAACGGCAAGCAACGATTTGACGGAAAAGATTAAGGCGGTAACGGGAGAGGAATATTTCAGCTTCATAAGCATAGGCGCGGATAAGTTCGAAAGCACCTGTTCGCTCGGCTATCTCGACTTTACCACTTCTTCCATATATAATTATAAAAATCTTTCAAGACATCCGCTTTACGGCAAGACGGTATATCACCTCGGTTCGTCCATTTCTTACGGTTCGGCAAACGGGGGCGTTTCGTTCGCGGAACAGATTGCCGAACTTACGGGCAGCAAGCTCGTGAAGGAAACGGTCAGCGGAACAACGCTTTCCAGCGTAAAGGAAAATTCGTACGTTGCGAGGTACGCTAAATTAAAGTTCGACGACAACCCCGCGTATCTCGTGCTTCAACTCAGCACAAACGATTTCTCGCAGGGCATAGAGGCGGGGACGGTTTCGGCGGAAATTTCTTCGTGGGACGAAATAGAAACAAGGACCCTGTCGGGCGCAATCGAATACATCATCGCCTGCACGAGAGAGTTCAGCCCTTCGACGAAAGTACTCATTTACACATGTTCTGTAAAACAGAGCTGGGGTCACCGTTCGAAGTATTCCTCGTACATCAACACGCAGCTTAAACAAATTCAGGCGAAGTGGGGAATAGAGGTTGCCGACCTGTTCAACAAACAGACTTTAAACACCGGCTGGATGGACGACGACATACACCCCACGGGCGCGCAGTACGCAAATCTGTTCACTCCTGTATTCATAAACAAAATGGTCGAATGTCTAAATAAATAAACAACGAAAAAAAAGCTTTGTCCGATAACGGACAAAGCTTTTTTAAATGTCGCGGTCACAAATTTTTCGGGGGGGGGGGTGTGCCTTTTCTGTATGAATCCGGCGACATGCCGACCTTTTTTTTGAACAGGTTGGAGAAATAATTCTGCTCGCAGAAACCCAACGCTTCGGCAATTTCGCCGACGCGCGCAGATGTCGTTTCAAGCATCTGCTTGGCGATGTCTATTTTTTTGTTCATATAGTAGGCGTAAGGGGTTACGCCGTAATATTTCTTGAATTCGTTTATGACCTGAACTTTCGAAACTACCAGCCGTTCGGCGATGTTCTCTACGGTAATGTTGCCGTAAAGGTTTTCTTCGAGATACTGCCTTGTGTACTTGGCAATGTTGGAGACGTGACGCTGGTGACGCTCGTTCTGGGCGAGCCTGTTTATAATCCTGAACACTATTTCTGCGGCGACGTAACAAACTTCGTCGTTGAACACCGTCGCGTTGGCAAGCTGTAAAAGCTCGTTGAACAGCGCCTTGCAGTTTGTGTTTTTGAAAACCACCTGTTCCGCAAGCCCGTAAGCTTTCAATATTTCGCCTATAATACTGCTTTTAATGTTAATCCACATCTTTTTGTACGGGTCGCGCTTGTCCGCCCAGTACTTGTGCGGTTCGCCTTCGGGCAGTATATACATATCGTCGGGACCGACCGTTATGGTCGAACGCTTGTACGTTATATGCCCGTACCCGCTCAGCACGTATTCGAATACGTAATAGTCGCTGTTTTTCCTTTCGATAAAGTAATCGGGGTTGGGGTTGGTTATTCCTATACAGTCGACGTATATGGGCATATTCTTGTCGCCGACGAAATGCGTAAGCTCTTCGCTCGACACGTCGCCGTACTCTATATTGTGGAATGGGTCTATAAGTTGATGTTTGGAATTGTTTTTCATTTTTGCAATTTATTTCCTGCGAAGTCGGTCCGAAGTTTAATAATAGTAATAATTTATTTAATAAAACTTATTCAATTGCCAATTTTAAATAATTATAATGATAATGTGAACTGATGTCAAGATATTTGAAACTCATTTTCAATCATTGGAGGGAGAAATGTCATTTTCTAACACTTGCAGACGCAATATCATTATTGCGTTGATTCTTGTTCTTGTGCTGTCGCTTTCGCTTGCCGTCGCATGCGCGGAAACGCACGTTTGCAAAGACGTGTGCGCCGTGTGCGGGCTTTGCATGAGCGAGTGCGAGGACGAAATCTGCGCGGAAAAATGTCCGGGCAACCACAATACCCAGGAAGCGCATTACTGTTACAGCGCCTGCGAAATATGCGGTCTGTGCACGAGCGACTGCCTTGAAGAAGTTTGTAAAACCAAGTGCGCAAAGAACCACTCGCCCGAAATGTACGTTACCTACGGCAACGTGCGCGTCGGACTGCTTTCGGATACGCTTATCCGCATAGAGGTCAAGGGCGCAAAGGGCTTCGAAAACAGAAATACATATTACATATCCAACCGCACCGACTGGGAAGTGCCCGAGCACACTCAGTCCGTGTCCGGTCAGCACAACGTAATTACAACCGAAAATTACAAGGTATATATTCCCGAGGGCGCTACCACGCTTAAAGGCGTTTACGTAACGTCTGCCGAGGGCGAAAATCTGCTGTGGGAGTATCAGGGCGAAACGACTTCCAACGTTTACCTGCCCAGTCCTTCCGACGAGCTTAAAAGCTGGTACTTCACCGACAGCCCCCGTATCGTACCTTCCGACTACGGTTACAGCTATAACGCCGCATCCAACGACCCCTTGCAGGGCTGGGATTTCAACAACGACGCCGACGACTGTTTCGTATTCCTCCCCGACGGAGATTACAAACAGTTCTGTCAGGACTACGTAAACCTTACCGGCAAGAGCGAAATGGTATCCCTGCAAATGCTCGGATACTGGGACAGCCGTTGGGTTGCGTATTCCAGCGAAACGGCGCTGCAACAGATTAAGGACTACACCGACAGGGGTTACAGCCTCGACGTGCTTGTCATAGACAAGGACTGGCACTCGGATAACGGCATCGACGGCGTCGGCTACGAAGTCAATACCGAGCTCTTCCCCAATATGAGGGAGTTTTTGGACCAGTGCCACGAGCTCGGCGTAAACATAATGTTCAACGACCATCCGGAACCCGTCAAAGGCACGGGCAACATACTCGACAAAGATGAAGTAGGCTACCGCGACCAGAAGCTTACCATGATACTTTCGCTCGGACTCGACTACTGGTGGTACGACAGAAACTGGTCGGTTTCGCTCAATAAGGTCGACCCCGACATTTCGGTATACGCGTTCGGTATGTATGCTTTCCAGTGGGTAACAAACGAATACCTCGAAAGCATTACCGATTTGAACGAGTACGCTAAACGCGCCCTCATAATGGGCAACGTAGACGGCTGTCTTCACGGCAAGTGGATGTACGCGTCAGACATATCGGCGCACAAATATTCCATACAGTGGACGGGCGATATAGGAACGGATACCACCGCGCTCTCGCAGGAAATTTACGCGACGGTATTCGGCGGCGCGGAAGTGGGACTTCCTTATATGTCTTCCGACCTCGGCGGACACACGGCGGCCGTTTCAAACGATATGTACATAAGATGGCTTCAATACGGCGCGCTTTCTACGATATGCCGTGTTCACTGCACCAACGTTGACCAGATAGGACAGGACGGACGTATGCCCTGGCTGTTCGGCGAAACGGCGGAAGAAGTCGTTCACGAATACGTCGACATGCGCTACCGCCTGCTTCCGCTGTACTACTCGCTGGCGCGCGAGAATTACGATACGGGTCTGCCCATTATGCGCCGTACGGACATAATGTATCCGCAGTACGCCGAAGCTTCGCGCAACGACCAGTATATGCTGGGCGACAATATTTTAATCGCGCCCCTCGATTCGGCGGAACAGCTTGAAAAGGTGCCCGTAACCTGGCTTCAAACCCCCGACTTCCAGCCGGGATTGAAAGCGACGTACTTCAACGGCAACGACCTTAAAAACGTTTACAAAACCAAAACAGACGAAACCATTTTCTTCAACTGGGAAAACGGCGGAGCGGAAGGAATGGGCGCAGACCTGTTCTCAGTCCGCTGGGAAGGCGTATTCACCGTACGCGGAACGAGAGATGCAAGACTTTGCTTCTTCGCCGACGACGGCGTTAGAGTATGGGTCGACGGCCAGCTCGTCGTGGACGGCTGGGACGTGTACGACACCCTTCTTTACACGCCTTATTACACCCAGGGCACGACGCACAACTTGAAGGTGGAATACCGCGAGGACTACGGCGGAGCGCATATATATATGTACTACGGCGAACGCAACGAAGACGGCGAAATGATGCCCAACACGAGAACGGTGTTCATACCCGACGGTACGTGGGTTGACGTGTGGACGGGCGAACGCTTCACGGGTCCCCAGACCATAACCGTTTCCCACGGAATTACGACTTCTCCCATATTCGTACGCGAAGGCGCGGTTTTTGCGCTTGCGGAGAATATGGTTAACACCTCGGCAAAGGATTGGAGCAAGATGGCGCTGGATATCTACGCCGGCAAGGAATCCACAAAGACCAACCTTTACGAGGACGACACAAATACTCAGGCTTACAAACACGGCAAGTACCGCAACACGCTGATAACCAGCGATTATGCGGACGGCAAAATCACCGTTACGGTAAATCCCGCCGAGGGCGCTTTCGACGGCGCAAGGGCTTTCGATACCCGCAACTGGACGGTGCGCATACATTACAATCCCGAATGGGGTTCGCTGAAAACCCTGAAACTTAACGGCAAGACCGTTACCGAAGGACTTCTCAGCTTCAAGCAGACGGACGACGCTTCGCCCTTCGCGTTCGAAGGCGCGGCGCTTGACGGAAACATCTACCAGTTCAACTTCTCGGGCAACGTCTACGAAAAGCAGGAAATAGTATTCGGCTTTACGAAAGACATTACTTCTCCCGACGCGCCCGAATACGACGCAAGCAAGACGGACGTCGACATCGAAATCGGCGAAAGCGGAGATTCCCTCAACCTTACGGAAGCGGGCAACATAGACTGGGCATACTTCGGCGCGGAGGACGTTACAACCGTTGCGCGCAAGAATACCGAAAAATCGCTTATAGGCGACCTCGGTTCGTACTCGACCTGTTCCCTTCTTTCCAACTCGTACATATACACGGTATGGTCGGACGGCGCCGGCGTTTACGAAAACATAAAGGGAGTGGCTTCCGGGCTTATCTCTTACAAGGATTTCAGCCTTAACTTAAAGGTTGACACAACCCGCCGTTTCTACGTGCTCAACCTCGGCGGAGAACAGTGCACCGTAAAACTTACCGTGCGCGACAGGGCGGGCAACGCGAGAACGGTTACGTTCGGCGACCTGAACGGCGTGTTCCGCAACCGCATAGTAATTTCCGCACAGGGCGAAGCCGAAAGCGAAATATACGTAACTTATGCGGTGGTTGCAAGCAAACCCGACGGAACTGGAACGTTCTCGAAAGTCTGGATTAGCTCGGTATACGTAACGGACGAAGTAAAAGACCCCGTATACGTTGACTACTCGAAAGTTTCGGCAAGCGTCACGGCAGAGGAAATAATCGTTTCTACGACGGTAAACCTTACGACTACGGCGGAGGAAGAGCTTGAAGTACTCGATTGGCGACACTACGGCGCAACCGAGGAAGGTCCCTACGTTTCCAAAGACGGAGGCGACAGCATAGAGAAGGTTTCCTTCACCAACGGTCAGGCGTTCTACGATTACAAGGCGGGCTTTGTATGGTCGGACGGCGAACAGATTGAAAACAGCGATTCAATCGTGTACGACGGTTACGACCCCGCCCACGGAACGACGCACGGCACTTGTTCGTTCGGCGATATACAGCTTTCCGTCAGAGTGGACGCGAACACCAAAAAGATTATCCTGTACACGGGCGTATGGAAGGCGACCAACACCGTTATAGTATACAACAGCCAAGGCACGAAATTGTGCACGTTAAGACCCTTCGCGGCGGGCGACGCTTCCGTCTGCAAGGCGGTCGAGATAGAAGTCAACTCCGAAATAGAAACAGTACTGAACATTAAGATAGAGCGCACAGGCGGCGGCGACGGCAACGTTTCGCTGACGGGCATACAGGTTTTAGGCGTTAAGTCTTAGATTAAGGAAAAAGCGGTAGTTACCGTAAAAAATAATAAAGGGGATATTTATGAAGAAGTCAAAACTCATTGCGGTGTTACTCGTCGCGATATTGGCTCTGTGCATACCTATTGCGGCGTGCGCGAAAGCCCAGTACTCGATTGACAAAGAAACTGCGGAAATTACGGTCGGCGAAACTTTACAGCTTAACGTGACTTCCACATCCGACAAGGAATTTACCGTCGAATGGTCGTCGTCGGACGATGCGGTTGCAACCGTTTCGGAAACGGGACTTGTAACGGCGGTCAAGGAAGGAAGCGCGGAAATCACGGCTAAGGCGGACGGCAACGAGCTTAAATGCGCGCTTACCGTAAAGGCAAAGCCCGAACAGCAGTATACATACAAAATCAGCCATACGAGCGCGACGCTCGAAGAAGAGTCGACTCTTCAATTAAGCGTTACCTCCGAGCCCGAAAAGGCGCTCAGCGTAACCTGGACGTCGTCCGACCACGCGGTCGCGACCGTTTCGGAAACGGGACTTGTAACTGCGGTCAAGGAAGGTACGGCGACGGTTAAAGCCGTAGTCGACGGCAAGGAACTTACCTGCGCCGTAACAGTTGAACCCGCCCCCGTGCTCTATACGTACACGCTCAACGAAACAAAACTCAACCTCGAAAACGGTGAAAATTTCCAACTCGAACTTACGGTCGAGCCCGAAATCGAGAACCTTACCGTCGTATGGGAAACGACCGACGGCGGAGTCGCGAGCGTTGACGAAGAAGGGCTTGTAACTACCGCAGGAGTGGGCAATGCGGACATAAACGCCAAGGTCGACGGCAAAGTGGTTGCAACCTGTAAAGTAACTGTATTCGAATACGTTTATAACTTCGAAAAGACCCTTACGCTCGATTACGGCGAAGAAGATGCCAAACTTCCCGTAACGGTTACGCCCGTTAAAGAAATCGATATTTCTTACGTACTTGATAATAATACCGTTATCACGGTTGACGAAGAAGGAAATATAACCATCGTCGGCGTCGGAACTGCGGTAATTACCGTTAAAGACGGCGAAACAACAGTCGGCACCTGCACCGTAACCGTTAACGCGGTTGTGGAAGCGGAAAAGAACGTTCAGCTTCACGTAGGCGGAACGCACGTAATAGAAGTCACTTGCGCGCCCGCAAACCCCGATTTGCAGGTTGCATACGAAATAACCGAGGGCAAGGACGTTATCGAACTCGGTTCGGACGGCAAAACGATAACCGCCCTTAAAAACGGCGCGGCGAAAGTTAAGGTTACCGCAGGCGAAAAGGTTATGTACACCGACGTGCTTGTTAACAGCGTAAACGCAACCGTTGAAAATACCGATTTGGCAACTACCGACAAGATTAATCTTTCGGGCGCAGACATAGCTTACTGGGAAAACTATATAAAGAACGAAATCAACCACAAGGCGCTTGCAACTCCCGAAGAGGATATAATCGAACGAGAGTACCTCGTTGCGGGCACGCTCGGATACTTCGCCGACTACGCAAAACTCGTATGGACGGACGGCGACAAAAACTGCGCCAAGCCCTCCAAACCCGACGGCTGGTCGGAAGGCACGACCGTTCCCATCAGGGAAATCGGCGACAACGGCGTCAAGGTTCAGCTTAAAGTCAAAGTGTTCGCGGGACAGTCGCAGATAAGACTGTTCACGGGCGTATTCAAGGGCACCAACACCGTAACGCTTTACAACGGCGAAACGGCTATCGCGCAGTACGTAATCCGCAACGACGAAATTATGACGCGCAATATGCTTACGTTCGGTCTGGACGTTGAAGAAGCGACGGAAATTTATATCGTTCTCACTCTTACCAACCCCACGGCTGACAACAGCTTTATCTCGCTTGTCGGCGCAAGCGTTTCGGGAAGCGACACGTATGCGGTCGAAAACAATTCCGTACGCGTAATACCGGGTGGCACTTCTCAGATTAACGCGCTTAAAAACGGCGAACCCGTAACCCAAGGCGTAACCTATACGGTTGAAGAGGGTATGAACGTAGTAGAAGTAGACGAAAACGGACTTATCCGCGGACTCGAACTCGGCGAGGCGGTAATCAAAGTTACCATCGAAGGCAGAGTACGTTTCGTAACAGTCAACGTAGGTTACAGCTACAATATGCTTAAAGTCCTTCAACTTCACGTCAACGGCGAGTATACTCTCGCGGTGACGTCCGACCCCGAAGGCAGTACAAGCGAAGCCGTTTACGAGCTTGTCGAAGGCGAAGAAGTTATTTCGCTTGATAACGGCAAAGTAACGGCGCTTAAAGAAGGTACCGCAAGGGTTAAAGCAACGGTCGACGGAAACGAGCTTTACTGCGATATTACCGTAAACGCGGTCAACGCAACGGTTACGGTCGACAAGCTTGAAAAAGACAAGAACAACCCCATAGACTTAACACAGGGCGCGGAGTACTGGGAACAGTACATTGCAAACGGTGAAATTAACCACAAACAGTATGTAAACGCAGAAGAAGATATAATTACGCGCACGTCGGAAGTTAACGGAAATTACCTCTCCGACTATCCCGCCTTCCTTGCATGGCACGGCGGTGCAACGGGCGCGACCTGCGATTGCGGTCAGTGCGCAAAAGACGCTCATACCACTCCCGACGGCGGATGGAACGGCGACGCGGGCACGAAAGCCTTCGCAGTCAACCAGCAAGACAAAGTCATCACTCTCAAAATCAAAGTGTTTGCGGGCGACTCCGTAATCAACGTCTACACGGGCGGATACAACCTTGTAGGGCAGGTTAGCTTGAAGAACGGCGAAACCGTTATAGCTAAGGCGACGTTCGACAATACGGGCGCGCACAACGCACAGCGCGTATCGTTCGGCGTAAACGTAGAAGAAGATACCGAAATTACAATCGAAGCCGTTATGATTAACGACAACGGCAACGCTCCTCATTCCTGTATCTCCCTTGCGGGCGTATCCGTATCGGGAAGCGTGTACCAGCTTGCAAAGAAGTCGGCGCGCATTATCCCCGAAGGCGAAACGACGGTCGTTCTTAACAAGGACGGCAACCCCTTAACCGAGGGCGTAACTTATGAAATAGCCGAAGGCGGAGACGAAATTATCGAGCTTGACGCAAACGGCAAAATCACGGGCAAGAAGGTCGGCACGGCGGTAGTTAAAGTTACCGCAGACGGCAGGGTGCGCTATTTCACGGTAGAAGTGGGATACACTTATATCGTCAAAGCACCCGACGCGACTCTGACCGTCGGCGCGACGCATCAGATAGAAGTCGCATCCGACCCCGAGGGCGCGCAAATCAGCGCGACTTATGCAAGCGATAACGAAGAAGTCGCGACGATAGACGCAAACGGACTTGTAACCGCGGAAAAAATAGGCACGGCTGTGATAACCGTAACCGTTGACGGAAGCGAACTCACCGTGACTGTTAAAGTCATTTCGATTGAAACGCAGGTCAGGGAAGAGGAAACCGCGGGTCAGGTCATCGATTTGACTTCGGAAGATATAGTTTACTGGGAACATTACCTCTACAACGAAATCAATCCCAAAGCAGTGGACGCGGAAGCGGGCGAAAAAGACCTTATCGAAGGCAACACGGACGGTAAGGGAGGCGACCCGAACAGTACGGTAAAATTCTGGTTTGCGGGAAGCTCAGGTCCCAAGGAAAATGCGGCGGTAGACGGCGCGTTCCATAAATACAGCTGGGGTTCGTCGTACTCCTTCGACATAACCGTTCCCGCAGGCGAACACGAAATACGCGTATATACGGGCGTATGGCAGTCCAAGAACAAGACGTCGCTGTGGAACGGCGAAGAAGAGCTTAACTCCGCAGTGTTCGAAAGAACCAACGACGGTATAAACAAACTCGTCGCGTTCAGACTGAGCACGGAAGAAGAAAAGGTGCTCACTCTTAAAATAGAAGCTCTTACGGGTAACAATTGCAGGCTCAACGCAATAGCAATAGTAGACGTTTCCGCGCAGACGGAAATCAATCTTAAAAAGACGGTCAACAACGTCGACGGCGGAATTTACGATTTCACGGCAGAAAATATTCTCGACTGGGCTACGTTCGGCGAAACCGATTACGAGAAAGAGGGCGGAGAACTTATTCTCACCGATACCGTTGCGCAGGGCAAGGAACCCGGCACCGCAACCGATTACAAGGGTAGTTTCAAACTCAGCGAAACGCAGACCGAGCACTCATTCAAACACAGTCTTGAATACGTTTCCGTTCAGGTAAAAGTAACGGCTGACGTCAAGAAAATCGCCCTCTACGTTACGGGCTGGAATGCAGATTACTTCGTATGCGTCAAGAACGCGGACGGCAGAGTTCTGAATACGGAATCGGTAGGTAAGGTAGGAAATCAGAGCGTCGCGAAAGAAGTTATATTCGACATAGACGTAACCGGCGAAACCACGCTTACGCTTATGACGCGCAAGTTAAGCACATCCAACTGCGGTATAGCAGGCATAGCGCTGTACGGTGCGCAGGCATAAAAACTATATATAAACGTCACGGCGTTCTCCCCGAAAGGGGGGAACGCGCGGGGCGTAAAATTCCAAAATTATTAGCGAGGGTTGATATGAAAAGACGAATACCCAAAATACTATTTCTGATTTTGCTTCTTGTCACGGCAATTTGCGGGCTTACCGCGTGCAACAACGGGAAACTTAACATAACGGTAGAAAACAGCGGGAACGGCACGGTGGAGCTTAGCGCGGAAACTGCCGAACCCGGAGAAGATATAACCGTAACTATGACTCCCGACAGCGGATACTGCGTCGAAAGCGTCCTCATAAACGACAGCCAAGCGCAGGTTGCGGACAACAAAACGGTGTTCGCAATGCCGAACACGGACGTTACGGTCAAGGTTACTTTCGGAAAAATAAAATACAAACTGACTGTAAACGAAGTTGCGGGCGGACGGCTTGTCTATAACGCCGACGGCTACGCGGAGGGCGAAAACGTAACTTTAACGGTTGAACCCGATTTCGGCTATCAGCTGGCTTCTTTGAAAGTGGACGGCAAAACGGTTGAAGTCAGCAACAATAAATACACGTTTGCAATGCCCGCTTCGGGCGTGACGGTCGTTCAGGAATACTCGGCCTCGGCAGAAGTAAAACCCCTTCCTGCGGGAAGCGTGCTTACGGTAAAGTCGCTTGCCCCCGCGGGCGGCGAGGCGCAGGGAATGTATTTCCTCGATTTCGGTTCGGACGCTCTTACGGTTACTGCTTACGTATCCGACGAAAAGGTCATTGCCGAAAAGGACGGCGTTTTCCTCTATTTCGGCACCAGCGACAAAGCGGACGGAAAAATTACGGATAAAAATACCGCCGTGCTCGTCTACGCGAACGGCGAAAGCGAAGTCCGGAAGGGAACGTCGGGCGGTGTTTACGGACCCGCGAAAGCCGACGGTTTTACGGCCGACTGCGAGCCTTGGAGCGCGGAAAGCGGTAAGGTGACGGGCTATATCGTCACGGTAACCGCCGAGTACGGTGCTATCGGCGTAACGGCTGAAACGGCGCAGTCCAAACTCACGCTTCTGCCCGTGCTTGCAAACAGCGACAAGGCGGGGCTTGCGTTCGGTGCGACCGAAGCTTCGATTGACGAATACTATATCAGCGCGAACGCGGACACTTACCCGCTCGTTAACGAAAACGGCTTTACGGACAACTACTATATGTTCGGAACGGGCGAATTCGGTTCGTATAAAAACATAGTCTTAAAGGGTCAGCACTGGAACACGTCGGGCGACAACGGCGGGGCGGACAGAAAGGTCAGCCTCGAAGGGCACAACGGCGACAACGACATCGCGCTCTATCATACGGCGGGCAAAACGTCGTTCGCTACGGCTAAATTCAAAATCACCAACGTTTACAACAAAAACGATAAATTCCCCAAATTCGGGTTTATGGTTTACGATACGGCCAAAACCAACAGCGGTATATTCTTCTACGCTGACGCGGAAGCAAACAAGGCAAGCGATATAGGGCTCGGCGACATAGTCGGAACCTCGCTCGGATACAGCAAGCTTTCCTCGGGCAACTGGAACAACAGCTGGAAGGGGCTTGCCGATACGGCGGGTTCGCTGAACCTGGCGAACAAGGAAATTACTCTTTCCGTCTGCTACAACAAAGGTTTCGTTTATATGTACTGCGGTAACAAGCTTGTCGGCGTTACCACTTACAGGACGGAAGGCGACATAGTAATCGGCGTCAAGTGCTTCGGGCTCGGACTGGAGCTTACCGGTTATAAGGCGACCAACGACGCAAGCGACGGCGATTTCCTTTCGCACTGCACGCGCGCGGACGGCGATACTGTGGGCGACAACGAAAGCGGATACGCCTATACCGAAGGTTGGAGCATAGTGGGCGACATAGCCGTCAACTCCGGCACGGGCGACCAGATACTCTATATAAAGGGAGCAACCGAGAATAAGACGCTTTACGCGGAAGCAAGCGTTACCTCGCCCGAAAAGTGCGGTAACATCAACGACGCGTGGACCAAGGCGGGCGCGGTGCTCATAAACGACAACTACACGATATTCGGATATATCGACCTTGCAGACAATATTCAGGCAAACAACCGCGTGCAGACCTATTTCGCGGTTCGCCCCAACGGCGGAAACTGGACGTGGGAAACGGGCGTTACCAGCAAGTACGCTCCCACAATCGAGGATAAATCCGTCGTTCTCGGCATAGCGAAACTCGGTTCTACGGTATACCTCACCGCCGACGGTAAAGTCGTTGCTACCTATACGAACAACGCAATCGAAAACGAAAAGTTCGTCGCGGGCATTCTCGGAATGAACAGAAGCATTACCGCGACCGCAGGCTACGGCACCAATAACGAGGCGGAGGTCAAGGCGAAGCTCGATATGGCTGTTACCGAAGAAGTGACTTTCGACGGCGTGCTCGACGACGCAATATGGACGGAGCAGGTGCTTTCGACAAAGCAGACTTTCGCGCATACCCAAAAGACGGGTACGAGAGTGGAAGCCGTCGCCGTCAAAGGCAGTACAGGCGTGTTCGCAAGCGTTACTTTATATACAAAGACTATGCAAAGACAGTTCTCTCAGGGCGTGTCGTGGAGCGACGTTACCAACGTCAACTTCAAACTCGCAGATATGACGGAGAACGACGGCGACAACTCGGCTTCGCATTTCGTTGCTTTCTACAACAGGCTCGACGGCGGAGTAAGCAGTTCGGTAGGTTTCAGAAACGCGCAGGCGAATGTCGAAGAAATTACGTTAACCGACGGCAGTGCGGGATTTAAGACAACTGTTGAATTCTTTATCCCCTATAAGTATTTCGCCAATTCCGCCGCCGCGGAGCTTCCGTTCTACGTATGGACGTGCAGTTTCGACGACGAAAATCTGGGAGCAATGAATTCCACCTATAAGACGAAGGGTATGTACGTAACGGACAACGGTCTTATAGTCAAATCCAAATAAACCGTAAAAAGGAGAAATCAACATGAAGAAATTGAAGGTATTAGCCCTTGCAATGACCGCGTGCATAGCGGGTTCCGTCGCTATGGCGGGCTGTTCGGGCGGTTCGGGCGCAGGAACAAAGGTTACTTTCTGGGCAAACTGCAACGACGTCGAGCTCGGCGTTTTCAAAGAGATAACAAAACAGTTCAACGCCCAGCATAAAGGCGAAATAGAGGTTAAACTCGTATCCAAACCCGGCGACTCGTACGGCGACACGCTCGGACTTACGCTTGCGGGCAGTAAGGCGCCCGACGTGTTCTACGTAGGCGACAACGGTTATAAGGCTTACGCCGAGCAGGGACTTTTGTACGACATTACCGACTTTATCGAAAGCAGTACCATTTACAAGGTAGAGGATATGTGGAGCGACGTAACCGTGCGTTACCGCTACGACGTCAACACCCGCCTTACCAACACGCCCGAGGGCAGGTACTACGGCGTTCCCAAGGATATAGGACCCACCGTCATTTACTATAACGAAACTCTTTTCACGGGCGCGGGAATAAAGATTATAAGCGTCAACGAGGACGGGCTAAAAGATTTCAACGCAGGCGGAGAGGACGACAGGGGCAATACCAAAGTCAAGCTCGGCATAAACGGCGAAGTCAAGGAAAAAGGTTATTTCGAAATGAACGGACAGTGGTATTTCAATAACCAGATTCCCATGAGCTGGGAAGAAACCGTCGCGTGCGCGAACAAAGTTCAAAGCTATATGCGCGACGGACTGAAAGACAAGTCGGCTTACGGCTACTTCACCGAGTGGTGGTTCAACTACGGCTGGACGGTAGGAGGCGACTGCATACAGCAGATTCCCACCGACAACGAAAAGTATACGGGTTATTACTACGACTTCACGCTTATGGACAGCACGGCGAACTACATAGTCGCCGACGACTGCAAGGAAGTCAAGGTCAACAATAAGACTTATAAAGCAGGTCAGATTATCGAATACTCCGATAAAATCGATATGTCGGCATACTCGTCCGACCCTGCGGGCAACGTAGACAGGAGAGATACATATCAGGTTACTTCCGAAGTGGAGGGACTTGCGGGCGAGGGCAAGCTTGTAAAGCTTCCCAGCCAGAGAGAAGCTTTCACCGAATTTATACGTCTTGCTTCCTCGACGAGTACGGTAGTCGACAACGTCGACGGACAGAATCTTTACGGCTACGGCATAACCCCCAGACCCACCGACATCGGAG
Source organism: uncultured Clostridia bacterium (assembly GCA_947570625.1). GTDB lineage: Bacteria > Bacillota > Clostridia > Christensenellales > Borkfalkiaceae > Coproplasma. The sequence goes on along the minus strand of CANOUP010000016.1, from coordinate 19,458 downwards.
GCGACGCGGGTAAGACGACTTCGTTCATGAACGGACACCTTGCAATGCTTGTCGACCTGCGCTATATCACCGCGACGTTCCGCAACGAAATGGACGCGGAATACGATTGGGACGTCGCTCCCCTTCCCATGTACAAGAAGTACGACGAAGCGGGCAACATCACCGTCCACGGCGTGGAAGCGGGGCACAGCGGTTCGGTCGCTCTGTGCATAAGCAGTAAATCAAAAGTTGCAAACGAAGCGTGGAAGTTTATCGAGTATTGCGCGGGCGAGGAAGGTCAGTCATTGCAGGCGAAAGCGGGATTTGCAATCCCCTTGCAGGAAAAACTTGCAAACAGCCCCGTGTTCCTCGACGGACAGAACCCCAAGAACGCCAAAATCTTCATCGACGCGGCCAAGTACGAAGGCGCGGGCGACTGGTGGTATCTGTACAACAAAAAGTGGATTGACAACTGGGCGAACGTCCTCAACGGTTCCGTGCGTAACGGCACAATGACTATGTCGGAGTTCTACGACTGCAAGGAATACAAGGAAACGTTTGCAAACCTTCTCGAATACAGCGAAAAGAAAAAACTTTCGGCAAACTCTTAAAAGGAGCCGTCAATGTTTATCGATAAAGTATACAGAAAAAAAATCAAGGTGAAGAGGGAGGAAGTATTCGGCTTCGCGCTGTCTATGGGCCCCGTGCTGGGCTTTGCGCTGTTCGGACTTATCCCTATGATACTTGCGATATTCATGTCATTTATGGATATCTACGGCTTCACTTTCGAGGGCGCGGGGTTCGTCGGGTTCGAAAACTACGGCACCGTTTTAAAGGACCCGCTGTTCTGGAAGTCAATAGTGAACACCCTGTATATGGGCGTTGCTACGTTTATAAACATAGCGCTTGCGCTTATGGTCGCGTTCCTTCTCACAAAGAACGTGCGCGGTAAAAAGGTGTTCAGGACAATTTATTTCATACCTTACGTATGCTCGGTCGTTGCAATCACCGTAATGTGGCAGTGGATTTTCAACACCAACTACGGTATAATCAACGCGATATTCACCCCCGAAGGACAGGAACCCGTCAACTGGTGGGGCAGGGCGGACACGTTTATTCCCTGCCTTCTCATAATGGGCGTGTGGTCGGGCACGGGCTACGGCATAATTCTTTACGGCGCGGCGCTTACAAACGTCAACAGTTCTCTGTACGAGGCGGCAAAGGTCGACGGCGCCAACTCCTTCAAAAGCTTCTGGCACATCACTATTCCCGCAATTTCTCCTACTACGTTCTACCTGCTTATAACGGGAATAATCGGCGCATTGCAGGAGTTCGCGCGTCCGCAGATTATAAGCGGTTCGGGCGGACCCGACAACGTCGGCGTAACGGTAGTTTTCTACCTGTACAGAAGCGCGTTCCAGTACTACGAAATGGGCATTGCGTCGGCTACGGCATGGCTTCTCGCAATATTGATAGTCGGGCTTACGGTAATCAATTTCGCTATGTCCAAGTTATGGGTGAGCTATGATTAAGAATGAAAGCGGTTTAAAACTTACCGCAAGCAAAATGACGAAGATAAGAAAGATTGTTTCTCTCACTCTTATCTATACGGCGCTCGTTTTGTTTGCAATATGGATACTGGCTCCGTTCTCGATGGTTATAATCACCTCGTTCAAGACGAGGAAAGAAGCCAGCGACCCCGTATTCCATTTCTTCCCCGAAAAGTGGTCGTTTGACGGCTACAAGGAAGTGTTCACCTACACTTCGGGCGTAGACGACAGCGAAATACCCGTTATGTTGAAGGGCTTTTTGAACACTTTAATAATAGTGCTTCCGCCCACGATTATAGGTCTTTTCGTTTCGGCAATGAGCGCTTACGCGTTTGCGAAACTGCGCTTTAAGGGTAAAAACGTATTCTTTTCGGCGCTTCTTCTCACTATGATGATACCCGGCACGATTATGCTTACGCCCTCGTATCTCATTTACGATATGCTGGGCTGGGTAGATACGCCCCTTCCCCTGATGCTTCCGGGAATGTTCGGCGCGGCGACGTGCGTATTCTTTATGCGCCAGTTTTACGCGGGTATACCGACGTCGCTGGTAGAGGCGGCAAAGCTGGACGGCATGGGTTACTTCAAGATATTCTGGAAGATAATGGTGCCCCTTTCGGTACCCGCTCTGTTCGCGCAGGGCATACTGGGCTTCATCGGCGGATACAACGACTATTTCGGACCCTATCTCTATCTGCACGAACCCGAGTGGTACACCTTACAGCTTGCGCTGGCGTCCTTCAAGGGTACGTATTCCTACAATATCCCCACAGTTATGGCGGGCGCGCTCGTCGCGCTTATACCCGCGCTGGTTATCTACATCGTCGCACAGAAATACTTCATCGAAGGCATTGCGACTAGCGGTATGAAAATCTGACGCGTAAAGGAGAAAATATGAGCAAAAAATTCATTTCATTATTGACGGCGGGCGTGTTATCTGTTACAATGCTGTCGGCAGTCGGCTGTGCGAAACAGAACGTCGCATACAAAACTTACGATTCGATAAACGATTCGGAAAACTACAATAAGAATTTATACTATTTAAACGAGCTGGAATTCGAAATCGCCGACCCCTCGGTGATTTACGTAGACAAGGGCGAAGAGGCGGGCTATTTCTATGCGTACGGAACGAGCGACCTTGTAGGCTGTTTCGGCATACAGTGCTGGCGCAGTAAGGATTTGACGAACTGGGAATACAAGTCCGTCGCCTACCAGCCCAACTTCGACAGAACCTGGGGCTTTACCAACCACTGGGCGCCCGAAGTCATTTACGACGAAGAGCAGGAACTGTATTTAATGTTCTACAACGCGGACTGGAACGAGAAGGGAAGCGAGCGCAAGTACATAAGCGTCGCTTATTCCGAAAATCCTTACGGACCTTTCGTTGCGTTCGACGAAACCAAGCCTTCTTACGACTTTACGTCGGCAAACCCGCTCGTCGCGCCCGGACTCGCGCGCAACGAATCGATTGACGCGCACCCGTTCGTCGACCCCGTGTCGGGAGAGAGGTACCTGTATTATTCTGGTTACAGCTTCGGACACTCGCAGACGATTTTCGGCGTGCATATGAAGGACTGGCTTCACCCCGACTATTCGTCGCTTGTAGAGCTTACGCACCTTTTCAAAACCACGGTCGACTCCAAAGTAGAGGACATAAACGAAGGACAGGGGTACGACACCGTTAACGAAGGTCCCTTCATCTGGTACGAGGACGGAACGTATTTCCTCACGTTTTCGGTGTATAACTGGACGCGTCCGCAGTATCAGGTAAGGCAGGCGGTTTCCACGTCGCCCCTCGGCAAGTATACGAAAATTCAGCCGAGCGACGGAGGAACGGTTCTCATAGCCGACCCCGCGTGGAACACCAACGCGAGCACGGGTCACAACAGCTTCATCAAATGCGGAGATAAGCTTATAATGGCTTATCACACCTTCCGCAACAGAAGCGACGTCAGCGACGGACGCGCGCTTGCGGTGGATACTATTTCGTTCGTCACCAACTCCAAGGGACAGAAGGTTATGCACTGCAACGGACCCACGTACGCTTACCAGCCCCTGCCCGAAGAAATTTCGGGGTACAAAAACGTTGCAAAGCTTGCAAACGTAACTTCCAGCAACACGGCGGACGACAGCTCGGTCGATTACCTCACCGACGAAACGCTTAAAATCCACGACAACGACTATGTCGAGGAATTCAGGACGGACGGAGGCGACGTTACCATAACGCTTTCCTTCGACGAATTCGTCAACGCCCGCTCCATACTCGTCTACAACAGTATGGACTTCGAAGAGGCGTTCAAAGCGGTTGACAGCATAGAGCTTAAATATAAGAGCGGAGATAACAAGACCTCGTCGGTCAAGTTCGAAAATATCCCCTTCGACGACGAGTGGGGCGCGGACGCTTTCTCCGAATTTATGAACCCCGGCACGAGCAGTATCATCGAGTTTGACGAACTGCCCGTAAACGAGATTAAGATTACGCTTAAAGCCGAAAAGGGCAAGACGACGGCGCTGAACGAAATAATGGTTCTCGGCAAGGAAGTTTCAAACCCCAGACCCGTTAAAGCGTTTGCAAACGAGTACAAGTACACCAACCCCGCGGAGGTCAATCCCATACCCGTATACGAAAGCCTTACTTTCGGCAAAGCGGGAAATTACGTCAGCCACTACGGCTACGATTTGACCCACGACGACGGCACGGAAAACGCGTACGTCGACAAAGTATGGTGCGGAAACTCGCAGCTTCTCTTCTTCAAAGATATAGTTTCCACTTCCGTTTACGTAGAAGCTTCCATATCGGTGCTTGACCGCAGAACAAACTATATCGGCGACAAATATCCCAAAATAGGACTTGTATTGAAGAGCGCGGACAACTATTTCGCATTCTTCAACATAGACTGCCTTGAAAACTTCAACGGTCAGAACGTCGGTTACGTAGAAAGCAACGCGGCGGGCACGGATTATATATGGTCGAATTACGCAGACCAGAGCACGACGGTGCCGGGAATTAAATATACGGACAGCGACTATACGAAGCTTGCTTTCGCGAGAATAGGCAACCACTGCTGGATGTTCGTAAACGACAAACTCGTGTTCGACCTTCCCGACGGCACGCTTATGGGCTTCACGAACAAAGACAGAACGGCTTGTTCGCCTGCGTTCCTCACTTACAACACTTTTGCGAGATTTAAAAATTACAGCGCGACGGGCAACCTTTCCGACGTTCAGGGTAAACTCAAAGGACTGGGAGTAAACTTATAAAATCTTCCGAAAAAGCGCCGTCCGTCCTCACGGACGGCGCTTTGAAAACCAAAGGGAATTATATGAAAATAATCGACATCAAAGGCAAAAGCCAGGCAGACCCTTACGTAATTAAAAGCGGGGGCAAATTCTATCTCTACTGCACCGGCATAGAGGGCGTGGAGTGTTACGAAAGCGACCGCCTTAAAGACGGCTGGACATACGCGGGTACGGTTTTGAAAACGGAAGGACAGAAAGAATACTGGGCGCCTTCCGTCATCGAGGAGGACGGAAAATTCTATATGTACTATTCTTCGATGCCGGAGGATACGGAGGACGTGCATTTGCAAAACATAAAAGTCGCCGTTTCGGACAGCGCGACGGGCGATTTTGTTTTCGTCAAGGATTTGCTTCCGCCCTTCTCGATTGACGCGCACGTCGTAAGAAACGAATGCGGTCTGTTTATGTTCTACTGCGTCAACGATTACGACGGCGAACGCGCGGGCACTTACATCGTCTGCGACAAAATGACCGACCTTTTGACTATGGCGGGCGAGCCCCGCGCAACCGTCGTTCCCACTTCCGACGAGGAAATTTTCGAGCGCGACAGGTTTAAAAAGGGTCAGCACTGGCACACGGTGGAGGGCGCGTTCTATTTTAAAAAGGACGGGTATCACTACTGTATGTACAGCGGTAACTGCTATATGAAGCCCTCCTATCACATAGGCTACGCCGTTTGCAAGAGCGCAAGCGGAGAGCTGAACAAGCTCGACTTCGTCAAGGCGGAAAAACCCGGCGTGTTCGCTCCCCTTATTACGGCGGACGGCAGGGAAACTAGCACGGGTCACAACAGCGTTATTGAAGACGGCGGCGTCCTGTACGCGGTATACCACGGCAGGGACTATGAAAACGGCGGTTTTTCCAAATACAGAACGGCGAGAATATGCAGGCTGTACGCCGAAAACGGAATACTCGGAGCAGAAAAAATTTGAATTTTACGCAGGTCTATACAAGCGAAAAAACGCGGGAAATCAAGAAAAAAGCTCGCTTGGGTATAGCGGGGTTCACCGCCTCGGCAATACTTTTTTCCGCAATATGCGCAATGTTCTGCGCGCTGGCAGTATTCGATTTTGTCAGCGCATATCTCGGCTGTGCGTTTTGCACGGTTTTGACCGTACTGTTTTTATGGTACGGTTATTTGTTTTTTACCGTTTACTTCGAGGGCGCGCTTTCCAAGTACAAATTCATAAAGTACCTCGGCAACGCGAAACCTTCGTACGTCAGCGGTTTTTTCATCGGACAGTCCGAAGAGGAAAAGGGATATATAAAACTGTGTTTCGCCGACGGGGTGTTTATGTGGGACGGCGGAGCCCTTCCCTTTAAGGAAGGCAGGGAGTACGAACTTGCCGTAATAAAGGACACCGTCGTCGGTTACTGCGAGGCCGAAAATGAATAATACGGCCGTTAAAAAACTTAAAAACGCCAGACTCTGGCTGATATTCGTGCTGTGTTCGCTGTTCGTATGGGTCATCGCCTTCTACTGGATTGCCCAGCCGTCGCGGAGCGAAAAGCTGGAAATTTGGCTGGGAGCCGACTTCAATTTGAAGAGCGGGCTGTCCGCCGAAATACGCGTGGTGTCCGCGGAATACGGAATAAAAAAATGCACGATTGAAAGTTACGACCCCGCGGACTCGTACTATGCGCAGGCTTTCGCAATGCGCGCAAACTCGGTTGATTTGTATATTCTCGAAAAGAAAACGGCTGAAGAAATTGCGGAAACGAAAATTTTCGCGCCCGCGCCCGACGCGGCGGACGCCGAATACCTTTTTATCGAAGGCGAAAGACTGGGGATAAAGTTTGTCGGCGACTACTACATTTTCGTAAATACAAAGTCCGACAAACAGCCCGAACTTTTAAACAGCGTAATAGCGGTGCTGTTGGCGGGGGCGGAAGAATGAAAAAAGGATTCATATACAGGCTAATTTACGGCAAGGGCAAGGAGAAGGATTTCACTTTGCAGAACCTGCCCGCGACGAGAACCAAACAGTTCTTTTTCGTCTTTAAAAATTATTTCGGAAAAATTTTCAGGGTCAACCTGCTTGCGGGACTGTTTGTTATTCCTTACCTCGTATGGGATTTTATTCTTACGGGCTACGTCGCGCGGTTTATGCGCGGGCTTCCCGCCGAGGAACAGTTTTCGCACCTTTTACGCCTTTCGCTATTGCAGTACGGCACCGAAATACCTATGATTATGCTCGCCTTTTTGGGGCTTGCGGGCGGGTTTTATATAATCCGCCGTCTGTTCTGGGGCGCGCCCGTAATGATTTTGAAAGATTTCGGCAAGGGCATAAGACAGAGCTGGAAGCAGTACCTTGCGCTCGGTTTTATCACGGGGCTGTTCAACTTCGGCGCAAGCTATTTTATCAACTTCAATTTGCTTACCGTTTCAAAGGAAGTAGAGTTCATCCACGTCCTTGCAATATTCGGAATAGTGCTTTTGACGCTTATATGCTTCGTTGCGCTGGTGTTCGCGCTTGCGCAGAGTTCGCTTTACGGCATGACCTTTTTCGGGCTTGTCAAAAATTCGTTCATACTCACTTTCAAGCGTCTGTTCCGCGGGCTGGGAATTTTCCTTCTGTCGGTGCTTCCCGTGCTGGCGTTCAGGTTTATGCCGTGGGCGTTTATGCAGATAATAGGCGGGTGCCTGACGCTTATAATAGGCATAGGTTTCGCGCTGTGCGTGCAGACGGCGTTCTGTCTTAAAGTATTCGACGAATTTATAAACGCAAAGTCGTATCCCAAATTCGTCAATCTCGGTCTTAATTCGGGCGTAAGCTTTTTCGAAGCGCTGAACGAAGAACCCGCGGAGGAGCAGGACGATGAGAATTGAAGCAAAGTATATTTCGCAGGTATATCCCAACGGCAGTTACGGACTGGACGATTTTTCCGTGGAAATAGAGAGCGGAAGCTTTGTTACGGTACTTGGCGAAAGCGGGTGCGGAAAGACTACCCTTTTGCGCGTTCTTTCGGGGCTGGAAAGATACGCCTGCGGCGAACTGTATCTCGACGGCGTGCTGTCTACGGATATAAAGCTGAAACAGCGCAAAACGGCGATGGTGTTTCAGGAATATCTGCTGTATCCCAAATTCACCGTATGGGAGAACGTAAAGACGGCGCTGGAAAGGTACGATTTGGACGGCGCGGAGGTAATGCGCCGCGTGAATAAGGCGCTGAGGGATTTCGGGCTTACGGACGTTGCCTCTCAGCTTCCCCGCAATCTTTCGGGCGGACAGCAACAACGCGTCGCGCTTGCAAAAGCCGTCGTCACCGACCCCGAGCTTCTGCTTTTCGACGAACCTTTGTCAAACGTCGCCGAAGAACAGCGCGCGGAATATATGAGCCTTATATCCGAACTCAAAGCAAGGCTTCCCCAAACGACTTTCGTCTACGTCACGCACAACGTCAAAGAGGCGCTTACGCTCGGCGAAAAGCTTCTCGTAATGAAGGACGGCAAAGCCGTGCAGTACGGCGACACGGCGTTTGTTTCGCGCAATCCCTATTCGGCGGAAGTGCTGGGCGTGCTGTACGGAACGCAGGCGGAAGGCAACAGAATATACAACCCCGCAACAAAAGAATTTGTCGTACTGGACGCGGACGGAGAGTGCCTTTCGGGTCAGCCGAGATATTTAAAGCTTCCCGCAAGCCTTGACGGCAGGACGCTTAAACTGGGCGGAACGCAGATTGAAACGGACGAGGACTACCCTTTCAGATTTATAGGTACGGGCAAGGACACGTACGCTTATATCCCTTCGGATAAAATTTCGGGCTCTCCCTTCCGCGGAAGCGAGGCGCTCGAAGCCGAACGCGACGGCGAAAATTATATCGTCGCAGGCGTTAAGGTCAGGCTCTGCGGTATAAAAGATTTTTGCGGAAAGCTGTATTTCCCCTCGGACAGCGTGCTGTTGTACGAAAACGGCGTGCGCGCGCTGGCGCATTACAGAATAAATGACGTAAACTGTTACGGCGCGGTGCGTTCGGGATACCTTCGTCTGCCCTGCGGTAAAATCGCGTACAGGGGCAAAAACGGCAGGGTGCGCGTCACGCTGAGAGGGGGGAACAAAGCCGTTACGGACAAAAAAGGGCTTAAATTCACTTGCCTCGGCGAGGACGATTTCGGCGAGTTCCGCATAGCCTATTTAAGGCTTAAAGGCTTCGACAACTACGTGACTTTGAAAACAGGAAAAACTTACGGTAAAAAAAGAATAAAGCCCGACCTCTTCGAGGCGGTCGTGCGTTACGAATAAAATTACGGAGAGAAATATGGTTAAACATTTAAGTTTTTATAAAAAGAATTATCCCCGCCCCCAGCTTGTCCGCGACAACTGGACGGACCTTAACGGGGAGTGGGACTTTGCCTTCGACAGAGAGGGTAACGGCGCTGAAAAGGGCTATACCGAAGGGTTCAGGGACAGGAAGATTACCGTGCCTTTTTCATACCAGTGCAAGGCGAGCGGAATAGGCGAAGAGGAGCTGTGCAAAGACATTTGGTACAGCCGTACTTTCAACGTCGGCGAAACAGCGGGGAAAAGGGTTATCCTGCACCTCGAAGGGTGCGACTACGAAAGCCGAATATGGGTTAACGGCGCAGACTGCGGAGGGGATACGGGCGGTTATCACAGGCACTCCTTCGATATTACGGAAGCTTTGAAGCACGGAGAAAACACGCTTGTAATACGCGCGCGCGACAGCTATTCCAAGGAACAGCCCCGCGGTAAGCAGAGGTGGGAGGACCATAATTTTGCCTGCTGGTACATAGATACTTCGGGACTTTACAAGAGCGTATGGCTTGAAACGGTAAACGAAAATTACATACAAAGCGTAAAAATAACCCCCGATACCGACGGGGAAAAAGCCGAAATGGAGATAAGGGCAAATACCTTGTCGGACTGCCTTGCGTACGTAAAAGTAAGCTTTTGCGGAAAAACCGTGGCGGAAGCGGAAGGCAGGGTAATAAACGGCGCGTGCGCCCTTTCCGTCGGGCTTAACGGAAATATGCATCTCTGGCAGGTCGGCGAAGGAAATCTGTACGAGGCGGAAATAACGCTGTCCGCGCAGGGCAAGACGGATACCGTACACAGTTATTTCGGTATGAGGAAAATATCATTGGAAAACGGCGCGGTGCTTCTTAACGGCAAACCGCTGTACCAGAGGCTTATACTCGACCAGGGCTATTGGGAGAACACCGACCTTACCCCGCCTTGCGAGGAGGCGCTCGAAAAGGATATAACCGATATGCTGGCTATGGGCTTCAACGGCGCGCGCAAGCACCAGAAAGTCGAGGACGAGCGTTACCTTTATTACGCCGACCTGTACGGTTATATCGTGTGGGGCGAAATGCCGTCCATGTACGAGTTTACCCAAAAATCGCGCAAGACTTTTTTGCGCGAGTGGCAACTTGCCGTCGAACAGCAGTACAGCCATCCCTGCATAATAGTATGGGTGCCCTTCAACGAGAGCTGGGGCATTGAAGGCATTTTAACTGATAAAGAAAAACAGGACTATGTAAACGGCGTGTGCCGTCAGACCAGACTGTGGGACGCGACCCGCCCCGTAATTTCCAACGACGGCTGGGAACACACCGAGTCCGACCTTCTGACCCTTCACTATTACACGCAGAACGGCGATGATCTTTACAGCGCGTTCGATACAGTGGAAAAGTGCTGTGCGGACAAATATCCCGGCCACGACAGGGGCGCATTTGCAAAAGGATACGGCTATGCGGGTCAGCCCGTGCTGATTACCGAGTACGGCGGAACGTCGTTCGTCAAGGACGCGGTCGGCGATAACTGGGGGTACGGCGAAGCGGTGAAAAACGACGGCGAATACCTGTCGAGATTAAAAGCGCTGACGGAAGGGATAGAGAAGAACGGTCTTGTATGCGGTTTCTGCTATACCCAGCTTTCCGACGTGTATCAGGAAGTCAACGGACTTCTCAAATTCGACAGAACGCCCAAGGAAGGTTTTGGAGAGTTCAGGACCGTGTTCGGTGAAAAGAAGTAAAATTGAAAAGCACGGCTTTTGCCGTGCTTTATTTCGTGCCCGCGGAAGCGTCCGCCGAATATTTTTTATAGGCGCGGTAGAAGGTTGCGGGATTGTTGAATCCGCACTGCACCGCAAGCGTGAGCACTGTTTTGTCCTTGTTTTCGGGCAGGTTTTTCAGCTCGTTGAAATTCTGTATCCTGATGCTGTTGATAAAGTTTCTCAAATCCGTCCTCATATATTTGCCGAACATACGGCTCAGCGCCGAGGGGTCGTAATTGAAGCGCTTTGCAAGATAGCTCAGCGACAGGCTCTCCTGCGACGCGTTGTCGTAGATAAAGTTTATTATTTCAGTCAAGTCGGAGCGGGCGTGCGTCCTTAACGGCGGGGCGGGTACCGTGCCGTAAGCGTCGGCTATAATGCCCAGCATACCGCAGGTGCAGGCGTAGCGTTCGAGAAGTCCGAAGGAGTCGGCGTTTTGGTAATTTGCGTCTATGTACGCGAAAAGCTTTTTGTTTGCTTCTTTGTCCGTCAACAGTACGGGGGGCTGTCTGTCCAGGTAAATTTCGTAAAAGGGTTGAAGGTATCTCGTGCCTATAAGCGCGAACGCGATTTCCGCGTCCTCGCACTCGTAAGAGTGCATTTTAAGCCCGCTTATGAAAACTGCGTCGCCCGCGGAAAGATTGTAAACGCTGTCCTCTATGTTTACGCGCACTTTCCCGCTGTAAACGCAGTAAATTTCGGGGTTACGGTGAAAGTGCGTTTTTACGTTTTTACTGCGGTATTTGCAAAGCTGGAAATGGTCGTACCTGTCTTTTTCTTTCTCCGCGGCGAAATTCGCGGTGCTCATTCTGTGTTCCATAACAGCATTATAACGCGCTGTATCATTATTGTCAAATTTTGAGATATTCCGATTAAAATATGAGTTGAAATAACTAACAAAAAATGTTAATCTATAAACAAGATTTCATAAGGAGATTTATTTATGCAACAGATAATAAAAGGCAATATACGCGTACAGCTGTTAGATGCGGACACCGTGCGCATCGAGTACGCTAAGGACGGCAAATTCTGCGATGAAAACACGTTTTTCGTTCCGCACAGAACGGAGTATAAAGGGGCGGAGTGCACGGAGAACGGAGGAAAGGTGCTGTTCGGCGGTTACGCCCTGCATATCCCCGTAAACGCCAAGTCGCTTGCGGGCGTAAAGCTTGAAAAGGACGGCAAAACAGTTTACGAATATCAACCGCTTAAAAACTGCGGAGAGCTTCCCGCGCTGGACAGCACGCCCGAAGTATTCGCGCTGTCCGACACCCCGCGCATAACCGTGCCCGAGGGCGGATATTCCGCGGACAGGAAGGGCGAATACACGTTAGAGGAAAACGTTGAAGATATTTACCTTCTTCTCTGCGGTAAAAACGCCGTCAAACTGCGTAAACTGTACGTCGGTCTTACGGGCAGACCCGAGCTTGTCCGCCTTTCTACGCTGGGCGGTTGGAACAGCAAGTATTACGCCTACACCGAAGAAGAGGCGAAGCAGGTAATTCTCGATTACGAAAAACACCGCGTTCCCCTCGACGTCATCGTCATAGACACGGACTGGCGCAAATGCGAAGGCGGTATGGGCTACGACATCAACACTAAGCTCTTCCCCGATATGAAGAGGTTTATGGACTTTGCGCACGCGCACGGAGTGGAGGTAATGTTCAACGACCACCCCGAACCCGTAGACGGCGCGCCCGTTTTCGCGCCCGAAGAAATTGCCTACCGCGAGAAAAATTTACAGGCGATTATGGATTTGGGGCTGGACATATGGTGGTACGACAGAAACTGGTCGACCGTTTTAAATACCCCCACTAAAAACGTAGACTGCGAAACCTTCGGGCTGTATCTGTTTGCCGACGTCACAAAGAATTATTGGAGTAAAGTTGCCAAGGATACCGAAATTTACCGCCGTCCCGTAATAATGGGCAACGTCGACAACATTATAAACGGCAACTACGCGGGTATTCAGAACAGCGCTTCGCACCGCTACTCCATACAGTGGACGGGCGACGTATCGTCCGATTACGACTCGCTGGCGCAGGAAATAAAAAGCCTTAACCTCTGCGGAGCAAACGCAATCCCTTACGTAAACGCCGACTGCGGCGGGCACTTGGGCAACCCCGACAAGGAGCAGTTTATACGCTGGATGCAGTTCGGCACGCTTTCGCCCGTATTCCGTCCGCACTGCACAAACTGGGTTTCGCGCTGGCGCGACCCGTGGGCTTACGACGAAGAAACGCTTGACATAGTCCGCGAATACAACAATTTGAGATACAGGCTTCTGCCCGTAATTTACAGGGGCGCATACGAAAGCTACAAGACGGGAGTTCCCTTTTTCAGACCGCTGGGCTTCAACTATCCCGAGGACAAGACGGCGCTTGCACTTACAAACGAATATATGCTCTGCGAGGATTTGCTTATATCCCCCGTGTGCGGTTTGGTGCCCGAGCTTGTTACAGAGCAGTACTACACCGCGCCCGTAAATGCGGTATACTTCGACGGAAGGGAGCTTAAAGGCGAACCGCTGACCGAGGCGAACTACAAATCGCTGAATATGGTCCTCAACCACACCGCGCCCGAAAAGGGAGTGCCCGTATACGACTTCTCGGCGAGGTTTCAATCCAAAATCAAGTTCCCGTTCGGCGTAAAGCTGTACGTATGCAGCGACGACGGCTGTACGGTATGGATAAACGGCGAAAAGGTGCACGAGGATAAAACACTTCACGGCTCGCTGAAAACCGTTATAGCAAACCTCGACAAAAACGTTGAGTACGACATAAGAATAGACTATTTCCAGGCGGGCGGAGAAGCGTGCTGTTCTCTCTACTATGTAAATCTCGAACAGGACGAACGTCACAGCGTATACCTGCCTAAGGGCAAATGGCTGGACGTGTTCGGCGGAACGGTTCACGAGGGCGGGCGCGCCGTGTTCAACGACTGCAAGCTTTCGGAATCTCCCCTGTACGTGCGCATGGGCTCGCTTATTCCCCTCGCTTACGAGGCGCGGAACACGGGCTTGCAGAAGTGGAACAGGCTGGTTTACGATTTCTATCCCTGCAAGACCGCGTCGGATAAAGGCTATATTTACGAGGACGACACCGAGACCACGGCTTATAAGCTGGGACATATGCGCACAAGCCCCTACGAGGCGCATTACGACAAACAGTCGGACGCATACGTGATTACGCTGGGCGCGTCGGAAGGCGCGTTCGCGGGCGATAAATGCTTTAAAGAGCGCGAAATTACCTTGAAATGCCACCTTACCGCAGAAGCGGGCGACATAAAGCGCGTAACTGTAAACGGAAAGGAAACGCAGTTTAAAAAGAACGCAAGGGTTGACGGCGCGTTCCCGCTGTCTGTAAGCGAAGCGTGCCGCGACAGCGATACGGTTACGGTAAGACTGAAAACCGACGTGAACGAAACTTACGAAATAAAACTTTGGCTGTAATTTAACGGTGAGTTTAAGTTGTGTAATGGCTGTAAGCCTTGCAGGCGCGGGGTTCTTCCAAGGCTTCCGGATTGCGGAAGCTGGATTTGGCGCATAGAAGAATTTTAATTTAAAACCGCCGCAGGACGCGTCCTGCGGCGGTTATTTTTTGCATTGACAACTGTATTTTGTTTCGTATAATTAAAAAACCGTGCGTATACGTACTGTACTGATAGTGCGATTTGTACTCACTTTAATGTAATTAAACGGCTAATGTTGGATAATAATATCATTACTTCACCTGGGAGTAAATGATATGTCCATTGAACGGTTTTCCGAACGTTTAAACGATTTAATGCGGTCGGAACGGATAAGCCGTCGCGCGTTGTCGTTAAAGACGGGTTTACAGAGAAAATCTATATTGAACTGGCTTGAAGGTAAATATTACCCGAGGTACGACGCGCTTATAACGCTTGCCGATTTTTTCAGGGTCAGCGCAGATTATCTGGCGGGGATTTCCAAGTCAAACGAAAGTAAAATAGTGGTAGGCAAAACACCCGTCGAGGAAGTTCCGGCGCGGTTTTTGAAAATTTTAAATAAATATATGGAAATCGAGGGCTATACCAAATATAAGCTTGCAAAACTTTTAGGTATGGGTCAGACCACGCTTAACAGGTGGTTCGAGCGGGGCAGTATGCCCGAAACTTCTACGCTTATAAAACTATCTGTTTTAATGAAAGAACCGCTTGATTATTTGTTAAGCAGAGAGTATTAGTTTTTTTATTTTACAAAAGCTTATGGATTTGGAAGAAAACTTAAAATTAGGCGAACTGATAATTCAGCTCGCCGACGGAAACAAATCCGAAAGAAACGACGCAAGCGTTAAAATTTACGGTATGATTTCCAAAATTTTATACTTTGTCGGCAATACGTATTACAATAACAAAGAGGATATAGAAGATTCCATACAGACGCTTATGCTCGATTTATTCGTCAAAGCAAAGAAATACGTAAAAAACGAAAACGCCTGCGGTTGGCTTATGCGCATTTACCGCAACTCGTTCATCAACTTCGAAAAGCGCCGTATCCGCGAGCGCGAATATTACAAACAACAGGTGGAAATCCTGCGCTCGAACAATTCCGATTTTTCCAGCTATTACGAAAAGTATCTTTTGCTTAACTATGTTATCAGCAATTTAACCGACTACGAACGCGAACTTTTTTACCGCAAATATCTTTACGGTTACAGTATAAACGAAATCGCGCAGGAATTTCATATGCCCAAAAGTACTTTGCAGTACCGCCTTGAACAGCTTGAAATAAAAATAAGAAAATTGTAATTTTTTTCGTACGATTCGCCCGTCTTAATTGTTATATATAATAACATTTTATTAGGAGGGCATTTATGAAAAATGCAATGTTAAAACTTTTTGTTTCAATTTCTGCTTTTGCACTATGTGCAATAACTTTGCTGTCGTTGCTGTTCGGTTACAGGTCAGTCCTTGCGGACACCTCTAAAACCGTCTACCGCGACGACGGCTCGTACAGGGGCACGGGTACTGTTACAAGCGCAACCTATTCGTTTGCCTGCGACGATTATAAACTTATAGACGGCGCGGAGATTTCAAGTCCGCCTTCGTTCGGCAATACAGACCATTCCATGAAAAACACCTGCGGACCGCTTGCGGGGCTTAACATATCGGCGTTTTACGACAGGTGGTGCACAGAGCTTATCCCCGACTATACACCGGGCGTAATGTTCCCTTCGGGATACGAATATTACATGGACAAAAGGCTTACCCAGACAAAGCAGGCGTTGAGAAACCTTTACGATTTGATGGAAACAGAAAAGTACGGCGGAGCCACTGCCGAAACGTTTAAAAGCGGATTAAAAGCTTACGCAAACAACGCGGGTTACAGCGTTTCCACTTCGTCTTTTTACAGCAACCGCGTGTCGGTAAATCTCAACAAGCTTAAAACAGAAATCAACAGCGACAAAGTAGGCGTAATACTGTGCGAGCGTTTTGACTACGTTTACGGCATAGTCGTCGGCGGCGGGTCTGCAAAAATAGTCAAAGAGCATAACGACGCCCCTCACATAATGATGGTAACGGGATACCTTACATATCAGTTTTATCAGAACGGCGCAACAGTTGCAACCGAAACATTTTTATGCGTCAGCAGCGGTTTCAGCTCTGGCGATATGGGATTCGTGCAGTTGAACGACAGCTTCCTCGCCATTGACGAAGCGATAATTTACTCAATCTATTAAAGGTTTGCGGTATGGAAGATAAACAGGACTTATTCGATAAACTTATGCAAATGAAGGACAGTTACGAGCCCGATCCCGAACTGCCCGAAAAGGTCTTGCAAAAAATCAATCAAAGGGAGTCTACGGTCGCTTTCAGGGAGCCCGCCCCCAAATGGTTCTGGGTCGCGCTTGCGTGTCTGTTCGCGGCCACGGTAATCGTCTATTGTTCCGTTTATTTTACAAGACCGTTTTCAAATATCAAGATATACTCTGCCGAAAGCCTCGAAATGAACGAAATAGACGCAATGCAAAACTTCGTTTCGCAGACGAAACTTAACTTTCTGTACTTCGACAACGACGAACACAACTCGGTTGCGCTGGTCAGAAAGACGGGTGAAAAAGCGTACATTTTGCAGGAGTTTCAAGGCGCAGGACAAAGCGGATTTGAATATGTTAAGTTTCGTATCGTATTATTGCAGAATGCGCAATTTGAATTTTACGACGTATTTACTTCGCTTAATGATACTACGGAATTATACGGTATTGATATTCAATATACCGTTTTAAGCCGAATGAATAAAAATGAGGTTTACGCGAAATTCGAATACGAAAAGTATTCATATTTTCTGGAAGTAAGGACAAATGACAGCGGTACGGCGGTACTGGAAAGGTACGTCGGACAATTAATGAATTAAAAAAATAAAAAAATAAATAAAGGCGCGTCTGACGGACAGTGTTACCAAAAGTAACGCTGTCTTTTTTTGCGCCCGAGAGGAAAAAATAAATGAAAGATAAAGATTATAAAAACGAAAAGAGAAACAAAGAACGCAAACTGGTTGAAATGTACGAGGAAAGCAACAAAGATTCGGGGCGCGACTCCGAAAAGGCGAAAATGTATATCGAAATTCTCGGCATATGTTTAAGCGGTATAAGCGTGTTTTTGAACCTCGACCACAAGAAAATTGCCGACTGCCTGTATTTCAACAGCAAAGGCAATCTGTTTGAAAACTCTATCGTCAAAATGACCGACCTGCTCGCGCTCAGCGAAAGCACGATGAACCGTTACCGCAGTAAATACTGTATGGTTGCCGATACTGTGTTTTCACTGCTTGATAAAAGCAGTCTTATTGACTGATAACTTAAAGCGCCGTGCTTTGCACGGCGCTTTATTCGCTTTTAGAAACAACGGCTTCCCCGTACGAGTCTTGCGAAAGGTTTAAAAAATATCTGAAAATGGCTACAAACTTTTTTCTTCTGTCTTCCAGCGTGCTCACGCTAGTAAACAATATCTCGTTTGCTATGTAATGATAGTTGAACGGCGCGTGGTTTTTCGTGTACAGGTAGTTGAAAAACCTAAGCTCGTCCTTCTGGTTGTCCAGCTCGGCTTTGGCTTCAATATATAACAGCGTCAAATCGTAGGCGTATTTAAGCGTTGCGTCGGCGCTTGTTCTCGCTTTGCGTATTAAAATTTCGTATTTGTTTTGCTGTGCCATTTCCGGGTATATGGTAACACGCGCAAAACGTCAAAATCCGTCAAAATGTGACAGTTTGCGACTTCGCGGAGCGATTAAAAAGGGCTTGTAAAGTTAAAAAATTTTACGAGGTTTATTTATGTGTACGGCAGTGACTTATAAGACAAAAGATTTTTATTTCGGGCGCACGCTCGATTACGACGTTTCGTACGGGGAGCAGGTTACAATTACGCCCCGCAACTTTCTTTTACGTTTCCGTCATACGCAGGAAATTTCACGGCACTACGCGATGATAGGTATGGCTTTCGTCAAGGACGGGTATCCGCTGTATTATGACGCGGTCAACGAAAAGGGGCTGTGTATGGCGGGGCTTAATTTCGTAGGCAACGCGCATTACGGTAAAATCCGAAGCGGTAAAATCAATCTTGCGCAATTCGAATTTATACCTTACGTTCTCGCAAAGTGCGCTTCCGTCAAAGAGGCACTTGCAGAGCTTAAAAAAATCAATCTCGCGGATATAAATTACGGCGGGGGATTGCCTTCCGCGCAACTGCACTGGATAATCGCCGACAGGCAAAAGGCGGTTACCGCAGAGTTTGTCAAAGAGGGGCTTAAAATTTACGTTAACCGCGCGGGCGTGCTCACCAACAATCCGCCGTTTGACGAACAGTTGTTTAATCTGAATAATTATATGGGGTTGTCGGTTAAGGAACCCAAAAACGTATTTGCTAAAAAGCTTGATTTAAAGACTTACAGCCGAGGGATGGGTGCGCTGGGGCTTCCGGGGGATTTATCGTCGCAATCGCGGTTTGTAAGGGCGGTTTTCGTCAAGCACAACTCGGTTTCGGGCGAGGGGGAGGAGGAAAGCGTCAACCAGTTTTTTCATATACTCGGTTCGGTTTCCAACCCGCGCGGGGCGTGTGTCGTCGGCAGGGACGGCTATGAAATCACGGTGTACACGTCCTGCTGTAACGCGGACAGGGGCGTTTATTATTACACTGCGTATGAAAATCACCGTATAACCGCGGTTGAAATGCACAGGCACGACCTTGACGGCAACAGGCTTTTCAGTTATCCCGTCGCCCGCAAAGAGGACATTTTGTATTTAAGGTAGATAAAAAAGGCGCAAAGCAGCCCGTTTTTCGTTTGAAAAACGGGCAAAGAACGTTTCAAACGTCATACGGTTCAAAACTTAATAGAGTGTTCAGGTGGGTGAATTGTTCAATAAGTGATGAGTACAGACAACATTTTTTCGAATTTTTAAAATTTTTTTTCGAAAAAATGTTGAAAAGTTAAAAAAATATGTTATACTTAACTCAAGTAGGGTAAAAACATTGCCGAGCGGGCTTTGTGTATTCATACATAAAAAACGCAAGGGATATCCCTTGCTTGCGTTGGGACAACGCAAGCAATACGTTTTATCAGTTAAGTAGAGCCAAAAATTTTTGAATAATA
>CANOUP010000015.1 GCA_947570625.1 uncultured Clostridia bacterium | reverse complement strand
ATATCTTGCGGTTTCTCTTTATCTTCATCAATCCTGCCTACAATGAGCATCGCATTTGCAAAAGAAAAAAAACCGCGCAACTTAAAGTTGCGCCGATAAAAAAAGCGGATTATATTAACCGTTTTTCAACCCGGTTAATATAATCCGCCTGTGCCGTGATATGAAAAAGTATTAACCCGCGTCTCGCAGGTGGGTGCGGAGAAGTGAAACATCGGACTTTCCGTAAACAGACCTTGCCTATTTTCACGAACTTGCCGGCTCCCTATATTACTTTGTGGATTACGAATTTCCCATACCACGAACACCGCAGACCTTATTAGTATTATATATCATTACCGGATAAAAAGCAACAAGTAAATTTTGACAACCTGCATTTATTTTACTTGCATTTTACCGTAAAAAGTCTTAAAATTATAAAAAATGTTTACGAGGCTTTAATATGCAGGAAATTACGGGAGAAATTCTCTCCACCTCCACGCCCTATTCGCAATTTAAAAACCATATAGGCGAAATCGTTTCGATAAAGGGCACGATACACAATATACGCGATATGTCGGACTTTGCCTTCATAATCGTACGCACGGCGAGAGAACTTATTCAATGCGTGTACTCTCCCGAATTTTCAAGCTACCGCCTTGACGAAAACGTCGTCGAGCAGGCTTCGGCAAAGCTTACGGGCAAAGTCGTAAAGAGCGAAACGCGCGACGGAAGCGAAAGGTACGAATTGCAGATTCACAACATCGAAATTCTGTCCAAGCCCGCGGACATACCCCCCGTCGTAATATCCAAAAAACAGGTGGTATGCGACCTGAACGTAAATCTCGATTACAGACCCGTCACTTTGAGAAACCCCAAGGAACGCGCGGTTTTCAAGATACAGGAAGGTATTCAGCGCGGGTTCAGGGAATACCTCACAAAGCAGAACTTCACCGAAATCCACTCGCCCAAAATCAATTTTGCGGGCGCAGAGGGCGGTACCAACGTTTTCAAACTCGACTACTTCGGCAAGACCGTTTACCTTGCGCAGAGTCCCCAGCTCTATAAACAGGCGCTTGTGCCCGTTTACGAGAGGGTGTTCGAGGTTGCGCCCGTGTTCCGCGCCGAGCATCACGATACGTCGAGGCACCTTAACGAATACATTTCGATGGACTTCGAAATGGGCTTTATCGACAGTTTCACCGATATTATGAATATGGAAACGGGCGTTCTGAAATACATTATGAACCTTCTGAAAACCGAGTACGCGCCCGAGATAGAGCTGTTGAAAGTCAATATTCCCGAAATCACCTCTATCCCCTCTATACGCTTTAAAGACGCCAAAGAGCTGTGCGTCAAAAAGCTTAAAAACATTACGGATATGAAGGACTTCGAGCCCGAGGAAGAAGCTTTTCTCGGCAAGTGGGCAAAACAGCAATACAATTCGGACTTCCTTTTCGTCACTCACTATCTTTCGAAAAAGCGTCCCTTTTACACTATGGACGACCCGGAGGACCCCGAAGTCACCCTTTCGTTCGACCTGTTATTCCGCGGTATAGAAATAACGTCGGGCGGTCAGAGAATACACGACTACAACGAACAGGTTGAAAAAATGAAAAGGCTGGGTATGAACCCCGACGAATTCGAAACCTATCTTATGCTCCACAAGTACGGCGCGCCCCCTCACGGCGGGCTGGGACTGGGGCTTGAAAGACTTACGATGCACCTTTTGGGTTTCAAAAACGTAAGATACGCCGCAATGTTCCCCAGGGACATAAACAGGGTTTCGCCTTAACGAAGAAACAACGTGCGGGGCGCGATTTTAAAAATCGCGCCCCGCTTCTTTTTTATAATTTCAATATAGCTTCTTTAATCAAAGGCATATACTTTTGCTCGTAACCGAGGGCGTTGGGGTGGGTACAGTCGCCCCTTCCCCAGCCGTAAGTGTCGGCTGTATACCTGTCGCGGTCCTCCGCATTAAACGTGTCCAAACCGCTGTAAGCGTACAAATCGCAGACGGAAACACCCGCCTTTTTGCAAATTTCAACGGCGCGAGAGCCGTACTCCGCCTGTTTAACCGCATCGCGTCTGCCCATTTTATGGGGACGCACGAAAAGGCTTTTAGCTTCGGAAAAATATTTTTTCAACGCAAAAACCACGCTTTGAAAACAAGCCGAAAAAGTATCTCCTTCCGATACCGAATTTATATCGGCGGCGGTTTCCGATACTTCACCGAGGGGCACGTCGCATTCGCTTGCACCCTCTCCGATATTGCAGTCGTTGGTAAAGCCGTCGAACACTATAAGGTCGGCTTTGACCCCGTCCGAAAGCGCGCGGCGAACCTGCGCGACAACCCAGTCCTTGCCTTCGCAGTATCCTACCCTTGCACCGCCTACGCAGTATTTGTAAAGCTTTACGCCGAAATCCCTTTCGAGATATTCGCCGACGCCGAATCCGCCGTTACCCGACCCGAACATAATGCTGTCGCCCAACAGCAATAATTTTTTTCCTTTCAGACAATCCATAATCTTCAAAAAAAGAAGGGTACGGCATTGCGCCGTCCCTCCCCTTATCCTATTTAAGTGCAACTTTTCCGTCGCGAGAAATAGTTAATTTTAAGTTACTCAATATTAGCACAAATTATTCGCTTTGTCAATACTTTGTAAAAATTTTGTGCAAAATGCACAAATGTGTCGAATTATTCTTTGTAGAGGAATCTGTGGCAGTTTTCACACTCGGTTACTTCGCCGCCGTCGATTTTTTCCTTACCCATAATGGAAAGTTCCATTCCGCACTTGGAACAGCGGTTGTTTTTAACCGTGCAGATGATGGGGAAAATCCTTTCGCTTCTCTTCATCTCGTAGCGTTTGAGCACTTCGGGGCTTATGTCCTTTGCAATGACTTTAAGCTGTTCCTTGACCGCGTCCATTTCGGCAAGCTTGCCCTTTTTGTATTCCTGATACTTTGCGGAAAATTCCGTGTACTGTTTCTGTACGGAAATGGTCTTTTTCTTTAAGTTCTGATACTCTTCGTCGGCTTCCTTGACAGATTTTACAAGCGCGTTCATCTCGCTCTTTATCGCTTTGAGTTTGTCGGTTATCTGCGAAATGTTCTTTTTATAGAAAGAAATGTCCGCTCCGCCCTCGACAAGCTCGTCTATGTTGTCGAAGTCTTTGAGAGTATCGGCAAGTTCGCCGTACTTTTTATTAAGCTCGTCAAGCCTTACGTAAATCTCCTGCGCCTTCGCGTCCATAGCTTCAAGCTTTTCGGGCGCCTTGGTGAGAAAACTTTTCGTCTGGGAATAATTCTTCCATTCTTCGGAATTGGCGGCCTCGCGCTCTATCTGTAAAAGTTTGGAATCTTCGGTCTGATACTTTAAAAGTAATTCTATTTTAGCCATATTAATCTCCTTTATGCAATTTCCTTATCGAAAAAAAACGAAGAGGGAATTTGCAAGCCGTCTTTGATTTTCAAATAAATTTTATTGAAGCCGTAACTCTCCGCGCTGTAATGCGTCAGGTGGATTACGTTTATACCGCTGTGCAGAAGCGCGGTTATTTCGTGGTGCTTCATATCCGACGAAACGAAAACGTCCGCCCCTTCGGACACGGCAAACTCAATCGCCCTGCCGTCGCAACCGGCTCCGCAGAAAGAAGCGACTTTTTTTACCGTCCTTTCACCGCCGTAAAACAGCGCGCGGTCTGTCGAAAAAGTTTCGCGCACGTACTTTTTATAATCGGAAAATTTCACGGGCGCAACCGCGTAAACCCTGCCGTACGCCCCGCCTTCCACGGGCGCGAGCGTTTTTGCCGCGCTTCCGCCCAGTCCGCGCATAAGATGATAATCTATACCCTCGGGGGCGACGTCGAAATTCAAATGCATCGATATAACGGATATACCTTTTCTGAAACACTCCGCAACCGTATCGCCCGAGTTAAGCTTGGATATACCGCCGTAAATTGCTGGGTGGTGCGTGACAATGAGATTATACCCGCGCTTTTTTGCTTCCGCAACGGCGCTGTCGGACAAGTCGAGGGAAAAGACCGCCCCGTTTATATCCGCACCGCAGTCCGCGATTATACCGCTGTTGTCGTACATGGAATAAGTTTTACAGAATCTGTCCGAAAGCGCGACGGGCGCAACCTCTTCTAATTTTTTAAGTATTGCCGTCAGTTTCATTTTCAAGTACTTCCCGTATAAGTTTTACTTCCGCTTCGAGCTCTGCGCGCGCTTTTACCGACATCTGCGCCGATAAATAGCTTTGCTTTTTACTAAGTTCGGCAGTGAGATAACCGTTCAGCACGGCGTTTTTAAGGCTGTCCCTGCCGAAAGCCAGCTCATACGCGCCGTAGGCAGGGCTTTTACCGAAAGCTTTGCCCTTTATCACGAAATAATAATTTCTGCCGTCCGAAAATATGTCGTCGCGGGTTATTTCACAGCCCTTTTCGATGAGGTAAGCCCTGAGTTCCCGCGCGTTTTTCATAGGCTGGAACACGAAGTTTTCGGGTATATAAGAGTTTTTAAGTATTTTTATTATTTCTTCTCCGCCTATCCCGGCAATGAGAACAAGGTCGGCTCCCTCTATCTTTTCAAGTCCGTCGCAACAGATTGCCGTACACCTGCCCGCGCTTATGTAAGAAGAAAGCAGACCGCGCGCCTTATCAAGACTTTTGTCGCTTACGTCCGAAATTATGCATTTTTCGCACAGACCGTTTTTAAGCATATACTGCGCGCAGTAGCCGTGGTCGCAGGCGACGTCGGCAAATACCGTGCAGTTTTCGAGGTAGGAACATAGACTTTTTATCCTGTCCATTTAGGTATCCAGAAAATCGCGGAGATGTTTAGACCTGGACGGGTGGCGGAGCTTTCTCAAAGCTTTTGCTTCAATCTGGCGGATACGTTCGCGGGTGACGTTAAACTCCCTGCCCACCTCTTCGAGGGTGCGGGGTCTGCCGTCGTCGACGCCGTATCTTAAACGCAATACCTTTTCTTCACGGGGAGTAAGGCTGTTCAAAACGTTGAGAAGCGTTTCTTTGAGCATGGTTGTGGAAACGCTGTCGGAAGGGGTAGCGGTCGTTTCGTCCTCTATGAAGTCGCCGAGGTGACTGTCCTCTTCCTCGCCTATGGGGGTTTCGAGAGATACGGGGTCAAGCGCGATTTTCTGAATTTCGCGCACCCGTTCCTCGGTGATGTGCATTTCTTCGGCTATTTCCGCGGGAGTCGGCTCTCTGCCGTACTTTTGCAGTAACAGCCTTGAAACGCGGGTAAGCTTGTTTATGGTTTCGACCATATGGACGGGGATTCGTATAGTCCTCGCCTGGTCGGCTATCGCCCTCGTTATCGCCTGCCTAATCCACCAGGTGGCGTATGTGGAGAATTTAAAGCCTTTCTGATAATCGAACTTTTCAACGGCTTTCATAAGTCCCAGGTTGCCTTCCTGAATCAGGTCGAGGAAAAGCATACCGCGCCCTACGTACCTTTTCGCTATCGATACGACGAGCCTTAAATTGGCTTCGGAAAGCTTTTTCTTTGCATACTCGTCGCCCTCCTGCATTTTGCGGGCGAGCTCGATTTCGTCGTCTGCGGAAAGTAGGGGAACCCTGCCAATATCTTTGAGATACATTTTGACGGGGTCGTCGAGTCCGATATCGGAAAGCGCCTGTTCGTAAAGCTCCCTGTCACGCTCGGCTTCGTCGATAATCTGTATGCCCGCTTCGGCAATTGACTTATAGACGAAATCCATTTGCGCAGGCGTGGTTTCGTACTTTTCCATTATATCGCACAGCGAGTTGGTAGTTATACTGCCCTTAGCGCCGTAAGTATCTATAATCTGTTTTAAAATGTCGCCCAGCTTTTGTTCCGATAAACTCATTTTCTTTCTCCGCTTTTTAATTTTTCCTTTTGTTTTATAAGTTTGTTAAGAGCTAACGCAAGCGACTTTCGCCCTTCTGCCGAAGTTTCGGCATCTATTTCAGCGGTAAGCGACTTAATCTGCCTGTCGATTATTTCAAGTTTAAGTTTTAAAATGCAATCGTCGAAATACTTTGCGCTGTGCGAGCCCGAAAGGGCTTGTCCGTCGCTGTAATCGAGAATTTTGGTAAGTTCGGTATATTCGGGAGAATCCTCTTCGAAAAACTCGAACAGCTCTGACGGCTGTACGCGTTCTCCCATAAGATTTTTAGTCTTTATATATTTGGCAATGATACCGTGCACCTCTGACTCGAACGGAATATCCGAAATATCTTTATCCGCATACTTCGCGCCGAAAAGGTACGATGCTATAACAAAACGCGAAGCTTTGAGCACGGCACCCGAATTATCTTTGCGCACCGTCTGACGTTTGGGCGCGGGTTGTTCGGGTTTCGGCGCCGAATTCAAATCCCTGCTTAAAGACTCGTAAGTTATTCCCGTCTTGTCGCGTATCGATTTGAGCAAATCTTCCTGTTCGGACGCGCTGTCCGCCGTGCGGACGACCTTTACGGCTTCCGCAACGTACTTGCGCTTGTCCTCGGGTCTGGTTAAATCAAACCCTCTTCCGAGAACTTCGAGCTTGTAGTCTATAAGAGGAAGCGCGCTCGACAGGCACTTTGCATAGCCTTCCGTACCGCGCTGTTTTATCACGTCGTCGGGGTCGAGCCCGTCGGGCAGGGGAACGACGCGCACGTTCAGCCCTTCGCTTTTGAGGATGTCCAGCCCGCGCATATTTGCCTTCTGCCCCGCGCCGTCGCCGTCATAGCTTATAAGCACGGTATCCGTATAGCGCTTTATAAGCCTTGCCTGTTCCTGCGTGAGCGAAGTGCCCATACTTGCGACAACGTTTTTAAAGCCCGCTTTATAGAGTGAAATGGTGTCCATATAGCCTTCCACCATTATCACTTCTTTTATAGTTTGCGTCTTTTTAAGCTTTTTTAAAAGGTTAAGGTTGTAAAGAGTTTTGCTTTTGTTGAAAAGCATTGTTTCTTTCGTGTTTTTGTATTTGGCAAAATCCGTCTTTTTAAGAACCCTGCCCCCGAACGCAACGACTTCGTCCATACCGTTGATGACGGGAAAAATAAGCCTTCCGCCCTGCGCGTCGATTAATCTTCCGTTTACCTCGCCGACCGCTCCGCTGTCGAGCATATCCTGACGCGAATAGCCTTTCGACAATAAAAATTTAGGCAAATCGTTAAAGTTAAGGCTTGCGCCCAGACCGAAAGTGCGCACTATGTTGGAAGGGATATTGCGCTTTAAAATGTATTCGATATGCTCGTCCGCTTTGCCGGAGCGTA
The DNA here is from genome assembly GCA_947570625.1 of uncultured Clostridia bacterium. Classification (GTDB taxonomy): domain Bacteria; phylum Bacillota; class Clostridia; order Christensenellales; family Borkfalkiaceae; genus Coproplasma. Next base: position 38,211 of record CANOUP010000015.1, on the reverse strand, counting down.
AATTATCGAGATAGAAATGCGCGCAGTCGTTCATTATTTTAAGGAGCGAATCGCGTTTTCTTTTCAGCTCAACCGTCTTTTTGCTGTCGTATCCCGATTGCGGAACTTCCAGCCCCGCGCGCTCGGCAAGCAGTCTGACGGCGTCCATAAAGTCGATGTTTTCCATTTCACGGACAAACTTTATGATATCGCCCGATTCACCGCAACCGAAACAGTGGTAAAACTGGTCGCTTTCGTTTATGGAAAACGACGGCGTTTTTTCGTGGTGAAAGGGACAGCACGCCCAGTAACTTCCGCCCCGCCTTTCCAGGGTTATATAACCCGAAGCAACATCGATTATATTAAGCTTTCCTTTCAGAGTAATTAAAAACTCTTGCAGTTCAGTAGCCATATACTTATTTTTCGTCGATAAACGTCCAGCCTTTTGGCACGAAAATGCTGTTGAACGTATAAATCGCGTATCTGTCCGTCATAGAAGAAAGATAATCGCAGACGACCTGTTCGCGCGAATACTCCTCCAACAGCCGTTTATACGTTTCTGGCAGACTTTCCGCAAACGCGGTAAAATGCTCGTACATTGCGGAAAGCATACGCTCCGCCTTCTTCTCCTCGCGCATAGCCGAAGCGGAAAAGTAAACGTTTTCGAACATAAACGCGCGCAAATCTTCGCTCGCCTTTTCGACGGCGGGGTGCATTTTAACCTCGTTTTTGCCCGCGGAACTGTTGTAAATAGACGTTATCGCGGTGTTGATGCGCTCTTTCGATCCGCGCCCCAAAACATTAATAATATCGTGCGGAACATCCTCCAACTTTAAAATGCCCGCGCGCACAGCGTCGTTCAAATCGTGGTTTATGTAAGCAATCCTGTCCGCCAAAGACACGCACCTGCCTTCAAGCGTTGCCGGATTTCCGCTTTTTCTGTGGTTTAAAATCCCGTCCCTGACTTCGTACGTGAGGTTGAGCCCCGCGCCGTCCTTTTCAAGAACGTCGGTCACCCTAAGCGACTGGACGTTGTGCTTAAAGCCCTGCGGACACAGTTTATTGAGTATTCTTTCGCCGCTGTGCCCGAACGGGGTATGCCCCAAATCGTGTCCGAGCGCGATTGCTTCGGCAAGGTCCTCGTTAAGCGACAGGGCACGTGCAATACTGCGCGCTATCTGCGCGACGTCGAGCGTGTGCGTCAAACGCGTTATGTAATGGTCGCCCTCGGGCGAAAAAAACACCTGTGTCTTGTTTTTAAGACGCCTGAACGCTTTGCAGTAAATAATTCTGTCCCTGTCGCGCTGGAAATCGGTGCGCATTGCACAGGGCGCTTCTTCCCTCAATCTGCCTTTCGTGTCCTCGGACAACGTCGCAAACGGAGAAAAAAAAGCGCGTTCTACCGCATAAGTCTTATCTTTGAGTGTATGAAAATTTTCCATTACTTTAATTTATTACGAAAAAATCCGTGTTTTTCCTTTTATTATACAAAATTTTCAACGCGCGGAACATTGACGCATATCTTACTTTCCGAAGCCTCCGCCGACAGAAAGAACCTCGCCCGTGACGTATCCGGCTTCCGCAAGATACACGCAAGCCGACGCGACGTCCTCGGGATAGCCTATGCGCCCCGCGGGAATCTGTTCGATTAATTGTTGCATTTCCGTGTCCGTCAGATGCGCGTTCATACCCGTATCTATTACCCCGGGCGACACGCAGTTTACGCTTACGGACGAGGGAGCAAGCTCCTTGGCAAGCGCTTTCGTGAACGCGATAACCGCGCCCTTGGAAGCCGAATACGCAACCTCGCAGCTGGCTCCCGTTTCGCCCCAAACGGACGCGATATTTATTATGCTTCCTCCGCCGTTGCCTATCATTTTATCGACAGAAGCACGGCAGCAGTTGTACATACCCTTCACGTTTACGTTAAAAATTCTGTCCCAGTCGGCGGACGTCGTTTCCTGTATGACGCGTATGAGCGATATGCCCGCATTGTTTACGAGCACGTCGAGCTTTTCGTAAATTTCGAAAAACTCCTTAAACATTCTTCTGACCTGAAATTCGTCGGAAACGTCGGCGCGCATTAGCACCGGGCAATAGCCCTGCATATTGAATTCCGCCTGCGTGGAAAGCGCGGACTTTTCGTCGCTGTGGTAGTTTAAAACCACTTCATAACCCTTTTTAAGAAATTCGAAAGCTATGGCTTTGCCTATTCCCTTTGTTCCGCCCGTAATAAGCGCTGTTTTCATATCTTCTCCAAAATTATATTAACAATCTGTTCGGGTGTGAGATTATCCGTTTCGACAGTCAAATCGGCAGAGCTTTCGTAAATGCCCGACCGCTCGGAATACAGCCTGTCTATCTTCTCTTTTACTCCGCCCTGAATCAAAGGACGCTCCGTATCGCCTTCGAGCCGTTTTACAAGCGTTTCCGGCGATGTTTTAAGGTAAACAATTTTACCGCCCCTCTTCAAAGCTTCGACGTTGCGCCTGCGCAAAAGACAGCCCCCGCCCGTAGAAACGACAACCCCGCCGAGGACGGAAACTCTTTCAACCTCGGCGCTTTCCAAATCGCGGAAATGCTCTTCGCCGTACCGCGAAAATATATCCGCAATCCTGCCGTGTCTTTTCACGATTTCCGCGTCCGTATCAACCACGCGTTTGCCGAGTTTTGAAAACACTTCTGCGACGGTAGTCTTACCGCACCCCGGCATTCCCGCAAGAACTATATTCATAATTTAAAGCTCTCGGCGCCGAGAATATAGCTGTTTTTGCCGAACCCGCAGATTACACCCCTGCATACTTCGGATAAAACGGATTTGCGCCTGAACTCTTCGCGGGCGTGAACGTTGGACAAATGCACTTCGACCGCGGGCACGTTAACCGAAGCGATTGCGTCGCGTATGGCGTAGCTGTAATGAGTGAACGCGCCTGCGTTTATTATTATGCCGTCGAAGCCCTCGGACTCGGAACCGTGTATACGTGTGCATATTTCGCCTTCGATATTGCTCTGGAAAAATTCGCAAGTATCGCCTTTAAGGCGCGCGGAAATTTCGGCGTTGATTTCGTCAAGCGTCTGAGAACCGTAAACGCCTTTTTCGCGTATTCCCGTCATATTGAGATTTACGCCGTTTATAAATAAGAATTTCATATGTTTATACCTCTGAATTTTTCGAATAATTCTTTTGCCTGACCGCTGTCCGGCTGTACGCCGAAGAATATGCACTCCGCGAAGTAAGCCTGATAAAACAGCATTGCCTCGCCGTTTATAATATGCTTGCCTAAGCTTTCGGCAATTTTCAAAAACGCGCTCTTCGCCGGGGTGTAGATAAGGTCGACGGCAACATCGCACCCGCTTAAAATTTCCCCGTCAACGGGAGAAATCCCCTCGGTAAGGTGCATACCTATGCCCGTTGCGTTGATAACCGCAAAATAGTGCCCGGGCCGTAACTGCCGTACGGCTTCGACTTCGAACTCTTCCGCAATCTTTAAAGCGTTTTCGTAAATTTTATCGTATACGAAAACCTGCGCGCCTTCGTCTTTCAATTTTTTGGCGACGCTTCTGCCCGCGCCTCCCGCGCCGAGGAGAAGTATGCGTTTGCCTTGCGTTTCAACCCCTTCGAGTTTGAGCATAAGCATAAAACCCAGCCCGTCGGTGTTGTACCCTTCTCTTGCCGACGCAAGCACGGTATTGACCGCTCCGAACGTTTCCGCATCTCCGCAGAGCTTATTCAGATAGGGTATTATGCTCAGCTTGTAGGGGATTGTGACGTTAAACCCGTCGTACTTTTCGAACATTTCTTCGGGGTCGAATTCCTGTACGGGAACGGAAATATTGGCGTAACTTACCGAGTTGCCCATATGCTCCGCTATGAATTTGTGCATAGCGGGGCTCGACGATTTTGAAACGTCTTTTCCTATTACCGCAAGATTTAACTTTTTCATAAACTTCTCCCGCACTCGTTCAAGAGTCTTATATATTCGTCAAGCCCGATAAAAATTTCCGCGCTCTTTCCCTCCGACTGCGGAACAACCAGCGAAATATTTTCGTCGGAATTTTTTTTGTCGTGCTTTGCAAGGACCGCCGAATTTTCAATATCGGCGTACGCGGGAACTTTAACTATCTTCTTTATGAGAGATATAAGGTTATCGGAGTATTCCCCTCCGCACACGCCTTTGCGCTTTGCAATGTACAGCTCGTAATACATACCTATAAGCACATATTCGCCGTGCGGTCTTCTGCCATAATACAGCTCGAACGCGTGCCCCGTGGTGTGTCCTAAGTTTAAAGTCTTTCTTATTCCGTTCAAATCGTGCTCGTCGCGCCTGACGACGTCCGCTTTGTGACGTATGCAATCTGCGGTTATCCCGCCGAGAAAACCGCAATCGTACAGGCGGTCCTTGTTTTTACACAGTTTTTCGTAAATTTCGCCGTCGAGCGCGCCGTACTTTATAATTTCGCCCAGCCCGCAATTTAATTCGCGCTTGGGAAGCGTATCTAAAAACATCGGGTCGGCAATCACCTCTTCGGGCTGGTAAAAAGTGCCTATAAGGTTTTTTATTTTCCCGAAGTCGACCGCCGTTTTACCGCCGACCGAACTGTCTACCTGCGACAGGAGGGTCGTAGGAATCTGTACGAGCCGTACCCCGCGCATATAGAGCGATGCGGAAAGCCCTGCGATATCGCCGACGACGCCTCCGCCGAACGCGATGACAAGACCGTTTCTCTTTACGCCCGCCTCCGCCATGGCTCCTATAATGGAAAGAAGGTTACGGCTGTTTTTGGATTTTTCGCCCGCGGGCAACACTTTTATTACCGCTTCGCTACCGAAAGTTTCGCGCATGAGATTGCCGTAAAGCGAATACACGTTTTTATCCGTCACGATAAAAACTCTGCCTTTATGCTTTTTTGCGTACTTTTCAAACGCGCCCGCACCGCAATGTACAACGCTTTCCGACGACGCCGTCTTTATTTTTATATCAGTCATTTCAATCCTTCAACAAATTGTATCTTTGTATTGCTTCGCCCATACTGTCGCCCCCCAGCCTTTTGGAAACAGCCTGCGCAAGCGCGAACGCCGTCACGCTTTCGAGAATTACTTCGCACGCGCATACCGCGGTTACGTCGCTCCGCTCCTTTGCGGAAACCGTCGGTTCGCCCGTAACGAAGTCGACCGTGTCGAGTCCCTTCATCAGCGTAGGTATGGGCTTCATAACCGCCGTTAAAACAATTTCCTCGCCGTTTGACATTCCGCCTTCGATACCGCCCGCCCTGTTGGTTTTGCGGTAAAGCTTTTCGCCGTCCGTATAAATCGCGTCGTGGACTTTGCTTCCCGCAAGCTCTGCGCACTTAAAGCCCATTCCTACCTCGACGCCCTTTACCGCCTGCACGCCCATAAGCGCACCGCAAAGCAGCCCGTCGAGTTTTTCGGAATAGCTCATACAGCTACCGAACCCGCTTTTAAGACCTTTGACGCGTATTTCTATAAGTCCGCCCGCCGTGTCGCCCTCGGCTTTCAATTCGTCGATAACCTTCACCGCTTGCTCCTCGGCGTCTTTGTCGAGCATAAAAAGCCTGTTTTGCTTTGCGCTTTCAAGCTTTTCGAAGGGATAGACGTTTTCGTCCCTGACCCCGCATACGCATTTGACGTAGCCCGAAATTTCCACACCGAGCAATCTTAAATACTGTCTTGCAAGCGTGCCCGCAACGACGCGCACCGCCGTTTCCCTTGCGCTGGCGCGCTCTAAAATATTTCTGGCATCCGTATGCCCGAATTTTTTAAGACCGGTCAAATCGGCGTGACCGGGGCGCACTGCGGTCAGCTTCCGCCCGTCCGTGTCACAGCCTTCGGGCGCCATATATTCTTTCCAGTTTTTGTAGTCGTCGTTGACCACGGCAAAGCACACGGGACTGCCCAGCGTAACCGAGTTTCTGACCCCCGATATTATTTCCGCCCTGTCGCGTTCTATCTTCTGACGGCCGCCCCTGCCGTATCCGCTCTGCCTTAACGCAAGATACCTGTCGATTTCGGCAATGTCGATTTTAAGGTTTGAAGGCAAGCCTTCTATTATGCCTACAAGCGCTTTTCCGTGCGATTCGCCTGCCGTAGTAAGATGCATATTTCACTCCTGTTAAATAAATGTAAATCCGTCTTGCGTTACTTCGACGGTAACGGTCTTGTCCTCGTCCGTGCGTTTGACCGTAAAACCGTTATCCTCCAGCCCGCTTATGCATTCGGCGCCCGGACAGCCGTAACCGTTTTTGCCTACCGAAAGTATAACCGCTTCGGGCGACGCAAGCTTATAAAGCTCACCGCAAATATTTTTGCCGTTACCGTGTGCGGGAACGGTCATGACCGTGCATTTTTCAAGCTCGGCTTTGAAACTTTCGGGCGCGGCCTCGTAATCCGCGCAAAGTTTGGATAAAGCCTGTTTACCCGCGTCGCTTGTAAACATAAACGACGTGCCCGCATATTCGAGCCACATTACCGCCGAAGCGTTATCTCTGTGAGTCTGGTTTTCGGGGTCCTTGCCCAACTGCGCGTATTCCCCTTCGGGATTGTTCAGCGCGGAGGGCGATAAAAAGGTAAACTTGTAACCCGTTTCGGAATAGACGGTCAAACCCTTTTCTATTACCGTCGCGGTTATTTTATTGACGTTAAGCGCGCTTATAAAACTTGCGTATTCTTCCGTAACGTATATGTTCTTGCAGTACGCCGAATAAACTTTGTCGACGTTTTTGTATCTGATAATTTCGGCAAGTCCTCCGCATTGTTCGCCGTTTACCGAGGTGCAAACAAGATAATCGATATTGTCGATACCGCTTTTGTTAAGCAGTTTCAATATCCGCGCCTCGTTGGTACCGCTTCCGTTTCCGCCGTCGATAACCATATTTTTACCGTCGGGAAGTTCGACTATTACACAGTCGCCGTATCCGACGTCGACGAACTTGACGCGCATAACGCCTTCGCCCGCCCTGCCGTTGCGCAAAACCGTATAGCTGAAAAGATATTTGACGGGCACGTAAATATTCGTGACAATGAGCGCGATAGCTATGACCGCCGATACGACGACTATTATTACCGTCCTTAATTTAATTCCCCGTTCCATATCAATCTCCGTCCGTTACGGTCAGTTTGCCGAATACCGTGCTTACCATATAATTCATAGACACATCCGCGCCGTTTTCGTTTACTATCGTAAACCCGATTGCATTGACCGCTTCGCCCGTGTCCACTATGGTTGCGAATTCTGTGACTTTAAGGGTGTGCCCCGACACAAGTCCGCCGAAAGTTATTTCGTACTTACCGTCGCCGAGCGCGGTTCCGTCGTATTCCTTGGTCATATCGGGCGTGGAAACGGTTATGGATTTCAAAGTTATGCTTACGTCGGGGTCGTACGCGATATAGAAGTAATCGGTAACGTCATTGCCGTCCGCGTCGTAAACCGCCGTCACGACTGAATTTTCGAAACTTACCGACGAAAGATTGCCCGCTTCGGATAACCCAACGTTTTCAAGCCCGATAACTTCCAGCGTATAGCCTTCGGGAAGTCCGTCGGCGTACCAGTCGTCTTTTTCCAGATATACCGGTTTACCGTCGTATTCCTTCTTTATCTCGTAAGTATGGATTGTAATTACTTCCTCTGCAACGACTTTCAGAACGCCCGTTTCGTAAGTGTAGTTTACGTTTCTTGCTACCGTGCCGTCGGGCGCGTACAGAATAAACGTACGCACACTGCTCTCGCTTTCGCCTATTTCAACCCTGCTTCCCTCGAACTCGACCTCGTAGCTGTATCCCTCGGAACAGAGGTAATCGAGCACAGAGTCGAACGCAAGCGTTTCGGCGGTTAAAGGCGTGCCGTCATAAGTTTTGACTTCGTCCTCGGGTCTTAACGTAATTTCGAAAGGCGCAATATCTCCGCCCGACGACGAGGAAGGCGTAACGTCGATTGCAACCCAGCCGAGCCCGTCAACGTAGATTTCGACCCACGCGTGACCAACCGACAAATCCGCCCACTCGCCTGCCTTAGTATTTACGGCGAAGCCCGTGGTGTACCTTGCGGGTATGCCGAGCGCGCGGTACAGCATTACCGCCGACATAGCGTAATGACGGCAGACGCCGAAGCCGTAACCGCTTAAAAACGTTTGTACCACGTCGGGACTGTTTTCAAGATCTGTGAAGTTGTGCTCCGCGTCGTATACAGCAACGCCCTTTATGTATTGCGCAACGGCGGAAACGTTGTCTGCCGTCAAGCCCTCGGCTTTGATTATCGCGCCGAGGAATTCGCGCAGGCTTGCGCTAATTCCGAGATATTTTTCGCGCACGAACGCGCCGTACTGCGCTTCCTCGTTTGCAAACGGGTGCGAAGCGTTCGGCTTGCCCGAAGCAAGGTAATCGTAAGGCATATATTCAAGACTGTAAATAAGTCCGCCTTCGCCCCTCTTATTTACGGTGTCGCTTAGCTGTACGGTGTAGTCGCCGACGCCCGTTACCGCGTGGTAAGGAATGAGGTAACCGCCGTAGCGAAGCTCTATCTGCGCTTTGTCAGAAGCGTAACCCGCTTCCTGCAATATCAAAGAAGTAAGGTAATTGTATCCGTAATTTACCCCTTCGTAATTTATTACTCCGCCGTATTCCTCGGCAGGCGACCAATTCATACCGCCGAGATAGTCGCCGACGCTGGCTTCCCTGAGGAACACCATACCGCCGTTGTCCGTCTTTACCCTTACGTAAACTTTATCGCCCGTATCGGTATTTTCGGTAACTTTCAGCGTTCCTTCGTCCTTTGTAACAAGATAGTTTTTAAGGACGCTATCGCCGTTTTCGTTATGTATGTCGATTTCGAAAAAGTTTTTGCTTTCGCCTATTTCAGTCTGCGAACCGGTAACCAGTACTGCGGCGTAATGTCCTTCGACAAGACTGCCTTCGGTTATCTCCCATTTATCGAACGTGAGCGGTTTTCCGTCGTAGACCTTTACCGCGCTTCCCGTGCTTACGGTTATTCCGCGCGGGGTTACGGTAAGCGTACCGCAATCTGTTTTAAGAATATAATTTCGCGTAACGTCGCTTCCGTCCGAAGCCGTAACTTTTAGCGTCGCTTCGTCTACCGTGTTTAAGCTTTCGCCCGCCTCCGTCTGCGAACCGTTTGTCTCGACAAAAGCTTCGTGTCCTTCGACAAAATTGAAAAATTCCGTGTAACCGTTTGTAAGCGGGGTGCCGTCGTATTCTTTTGTATCTCCGCCCGTAACTATCTTTATCGGACGGGGTTTAACGGTAAGTTTTGCGCCGTCGGGATAAGTCTTTGTCACGGTATAGTTGTTTGTTACGTCATTTTCGCCGTCCTTTATAACGACTTTGCCGTCTATTGAAATTTTGTATTCGCCGACGTTTGCGCCTATTTCGCCCGTTATGTCGGCATATATTTCATGCCCGTTTACAGTGCCGAAAAGCGTTTCGTCCTGAGAGTGCGCCGAACCGTATTTTTTGATTTCGTCGGGCACGTCGGCCGTACCGTCGTAAATCTTTTCACAGTCCTCCGCAAACACGTTTATCGGGCGGGGATTGACCTTTATTTTACCGCAGTTTTCCGCGTCGTAGGTTATCTTATAATTTTCGGTTACGGGATTACCGTCGGCATCGGTTATTTTCAAAGAGAACGCGTTGTCCTTTTCGCCGTCGTCAACGTCGGTTACCGTCGTATACTCCTTATCTTCGTCCGCAAACGCCTGCTGGTTATCCGCCGTGCTTCCCGAAATTATCGTGAATTGCAGATAGCTGTGCTCCTGACCGTCGTATATGAAATCGGTCTTGCTTAACGTCTGCACCGTAATTTCGCGGTGCGTAACTTTCAGTGTGCCGTATTCATAGTTTATTTCATAGTTTTTCGTTACGGGCGTACCGCCGCCTGCAAGAATTTGCGTTAACTCAACGTCAACGGTGTTATCGCTCGTTCCCGCGGAAGTCTGCGAGCCCGTGTACGTAAGAACGATTGTATGGTCCGAAACAAGAGGAGAAAATCCGTCGTTTGCCGTCGTCGTTATGTCCTCTATCTCATGGCACGTCAGCGGCGCGCCGTCGTAAATCTTTTTATCGGATTTTGTGTAAACCGTTATACCGCGCTTGTTTATTTTAAGCTCGCCCGCGAGAAGCTCCACATTGTAGTTGCGCGTAACGTCCTCTCCGCCGGCGGTTATCTCATAGCTTTCGATTACGTTATCCCACGAACCCGCTTCCGTATACGAAGAATTGATAACGACCGTCAAAATCTGTCCGCTTACTATTGCGGGAGAAAGCGCCGGGGTGTGGTTGGAAGTTATTATACAGTTTTCCGTTTCCTTGCATTCGAGCGGTAAACCGTTGTACGTTTTTTCGGCACTGCCCGCCTTTACCTTTATTTCGCGGTGTCTGACAGTCAGCGTACCCTCGACAAAAGTTATATCGAAATTTTTAAGGTCGGTAAGCACGCCCGAACCGTCGTATACTTTAAATTCCGAAGCGATGACTTTCGTAACGTTACCGTCGTCGACGTTGACGGCTTCGCCCTCCGTCAAGGCTTCGAACGTATAGCCCAGCCCTATTATATTTTCGTATTCGGTCTGCTTTCCGTTATGCTCCACGGTATAGTCTTTGCCTTCGCCGTAAACAAGAACACCCGAAAGCGGAGTTGCGTCGTAGATTTTTTCAGCCGATTTAGCCGTTACTTTCAAGGGCAGAGGCTTGACTTCAAGCGTGCCGTATTCGTACTTAATGCCGTAATTGTAAGAAATATCGTTGAAATCCCTATCCAAAACGGCGACCGCAAACTTGTTGACTGTCGTGCCCGCGTCCTTAATCATGGGAAGCTGTCCGCTTTTTACGGCAAGCATATGATAATAAGGCGCGCCGTCGAGAAGCTTGTTGTCCGCATCCTTTACAAGATCGGAAACGTGATTTTCTCCGTCGAACGTCCATTCTTTGCTGTCGGTAACTATGAGCATTTCGCGCGGTACGATTGTCACGGTACCGCTTGAATAAGCGATTGAATAGTTGTGCGTCTTGTCTGAACCGTCTTTATCTGTTATCGTAAACCCGATTAAATTCTCATAGCTTTCGGTGTTGCCGTTTTCATCGAGCTTTACATTTATAAATTCGGGCACGGAATTATATTTGAAGCCGTGACCTTCGACAAGCGCGGTTTCGCCGACCGTCTGCAAAATAGGATAGGACTGACCCTTTCCGTTATATTCTAAAACCGTGCTCCCCGACTTTACCTTTACCGCAAGCGCGTTGACTGTAAGCACGCCCTCTGCGACGACGGTTATCGCGTAGTTATGCGAAATATCGCCTTCGTCGTTGTATACGGCTATTTTCATAGTGTTGGCGACGGGTTCCTCGCCCTCTTTGAGAACTTCCGTCGCCTCGGCAAGCTCGTAAGAAACCGTGTAATGGCTTTCGAGCGCGAGCGGGGTCTGCTCCGACACGGTATGACCGCCGTAAGAATGAGGACGGCCGTTGTAGATAAAGTCCGTCTTGCTTTGTGTAATTACCGTAACGGGGCGCTTTTCGATTGTAAGTTTGCCGTACAGTACGGTAATCGCGTAGTTATCCGTTACGTCGTTTTCGTCCGTAACTTCGCCCACGCCTGCTTTTATTCCGAACACGTGCTCGTTGTCGTACGTATCCGCGTCGATTGCCGAAAACTCTTTTTTTATGTAAGCAAAGTGACCTTCTAAAATGCCCTTGAAAGGGTTATCGTCAGTCAGCTCTTTAAAACGCGCGACGCTCTGTTCAAGACCGTTGTAAACCAGTTCGCCCTCGTTTGAACCGTCCGTTGAAATAACCGCTTCGCGCTTTAATACGGTAAGGGCGCCTTTTTCGCAATTGACAGTGTAATTTACCGTGACGTCGGTCGTCCCCCACGTTACTTGATAGGAGGCTATTATATTTTCGCCCGAGCCTGCGTTTGTGCGCTCGCCCGAAACCCGAACAGTCAGTTCCTGCCCTTCCGCAAGCGGACTTTCGTAAACGGACGATACATTGTAAAGCCCGCACGTCAGAGGCGCGCCGTCGTAAATCTTTTCATCGCTTCCCGCGGTCAACGTTATTTCGCGCTTTAAGACGGTGAGCGTGCCCTTTTCAAGACCGACGACGCTGTAATTTTTAGTTACGTCCTTTCCGTCTGCGTCTGCTATGCGGACAGATTCCGCGTCGGGTATTTCGGAATATTCAAAGCCTGCCTCTATCTTGTAGCCCTCGTTCCGCGCGGTTATAGTATGCCCCTCTACAAGTTGCGACGGGTTAACGGCTTCCGCCTTGTTACCGCCCGTCAACGGCATGCCGTCGTACACCTTTTCCGCACTGCCCGCGCGAACCGTGATTTCGCGGGGGAGAACAGTTAATGTGCCGTTAATAAGGTTTACGCCGTAATTGCCCGTAACGGCGGTTTCGCCATCGTAAATGCCGAAGTCGATTGCGTTGGGCACGCTTTTTGCAACGTCTGTAAGCGATTTTAGCGCGCGCGCGCGGACGCTGTGTCCGTCTACAAGCGCGGTTTCGAAAAGCTCTTCATCGAAGGTAATTTCGTGCTCGCTGGAAGAATGAGCTTTTCCGTCATAATGCCACTCTGCGTTCAGCACCCTGACGTTGACGGGACGCGGTATTACCGTAAGTTCGCCGTAGACGTAATTTATCGCGTAGTTCGCCGTAACGTCCTCGCCCGTTACGGAATTTTTTACCCCTATTTTCAGGCGGTTTTCGCACGAGTCTTTCACGTCCTTTACGTGCATTTCGCTGCCCTCGATAAAGTACGCTATTTCGTCGTGTCCCGCGTAACTGCTTTCGCTGTTGATGGTGATGATAAAGCCCGTATTTTCGGAATGAACCTTTCCGTCGTAATACCAGCTTGCACCGTCCGTGTTGCATATAAGCGGGCGGGGATTTATTGTGATTTTGCCGTAAGTACAGTCGAAATTGTAGTTGGACGTAACGTCTTTGCCGTCCTTATCGGTTACGGCAAATTCCAGAATATTTTCGTACTCGTCCGCGTTGATTTCGCTTGTGAACCCTGTAACCGAAACGGTGTGCCCCGCCGATTCGAGCGCGGTGCGCGAACTTTCGGACAGCGTAAATTCTTTGTTGGATTTTTCGCCGCCGTCGTAAGTTGCGGTCAAATCGGAAGTAGTTATAACGAGCGTGCGTTTGTTTATAACCAGAGTACCCGACGTTACGTCGAAATCGTAATTGGAAGTGACCTCTACCCTGCCGTTTTCCGTCTGCCTGTAAATTTTGAAATATATCTCGTTGTCGTACTTGCCCGCCGAAGTCTGAAAAACCCTGACGTACACCTCTTCGGTATCGCCGTCGGCAAGGGGCGTTTCACTGCTGATTTCGTACCCCTCGTAAGGGATATGCGGGTGTTCCTTTCCGTCGTAATCAACCGTATAGGGCGTTACCGAAACTTTTATTCCGCGCTTTATAAAAGCAATATCCGAAGGCGCGGTGACGAAATTGTACGTGTACGAAACGTCGTTTCCGTCCGCGTCGTATGCGGTTACGGCGGAAGCGACGGGCTCTGCCGAGGTGTTTTCCGCCGAATAATCGGCATATACAAACTCCGAGCAGGTTATTCTGTCCGAATAGAGAAGCTCGGCTTTAACAGGCGGAAGTTCGCCGTAAACTACCGAAGAACAGTCCGCAGTAACGGTTACCGTGCGCGGAAGCACGGTGAACGCGTGCACTTTGCCGTATCTGGGCTTGCCCGCGATATCGTGCGACACGGACCTGACAAGGTATGCGCCGGGGCGGGCGGGTTGTTCGTCCGTCCAGACGTCGGAATCTTCCGCGCGGAACTCGTACGAAACCGAATTGAATATTGCGCCCGCACGGTATGAAAGTCCGTCGCCCGCCGTAATTTCCGCGGGGCAGGCTTTACTGTCGTAGACAATCCCGCTTATACCCAAAAGGACGGCGGTAAGAGAAAGCACCGCAAGACATATCGAAATTATCAGTATGCGGTATTTGCGCAGAGAGTCTAAAAAGTCCGCAAGCTTAGACATTCTCGCGCGGTATTGTTCGTACAGCATTTCTCTTACCTCCTTTTTTATTTTATGATTTCTTTTAAGGCGTTACCTTTAAAATTCCGTTGACCGTGGTTACGGCGTAATTTTTGGTGACGTCGACGCCGTTTTCGTCGACTATGAAAAGCGACGTTATTTTATTGTCGCTTCTGCCCGGTTTGGTCTGCGAACCTACTATTTCCGCGACCATTGCGTGCCCTTCCGCAAGACTGCCTTCCGTTACCGAACAGCCTTCCGCTTTAAGGGGCGAACCGTCGAATTTCTTTTCTGCACTGTCGGCGGTAACCGTTATTTTTCTGTGCGTTACCGTAAGATTGCCGTAATGCGTGTTTATCTTGTACTGGTCGGTAACGTCCGCGCCGTTCCCGTCGAAAATTGTTATTACGCAGGAATTTACCTTTATGCCCGCGTCGGTCAGCGACGCTTCCGACGTATACCGCACCTCGTGACCTGCGGGAGGAGTTCCCGAAAATTCTATCAACGGCTCTGACGGGGAATCGAGCTTAATTCCGTCGTATTCTTTTTCGGCGCTTGCCGTCGTCACGTCGATGCTCCAAATGTAAACGCACAGATAACCCGTACCGAGCTTGTATTCGACTGAGTCCGTAACGTCCGCGCCTGCGGGGTCGTAGAGCCTGAAATCGGTAAACTTTATTTCCGTTCTGCCCGGACTCGTTCTCGTATCCGCCGAAACCGTGCACTTATACGTATAGCCCTGTTTTGCAAATTCGGTAAAACCGCGGATTGCACCGCTGTGTCTATACGCCGTAATGCCGTCGTATTCGTAATATTCGGTGACGGGCTTTATTACCGCTCCGCCGTCGACGTCTTCTTCTCCGCCGTTTTCTCCGCTTCCGCCCGGTCCTCCGCCCGTAACTTCGACGTAGACCCAGCCTGTTCCTTCAATATAAACTTCAACCCACGCATGCGCGTTTTCGGTTGATATGTCCGACCATTCGCCCGCTTTGCAATCGCCGACGAAACCTATCGTATAGCGCGCGGGTATACCAAGCATTCTGTAAATGAGCGTTGCCGCGCTTGCGTAGTGCTGGCAGATACCTTCCCTGTAATCGGTAAGAAAGCTTACTACTATATCCTCGCAACTGTCGAGGGTTTTATCGTATTTAAGGTTGTACTTTGCCGACTGCCTTACAAAGCTTGCGACCTTTTTAATAACGTCGGGGTCGGAAGGGTCGAACATATCTATAATTTCAGACAGGCGTTCACGCGTCGTCTGAGGATAGTCCAGATAATTGTTGTTCACGTATTCGAGATAACCGCGCTCGTACTGCGAATATTCGCCGAGATTCGCGTTGACCGCGCCGTCCTCCGCATAGTTATACGAATAGTAGTACAGCGTATAGGGAGATTTGCCGTCGCCGACGTAGAAAACGTCGCTTGTCTGAACGACGTAATCGGACGAACTCATTTCCATATAGTACGGAAGGAAATACCTGCCCGCCACGTCGACGCTTATAAGATTGCTTTTATAGCCCGCATTTTTCAACGCCGCGCCCGTAAGATAGTCCGCGCCGTAAGCTTCGTTTAGAAGGTGCCCGTATTCCGCAGCCGAACTCCAACTTTTACCGTTATAGTTGCCGAAGCTCTTGCTCTTTAAATATACGCTGTCGTCAATCGCGGACTTGACCCTCAGCGCAAGTTGAGGGTCGGCGTCTGAGTCGCCGCCGCCGATATTTCCGCTGTCGTCCAAATCACCGCCCCCGGGGGGAGGATTGTCGGCGCCCTTTACATAAAGCACGCCAAGCTCTGCAATTACGGAGTAGTTTGACGTTACGTTTACGCCGTCCTTATCGGTAACGATTACTTCGGCTATGGTGTTGGGGCTTTCGCCTACTTCCGTCCTTTCGCCCGAAACGACGACATGCACGTCGTGTCCTTCGACGGGCTGTGTTGCGGATACGATTTCATAGTCGCCGCACGTCAGTTTCTGTCCCGTATACACCGCCGATTTACTGCCCGAGCGCACCGTGAGCGGGCGGGGCGTTATAATCAGCTTGCCCGAATGCAAATCGAGAAGATAATTGCCCGTAACGTCCCTTCCGTCGGCGTCGGTCACAGTCAAGTCGGCGATATAGTTTTCCCACGAGCCTGCGTCGGTTGCTTGCGAAGGAATATCCCACGCGGTAATTTCGTGCCCTGCTATAAGCTTTGTTCCCGAAGTGATTCTGAGGTTGTCGCATACGAGCGGGAGTCCGTCGTAGACCTTTGACGACGACAGCGCCTCGACGGAAATTCTGCGGGGCTTGACTTCGAGAGTGCCGGGCACGCAGATTACTTCGTAATTGCCCGTCTTGTCCCTGCCTTTGGCGTCGTGAACGTATACGCGCGAGAACGTGTTGTACGTTACCCCCGCATCGACTATGGACGAGGTGTTTACCGCCGTGATTTCGTCGCCTTCTACGAGTTCGCCGTCGGTTATTTTGTGGTCGGAAGCAAGGTTTGCCGTAAGGGGCGTTCCGTCGTATTCCTTGGACGCGCTCGACGTAGTAACCGAAATTACCCTCGGGCGCACGGTAAGCGTTCCCGTTTGGTATTCTATCGCATATTTATCGGATACGTCCGCGCCGTTTTCGTCTACGATTACGGCAGATATTTTATTTTCGGTACTGCCCGCGTTTGTAAGACTGCCCGAAACGGTAACTTCCGCGGCGTGTCCTTTTTTAAGTCCGCCCTGCTCGATTTTCCAGCCGGGGTTGTTATGCGGTTTGCCGTCGTAAACAAATTCCTGAGAAGCCGATGAAATTACTATGCGCGTTTCGGTGACCGTAATCACCCCGCCCGCAACCAGTCCGAGCAAAATTATCAGCAATGCGGTGATGCCTATTATCACCGAACCGACTATGTATATAAGTTTTGATTTACCGGACATAGGCACCTCCTTTAATAATAATTTACCTTTTTAAATTAAGCGTTCTTTTCAAGACGGCGGACAAACTCTTTGCATAAGGGCATATTCTCCTCGCCGAAAAGTTCGTCCATATACCGACAGAATGGCTCCGCGCTGTTCCTTATGTATACGGGGTTCTGCATACTTAGCTTCCTCATTACTTTCTTCGCCAGTATGTCGTCCAACGCTTCCAGCTCGTCCCCTCCGCAACTTACGTACACCGGGATATATGTGTTTATCTGCTTCATTATTCGGTTGCCGAACGTTATATGGAAATTCTCTATCATATATTCGTCCAGCTTTTCTAACCTCTGCCTGTTCCTCGTCGTTACCCTGTATTCCTTTACCGCTTCGCCTACAAGCTCCTCAAACCTTTCGTAACTGAAATGCAGGCGCTTTTCCTTGGGCGCAGTGAACGGTTCCGCCTTCTTGTCCAAATCCATTATCATTGCCCTGTCGTATACCTTATCCGATATCGCAAACGTCGAATCGTCGTTGTTCGCCGTGCCCACAAACCACATATTCTTTGGCAGTTTTATGTGCCCCCCTTCCAGCTGTTCGGGGTCGTTCTCCCATTCGTCCGATACCACGCTCAAATTGCGCTTTTCCGCGTCGGGAAGTTCCAATAGCGACAGAAACTCCGCAAAGTAATACTCAACGCGCGCTATGTTCATTTCGTCCAGCACCGTCACGTATATGTCCTTGCTGTAATTGGCTTCGTACATCTTTTTCAGTAAATCCGTTTCGTTGAAGCGTTTCGTGAACTCGTTGTAGTAGCCTATCAAATCCGTCCTTTCCTTCCACATAGGCTGGACGGGTATTACCGTCGACGTGTTGTCCAGAAACTCCCCAAACGCATATGCGAGCGACGTTTTGCCCGTTCCCGACATTCCCTGCAATATCAGTATGTGCGATACCGCCATTCCCGCGATAAACCGCCTTATATCCGATATGTCGTAATACAGTTTTAATTTGTTCGCAGAAAAGTTTCTGAACGTTTCGCAAAGACGTTTTAAAGTTATATCGTCCTTATAGTCGTTGCGTTTATATTTTTCTCGCTGTCCGTCTATCCTCGTAAGTCCGTCGAATCGGCTTACTTCTTCCTGCGTTTCCTCTTCCTTTCCTTCCTGCTTCTCGGGCTGGGATATGCCGTCGATTTTAACGACGACGTCGGAAACTTCTTCGTTGCCACCCTTTTTCCTTCCTGCGAGAACAGCGGTTATGAGTACTACCAACAGCACGGGCAGGGCGAGGAGAAGCGCGAGTATGACGTAGAGCGTTTCACTGCGCACTATGTTGGGCAGTTCACCCTTCCTGCTTATGAAAACGCACAGCGACACCGCAAGCAGAACGCCCGCCGCAATTATTACGGCGATAAGGATAATATAAAATTTTTTCATTTTGCGGTTTTTATCCGATTGAGGTTTCATTTTCCCTGTCCGTTTTTAAACTCGTCTTGCCCTTTAAACTGTTTAGCGGGCTTCTGTTCGCTGTCCTTGGGCGTTTTGGGCGGTTTGGCAGGTCCGAAAATCGCGTCAAAGTCAATCCTTGTCTGCGTGGGTTCGAACGTGCTTTTACCCTCTGAAACGTCTTTATTGTTACCGTATTTGAGCGTTTCGCGCCTTATGCGCTTTTTGGCGTTTTTCCATTCGCCTTTGAAAAAGGTTTTAAACGCCCTGTACTGCTTTTCTATTTCGTCGAAACTTTCCTGCGACGAAAAATCTTTTTCGGTGGTGAACATACCGTTTTCGTGGAGTACGGAATTAAGCCTTGCTTCGACAAGCAGTTTTTCCGTCAGAATTTTATCCGTCAAAAGCTTGGCGTCTTTGCACTCGTTCTCGGCTGAATATTTCTCTTCTTCCGCCTGTCTAACGCGCTGTTCGCACTCCTCTTTCTGTTCGGCAAGCTTTTGGTTGTATTCATCGGTTACGCGCTGAATTTCCGCGTTGAACTCCTCGACTTTCTGAGTCTGCCTGTCGTTTAAAACCTGTATATCCTCGGCGTACTTTGCGTTGAGTTCGGCAATTTCCCTGCCGTGCTCTTCGCCGAGTTTTTCGATTTCTCTGCCCTGCGCGCCGACCTGTTCTTTTAACCCGCCGACGCTTTCTTTAAGTACGCCGTATTCTTCTTCGAGTTTTTTGAAATCCGTCCTAAGCGCGCCCAGCCGTACGCTGTCGCTTTCAAGCTGTTTGTTGCGCTGTTCCAAAAGGAGCATATATTCTTCCGCATTCCCGCCCGACTGCCTGATACGCTTTTTAAGGCTTTCTATCTGTTCTGCGTGCTTTTGCGCTTCCTCTTCTTGAAGCTGTTTTTCACGGCGGTCGTATTCGGCTTTTAACTCCTTCTCTATTCCCAGTCCGTGCTCGTATGCGAGAAAGCTGTTTAGCGCTACTGTTTCCGCGAACTCGTCGCCTATTTCGTCGCCGAACGGGGTTATCTTGCGCGACGTCTGTTTAACGGTATATCCCGGCTGATTGTACGAACTTATGTAATAGTAAAGCTCCTTCGCGCCCTTGAAATTCTTGTTCATTCTTAAAACGTTGGTTTCGGTCACGGGCGGTTTCAGCATAGGCGACTTGGAAACAAACTCCATTAAGGGAGTAGAAATAAACGCAAGCACCGTTCTGTAAATCAAATCTATGCGTTCGATTTTGTCCCTGACGGGATTGTTCGCCTTCAAATAGGGGTCGTTTTTTATGTGCTCGGAAAGGTTGAGCTCGTACCTTATTTCCCTTCCGCGCGATTTTATGTGTTTGTTAACCGTCAGCCTGCCGTCGTAAGCGTTTGTCAGCTCGACGATTTTATCGTATCTGAACGCTATGAAATCCCTGAGAAAACACAGCATCATATATAAAAATCTGTTTTCGTACACCGCGTAATCGGCAAGCCGTTCTACCGTGTACAGTCCGTCGGGAACAATGCCTTTGCCTTCTTCGGGTTTTTTGGTGAGGAGGTTTCCGTGGCGCGCGAGATGTTCGACCGAATCCTTTGAAACCTGTTTGACCTTTTCAATGGGTACGACCTCGCCGTTGGAACGGATAAACTGTCTTTCTTCGGCTATCGCCTTCTCGACGTGGATAAGCCCCTTTTCGATTGCCTCTATCCAGTCCTCGTTTATGACGCACTCCGTCCTGACTATCTCTATTAAATCTTTATCCGCGTCCGTTTCCCTGACCGTCTTGCGCAGTCTTGCGCAGTCGCGGTCGTCGGCGGTATGCTTTCTGTAAGCAGACAGCGCGCGGTAATATGTATCCAAATCCATATTTTCCTCTTAAAATTAAACGAAAGGGTCTGAATTAAGCGTTCTTTTCAAGACGGCGGACAAACTCTTTGCATAAGGGCATATTCTCCTCGCCGAAAAGTTCGTCCATATACCGACAGAATGGCTCCGCGCTGTTCCTTATGTATACGGGGTTCTGCATACTTAGCTTCCTCATTACTTTCTTCGCCAGTATGTCGTCCAACGCTTCCAGCTCGTCCCCTCCGCAACTTACGTACACCGGGATATATGTGTTTATCTGCTTCATTATTCGGTTGCCGAACGTTATATGGAAATTCTCTATCATATATTCGTCCAGCTTTTCTAACCTCTGCCTGTTCCTCGTCGTTACCCTGTATTCCTTTACCGCTTCGCCTACAAGCTCCTCAAACCTTTCGTAACTGAAATGCAGGCGCTTTTCCTTGGGCGCAGTGAACGGTTCCGCCTTCTTGTCCAAATCCATTATCATTGCCCTGTCGTATACCTTATCCGATATCGCAAACGTCGAATCGTCGTTGTTCGCCGTGCCCACAAACCACATATTCTTTGGCAGTTTTATGTGCCCCCCTTCCAGCTGTTCGGGGTCGTTCTCCCATTCGTCCGATACCACGCTCAAATTGCGCTTTTCCGCGTCGGGAAGTTCCAATAGCGACAGAAACTCCGCAAAGTAATACTCAACGCGCGCTATGTTCATTTCGTCCAGCACCGTCACGTATATGTCCTTGCTGTAATTGGCTTCGTACATCTTTTTCAGTAAATCCGTTTCGTTGAAGCGTTTCGTGAACTCGTTGTAGTAGCCTATCAAATCCGTCCTTTCCTTCCACATAGGCTGGACGGGTATTACCGTCGACGTGTTGTCCAGAAACTCCCCAAACGCATATGCGAGCGACGTTTTGCCCGTTCCCGACATTCCCTGCAATATCAGTATGTGCGATACCGCCATTCCCGCGATAAACCGCCTTATATCCGATATGTCGTAATACAGTTTTAATTTGTTCGCAGAAAAGTTTCTGAACGTTTCGCAAAGACGTTTTAAAGTTATATCGTCCTTATAGTCGTTGCGTTTATATTTTTCTCTCTGCCCGTCTATCCTCGTCAAGCCGTCGAAACGGCTTACTTCTTCCTGCGTTTCCTCTTCCTTTTCTTCCTGCTCCTCGGGCTTGGCTTCGAGGCGGGCGCCTTCGCTTTTTATAATCAGCTGTCTGTTTTTATCGCCCCCGACCATAAGCGAAATTACCGCGCACGCGACGAGCACGAGAATTATTACGGCGTATATAAGCATAGCGTAACCCGAAGTCACGTACTGCAAAAACGTGTGCAGTACGCTGTTATTGAGGTTTGCCGTAATTTCGTTTAACATATGTTACCTCGCGGGGTCAATTGATAAGTCCGTGTGAGTTTAAAACTTCTTTGCACTCCTGCGCGCCGTCCTCGCCGAAAATTCTTTCGAGCACATCGGAAAGCCCGTCCTCGTCGGGAGAAATTTTGCCGTTCAGCAGGCATACGGCAGACGGAAGCAGTACCGACGCAACCATCGTATCCAAAGCTTCGGGCTGTCCGCTTCCGCACGCAAGCATCGAAGACGCGAAGCGTTCGGCGCGGAGCCACGATTTGTTGCCTATATGATAGGGCGTATGCGCGTTTACGTATTTTTCGAACTTGTCTACGCGCTTCCAGCGCCTGTTTTCGTCGACGGGATATTTGTTTGCAATCTCCGAAGCAAATCTGTCAAGCTGGTAATAGCTTATATGCCTGACTTCGCACTCTTCGCCCGCCCCGCATTCGGAAATGTTTACGTCGACGGCAACCGAGGAGTTGAGTATTATTACGTCGTCGCCCGAAACCGCCGCGCCCTCGGCGAGCGCGAGCACGAACCAGACGTTGGGAGTTATTTCGAATTGAGAATCATATCCGTACTTTACCGAACAGGGTATTTCGGGAGAAACCGCGTATTTGAGCATGGGAAGCAGAATATCGCGGATATTGTCTGCATTTACATCGGTAAGCGAAGCGACGTGCACGTCCTTGCGCGCGTTTTTCGCGCTTAAAACCGCGCGTGAAGTTTTAGCCGTAAAGTCCTCGAACGAATTACAGCCAGAAAAACTTTCGATAAATTCTTCCGTTCCGAAATAGCCGTTGAGCGCGCTTAAAAACTCAGGCAAAAGACGCGCGTTTTTGCTTTTAATTATCACTAACCTTGACGAAACGAACGACGCGAGCACCTTTGCCGCGGACTGCGCGTCTATGTTTATACCGCGGGACAGACAGTAAGCAACGAGTTGCGAACACGCCGTGTTCAGGGTAAAAGACGGATCAATGTGCCTTAGCGCTTCCTGTTCTTCGTCGAACGCTTCGCGCGTTTCCTCTTTGACGGTTATTATTTCTTCCTCCGCCTTAAACTCTTTCTCGAACAGTTTTTCGAACGGATGCGCAGGCACGGGGGCGGATTTTCTCTTCGCCCGAACCGTTACCGCACGCTTTTTTGACTTGCGGTACAACCCGACGCCTATGAACATAATTATCAGGTTAAGCCCGAACAAGCCCGAAAGCACGTAAAATATTATTTGAAGATACAGATGTTCTTTGATATCTATTACGGCAAGATAGTGTAATGCGAAAAGTACGCCGACCCCGAGCAAGGCTGTAATCATTGCGATAATGCCCGACGCGATTGCGCCCTTACCCCTGACCTTTGCGAGTTTTACGTCGCCGAGCATATATCCGCCCGAAAGTATATCCGTACGGTCGGGGATATAATCCTTTATCTTTTTGCCGTCGTCGGAAAGAGTTTCGCCCTTGACCTGCATTTTGGCGGTAAGGCGGACGTTGCTTGCCGAAGAAGCGATATACAGCGCGTATTCGCCGTTTTCGACGGTGTTCCTGCCCGTCTGCGTATCGTACACGGACAACAGCTTCGGGTTTATGTTGAACTTTACAACCTTGCTTTCGCCCGGCTTTAAAAATACTTTCGCAAAGCCCTTCAATTCCTTTACGGGGCGTACTGCGCAGGACGAATTTTTGCCTATGTATAACTGCACGGTTTCCGAGCCTTCGCACTTGCCCGTATTCTTCACCGTAACTTCGGCGCTGTTTCCGCTGACGATTAAGTTGGAATACGTAAATGACGTATAACTAAGACCGAACCCGAAAGGATACTTTACTTTTTCGCCCGACGTATCGTAGTAGCGGTAACCTATGAACCCGCCCGCCTTGCGTTTGCCCGCTTTCAACTGCGACCTTATTGCTCCGAAATATTCGTCCGTGCCGTCGTAGTACGTTTCCGCAAGTCTGCCCGAAGGACATACCGTACCGCGGAGCACGCCCGAAAGCGCTTCGTTTGCGCGCTTACCGCCGAGGGGCGCGACAAGCAATGCCGAAACCGACGTATCGAAAGCCGTATCTACGCAACCCTCTTCCGCAATTACGGCGATAACTTTTTTGCCCAGCCGTTTCATTGCGTCGATAAGCGCAATCCTGTTTGCGGGGAGCTTTACCGATTTGCGGGCGCCGTCCTCCGCGTTCAAGCCGACAAAGACGATTACCGCGTCCGCGCCCTTGACGGCGAGGCGGGCTTCGTTTAATAGCTTTTCGCTTCTCGCCTCCGATGACGAGTAACCGCGCGACGTGCCCGTAATTTCGAACGAACCTTCGGACGCGATATATTCGGCAAAGCTTTGTCCGCCGTATTCCCGGAACGCAGGCTCGCCGGTTATAGCTATTTTACACTTCTTTTTTAGCGGAAGCGCGCTTCCCTCGTTCTTTAAAAGCACTATGCTTTCCTGCGAAGCCGTCAGAGCAAGGTTGTCGTCGGGCGTTCCTTTAACCGCGCTTTTATTGCAGTCGAGCGCAAAGCTTATTACTTTATCGCACAGTTCGTCGACCGCGGACGCGCTTAAAGCCGTGTAGTCGCGGCACGCCGAGTCAAGGTCGTTGCCCGAAGCGTCGCCCGTGTTTATGCTCTCTTTTATATAGTCGTAATTGGCGACCGCCCGGGTTATCGCCGAAGCGTTTCCGCCCAGCGCAAGCGTGTATTTAACCGCCGACTTAACCGTCGAGTCGCCGTCGACGCCCTCGCACAGGACGTAACCGCCTCTCTTTTCAGAAATGACGGTAAGCATATTCGAAAGCGCTCCGCTGTTGACCTCCGCATAACTGCCTTCCGGCTTACTGCGGTTTGTTAAGCAGACGACGCCTTCGTCCAGCGCGGACAGCGCCTTGTAAGGACTTAAAAAGTAGTCGCGTACCGCGCCGAAATCCATTCTTGCGTCGAGGTATCTGAAATCGCCGTCGTTCAGCGCAATACCCGAAAGGCAGGGCATAACGCCTGCTTCGCGGATTGATTTTAAGATATTGTACGCGTACGTGCGGACGAGATAGGGGTCCTCCGAAACTCCCTCGGTATAAGGATTGCTTTTAACGCGCAAGGGCGGGGTTTTAAGAAGCTGTACCTCCGATTTCGTGCGCACCGCCAAATCTTCGGCGACGGCGGACATAAGGTCGGAATTCCACGAATTTGCGAGCGCGTTGAAAGAAGGATATAAATTGCCCTCGCTTTCGTTGACTTCGTCCGCAGATGAAACCGCAACGCGCGGTATTCCCGCCTTTACATAACCCTGCGTGAAAAGCGCGTTGCCGTCGGCTATGAGCGACGCTTTCGCTTCGGGATTGAGTTTTTCGATTATGTCGGGGTTTTTCAGCATTTTCTCACCTATTCTCTCTTCGCACCGCAATCGGCGCACGTTCCGTCCTCGTCATACCTGTGCCCTTCCGCGGGAATAACTTCCTGCTCTTTGAGCGTTTCCCAGCAGACTCCGCAGTGGCTTCCCTCCGTCAGACCGTCCTCTGTGCAGGTCGGAGCCTTATAATAATCTATCACCTGCGAATGTCCCGACGCTTCCAAAACCGTCGTATAGGTATATTCGCAATGACTGCATTTGTGCACCTCATAACCCGTTTCCGTGCAGGTCGGGTCAACGCGCTCGATAACGTCGAAGGGATATACGTCTTTGTTTACGGAAACTTTTCCGCGACCGTCATACGTCCACTCGTAATCGTTGTGAACGCAGTCCTTGTAAATATACAGCGTAGAAGCGGTCACATTAGGAGGCGCTATATCTTTCCACTCCTCGGCCGTTCCGCCGTAATATACTCCGAAGCTTGCATAGTTGCCGTCGAAGAAGGCGAAAGGACCGATTGCCTTTACGGCTTTGGGTATGACGATGCTTCCGTACAGGTATGCGAACGAATAATTTTTGACCGTGTACGAAGTTATTTCTTCGCCTTCGTATATGAAGCTTTCGGGCAGGTACGCTATACCGTATCTGTCGCCCGTGAAGCCGTAAAGATACCACTCTCCGTTTACGCGCACGAAATTGCAGTCGCCTGCGGAAACGAAATCGGCTTTTTGTTCAAGCGCGGTGAACACTGCAACCGCGTAATATCCCGCCATTCCGTTATCGGTGCCGTGTTCGGTCACCCTGATGTGTTCGCTTAAATTGTAGACGACTAGCAAATTTGTACAGCCGTAAAAAGCGTTTAAGCCGATTGACTGTAAGTTTTCAGGAAGGATAATGCTTTCTACCGACGAGCAGTTTTCGAAAGCGGACGCTCCTATCGCGGTTGCGCTTTCGGGTATGGAAATGTTTAAGATACCGAAACAGCCCGCAAACAAACCTTCGGGAATTGCGTCAAGCGCGGATAGTTTTACGTCCGTAAGATTGTTGCAGTACGCGAACGCGTACACGCCTATTTCATTCACCGACGCAGGCACGGCGATTTCGGGTATCGTAATACAGCCGAAGAACGCGCTTGCGCCTATGCCTATAAGGGTTTCCGGCAATGCGACCTTTCTTAAATTGTAACAGTTGAAAAACGCGTTGTCGCCTATTCTTTCAAGTCCTTTGCAGAGGTTTAAAGTTTCTAACGACGAACAGCCCGAAAAAGCATATGCGCCTATCGTTTTCAAAGCGGTATTTCTTACCGTAACCGTTTGAAGCGAATAGCAGTCCGTAAAAGCGTTATCGGGCAGCGCTTCGAGAAGCCCGTCCTCGAATAGGACGTTTTGAAGGTTGGCGCACCCGCTGAACGCTCCGCCGTCCAAAGAACTTACGGCAGAACCGATATTCAAACTTGTTATGTTCCGGTTGCCGGCGAACGCTTGGGAATCGACTGTAAACGAAGTTACCGTTTCGCCGTTATCGCACGTAAATTCACGCAAGTCGATAACAGACATATTTTCGTCACACCAAACCGCGCGCCAGTATCCGTTTCCGCGCAGGTAGGTTATTCCGTCAACGTCGGCATAGCCCGCGGATTCGAAAGAGTCGGCTATTACGCGCGCGTTACGCGCTATGTTGCCTAAATAGGGAGAGCCCGCGTTCAAAGGCAGTCCGCCTATATTATAAATAAGGTAAAGCCTGGGACAGTTTTCGAACGCGCCCGAATTAATGATTTCGAGTGCGGAATACACAGATACGCTCCGCAGTAATATATTACCCGCCAACGCGTATTCGTCCAGACGCACTAAATTTTCGGGCAGGTCGATATACATGATATTCGCGCCCGCGAACGCAAAGACGCCGATTGAAGTTATGCTGTCGGCAAGCTTTACGTCGGTAAGCGAAAAGTTGTTGTAGAAGGTATATTCTTTGATTTCAAGCAAGCCCTCTTCTATTTCGAGCGTCTTTACCGCCGTACAGTTTGCAAACGCGTAACCGCCAAGATATGTAAGCGAAGAAGGGATTTTTACTGCTTCGAGCAATTCGCATCCCGCAAATGCGTTATCGCCGATGTATTCGATTCCGTTTGCAAATTCCGCAAGCGTCATCGACGCGCAGTTTTCGAACGCGCCCGCCCCTACCGTGCGTACCGATTCGGGCAGATATATGCTCTTTAACGCCGAACAGCCCGAAAACGCGTTGTTTTCTATTTCCGTCAAGACCGACGAAAATTCTGCTTTTGAAAGGGCTTTGCAGTCCTTAAAAGCGCCGCTTCCCACGGCGAGAACGCCTTCGGGAATAATTATTTCTTTAAGGCTTGCGCACCCTTCGAACATATTCGAACTTATGCGCGTAAAAGCAGGGCTTTCGGCAAACTCCGCATATTCCAGCGAAACGCAGTTTGCAAACGCGCTTACTCCCGCCGTTGACACGCAGGCGGGCAGATATACGTTTTTAAGTTCCGCGTCGCCGTAGAACAGGTGATTGGAAATTATGTAATTGAAGTCCGTAGAAGGCAGTCTGAGTTTAACCGCACCTTCGGGGTAACCCACAAGGTAAAAAAGCTTATCGCTCCGCGCTATCGTAAACCCGTCCGCATACAGTTTTTCCAGACCGTCGCCGAGCGCGCCGTGCACTTTAAGACAGTTTGGCGCGGATTGGAGAATAACTTTGCTGTCTATACCGCTCAGGTTCCAGATTTCGTAAAGCTTGTAGCACTGTATGAATACTTCCGCGCCGAACGCTTCCACCCCTTCGGGCACGGTAAATTCGGCAAGCCTAATGCAGTTATTGAACGCGCGCGCGCCTATCGATTTAAGGCTTGC
This sequence comes from uncultured Clostridia bacterium, assembly GCA_947570625.1. Taxonomy (GTDB): domain Bacteria; phylum Bacillota; class Clostridia; order Christensenellales; family Borkfalkiaceae; genus Coproplasma. The sequence continues at coordinate 10,467 of CANOUP010000015.1, read as the reverse complement.
GGGAAGTTTTACCTCTTTGAGATACTGGCAGTTGTAAAAGCAATTTGCGCCCAGCGACACAAGCGAGTATGACGGCGTAAGGTCGACCGTCTTTATAAAATAACAGTTTCCGAACGCTTCCGACGGCAAATTCACGGTATCCGTGAGAGTGACCTTTTCAAGCGTCCTCGGGATAATATAACGGTTATTTTTTAGCGCCGTTTCTATTTCGACGTAACTGTTTGCGCCGAATACGTAGCCCAAAAAGCCGTTGGACGAAGCGCTTCCGCCCGCGAAAGGCGCGGTATATTCGGTAATCCCGTCGCAGTTTGCAAACGCGCCGAAGCCGATTGAGCTTACGCTGTCGGGCACCGTTATGCTTTTAAGGGACTTGCAGTTTCTGAACGCTTCACGTCCTATCGCCGAAACGTTTTCGGGATAAATTATTTCTTCAAGCGAGGCACAGCCGTACAGCGCGTAATCGGGTATGTTTTTATCAACGGTTACCTGAACGCATTTTAAAGTTTCGGGAAATGCTTTTGCGTCAGTATATCGCGCAGACCCGAAAATATAGCTTAAATAAGTGTTCTCCGCACGGCTTCCGCCTATGAAGGGCACGGAAATTTTTTCAAGCGAAGTTCCGCCGAAAGCGCCCCTGCCTATTTCCGCGACGCAGTCGGGAACGGCAATTTCTTTAAGCGACGAACAGCCGTTGAAAGCGTTGCCGCCTATTTTTTCGAACATACCCGAAATTGCGGGGAAGGATACCGAAGAAAGCGACGCGCAGTTTTCGAACGCGCCTTCGTCAAGACTTATAAGCTGTTGCGGCAAACTGAGTTCGCCGAGCGAGGCGCAGCCCGCAAACGCCCTTTCTCCTATTGTTATGACCGAGCTTTCGGTTAAGCCGATATTTTTAAGCGAGGTACAGCCCGCAAACGCCCTGACCGGTACGAAACCGAGATTGCGTGGATAAACGGCTTTGGTAAGCGACGTGCAGTTTTCGAACGCGCTTGCGCCCATAAACGACAGCCCGTCGCCGAACGTAAACGATTCGAGCGCGGAACAGTCCGCGAACGCGCTCGCGCCGATATTGGTCAGCGTTCTGCCGTTGAACGATTTAAGGGCGCTTCCGGAAAACGCATTGTCGCCCGCGACGGTCAGCTCGCTCGCGTCGAAGCTTTCGAGCAAAGTATCGCGGAACGAACTTTCGCCCGCTTCCGTCACGGATAAGGGAAGTTCTAAATTTTTCAGTTGCGTGCCCTCGAACGCGCTTTTGCCTATTTTACTTTCCGCAAGGCGTTCCGCCTTGAAGTTTAAGACGGGCGCGCCCTTTAAAAAGTTATCGCCGATAACTTCGAGGTTTTCTATAACAACCGTTTCAAGCTTTAATTTATTGCCGTATCCTTCGGCTGTGCCGAACAGGCTTACAAGCGTCCTTGCGCTTCTGCCGTCGACCGCGTTTTCGAAATTTTTGAGTCTTAGCTCTTTTACGTTGTCCGAACCGCGGAAAAGAGAATAGTCTTCGGGGTAGACAACCGTCTGCGCAATGTTGACGGAAGCAAGCGACGGGCAGTCCGAGAATACCCGTCCGCCGAGGCGCACCTTCTGCGTGTCGTGAGAAATATCGACGGAAACCAGCGAGTTGCATTTTTTAAACGCTCCGTTCCCGACGGAAGCGAGGTTGACCGACTTAAACGACGTCAGCGCGGAACAGTCCGCAAATGCAGATATGCCGATATCGCGCACATTTTCTATGTTTACCGTTTTCAAATTCGTACAGCCCGAAAAAGCGTTATTGCCTATGGGTATATCGCCTTCTACCGTCAGCGAACGGATTGCGGTATTGAATCTGAAAGCATTGTCTGAAATTTTCGTTACGGTATGCCCGTCTATTTCGGCGGGTATATGTATGTCCGAACGCATTGCGCCGAAGCCCGTAACGTAAATGTCCGTTCCGTAGCCCGTGTCGCCGTTTTCAAACGTATATTCCACGCCTTTGTAGTGGAATACCGCACGTCCGTCCTCGAACTTTTTAAGTTGAAGGAAGGTAAAGACGAGCATCAAGACGATTAAAAGGCAGGAGAAAATACCGAGAAGCACTCTCTTTTTTACCGTGCGCTCGGAAACGCTGACGTTTTCCCAACGCATTTGGTTGACGGCGTTTTCTATATCGAACTTTTCGGAGGGCGCGATATAGCCGACTTTCTCCTCCCCGCCTTCTATCCTGTACGCGTAAGAACCGTAAAGCGCTTCGCACACTTTTATCTTTACGTCCTCGCAATTTTCTTCGACCTCAATCATCCGCGGAAGCGCGTAAAGCTTTCCCGCCTTTCCCGAAAGATTGCCGTACTTCACGCTCTTTTCGGCAAGCGTTTTTCCCCGCCCGTCAAGCTGGGTTATTTCGAGGTTAAGCCCCGTAAGAAGGCTCTTGCGGACGTTTTTGAACCTGATAAGCAAATACTTTTTTCCGTTTTCGCGGATAAACATAAAGCTGTCCGCGGGCACGGCGTTATTGTTTTGGGGGTGAAGATATTCGCTCTTCGAAACGACGTTGTAATCAGCCATTTGCTTCCCCCTTCTTTTTGTTTTTCTTTTTTATGAACACGACCGCGACGGTGAAAAGCACGTTTAAAATAATTACGCCCGCGCAGACGACCGCCGTAAAAATCCACGTATCGGCTATGTACATAAAGCTTTCGAAAAACAGTCCGCCGTATATTTTGCCTATGCAGGCTTTAATGCCGAAAACGCAGAGTATTTCTATCAGCGCGCAGGAAAGTATGTACAGCGCGACGCCCTTCAACACGACGTGTTTGGAAGCTCTGTTTTCGCGGTGAGAGTCGTTAACCCTGTTAAGCACGACCGTAACGTATACCGTTTTGTCGGGCAGGGGAACAACTTCCGTATAGCCCTTGTTCTTTATAATTTCCTTTACGTTTAAAACCTTGAACGAAACGCCCTTTTCGTTGAAAAGAACGATGTCGAAATCGATAAATCGTATGTCGCCGTCGATTTTGCAGACAAAGCTCTTTTTTCCGTCCCGCTCGGAAACAATGTACTGGTTTATAAAATCCTTTATGCTTTCGTCGGGCTCGTAAACTATGCTTCTGCCGTTTGCCTCGTCGACGACTTTCAAACCGCGGTCGGGGATATTTTTATATGCGTATCTTACTTTTAAAAACAGTTTGGGCAACAGTACGGCGTGCACTGCTACGAATACGGTTATTATAGTTATCAGTAATATAATCCAGAGCGCCATATCTTGCCTCGCTTTAATTTGCGGAATATACTTTAATCCATACTCTATTATATAACAAAACCTTGTTACAGTCAAATAAATTAACGCACAATCGTCGCGCATCCTAAATTTGGTTAACGATGTTCAGGCATAATAAAAGAAACGCCGCGGGTTTCCCCGCCGCGTTTCTATATCAGGCGCGCCGCAAAAAAATTTAAAGATGTGACTAAAATCCATACGGCTTACTATCGCTCGGCATTAAATCGGAGACTCTTCGTCCATTTGTATGAGTTACTCACAAAAAATTACAAAATATTACGGATGGCACGCCCTGATACCGAAATATATTTGTCATAAAAAAAAAGATGCCGCCCCGAAGGAACGGCACCATAGCATACCGCCCCTTTGAATGCGACTCCAATTTACTTATATCTTGCGGACATAAATGGTGGAACGGTATAACTACCGATACTCACATTTATGTCCTTAATAAAAGATTATAATACTCCCTTTTAAAAGCCGAGATAGATATATTAAATTGAAGTCGCAACGTTATTTTAGCACTATTTAAAAAAAATATCAAGGATTATTAAGCGTAAAAAATAAAAAAAAGCGGCGCATACGCGCCGCTTTTTTATTTAATTAATGGGTAAAGTAAACAGTCATCTCAAAATTATTAAACTGCCAATCATCAGAAAATGCACCGTGTGCGCCAAATCTTAAATCGAGATAATCCGCATTTGAATAATCCGCAATATCCAATTCGATATTAAAAGTATAACGCGCCGCAGTTGAATTTTTCTTGCCCGCTCCGTGCTCCTTCGTTTCCGACCAAATTACAGTATCGCCGTTATATAGGTAGAAATCTTGATACCCGTCGTTTATTTCCCATAAATACAACGATATAGAAATTTTTATTTTTTCCAAACCCGTTCCATTGATAATATTATTATAAAAACTACGCAACATTAAACCAATGCTAAAACTGGGCTGATTTTCAATTTTTCCGTCGGTGACCGTATGTGTTGCCGAAGAATAAGTTGCTTCGACTTTATACTCATATTTTGCGGCAAGCGTTATATCGCTATCTCTTGTTGGGGAAATAGAACTTATAGATTGACCATTATCCGTATACCAACCGTTTACTTTTACTTCTTCAAGCCCATTTCTCACTTTAACATACAACTTGGGTATTGCAGGCAAACCAACGCCGTATGTAAATGTACTTGGATGAATATACATATCAGAAGTCAAATTCGAGTAAATTATCGAATAAGTTTTTGCCTCCCAAACCGCATATAAATTGACTCTACCTCCCTGCGCAGAAGAAAGATTAGAAACAAGCTGACCGTCTGAATACACAACTCCGCCATTTGAAGAAGTAGCCCAGCCTTTAAAATTGTGTCCTGTTTTCGTAAAACTGTTCATTCGTAAATTCTGATATTTATTATATTCGAACAGCGTGTAACCCATAGTACCCGAACCGCCGTTAGATAAATAATAAACATAGTACTTATTTGCTGTCCAGTGCGCATAAATGCTAACCGAGCCGTTGTTTTGTTCGGTAGGCGTAAGGTCAGGCATTCTTAACCAAGTGACCTCATTTCCTCCGACAGGCTTAGTATACCAGCCGTTAAAGGTATATCCTGTCTGACTCAAAACAGGGAGATTGATTTTACCGCCGTATTCCATCGTTAAAGGACTGGTTTCAGCACCATACGTCGAGGAGAAATGGATAGTATGTCTTTCCAAAACCCATATCGGAATAATAGTAACTATCGCACCGCTTTCGCCCAAATCAGGAACGCTTGTCCAGTTAAATTTCTCTCCGTCATATTCGAAATGGTCGAAAATTTTCCCCTCTTTAAAGCCCTGATTTGATTCCTTAAATACGTGTATGAGATTAATTGCACTGATTACCGTACCGTATTCTATCGAACACTTATCATCAGATAATCCTTCTTTACCGAGCCATATTATAGTGCCGTTGTCGTTTATTTGTATCTCATAAGATTTGACGCCCCATCCCGCATAAAGCGTCAAATCTTTTTCATAATTCCAGATATCTTTGCTTTCGCCGTTTTCTGTCGACAGCTTGTTTCCGTCAGCGTCTGCCCATCCTTCGAAAGTATATCCGATTTTTTCTACACTTGTACTTATAGAATATTTTTGACCGTATAAAACATATATTTTATCTGCCCCCGACAAAGTTCCGCCATTTGCATTAAGGGTAATGGTATATATTTTAGGAAGCCATTTCGCATAAAGCGTTATATTAGTATCAGACTGCCAATACTCTTCATTATAAGGCGTTCCGTTAAAACTCGGGTCGGTATACCAACCATCAAAATCATACCCGCGCTTTGAAATGGGATGCAATTCAACTTCCGCGCCGTTGTAAGTATCTATTGTTTTAACCGGTATACCGTCACTGATAAACATTACGGAAATTGGGGTCGAAGTTATTTTATCAGCATACTGAGGAAAAACTTCTTTATAATCATTTTGTAAATAATAAGGGACAAATATATTTACATTACAATCATCAAAAACTCCTGCACCTGCCTGCGGTAAAAAATTTGTGTTGAAATAAACATTTAAATCCGTACAATCAGCAAATGCACAATTACCTATGTTTATCGTACCGTCAAAACGTATAACATTAACATTTCTATTTCCCGCAAATGCGTAAGGCAAAATCTCCGAAACGTAAGAAGGTATTGTAATATCCGCACCGATATTGCAAGCCGAAATTATATTTGTCTTGTTTTTATTATAGATAATATTATTTTGAACTGCAAAATTCGGGTTACTGGAATTTATTAAAAATTTCAAATTACTGCAACCTGAAAATGCTCCGTATCCTATATCTGTTAAAGTTACGGGTATACTGAATTGTTTCAATGAATAACAGTTTTTAAACGCATTGTTTCCGATATTAGTAACATAATTTATATTAACAGCTTCCAATTTATTACAATTTTCAAATGCGCCGTCCCCTATACGTTGCATAGCTGTTAAAAATTTCACTTCACGCAATTGACTGTCCTTAAAAACACCTTCGCCTATTTTATCTATATCTACATTTTTGTAAATTGAAGGTATAGTTACAACATCTTTAAGCTTATAGTTTAATCCAATAATTGCATTATTATTTAAATCATATTCATAAATATTATCAATGGTTCTGCAACCGCATTCTGTACAAATAATTTCTCTATATGTATCGTTTACGTTATTTTCAGTATCTATAAAATTATGTGTATGTTCAACAGACATTGTTATCCGATAACCAAACCAATTTGCCGGCACCCAAATTTGTGTTTCAACAGATTTATAGCCATAATGAACTATAAAACCAAAAACATTATTATAAGTAGCGTATCCATATGCAACGACGACATGAAAATCGTGACTGTCAGATGAAACCGGCGTAAAACCTAAAATAATAGGTCTGTCTGCGTCGATTTCTTCAATGGCTAATTCGTACTCATTTGAGGCAATCGGATTTGGCAACATACCCGCTTTTATTGTTACATTACCGCTAATATTGGGCGCATACATACGAATAAATTCTTTTGCCGCGTCGCTTACAGTTTCAATACCCTGTCCTCCCGGTAATTTTGAAATTGGATTTAAATCCATTAATTCATTATAAAAATCGTCGGCTGTTCCAATAGAACCTCGTCCCAAATCACGCCCAACAATAGCATTAATTTCCGGATGGTCATTTAAATCACCATAATTTTGCTCCAAGAAATTTTTATTTCCGCCGTCTGTTTGCGGTATAAGCCGTCTGTCTGTATAATAGTTATGATATCCCATTACCATTTGCATTGCAACCGTGGTACAAGTGCCCAAAGGATTATCACTGCCGTTATTATCAGCATGCAATGGATTTGCAATAAAATAATTAGCGTTAGAAATATACTTTTCATCAATAAATCCGCTTGTAACAGTAGTCATATTAACTTTTCCTTGATTATTACTGCCGATAGAATTTAAAACTTGTATATTTTCAAACTCATTATCATCTTCCGCTGCGGCATATTTATTGGTAAAATCCATATATAGAAAACCAAGAATACCAACAATTAAACCTGTTAACAAACAAATAACTGCAATATAAATATTTCTTTTAAATGTTTTTATAAACATAACTCCCCCCTTATATTAAAGTTTAAACACGGAACCCGCAAAGAAATGCACGTCCGAAATCGCCTGCCGTTTATGCTCTGCATTATCTTCTTCTCCGTTTGACATAACAAATTCCTGCATAGAAACAAGATTCAGATACTTTTCGCCCCGTTTTACAGCCGGAATAAAACCTTTTTTCCAGCCGAGAGACAGTAAGCACTCTATTTCAATAAAGTATCTTCTTTCATTACCTGTCTCTGCAATTTTAAAATGGCTGTCCTTATATTTGACAGGCTCGCCGTCATCTTGAATTTCAGTCAAACGCCTGTATTTATATATCGTTTCATAACCGTTTTTATCTGTAATATGCGCCTCAGAATTCTCGTCTACTTCATACCTGAACCACTCTTCAGATTCACCGCTTTCACGCATATACATACTTAATCCCAACAAAGAATTAGATTTTTCGTTTATTTTTACGTATACATATCCGTAGGGTTCGAACTCGACGACAAAAAATTTCAGCTCATCGTTTTCGTTGTATAGCGGGTACACCTCGAAAGACGTGTACTCGCTTTCTTCCGTCATATAGCGTTTCTTCACAAGTTTGCTTATACGCTCTTTATGCTTTTCTTCGCTGTATCGGCTTGCATAATCCATACATCCTGTCATTGTTATTACGCTAAGAATTATTACAAAAACAAAAAGCGCAACTATGCTTTTAAGAATTTTAGTTTTCATTATTTTTCTCCTTATACTTATAAATTACGGTCAATTATAAAAAACAGGTCCATAGTCGGAAGCTGTTTTGTGCTGTCAGCGACGACGCCGTTTCTCCCCCCCTTATATTAAAGTTTAAACTCGGAACACGCAAAGAATAACACATCCGAAATCGCCTGCCGTTTATGCTCTGCATTATCTTCTTCTCCGTTTGATATAACTAATTCCTGCATAGAAACAAGATTCAGATACTTTTCGCCCCGTTTTACAGCCGGAATAAAACCTTTTTTCCAGCCGAGAGACAGTAAGCACTCTATTTCAATAAAGTATCTTCTTTCATTACCTGTCTCTGCAATTTTAAAATGGCTGTCCTTATATTTGACAGGCTCGCCGTCATCTTGAATTTCAGTCAAACGCCTGTATTTATATATCGTTTCATAACCGTTTTTATCTGTAATATGCGCCTCAGAATTCTCGTCTACTTCATACCTGAACCACTCTTCAGATTCACCGCTTTCACGCATATACATACTTAATCCCAACAAAGAATTAGATTTTTCGTTTATTTTTACGTATACATATCCGTAGGGTTCGAACTCGACGACAAAAAATTTCAGCTCATCGTTTTCGTTGTATAGCGGGTACACCTCGAAAGACGTGTACTCGCTTTCTTCCGTCATATAGCGTTTCTTCACAAGTTTGCTTATACGCTCTTTATGCTTTTCTTCGCTGTATCGGCTTGCATAATCCATACATCCTGTCATTGTTATTACGGTTAAGCACATAACCAGAACGAAAAACGCCGCCGCTTTTTTTAATATTTTATTATTCATTTTCAACACCCCTATATTCTCAATAAATCCGAAAAGCGCAACAATACCCTAAACAGGTACCATTGCGCTTAAAGTAAACTAACCATCGGGATTTACCCCCCTTTTATCTTATTCCTTTTTTACCTTTTCTCCGTGTGCATACTATCTTATAATTATATTATATCATTATTTACAGAATTTGTCAATATCGAGCAGAAAATAAAAATAACGCCCTGCGGCAAAGTGCGCAAACCGCGGTTCAAACCCGTATATAACAAAAAAAGGAAGAACGTAAAAATCCGTCCTTCCTTTTTTTGTCTTTATAGGACGAAAATACTGCCTATCACAATGAAACAATTCGTACTGTTTTTGCATATGTTTAGTTCAAAAACTACTGCTTCAATATTATTTGATGATTCAAATATATATGTACATCACAGTCGTAAGCGGCAAGGTATCATCCATTAGGAAAAGAAATTTCATCATTAGAAGCACTTTTGTTACTAACCTTGTCTAAATTTTTTTTGCTTTTCTAATGACAAATACTAAAATAGGAGAAAAAATCAGCTCATGCAACACCTTAAAAACATATTGCGAAACTAAAAGCACCCACAACTCTTTTATAGAAATCACACTCCAAAAAGCTATTATTATAAATAAACTCGAATCAACAAATTCTCCCACAATAGTAGATAAAATTATTCTAAGCCAAATTAATTTATTGTATTTAACGCTTTTTTTAGCAAATGCATTATAAAAGCATTTAACAATGACCCAAATAAAAAACCGGCAGAGGAAGCCAATACTGTTCTAGGTGCAAAAGCAAAAACAAAATTGTACTCTTCATAATGTTCAAAATATTCAGGGTGTGGCATAATTGACATAATATATCCCAACACAGCAATTAAAAGGTTTGCTATAAGAGTAAATACAACTAATAATCGCATTTTTTTAAATCCGAAAAGTTCCGTTATTGCATCCCCTAAAATATACGTTACTGGAAAAACAAGGACCGCCGCTGGTAATGCTATCCCCATAACGTCAATCAAATTACCCGCCACTATATTTGAAAAGATGAGCGTTGTAGCAAAAAATATGCTCATTAAACAAAATATGTTAGCGCCATCAATTAATTGCATTAATATCAGTATAGAACACTTTTTGCGAGGCCAGTAAAAATGGAACACCGTTTTTTACCATATCTTCAACAAGCAACCCATCTTCTTGTGGTAAATAAACGTCAAAATGAGCAGACAACTCATTTTTTAATTGCTTGTTAAATCTTTTCTCCGCTTCACTAAACAACGGACCTGCTACATAAAGTTTACTTTTAATCATAATAAAAGTCTCTCCCGTTCTTACTAATAGCCTCCAAAATACTTTGGAAATCAGCTTCAACGTATTTTTCAAAGTATATTATTTCTGCAACCTCTTTCGACACTTGCTCAATTGTTTTATTTGTCACATCAATAAAAGAAACAACATCCTCACTACCACTAATTTTCTGCGCTCCCGTAGCAAGATATTTTGTTTGATAGAACTTTGCGTTATAGTGAACTTGCAAAACTTGTAAAAGCAACG